>JBAROV010000168.1:0-92491 GCA_049642465.1 Vicinamibacterales bacterium
TCGCGATCCTGCAGATCGAACAGCCGCATCTCGGCGCCCAGCGCCTTCATCTCTTCGCCGAGCACCCGCATGTCCGCCAGGAAGGACGGATCGAGCGGGCCGTCCTTCAGGAGCTCCAGCGCGCGGCCGACACCAGGTGGCAGCTGGCCGATGGGATTCGGTCCAAGCGGTCCCAGGCCCAGTGGGCCGGGGCCAATGGGTCCGAGCCCAGAAGGTCCTGGTCCGACAGGCCCAGGGCCCGCGGGCCCCGCTCCAGCAGGCCCAGGCCCGACGGGGCCCGGACCAATCGGTCCGCCCCCAATCCCTTGAGCGGCCACTGGTGCGGCTACTGCCAGCGCAATCACGAATCCCCATATCTGCTTGATGTTCATTTCAGTCCAACCCTCTGCTTGTTCGAGCCGGTTCATGTTGTGTGAAGGAAGTGCCCGCTACGTTCGCTGGCCCGTTCGCCGCCTGACGGCTTCCTTCTGACGTTCCCGTACTTCGGACGACACCACTCTCACGCGAAAGAGCAATCCCTTGGCTTCGATCTGCTTCCGTAACTCGTCCAGGCGGTCGGTCGAGAGCTGCTCCGGCCCTGACGCTACTTCAACGAGAAACCGTTCCAGTTCGTCGAGCAGATCGCCCAGCGCCGCGTCTCCGGTTGTCGCCGCCGTTTGTCTGTAAAGTCGATTCGCGGCGAGCAGTTGCTCGGCGCGTGCGCGCTCCTCCGTGATGTCAAGTGAACCCGGCGCATCGGCACTCGCCAGTTCCACCAGGACCATCTGCGAGCGATCGAGGTGCTCGCCGAGATCAATCAGGAGCACTCGCTCGCGGACCTGATCGGCTGACGCCGCCGCCGGTCCCGACCCGCTGTCGCGTGACGTCAAACGACCGGCGTAGAACGAACCCACGATCAGCACGATGACTGCGGCTGCCAGTGCGAGCGGCGCCGGCGACAGCACCCACGAGAGCCACGAACGCCGATCGCGACCGAGATTCGGCTCGAGCTTCGCCCAGACGGTTCGCTCGAAGTGATCCGGCAGGTCGGGAGCGAGCGCCGATTCGTCAATCGCCCCGAGCACCCGCTGCAGGCGAGTGAGTTCGCGGCGGCAGTCAGCGCACTCACTCAGATGTGCGGTGACACGATGCTCGTCAGCGCCAGCCAGCTCGCCGTAGTAGTGCAGGACGAAATCGGAGTCGGTCAGGTGGAGCATGCTCTAGTCTCTAGTCTCTGGTCTCTGGTCTCTGGTCTTTGGTCTGTGGTCTGTGGTCTCCGGTCAGGACTCGAGACCAGAGACCGGAGACTAAAGACCGACAAACGGCTCCAGCGCGACCCGCATCTTGCGAACCGCGCGGAAGATGCTGTGTTTCGTCGCGTTTGTTTTCAGTCCCAGCAAACGGCTGATCTCGTCAATCGAGTGCCCTTCGAAGTGCCGGAGGACAAAGGCTGCGCGCTCCATGTGACTGAGCATCTCCATCGCTCCCTGAATGCGCTCCTGGACCTCCGAACTGAGCATCAGGCGTTCGGGAGATGGCCGTCCCGCCTGGCTCGTTTCTCCACCGGCGAATTCTTCCAAGTCAGTCGTGTCGTGTGTCGATTCGCGGTGGGGCCGGGCCCGAATCAGGTCGATCGAGCAGTTCACCGCAATCCGGTGCAGCCAGGTCCCGAAGTTGGCTCGCGATTCGAATCGACCGAGTTGACGGTACGCCCTCAAGAACGTCTCCTGTACGACATCCTCAGCATCGGACGGACTGCCGGTCATGCGGTGCGCCAGCCGATAGACAGCGCGGCTGTGACGCTCCACGAGCGCGCGGAAAGCCTCGCTATCTCCGTCGCGGGCCAGCGCGACGGCGGCGGCGTCCGTATGCGGCATCCGATTGCTTAGACGGGAGTTGCAGACGATGGTTAGCCTGCCGGGTCGCGAAACCCGTAAGAAAGGGCGGGGGAATCCTACAGGGAACGATTAGTCGGCGCGTCCCTCCGGCGGGGTCAGCCGCGAAACCAGGTGACCGAGCGGCCGCACATGGTCGAGGATGCCTTTCATCCGTGCAATTTCGACGTGCAGTGCTTCGATACACCCTTCTTGCGTCTCATGAGGAACATCCGTCGCAACCCCGCAAAATGGACAGTCCCGCGCGGGATGTGGCGCCGGTATTGGGCCGGTGGTCATGATGAACAAAGGGCGTCGCAGGCGCGTGCCCGACGAAGTGCAAAAAAGACACCAGTCAAACGAGCCGGCGCAAGCCGCTGACAAGTGGGGTGATTCGATAGCCAAGTTGGTCGATGCTCGCGCTGCTGTCGAGGGGCCAGTCATGGCTGAAAATTTTTACAACGCCGCGCGTAATAACTGGAGGCACTCCAGTGAGGCGCGCTCGGGCTTCATGGAGGAACGACAAGGCCGTGGCGGCTGCGTTTGGAATGCGACGGGGGAGCGGGCGCCCGGTCAGCTCGCGCACGATTTCAAAAACTCGGATCTGCGGGACGTTCTCCCCTCCCAGCACGTATTCATGTGGGCCCGTCTCGATTTCGAGGGCACGCAGGTGCGCCGCCGCGACATCATCGACATGGGCGTATGACCAGACGCGCGAACTCCCGATTAGGCCCGGTAACCGTCCCTGCAGGTGATCGCGAATCATGCGGCCGATCAGATTGCCTTCAGTTGCCGCCCCCGCTCCGTAAATGACGCCCGGATAGAGGATCGTCAGCGGGAGTCCTTGTTCCACCGCACGCCGCGCGACGACGCGTGCGAGTACCTTCGTTCGCTGGTAGTCGTTGGCTTCGAGCGGAGCGCTTCGATTGGCCGGCGGAAGTGCGAGAAACGAAGACGTGTAAACGATCCGCTGGATCCGATGTTTCTCGCACGCCTCGAGCACCAATTCCAGTCCATGCACGTTGACGTCATCGAAGTCTCCAGATCGCGCTCGCCACACGCTGACGAGCGCAGCCGTATGACAAACCGCGTCAACCTGACGAACCGCCTCCTCGACGGCCTGTTTGTCTCGAACGTCGCCCTCGATTGCCGTCGTTGGAAGCTGCACCGCTCCCGCGCGCCGAGCGAAGACGACAGGACGATGGCCGGAGTGGGCGAGCGCGCGCACGATTGCGCTTCCGAGATAGCCGGTGCCGCCGGTGACGAGAACCTTCATGGTCGTCGATGCGCCAAATGCCGTCGAAGGCAGTGTTATATGCTTCTTTGTTGATGTTCAAGCGTCAGACGACAGGGTCCGTGGTCTGCGCCTCGTGCGGGTCGCTCGTGGGCGTGAACGACGACCGGTGCTATACCTGCGGCCGTAGAAATCCCGGGCTGTGGGGATTTGGCCCCGCGCTCAGACGCTTTGGAAACGATCTGGGCTTCATCGGGCTGGTGGTCTGGGGCTGCTCAGCCCTCTATGTAGCGATGTTGCTGATGACCGTCGTCCTGGGCGGGAACATCGTTGGTCGAAGCATGTTCACGATGCTCTCGCCAGATAGCCGGGTGGCCTATCTTTTTGGGTCAAGTGGTGCGACACCGGTCTTCGAAATGGGGCGGTGGTGGACGCTCCTCAGCGCCGGCTGGCTGCACGGAAGCATTCTTCATATCCTCTTCAACATGATGTGGGTTCGTCAGCTCGGGCCGGCGACGGCCGAGATTTACGGACCTGGACGGATGGTGATCGTCTACACGATTGCCGGAGTTGTGGGGTTTCTCGCGAGCAGCCTGGCGGGGCAGTTTCTCGGTTGGATGCCGATCCCGTTTTTACGAGGCGCGAATCTCACGTTGGGCGCCTCGGCGTCGATCTTCGGATTGCTCGGCGCGCTGGTGTACTACGGACGTCGCAGCGGCAGCTCGATGGTGCATCGCGAAGCCATGGGGTATGCGGTGGCGCTCTTCGTGATGGGACTGATTCTGCCGGGCGTGGACAACTACGCGCACGCCGGGGGATTCGCGGGTGGATATCTTGCTGGCGCCTGGCTCGACCCGCTCAAAGCGGAACGCATGGACCATTTCGTGGGCGCGGCCGCCTGCATCATGCTGACAGCCCTGTCGATCATCGCGTCAATCGTCACGATTTTTCTATGATCGGTTGTCAGTGCCTCCTCCCGGACTCCCGATCTCCCGTCCTCATTCTTCAGTGCTCGCGGGGCCCTCTGCCTCCGCGCGCGAACAACTCAGGCGCGCTACGGCGACACCTCGCCGTAGCCGGTCGCTCGTCTGGTGTGCGACCAGCGGAGGCGGGCACCCCCGCTCGCGCTCGCTCGGCGGCCGCCTTCGGCGGCTTCCCTCCAACCTTCGCGCCGAGATTCTGGCGAAGGTTGCCCGCCGTAGCCTCGGCGAAGGCGGGCGGCGCTCCGGCTGGCAAGCCGGCGCCTCGCTCGGGCCGCAGGCGCTCCTCCCGTCCTCCCGATCTAACTAATGCGTAAGCCCGTCGTCTTCATCACCGGCGCGAACGGCGAGATCGGTCACGGCTTGATCGAACGGCTCGGCCGGCAATCGGGTCGCGGCATCGTCACACTCGATCTGGCGCGGCTCGATCCGACGATTGCGCCACTCGTCGACCGTGAGATTACGGGTTCGATTCTCGACAAGGGACTGCTCGAGCGCGTCCTGGCTGAGTATCAGGTGGAGCTGGTGGTTCACCTTGCGGCGCTCTTGTCCACCCGCGCGGAATTCACACCGGTCACCGCGCATCACGTCAACGTCGAAGGGACGCTGAATCTGCTGGAATTCGCCCAGCACGAGGCCGAATCGCACGGCCGGCCCGTGACGTTTCTCTATCCATCGTCCATCGCGGTGTACGGGTTACCCACACTCGACGCGAAGACCCACGCCGGGAAGATCAGGGAAGACGACTGGACGCATCCGACGACGATGTACGGATGCAACAAGCTGTATTGCGAGCACCTTGGCGACTATTACGCGCGGCATTACAAGCAACTGGCCGCCGAAACCGCGGCCGGCAAGGTGGATTTCCGATGCGTTCGTTTCCCCGGCCTCATCTCCGCGGTGACGATGCCGTCGGGCGGGACGTCGGACTATGCGCCGGAAATGATTCACGCGGCGGCAAAAGGGGAGGCGTACGAATCGTTCGTTCGTCCTGACACCCGCATTCCGTTCATGGCAATGCCCGATGGTGTGGAGGCGCTCCTCCAGCTCGTCGCTGCGCCTCGAGCCACGCTGACGCGAACGGCCTACAACGTGATGGCGTTCAATCCATCGGCTCAGGAAATTGCTGACGTCGTATCCCGCGCATTTCCTGGTACCGGGATCACGTGGGCGCCAGACGCCAAGCGTCAAGGCATCGTGGACTCTTGGCCGGCGGAGGTGGACGACGGCGCGGCGCGCCGCGATTGGGGCTTTTCACCGCGCTTCGGTTTTCGCGCAGCTTTCGATCAGTACCTGATACCCACAATTCGTGGCCAGTACCAGCGCTGACGCCTCGCAGGAGATCAGGAGATCAGAAGGAATAACAGGAGATAAGGAGATCAGGAGCTAATTGGATTTCCTATCAAAAACCTCTTGATCTCCTAATCTCCTGTTCTTCTTGATCTCTTGATCTCTTGTGGGTCTCACGCGGACCGCGGGATCCACTCAGGCGGTGGGGTGATTTCGGTGGCTGGCGTCGGGCCCGGATCCGGGCGACCGCTACCGGTGAGGCGGCTAATCGCGCGCACGGTCATATCGTGAGTGCAACGAATCTGGCAGGATAGCCGCACGCCTGTGACGCCACGCGTGGCGAGAACGGTACGTTCAGCGACGGTCATCGTCTCCGGTTCGCCAGCGATGAACTCCACTCGGCAGGTCGTGCAGCGTGCATTTCCGCCGCATGCGTGCAGCACGTCTACCTTCGCGTCCTGCTCGATGGCGAGCACGAGTCGTTTCGCTGGTTCCACCTCAACCGGTGCGAATCCTTCAACAGTCAACGTCGGCACTCATGACCTCCCGTCGCCTACTTATCAGCGCGTCGCGCGCGGCGCCGATCATACAATGCAGCGATGCGTCAGGCTTTGAGGGGACTGGCACGCCGGCCGGCATTTGCGATCGTGGCGATCGTCACCCTCGCGTTGGGATTGGGCGCGAACGCCGCGATCTTCAGCGTCATTGACGCGACGCTTCTCCGTCCGTTGCCGTTTCCGGATGCCGAACGTCTGGTGACGCCGTGGGAGTACAGTGCGGACTTCCAACAGCGGCTGGATCTCGATCGTCTTCCGTCTTCTCCCGGAAACGTCGAGGATTTTCGGGCCCGCAACAGCACGCTCTCGGGCCTTGCGGCCATGCGAGCGGATCGCGCGAACCTCACCGGCGACGACAATCCCGAACGTGTGGGGGCTGTGCGCGTCAGCGTCGAGTTCTTCGACGTCTTGCGAGTGGCCCCCATTGTCGGCCGAACGTTTACGCCATCGGATCTCAACGGTACGCCGATTGCGGTGATCAGCGAAGGTCTCTGGCGCCGACGGCTTGGAGGAACCACGGACATCGGGGCTCGGCCTCTGTTGGTGAATGGGGAGCCGATCACAGTCGTCGGTGTCATGCCCGCGTGGTTCCGCTTCCCATCCGTCGGCGAACTTCCCGAAGCCTTCGGCTTCTCGTCACGCCCTGACCTCTGGACGCTCGATGCGCTTACGCCGGAGCAGCGACAGACGCGGAGCGGCAAGAGCTTCGCCATGGTGGCGAGGCTGAAAGACAGCGTGACCCGGGCTCAAGCCGAAGCAGATCTCAACACGATTGCGGCGCAGATTGCCCGGGCGTATCCGGATTTCAATGCCGGGTGGACGGTTCGGGTGCTGCCACTTCGCGAACAGCTCGTGGGCGGCGTTCGATCCTCGTTGTTCGTACTGCTCGCGGCCGTCGGCTTCGTGCTGCTCATCGCCTGCACAAACGTGGCGAATCTCCTTCTCGTCCGCGCAGCCGCCCGTCATCGCGAGTTTTGCATCCGCCACGTGCTCGGAGCGAGTCGGCGGCGGCTGATTCGCGAACTGCTCGTTGAAAGCATCGCGCTGTCGCTCGCGGCTGCGGCACTTGGGATCCTGCTCGCATGGTGGGGTCTGCGAGGGTTGCTGGCGCTGCTTCCCGCGAGCCTTCCTGCCGTGACCGACGCCTCCCTTGATGTCCGCGTCGTGACCTTCACGATCCTCGTCGCGGTCGCGACCGGCGTCATTTTCGGGCTCGTTCCCGCAGTGCAGGGCACACGCGGTAACGTCAGCGACGGCCTGCGTGACGGGGGACGAGGCACTGTCGGGGGGCGCCGATCTCATGCCACGCGGAATGCCCTCGTCATCGCGGAAGTGGCCCTGGCGTCAGTCCTGCTCATCAGCGCCGCACTGCTCCTGCAGACCTTTGTGCGGCTGCTGAAAGTTGAGACCGGTTTCCAGGCGAGAGGCGTGCTGACGATGGAGCTCGTGTTGCCCAGGGCGGCATATTCCGAGGAGCGCGCGGCAGACTTCTACGGCCGCCTCATTGAGCGGTTGGCGGCGCTGCCTGACGTTGTCCATGCGGGCGCGACATCCAGTCTCCCCCTGGCTGGACGCGAGACACTTCAGCCATTGACGATCGAGGGGCGTCCGCGGCCGCGGTCGGAGCTCGAAATCGTGGCGGACTACCGGGTCGTGACGCCCGGCTACTTCGAGGCGCTCGGCATCGAACGTATCGCCGGGGAAGGATTCGCCAGCGTTCCTCCCTCGGCTTCGGCGGTGGTCATCAACGAAACGATGGCGCGGAGTTACTGGCCTGACGACAATCCGGTCGGCCGGCGAATCAAACTCACGAACTACGATCGCGCGGGCGAGTGGTGGACGATCGTTGGCGTTGTCCGCCACACGCAGAACGCGTCGCTCGAGAGCGCGCGGAGGCCGCAGGTATATGTGCACTTCCGGCGCGATCCTGCACACCAGATGTGGGTGGTGGTTCGCACCGCCGGCGACCCCGCCACGCTGGCGGTCCCGGCGCGACGCGCCGTGCTGGAAATCGATCGCAATCAACCGATTGCACGGGTTCAGACGATGCCAGATGTCGTGGCCGCCTCCGTGTCGCACCGTCGTTTCAACATGACACTGGTGGGGCTCTTTGCCGGCCTCGCCCTGACGCTCTCGGTTGTTGGGCTCTATGCGGTCGTATCCTACTCGGTGGCGGAAAGGATCCATGAGATGGGGGTCCGGCTCGCTCTTGGGGCACAGCCGTCCAATCTATTGCGGATGGTGCTCGGGGAAGGTTTGCGTCTGGTAGTTGCAGGTGTGACCCTGGGGCTGGCGGGTTCGCTCGCGTTCACCAGGTTCTTGGACACGATGCTCTTCGGTGTTCAGCCGAGAGATGCCACGACTTTTGCAGGTGTGGTGATTGTGCTGTCTGCGGCGGCCATGCTGGGCTGCCTCGTGCCGGCGCTCCGCGCGATGCGCGTGGATCCCATGGTGGCGCTCAGGGCCGAGTAAAAGATTTGGATTAGGAAGAGGAACGATGCAGCACATTCTCCTGCACGGTGGTAGTGACGAAGCGTACGATCGGTCCGTCATCTTCGCGCGACGGCTTGCCGAGTCCTTCGGTGCACAACTCCACATCCTCTACACGGTTGACGATCCGGTTGGTTGGGTCGAGGAGATCCGGCCGGAGCAACTGCCCGAGGTGCATCAGGCGATCGAAGAGGAGGCCCTGGATCGCCTGGCGTCGCTGATACCACCGGAGGAGCAGGAACGGCTGCACGTCAACCTCGTGATCCGGACCGGCCCTGCCCAGCGTGAACTGACCCGGTTTACCGAAGAGCAGCAGATCGATCTTGCGATTCTTCAAGCACCACTCGGCAACGAGCAATCCGTCGATCTGGCCCACGCGCTGATCGACCACGGTCGATGCGCTGTTCTCGTGCTGCGGTGATCCGCAGCGATCTGCTGATCTCGGCCTACACACGCGGCTGGTTTCCCATGGCCGGCGAAGACGGCGTGACGCGCTGGTACTCGCCTGACCCGCGAGGGATCATCCCGTTGGACCAGTTTCACGTCTCCTCGCGCCTCGCTCGCGTCATCCGCAGTGGACGGTTCGATATTGCGATCGACCGCGCATTTGCGGAGGTGATTCGAGCCTGTGCGGATGCCGACCGCGATCCGGACGATCCCGGCAGCTGGATCAGCGAAGAGATCGAGGAGAGTTATCTCGCGCTGCACAACCTCGGCGTAGCTCACTCGGTCGAGACCTGGCAGGACGGGGAGCTTGTGGGCGGGCTGTATGGCGTCGCGCTGGGCGGGGCGTTCTTCGGTGAATCGATGTTTCACCGGGCGACCGACGCCTCCAAAGTTGCTCTTGTGGCGCTGGTCGAGCGGCTTCGCGCCAGAGGTTACGCGCTTCTCGATACCCAGTGGGTGACGGCTCACCTGAAGCAGTTTGGCGCGCGTGAAGTGCCACGCTCGCGCTATCTCGATCTGCTGGAGCACAGCTTGAAGCTGGAGTGCGAGTTCCGCTGAACGTGACGCTGGTCCGGCCGTTAGTGGACCGTGTAGGGCTCTGACAACGTAAACGGAGCAATTCGAACGTCGAATCGATCTCCCCCGTCAGAGATCATTTGATAGGAGCCTTCCATGACGCCAAACGGGGTTGCCAGTTCACACCCCGAGGTGTACTCGAATGAATCGCCGGGGCGCAGCGTCGGTTGCTTGCCGACGACGCCAGGACCGCGGACTTCTTCGATGTGGCCGGTTCCGTCGGTGATGATCCAGTGTCGAGTCAGCAGCTGAATGGTGTCGGTACCTTCATTGCTGATCGTGACCGTATAGAGAAAGAACCACTGGCTCTTGTCGGGCTGAGAACGATCGGGCGCGTATTCGGATTCGACGCGCACCCGGATTCCGCGTGTGAGGGCCTCCGACGTGAACATATGAGCATCATGAACGATCGGCGCGAGCGCGGGCAAGTCCACGACACGGTCGGGCTGTGCCGGCGCTGCGCTCATGTCCAGATCGTGACGAACGCGCGTGGGTCGCGTTTCTACTTGTGTCGTCTCTCGTATCGCGATCCGGCGTTCCCTCGTTATCCGCCGCTTCCCCTACTCGAGTGCCGCGGCTTCACGCCCGACATTCGGGGCGGAGCCCCGGTATAGTTAGAGAGCGACGTACGAAACCGATGCCTCGGATTTCCCCGGCCACACTCAAACCCGGCGCGGCGGCTGCGCCGGTTCAGCCATCGGGCGACGCGAGCTCGATGGTCGCGTCCGACCACCGCATCCGCGGCCGAGCGCTTATCTTTTGGGATCCCAAGAGTCTTCCGGGGACGCGCTTTGCCAGGAAGCTCGATGCTATTGACACCGACCAGATTACGCCCGCAACTGACTGCGTGTCCGAGAGTCTCGAGACACTCGACGAGCGTTGGAAGGCTGGATCGTTCCGATATCTGATGCCGGATTTCCGGGCGCGCGTCCATCGCGGAGAAACGTTTGTCATTGCCGGCGATCGGTTCGCCATCGGCTCATCGCGCGAAATGAGTCCGGCTGGCCTCAAGGGCGTGGCCGAAGAGGCGGGCCTGGAATTGGTCATCGTCTGCGGCAACAACATGGGGGACATCTTTCGTCGCAACAGTTTCAACCTGGGACTGCACGTCGTCCAGAGCCCGGAGGCAGTCGCCGACGCGCAGGACCTCGACGAATTCAGCTTCGACCCGGTGACGCGCGAGCTCACGAACGAGACCCAAGGGAAGACTTACGCCCCTGCACCGTTGTCCGACAAAGAGGAGGAGATCCGTCGTGCCGGCGGAATCTTTGCCATCGGACGACGTGAATTCCGGCAATCCGTCGAGACGGTTCCGCAGGTCGATTGGGCGGGGCCAGACGACGCGCGCGGCATGTCAACGACTGAACAAATCGTCTGGGCGCATCGTGTGGACAAGTCGCTGAAGCCGTCTCAACTTCGCCCGGGAACGACGCTACGGGTTTACGCCGATCTACTGCCAGCGTCAGACGGTACGGCGCCGTTTGCGATCCACACGTTCAACCAGATCACGGGTGGTCACACGATCTTCCCCCGGCAGGCCGCCATTGCCAACGACCACTTCGTGTTCACGGGGCTTGACGCCGATGACAAGCAGACGGCGATCGGGCGGAACTTTGCGCGGATGCACGGGCTTGAACCACCCTATTACGCGACGCCTGGCGACGGGATCTTTCATTTTTACTTTCCGGAGCAGGGACTGGTCATGCCGGGACAGTTCATCCCTGGTGCGGACTCGCACAGCCGCGCGTATGGGGCCTATGGCGCCGTCGGCATCGGGGTGGGTTCCACAACGCTCGGCTTCGGCTGGTCCACCGGATACATTTACTTCACCCTGGCACACCAACGGCGCGTCGTGTTTCGTGGCAAGCTCCAGCCGTGGGTCAGCGGCAAGGATATCGTCCTCGACCTGCTGCGGCGCTGGGGTGCACGGCAGGCGCAGGGAATGTCGGTGGAACTCGTCGACGCGGATCGACAGCTGCCGGTTGCGTACCGAAACACGATTGCGAACATGATGGCGGAGGCCGAGGCGCTCAACGGTGTGTTCGCGCCTGACGAGATCACGTATGCGTGGTACCGCAAGAAAGGGATTAGCGAACTTCCGTATCCGCCGCTGTCGCCAGGTGTGGCGGCCGTCTATGCGATCGATGAGGCGGTCGATCTTGGCGACGTGCGCCCGATGATTGCCAAGCCGTTCAGTCCAGGCAACGCATACCCTGCTGAGGAAGTCGCTCGCGAGCATATTACGTTCGACAAGGCCCTGATTGGGTCGTGCACCAACGGCAGTTACGACGATCTATTGCAAGCCGCGCTGGTGATGCGGGCCGCACGCGATCGCGGTGCGCGTCGGGTCGAGCGAGAGTTTGCGGTGTTTCCGGGATCTGGCGGCGTTGGCCGGCAGATCGAGCGTCCCGATCCCAGACTTGGCGGCGAGTCAATCGCCGAAGTGTTTCGGTCTGTTGGTGGAGAAATCCGCCAGTCGTGGTGCGGTCCGTGCTTCGGTCAGGGCCCCGATGCCCTGACCTCAGGCCAGCGCGCGATTACCTCGTTCAACCGCAATTGGCAGAATCGGATGGGCCTTGGTGGCGAGGGATATCTGGCCAGCCCCGCCGTTGTCGCAGCCTCCGCGCTTGTTGGCTACATGGCCCCGCCCAGTGAGCTTGGCCTGCAGTGGAACCCGGAGACGTACGGGATTTGAAGGCCCGTTTCTTCGCAGCGACGCATTCCCTTCACCGAGGACCATGACGATGGAGTGGCTTACCGATCCTGAGATCTGGATCGCGCTGGCAACGTTGACGTTCCTGGAGATCGTGCTCGGAATCGACAACATCATTTTCATTTCGATCCTTTCCGGAAAGTTGCCCGAGGGGCAGCAGCCGCAGGCCCGACGACTGGGTCTGCTCGCGGCGATGTTCATGCGGGTCCTGCTCCTGTTCTCGCTTGCCTGGATCATCCGTCTGACAGCGCCCTGGTTTACCGTGATGGGTCAGGAAATCTCGGGACGCGACCTGATCCTGATCCTTGGCGGTTTGTTTCTCCTCGGCAAGAGCACGTACGAAATCCATGACAAACTGGAGGGAGAAGAAGGTCACGCGTCGCGCGCGGTTGCCGCGTCTTTTACCAGCGTCATCGTTCAGATCATGCTGCTGGACATCGTGTTTTCACTCGATTCTGTGATCACTGCCGTAGGCATGGTCGACGAGCTCTGGGTCATGATTGCGGCCGTCATCATCTCGGTTGCCATCATGATGATCTCGGCCGAGCCGATTAGCGCGTTCGTCCATCGCCATCCAACGGTGAAGATGCTGGCCCTCAGTTTTCTGTTGCTGATCGGATTGTCGCTGCTGCTCGAGGGGTTCGATCATCACATTCCGAAGGGCTACATTTATTTCGCGATGGGTTTCTCGGTGTTTGTGGAGATGATTAACCTGCGACTTCGCAAGGTTGCCGCTCCGGTGCACCTGCACGAACGCTTCGTGCCCGAGCCGGATACGAAAGGAGAAGGCTAGTGATTGCCGCAGCCGCCGTGCTCCTCGGGGTGCTCGCGCAGTCAGGAGCCGTTCCGACGCTCGCCCCCTCGTATGTGCCTCAGCGGGTGTACGACACGAATCAGCACGCCTTCAGCGACTTTGAATCGATGCTCGGCGACCTCGCCCGGGCGGACATCATCTTCGTCGGGGAGCAGCACGACGACCCGAACACGCATCGGCTGGAACTCGCGATTCTGGAAGGGCTGCACCGCCGCAACGTGCCAGTCGCGGTGTCACTCGAGATGTTCGAACGCGACACTCAGGGCGCGCTGGATCAGTTCCTTACCGGATCGACGTCGGAAGACGTGTTTCTCAAGGGTGCGCGTCCCTGGCCGCGCTACGCGACCGATTACCGGCCGCTTGTGGACTTCGCGAAAGCGAACGGATGGCCGGTCATAGCCGCCAACGTTCCTCGACGTCACGCGACGGATGTGGCCAAACGCGGCCTCGAGGCCGTTGACCAATTGTCGTTGTCCGAGCGACCCCATGCAGCCAGGGAATTTGAGTGCCCGCGCGACGTCTACTTCGACAAGTTCGCCGCGGCCATGGCCGAGCATCCGGCGCCCGGGACCGAGAAGATGACTGTCGACGAGCAACGTACCCGGACGGGCCGCTATTACGAATCACAGTGCGTGAAGGACGAAACCATGGCTGAATCCATCGCCGCCGTGACGGGACGTCAGGTCGTGCACTTCAACGGCGCCTTCCACAGTGATTTCGGTCTCGGCACCGCCGAGCGAACGCGCCGCCGACTGCCACGACGCCGCCTCGTCGTCGTCTCGATTCTGCCGGTTGCCGATCTGAACGCGCTGGCACCCTCCGGGGATGATCTGAAACGCGCGGATTACCTCGTGTACACGATCAAATGACTCCCGATCTCCCGCCCTCCCGTCTTACTTCAGCCTCTCCGGCATATCCGCAACGACATACGCCATAACCGCGACCGCAGCGGCAGCCCGCGCCATATCTCCGGCGTCAATCTTGTCAACCGTATCCGCTGGCGTGTGATGGATCAAAAAGTAGTTCCCGTCCACCTCGAGTGACATCGCCGGAATGTTTCCCGCCTGAACACTCGGCCCGATGTCAGCACCTTCGCCGCTGACGCCGACCCGGTCTGCGCCAATGCCGGTCAGGAGCCGCGCGATCTCGGTCACTCGCGCCCGTGCCGGATCGCTGCCCGAGAACCCGAACCCGGTAGGTTTAAAAACACCGCCGTCCGACTCCAACATGAGCACATGATTGGCCAGTTGCGCCCTGTAGCGGTCCCTGTACGCGAGACCGCCGCGCAGGCCGTTCTCCTCGTTGGTCCAGAGCACGACTCGCACAGTGCGTCTCGGCCGGAGATTCAGCTTCTTCATCAAACGCAGCGCGTCCCATGTCACCACGCATCCACCGCCATCGTCGGTCGATCCTGTGCCTACATCCCACGAGTCGAAATGCCCTCCGACGACTACAACTTCTTCGGGCCGCTCGCGTCCACGGATCTCCCCCACGACGTTGAACGAATCGGCGTCTGGGAGAAACTTCGCCTCCATCTTGAGGCGGACGCGGACAGCCGTGCCGCGATCCTGCATCCGGTGCAGCCGATCGGCATCTTCGGTGGTGACCGCGGCGGCCGGGATTTGCGGCGCACTTTCGGCGTAGCGCAAGGCGCCGGTGTGCGGCGTCCGAAGCCCTGGCGGTCCAACCGAACGGACGAGGACCGCGACTGCGCCAAGCGCAGCAGCCCTCGAAGGGCCATCCGCGCGATACTGTACCGTTTCGCCGTAGTTGGTGAACGGCACGTTGTACAGAACGATTCGCCCTTTGACCTCCGAGGCACGGGACTGGAGTTCCGCGAAGTTGCGGACGACGATAATGTCGGCTTCGATACCTGCGGGCGGGGTACCAACGCTGTTGCCGAGGCCGAGCATCACCAGCGCATGGCGGCCCGGCGTCGTGATCTCGAGACTCTCGGCGCCGCGCACCCAGTGCGGCACCTTGACGGGTTCGAGCCGCACATTTTCAAGACCGTCCTTTTTCATCTGCTCGGCCGCCCACTGGATCGCTGCCTCGAGAGACGATGAGCCGCTCAGGCGGTTCCCGAACGTGTCGCCAAGCTCCGCGAGGCGTTCCCAGGCAAATCGGCTCGACGTCGATTCCTCGATCAAGCGCCGTGCGGGCTCGCGATATTGATCGATCCAGTGGTCCTGTTCAACGAGCGCCGTCCCGTTGGACGAAATTGCCAGGATGGCGCACACAAACACACCGACGCTATAACGATGACGCATAACCTTTCATTCTATAGAACATCGAGCGGCATCCTTATAATCGCCCAATGAGGGTACTGGTCCTGGTCGTGGGATTGTTCGCGCTGGTGCCGGCGTTTGGAGTCGCACGAGGAAAGCAGGCCCCCCGCACAGCCAGCCAGGCCACGAATGCGTTCTGGTGCCCCATGCATCCGGATGTGCGTTCGAGTACGACGGGGAAGTGCCCGATTTGCGCGATGGATCTCATCGCGATTCCGGCGGCGACGCTCGGAAACTATCAACTGCACGTCAAGCAGATCGCCCGCCCTGGTGGCGCGGGTGCACAGGGATTGCACATCGACGTCCGGCATCCCGCGACATCGGAGCGCGTGACGGCGTTCTCACCGCTGCACGAACGACTGCTGCACCTCTTTATCGTCCGGCGCGACCTGTCCTACTTCGCCCACGTTCATCCGGACCAGGCACAGGACGGCTTCGACGTGGAGGTGGATTTGGATCCTGGCGCCTACGTGTTGATTGCGGACTTTGCGCCAGTCGGCGGCCCGCCTCAACTCCTGCATCGAGCTATCGTGACGCCTGGCTTCAGGCGGTCCCCGTTCGCGTCTCCAGATCTCCAACCGGATATCGTGGAGAAGAACGTTGACGGCCTGCGAGTGAGCCTCGAGGCACAAGTCAGACTGCTGAAACCGAGCATGTTGCGCTTCACTCTTCGTGATGCGGCGACCGCGACACCGATCGATGACGTGGAACCCTTTCTTGGCGCCGCAGGGCACTTGCTCATCGTCAATTCGGATGTGACGTCAGTCACCCACGCGCACCCCGAAACCACCGACGCGGCAGGCCGCATTGGTCCGGAGATCGCTTTCGCGCCGACATTCGCCACAGCCGGCGTGTACAAGATGTGGGTGCAATTTCAGAGGAGAGGGAAGGTGCTCACGGCGCCGTTTGCTATCGACGTGAAATGACGTGGGTCGCGAACTATTTCGCCAGCGCCAGCAGGACGCTGCATCGTCCGGAGGCTTCAACGCTGAGCCGGGCGCCGGGCGGCAGATCGATTGGCTCCCGCAGCCAGTAGGTTTCCTCGAATTTCCTCTCGAACCCCCGAATCCACGCGATGACCTCGCGCGTCCCGTCGGGAAGGACCACGGAGATGCCGGCCGACCCACGTTCGTCGAGGCGTGGACGGAGCGCAAGCAGGCGGCCGCGAGGGAGGGGCCGTTCCCCGCACCGCATATTCACATGCCGGACATGATCGTCGCTGTTGTTTGACGGTGCTCCAGAGTCTTCGAGGGCCAATCGCCGTGGGCCCCGCACGGCTCCGCTGTCCACCCACGCGACGAAGAGGGCGATCTCAAATGGCGTCAGCGATCGATCGTTGGCGAACTGGCCGTAGCCGCGAGCGGCGTGCCACTTCGGCATACGGCGCGTGAGCACTTCTTCTCGGATAGCTCGGGCCCACGGCCGTGCATCTTCATAAGTGGCGAGCGACATCGGACCTCGCCCGCCATCCACGTGGCATTGGACGCAACGCGCGCGGACGAGGCGTTCAATCTCACCCGTCCACGTGACGGCGCTGTTGATGGGATCGTGCGCCTCGACGGACGCGAGCGCGAGGACAGTGAAGGTCGCGACGAATGCGTGAAGCCCGAGCTTCACACCTGTCACGGCTTGATCGCCGACGCCGGCTGTGCCGGACTGAAGAGGATGCCGGTGTACTGCATCTCCTCCCACGTCTGATCGCCCCATTTCACGTCGATCTTTGGATCCGGATTCGACTTGTTCGCCGCGGAGTTATCGTACCAAGCGGTCGACACGATCCTCGATCCCTTCGGGATCTGCAGCGGTTCCTTGAACATGTAGTAGGTCTGCCAGTTGAAGTCATAGCGCGGAACCGAAAGTATCGGTTTCGCCGTCCCATCAGGCAGAATCAGCTTGTACTCCCATTTTTTTCCACGAAGGTGCGTGTGCGGAAAGATGCCCCACAGTGTCGTGTCCTGTTGGAACTCGACTTCGGCATTGACGGATACATCGGCCGCGCCAGCGGGCAGAACCAGAGTCGTATTCATGAAGTGAGACGGCCGCACCTCGCGAGGTGAGGGGGCCTTCGAGAAGATCAACCCAACCTTCGTGCGATCGCTGGCAGCCTCGCCATTGGTCGTGTAGTGCATCTGCAGTTCGATCACGCCACCCGGCTCCAGTCGAAGCGCGGTACCGGCAGGCATGACTTGCGGGTTTGTCCCGGGCGCATAGGTCGCGAGGATGCGACGCGGGGGTAGATCGGTTCGTGCCGGGTGCTGATGAATGCCTTCGGTTTCGGGCGGCATTCGCGTTTGCTCCGGGTTCAGCTTGAGCATTGGCGTGCGCGGGATGTCCGGCTTTGCCCGGTAGTACACGAGAACGTGGTGCACGACTTCGCGATTGCCGGGGCGAACCTCGATCGCCTGGATGTATTTTGGCTCCGTGAAGTTCGTCGGAATGTAGAAGTACTCGTACTGAATCGTGCCCTCCTCCGGGACCTTGTAGTCCTCCTGCATTTCGAACACGACGTCTGGTTTGCCAATCTGCCAGCCTTCCGTGAACGATGGCGTCGGGGGCATGTCGGTCGGATTACCCGGTTTGGCGCCGCCATTGACCCATCGGATCAGCGTGTCACGCTCCGCATCCGTCAGGCCGCGCTCATTGTGGAACGTGCCTTTCGGAGCATCCGCGTGCCATGGCGGCATGTTCCGTTCGCCCACCTCGTCGCGTATCGCCTTGGCCCAGGGTCTGGCGTCTTTGTAGGTCAGCAGCGACATCGGCGCAATTTCTCCAGGACGATGGCAGCCGACGCAGTTTTTGTAGAGGATTGGCGCGACGTCCTTCGAGAAGGTCGGGGCGTCCGGCGCGCCGCGGCGGGAATACTGGTCGGCACGCATTGGAACAGTCGTGACAACAGCCAAACAGACGGCGAAAGTGGTTGTCAATACGAGTGTTGGGCGCATATCTGCCTGAGACGTTTTGAGGGCCGCAGTGTTCCGTGGGAAACGGCACATTGTAGCAGGCGGGCGATCCCGGCTTAGAGCGCGACCCGGTGACGGCCGCTCGAGAGATAGTTCATCGTCTGGACCGTCAGAAGAATCGTGAAGTCCAGCTTGGCGTGGTCTTCTTCGCCGCGCAGACGCAAATCCAGTTCGTTGGCTCGCCTGATCATGTTCTCGATCACGCGGTCGATCGTGTACTGATACTCGCCTGTCCAGCCTGCGACCATCCGTCTCACCTCACGTCGGACGCGGGCGATGAATCGCGCGGCCTTCATGTTCCCGGCATGCTCGGGACTGTCGGAGAAGAGCTTCCGGAGGTCGCGATCGTAGAAGTGCGGGTGCTCGAGCCCGTAGTGCCTGCGTTTCCTGTCGTAGTGCGCGCGTAGCGTTTTGCGGAGGCTTTGCAGGGGTTCTACCTTCCGCCGGGTCGTGACGATCATCGGCTTGCCGGCGAGGTCGCGCATCAGGAGGTCCATGTATTCGAGTTTCTTCAGCGCGGGCCAGTCGGTGTATCGCGTCTGCCAGTCGGATTGCGGGTTGAGCCAGACCGCGAACGTCTCCGCGAAGTCCTCATCAGGGTGGCTCTGCGCGTACCAGCTGTCCAGATGGAGCACAAAGCTTTTGCTGTACGGTTTCGGCGTGTAGTACTCCGGGTACTGCATGTAGGACGGGCCGAAGATCTGCTGTCGCCGCCGGCGAAGCCTGAGCTTGTACGCGTTGTCGATCGCGTGCCCCGCTTCGTGACGGAGGATCTTCATACACCATTCCGGCGTGCCCCCCTCAACCTCCAGCATCTGTGCGCGTTCGAGTTTTTCGAGCCGGGGATGCGCGAGATAGAACGGAAGCGCGACCCCGGGAACGCCGTCGGGAGAGAACCATTCCCCGGACAGCCAGAAATGCGGCTGGAACGTCAGCCCCCGCGCATCCAACTCGCGCTGCAGGTCCGCTATCCGCTCCTCGAGCACACTGCCTTCGATGGAGACCTTGAGATCGCAAATTCGGAGATCGAGCAGCCTCTCGTCGGGCCAGTTGGCCCATTCGAAGTCCGTCACGGGCGTTCAGTGTACTCCTTCTATTTGGGGGTTCGCGGTACCTGGTATACCCTGAACGACTAACAGCCGAAACACCATCGGACTGAAACCCTCTCAGGGGAGACGCTATGAACGTTGTGTGTCGAACGTCCCCGCCGGTGCGCTCTACGCTCTGGCGGGCAAGGCTCGCGGCCGCGTTTACGCTGGCCCTGGCGGTGCCGGGCGCGGCTCAAACACCCGCCCAGAAGCCCCCGGCACAGCAGCCGCCGGCGCAGCAGCCACCCCCCACGCAGCAGCCCACGCAGCAGCCCGAGGAGCCCCCGAAGTACGAAGAAATCGTCGTCGTCAGCGGCTCCAAGACCGAGGAAAAGCTCATTAACACGGGCGCGACGATGAGCGTCATCTCCGCGCCGACGATCGAGATGGCGCCGACGCAGAACTTCGCGGAACTGTTGCGATCGGTGCCCGGCCTCAACATCACCCAGGTCTCCGCGCGCGACATCAACGTCACGAGCCGCGCGCCAACAGGGACGCTCGCCACCGGCCAGCTCGCGTTGCTCGACGGACGGAGTCTCTATCAGGACTTTTTCGGCTTCGTCATGTGGGATTTCCTGCCGGTCAATTTGAACGAGATCAAGCAAGTCGAGGTCATCCGCGGTCCGGCGTCAGCGGTCTGGGGCGCCAATGCGCTCTACGGCGTGGTCAATGTCATCACCAAGTCACCGCGCGAAATGCCCGGGACCAGCGTCACCGTCGGATTCGGCACCTTCGATCGCTCCGCGAATGGGCGCGATGAAGGCAGCGGCAGCCTGGTGTATTTCGGCGGAACCCACGCACAGGCGATCAACGATCGCTGGTCGTTCAAACTCTCCGGCGGCGGCTATTCACAGGACGCACTGCTGCGGCCGAGCGGCACGATTCCCGGCGCGCCCGGTGCCACCCAGTACCCGGACTACCGGAACAACGGGACGACGCAGCCCAAGTTCGACGGCCGGCTCGATTACGACTTCGAAGACGGCAGCCGGTTGTCGTTCACCGGCGGCTTTGCCGGCACGGAAGGCATCATGCACTCCGGCATCGGCCCGTTCGATATCGACAGCGGATCAACGATGGGCTATGGCCGCGTCAACTACACCCGCCGGAGTCTGCGCGGGGCGTTCTTCACCAACGTGCTCGACGGCACGGCGACCAACCTCCTGACGAGGGGCCCGAACCTCCAGCAGATCGGGTTCGATTTCCAGACCAAGACCTACGACCTCGAACTATCGAACCTCCAGACGTTCGCCCAGCGTCATGTCGTGAGCTACGGCGGGAACGTGCGGTTCAACAGTTTCGACCTGTCGCTCGCACCGCAAGGCGATAACCGGACCGAATTCGGGATTTACGCCCAGGACGAAATCTTCCTCTCGAATCGCTTCCGCTGGATCGTCGGTGGCCGGGTCGATCGGTTCGACTACCTCGATAACTTCGTCTTCTCGCCGCGGACGACGTTCATGATCAAGCCACAGGAGAATCACACGATTCGTCTGTCGTACAACCGGGCGTACCGATCGCCGTCGGTCATCAACAACTTCCTCGATGTCACCATCGTCGAGCCGATCAATCTCGGCGCGTTCAGCCCGGCGCTTGCCGGCCGAACCTATTTCCTGCCGGTGCAGTCCGTCGGCAACCCTGATTTGAAGGAACAATCGCTCGACGCCTTCGAAGTGGGCTACACCGGTGTGGTCGGCGGTCGCGCGGTCGTTTCTGGTTCTTTTTACGTCAACCGGACGAAGAATGACATCCTGTTCACCGAACTGCGAACGGCGCGCTACACCGCGACGAATCCTCCGCCCGGGTGGCCGCTTCCGCCGGCCGTGATTGCGCTCGTGCCAGGCGCGAGCTTTCCCGCCCGGTTCACCTATCTGAACTTTGGACGAGTGACACAGAAGGGGGTTGAACTCGGTCTCGAGTCCGGGGTCAACGCAAACGTGGACGTCTACGCGAACTATTCCTGGCAAGCTGAGCCCGAGCCGGATGGCTTCGACATCAGCGAGCTGAACCTGCCGGCCAAGAACCGGTTCAACGTCGGTGCGCGGTTCAGTAACCGCCGTGCTCTCGGCAATCTCTCCATCTCGTATTCAGACTCGGCTTTCTGGCAGGACGTGTTGGACGATCGGTATCACGGCACGACCGACGCCTATACGCTCGTGAACGGTGGCTTTGGCTTGCGTTGGTTCGACGGCCAGCTCACCACATCCGTCAAGGTGATCAATCTCGCCGATCAGGAGATCCAGCAGCACGTCTTTGGCGACATTCTGAAGCGCCAGTGGGTCGGAGAACTGCGGGTGGTATTCTAAGAACGAAGGAGCGGAGAAACAGGCTGGCCATAGGAATCGGCGGCGGTGTGAAACTGCCGCGCTCTGAACGAGCCCACGGGCGGAGATCGGATGGCGCTCGTGGGTCAAGCGGCAGCTCCGAAACCCCCAGGAAAAAGCTGACTGCGGGCGCAGCCTGGCGCGAAGCGCGGGAGCTCATCTGGGCGCGACGAGGTCGGTTGGCCCTCGGCCTCGGCTTGATGCTCATCAATCGACTGTCTGGCCTCGTCCTGCCCGCCAGTTCCAAGTACCTCATTGACGACGTCATCGGTCGTGGGCATGCGCAGCTTCTGATGCCCTTGGCCTTGCTTGCTGGCGCCGCGACCATCGTCCAGGCGCTCACGTCTTTTGCGCTGTCGCAGGTTCTGGGCGTCGCGGCCCAACGCGCCATCACCGACATGCGCCGGCGTGTCGAAGCGCACGTGGCGCGATTGCCGGTGAGGTACTTCGACTCGACGCAGACCGGTGTCCTCATTTCGCGGATCATGACGGACGCCGAGGGTATCCGAAACCTGGTGGGAACCGGTCTCGTGCAACTGACCGGGAGCCTCGTGACTGCGGCCGTCGCGCTGGCATATCTGTTCTATCTGAACTGGGTGCTCACGTCGGTGACCCTCGTCGCACTTGGCGCGTTCGGCGGCATGATGGCCTTTGCCTTCAAGAAGCTGCGTCCACTCTTTCGCGAGCGCGGCAAGATCAACGCGGAAGTCACCGGGCGGCTGAACGAGACGCTCAACGGCATCCGGATCGTGAAGACCTACACCGCCGAAAAGCGCGAGGAACTGGTCTTCACGCACGGGGTCCACCGCCTGTTCAGGAACATCGCCCGTTCGGTCACGTCGGTGTCGGCGATTACGGCGTTCTCCACGATCGTGGTCGGGATCATTGGCGTGCTGATGATCGTCGTCGGCGGACGAGCGATTCTCGACGGCCGGATGACGCTCGGCGATTTCTTCACCTACATCCTGTTTACGGGATTGCTCGTGGCGCCCGTTGTGCAGATCGCCTCGATCGGCACACAGATCAGTGAAGCATTTGCCGGGCTCGATCGGATTCGCGAGCTGCTGCAAATGCCGACCGAAGACCAGGAGGACAGCAGCCGGCCGCCGCTCTTACAGGTGCGTGGCGAGATCGAATTCGAGCACGTGACCTTCGAGTACACCAAGGGTGTGCCGGTGCTCCAGGACATCAGCTTTCTTGCGCCGGCAGGGACAACCACCGCCCTCGTCGGGTCGAGCGGTTCGGGAAAGAGCACGCTGATCAGCCTCGTGATGGCCTTCAACCGACCGCTTGCCGGCCGCGTGCTGATCGACGGTCGCGACCTGGCGACCGTACCCTTGCGCGACTATCGCGGGCAGCTCGGGGTCGTCCTCCAGGACAACTTCCTGTTCGACGGAACAGTCGGCGACAACATCAAATACGGGCGTCCACACGCGACGATGGAAGAGATCAAGGCGGTCAGCCACATCGCCCATGCGGATGAGTTTATTGAGAAGTTCGACGGGGGATATGACACCGTCGTCGGAGAGCGAGGTGTAAAACTCTCGGGCGGTCAACGCCAGCGCGTGGCGATCGCGCGCGCAATTCTGGCAAACCCGCGAATCCTCGTGCTGGACGAGGCGACCTCGTCGCTCGACAGCGAGAGCGAAGCGCTGATCCAGGACGGCCTGCGCTCGCTGCGTCAGGGCCGCACGACGTTTGTCATCGCGCATCGACTCTCGACCATACGTAGCGCCGATCAGATTCTCGTCATCGAACAGGGTGAGATCGTCGAGCGCGGTACGCACGCGGAACTGCTCGCACTTGGCGGGAGGTACCGCACGCTGCACGACAAGCAGTACCAGCTCGAATCCGACCGGTTCATCAACCCCGGTGAAGATTTCACGCCGCAGCCTGCGGTAGCGAAGGTGAGTACTCCCGTCAGACGCGACTCGGCACTCTAATCCTACTTTTATGCCGCAATTCATCTACACCATGAAGGGGCTGGGTAAAGTCCACCCGCCCGACCACGTGGTTCTGAAGGACATCTGGCTGTCATTTCTGCCCGGCGCAAAAATCGGTGTGCTGGGTCTCAACGGGGCAGGCAAAAGCACGCTGCTCCGCATCATGGCTGGCGAAGACACGGAATTCATCGGCGAGGCGTTTCCCGCTGCTGGTATCAGTGTCGGCTTTCTGCCGCAGGAGCCGCGCCTCGATTCCTCGAAGAACGTGCTCGGTAACGTCGAAGAGGGAGTCTCCGAGATTCGTGCACTGCTGAATCGATACGACGAGATCAACGCGAGGTTCGCCGAGGAACTATCCGCCGATGAAATGGACAAGGTGCTGGAGGAGCAAGGCAAAATCCAGGACCGCATCGAAGCGGCGAATGGGTGGGACCTCGACTCACGGCTCGAGTTGGCGATGGATGCCCTCCGGCTGCCCCCCGCCGATGCCGAGGTCGCCACGCTTTCCGGCGGCGAGCGTCGTCGCGTCGCGCTTTGCCGTCTGCTCCTGCGATCGCCCGACCTGCTGCTGCTCGACGAACCGACGAACCACCTCGATGCCGAATCAGTCGCCTGGCTCGAGCGCTTCCTCAAGGATTACCCGGGCACAGTGGTCGCCGTTACCCACGACCGGTACTTTCTCGACAACGTCGCCGGATGGATTCTCGAGTTGGATCGTGGGTCCGGGATCCCATGGGAAGGCAACTACTCGTCCTGGCTGGATCAGAAGCAGCAACGGCTGTCGATCGAGGAGAAGCAGGAGAGCAAACGTCAGCGCACGTTGCAGCGCGAGCTGGAATGGATCCGCCTGTCCCCCCGCGCGCGACAGGCGAAGGGCAAAGCACGACTCAACGCCTACGAAGATCTGTTGAAGCAAGACACGGCTCAGAAAATCGAACAGGTCGAGATCTACATCCCGCCAGGCCCGCGTCTCGGCGACGTGGTCGTCGAGGCGAGAGGCTTGCGCAAATCGTACGGCGATCTTCTGTTGATGGACGATGTCGAGTTCACCTTACCGCGTGGCGGAATCGTGGGGGTGATTGGACCGAACGGGGCGGGGAAGACGACCTTGTTCCGGATGATCACGGGGCAGGAGAAGCCGGATGCAGGAACGCTCCGAATTGGCGAGACCGTTCAGATTGGATACGTCGATCAGTCGCGAGATGCGCTCGGCGCGGCGCGCACGGTATGGGAAGAAATCTCCGGCGGCCATGACGACATCGAACTCGGCAAACGGACCGTGGCCTCACGGGCCTACGTCTCCTGGTTCAATTTCAAGGGGCGCGACCAGCAGCGCAAGGTGGGATCGCTCTCGGGCGGCGAACGAAACCGCGTGCATCTGGCGAAGTTGCTGAGGCGAGGCTCGAATCTGCTGTTGCTCGACGAACCGACGAACGATCTCGACGTCGACACCCTGCGCGCGCTCGAAGAGGCGCTGCTCGCCTTTGCCGGCTGCGCCGTCGTGATCAGCCACGATCGCTGGTTTCTCGATCGCATTGCCACACACATGCTGGCATTCGAGGGTGACAGCAAGGTCGTGTGGTTCCAGGGGAACTACCAGGATTACGAGGCAGACCGCAAACGGAGGCTGGGCGCGGAAGCCGACCAGCCGCACCGAATCAAATACAGGAAACTCACCCGGTGAGCGGGGCTCGGGATCCGGGATCCGGGGCTCGGGGTCCGGGGTCCCGAGCGTCTGGTTCCCTTCTTGCAACCTGAGCGGTATCGCACCCCAAGGCGGACCGCACCTGGCCCGTAAGGCCAGGGAAACGCGTAGGTTACGAAGACGCTGTGGGCGGCCGCACGCCGCAGGGGGCGGGAACGGACACTTTAGGCCGGCCGAAAAATGGCACTCCTGCCGAAAAGTGTCCACAGCGCGTAAATCACGCACGTTCAGGCAGGCCTAGCCTGCGGGTGGGGATCATGAGGGCACTTACAGCCAGACAGCGCCGGCGGGCATTGGGGATGAAGAGCGAGGCTGGCTTCACGCTGATCGATATGCTCTTCGTCGTCGCGCTGGTCGGACTGCTGGCGTCACTGGCAATACCGGGCTTGATGAAGGCGCGCGGCGCGGCGCAGTCCGCGTCCGCACTCGGCACCTTGCGCGTCGCCAATAGCGCGCAGCTGAGTTTCGCGATTACCTGCGGCCTCGGGTTCTACTCGCCCGATTTCCCGACGCTCGCGATCGTTCCGCCGGGAAGTGCGGAGGCCTTCCTCCCATCCGAGCTGGCGAGCGGTCCGACGTTCGTGAAGGGCGGATACAACTTCAGCATGGCTGGGACGCCGTTGGCCGGCGCGCCGGCGACTTGCAACGGCCTTGGTCCGGGCAGCTCGGCTCCAGGCTACGCGGTTGTCGCCGATCACCTCGGCGCGGTACCAAACGGACGTTTCTTCGGCACGAACGCCGACGGCATCATCTACGAGCACAACGTCAGTCTCGCAGGGACGATGCCCGAGTCGGGCGGACCGCTGGTTGGGGCGCCGATCAAATAGGTTCAGAAGGGGTTCAGATGGGGTTCAGATAGGGTTCAGAGCCGGTTCAAAGGTTCAGAGCCGGTTCAAAGGTTCAGAGCCGGTTCAAGGTTCCGTTCCACGGGCGCGCCGCGCTCCCATTTTGGCGGTGAAGTTGCGCAGCGCCAGCCAGATCAGCTTCATGGCCGCGTCGTCATTCGGAAAATGTCTCCGTGCTGCGATGATCTTGCGCGGCTGCGCGTGGACGCTCTCGAGCGCGTTGGTCGTGGGGATCCGGCGGATTTCGGGCGGCACTGCCAATGCCAGATACACGGCCTTGATGCGCACCGTCGGCTCCTGGCGAATTTCATGCGGCCAACCTGGCGGTCAGGCGATGAATGAATTCGCTCTCTACGGCGCTCGCTTCATTCCGCCGACGCCGTAAAATGCACACGCGGTTGGACGCCGCCGTCCCTATAAGACGCACAGAACGCGCCCACAGCGCCGCATGATCGCTTCACCCAAAAGTGAAACGAAGACGAACGTCGTAAACGCGCTCTGCACACACGGAATTCCAAACAGTCCCGGCGTCTTGACTTTACATTTGAAGAACCCGTGAACCGTTGAACCCGTGAACCCTTGAACCCTTGAACCCTTGAACCCGTGAACCCTTGAACCCGTGAACCCGTGAACCTCCTCTGCACCTCCTCTGAACCCTATCTGAACCCTTTCTGAACCCTTTCTGATATAAAGCCCCCGCAAGGGGGCTTCTTCATGTACACCCGCAACGTGCGCGTTCGGATCGTGCTGTGCGCGCTCGTCCTCGCGTCCGCAGCCGGCGCTGGTGCGCAGACCATCACCTCGCCCAAGCAGCACTTTGGCTTCAACATCGGCGACGACTACCAACTCGCCACGTACACGCAGTTCGTCAATTACTGGCAGAAACTCGACAAAGAATCCGATCGGATGAAGGTCGTCGAGATCGGCAAGACGGCGGAGGGCCGCCCGCAGCTGATGGCCATCATCACCTCGCCTGAAAACCAGAAGCGGCTTGAACGTTACAAGGAGATCTCGCGGCGGCTGGCAACGGCCGAAGGGTTAACCGACGAGCAGGCGCGTGCTCTCGCGAAAGAAGGCAAGAGCGTTGTCTGGTTCGACGGCGGGCTGCACGCCACCGAAGTGCTGGGGGCGCATCAGCTGCTCGAGACTGTCTACCAGCTCGTCTCTCGAACCGATGCGGAGACGACAAGATTCCTGAACGACTTGATTATCCTGGCTGTGCACGCCAATCCGGACGGAATGGAGCTCGTGTCGAGTTGGTACATGCGTGAAAAGGACCCGACTCGGCGATCGACGACGGGGCTCCCGCGCCTGTATCAGAAGTACATCGGCCACGACAACAACCGAGACTTCTATCTCTCGAGTCAACCGGAGAGCACGAACATGAATCGCGTGCTCTACCTGGAGTGGTTCCCCCAGATCCTCTACAACCATCATCAAACCGGTCCGGCTGGAACGGTGATGTTCGCGCCGCCGTTCAGGGATCCCTTCAACTACAACTTCGATCCGCTGATTCCGGCTCAACTCGATCTCGTCGCCGCTGCGATGCATAGCCGATTTGCCGCGGAAGGGAAAGCCGGGGTGACGAGCCGACGAGGGTCGAGTTACTCCACATGGTGGAACGGTGGCCTGCGGACGCTGGCCTACTTCCACAACATGATTGGGCTCCTCACCGAGACGATCGGGAACCCCACGCCCATCAACATTCCGTTCGTACCGTCGCGGCACCTGCCCGACTCCAACCTGCATTTCCCGATTGCGCCGCAGCCATGGCACTTCCGCCAGTCGATTGACTACTCGGTGACGGCGAATTACGCGGTGTTCGACATCGCCTCGCGCAACAGAGAGAACTTCCTGTTCAACATCTACCAGATGGGGAAGAACTCCATCGAGCGCGGAAATCGCGACAGCTGGACGCCGACACCACGCCGCGTGATTGCCGCGCAAGCCGCATTGAGTCCCACGCGCGGCCGGGGAGGCCGCGGCGGTGGCGACGTGCCATCCGGCGACACTCCGGAACCCGCTGGCGGCGGTCGCGGAGGCGGGGGCACGGTTGAAGACTTCAAGACCTTGCTGCGCGATCCGGCTCTGCGCGATCCTCGCGGGTTCGTACTGCCTTCCGACCAGCCGGACTTCCCGACGGCCACGCGCTTCATCAATGCGTTGATAAAGACCGGGATTACCGTGCATCGCGCCACGGCGCCGTTCAGCGTGGCCGGCACGAGCTATCCGGCAGGATCGTGGGTCGTCAAATCGGCGCAGGCCTTCCGTCCTCACGTGCTGGATATGTTCGAACCGCAGGATCATCCAGACGACATTCCGTATCCCGGCGGACCGCCGACGCGGCCGTACGACAACGCCGGGTGGACCCTTGCGTATCAGATGGGCGTCAAGTTCGATCGCATCCTCGACGGATTCGACGGCCCGTTTGAAAAGGTCAGCGGACTGCAGAATCCTCCGCCCGGCAAGGTGGCGCAGGGGATTACCGGGCCTTCGATCCTGAGTCACGCGAGCAACAATGCCTTTATCGCCGTGAACCGTCTCCTCGACGCCGGGCACACGGTGCTCTGGAGCCAGCAGGGAGAGGGGCAGTTCGTCGTCACGGCCCCGCGTGACGCCCTGCAGAAAATCGCGACAGACCTGGGCGTCAACTTCGAGATGCCACCCTCCGGCTTGGTGACGAGCGACGCAATCAAGCTGCGAAAGGTTCGCGTGGCGCTTGCCGATCAGTACGGTGGCTCGATGCCGTCGGGCTGGACCCGATGGCTCCTCGAACAGTACGAGTTCCCGTTCGAAGTGGTCTTCCCGAAGGCGGTGGATGCAGGAAGTCTGTCGAGCAGATACGACGTGATCATCTTCCCATCGGGCGTGGGTCCATCCGCGCCCAATGAACTTGGAGGACGCGGAGGCGGCGGCCGGGGAGGCGGGGCCGGATCGGCGATACCTGCGGAGTACGAAAACATGCGCGGTGCGTATACCGTGACGCAGACCGTGCCACAGCTCAGGAAATTCCTGGAAGGTGGCGGAACCATTCTTGCGGTCGGCCGTTCGGCCATGAATTTCGCGCAGTTGATGCAGCTACCCGTGGGAAATCACCTGGTCGAGAGATCCCCCGATGGTGCGACGCGGCCTCTTTCCTCCGAGAAGTACTACGTGCCCGGGTCGGTCCTCCGCGCAACCGTGGACAACACGGTGCCGATCGCGCATGGGATTGCCAACCCTGTCGACGTGTTCTTCGACAACAGCCCCGTATTCAGCCTCGATCCGGATGCCACGCTCAAAGGTGTGCGGCCGGTGGCGTGGTTCGCGAATGCGACACCGCTCCGGAGTGGCTGGGCATACGGACAGGGTTATCTCGACGGCGGCGTGGAGGTGATCGACGCGACGGTGGGCAAAGGGAAGCTGTTTCTCTTCGGGCCCGAGATCACGTTCCGCGCGCAACCGGCAGGCACCTTCAAATTCCTCTTCAACGGGATCTACCTGGGTGCCCGCGGTCCCGGCGGACCGTCATCGACGAACACGGCAGCGAAAGACTAAAACGAGACCGCCTGAGCGTTGACGAAAAGGCCGGACACGGGTCCGGCCTTCGTCGTTACTTCTTCTTGCTGGCCGATCGTTTGCGGGCCGATTTGCGTCCGGTGGTCCGTTTTGACCCTCGGCCCTTCGCGCTCGACCGTGCTCGCTTCGCGGACGAGGCTTTCTTGGCGCCCCGCGACGACGTCTTACGAGCGGTCCGACGCGCGGCCTTCACCCGCCGCTGTACGCGTTTGACGGTACGCCGGACAGCCCGGCGTGCCGGTGCGGTTCGCTCCGCAACAGCCGTCGCCGCCTCTGCCGTGGCGCTGCCAATCGACTGCGCCGTTGATGTGGCCGAACTTGCCACGTTGCTTGCCGTGTCCATGACCGTGCGCGTGGCACTGCCGATGATGCTCCCCACCACTTCGGCGGATCGCGTCAATGTGTCTCCCGTGTTCTGCCCCGTGCGTTCCTCTGCCATCTGTTGCTCCTTTTCACTGTCCAGTGCCACTGACGGACGGTGCCGCCGGAGGCGGCGGCATGTCTTCCTTGCTGAACCGCGGCAGCATCTCCTCGCGCATCGCGAGGTGATAGACGGCGGCGGCAATTGCGACGGCCGATTTCTTCACGTCCTCTTCGATGATTCGTTCGTAGGTGTCCAGATTCGTGTGCCACGTGTAGGTGCCGTATTCGATGGGGTCCTGGCTCAGGCCAATGCCTGGAAGTCCCGCCTCGTTGAACGACGTGCTGTCAGTCCCTCCGGAGCGGCGGCTCTTCGTCGCGGTCGCGCCCATCACGCCAAAATCTTCGAAAGGCGCGAAGGCCTCGCGCAAGATCGCGGCCGCGGCGGTTGGTCCAAAGACGCTTGCGCCGCGGATGCGTCCCGTTCCCGTATCCACATTGAAGTAGCCGGCAAATTTGTCGAACTCCGGTTTGGGCGCCTCGTAAGTTCCGAAGTGCTGCTTCACGTACGCTTTCGATCCGAGCAGTCCCTGCTCTTCACCGCTCCAGAGCGCGACTCGAATCGTGCGGCGTGGTCTGACGCCGAGGGACTTGAGAATTCGCGCCGCTTCCATCATGACGGCGCAGCCGATCGCATTGTCCGTCGCGCCGGTCGCAGCGTGCCACGAGTCGAGATGGCCGCCAAGCATCACAACCTCGTCTCGCTTGTCGGTTCCCGGGATCTCGGCAATCGCGTTGTAGGAGGTTCGCCCTTCGGGGTACGACGTGTTGACGATGGTGAATTCGAGCCGCACCGCGGTGTCGTCGGCGAGGATTCTGGAAATCCGGCCGAAATCTTCGTTGCGCAGAATGACGGTCGGAACCGTCCGTGCGGGGTCGAAGGTGTTGTTGTTGAAGGCGCGGATCTGCCCGTGGTCGCGACCGGCGTCGTTGACGCGAACGAGCGCACCACCCGAGACGAGCATCGCGTCGATGGCTTCCGCGGCCGTTCGCGCAGGAACGCGCGATGGATCGGCCGGCCGCCGTGCGGCGGCAATTTGTGCGGCGACGTTCGGCGGTGGGCCCGCGGGCGTGGGATTCGTCGGATCGTATTGCCGCCGCAGATCGTCGTAGTCCCGTCGCAGCGCGGACTTCACGATCGTGACCGGGACGCTCACGTGACGGCCCATGAGCACGATCTTCCCTTTCACTTTCGGCCGGGTCGCCTCGATCCAGGCCGCCAGTTCCTCCTTCGTGAAACTCGACGGCGGAATGATGTTGACCGCCTCCGCGACAACAGTGCCGGCCGTCGAGGGTGTCCAGGCGAGGACCTCTCCGACGAGGCTGTCTTTGACGGGGGAGACGATGAATCCCGAAAATCGCTCGTTCAACCAGCCGGGATGATTGAAGTCCCAAGGTTCGAGGTGGCCGTTCTCAAACCCCCATTCCGTCATCCGTGTGATGACCCATTCCGCCGCCGCCTTGTGGTTCGGGGAGCCCGTCAACCTCGGCCCGTAGACGTCGGTCAACATATGCATCGTCTGCATGATTTGCGAACGTTCACGCCCCTCTTCGCGGATCCGGGCGTTGGTTTCGTGGTCGATGCGCTCGCTTGGCGCGGGACTAGCGGATACGGCCAGCGCCACAGCGCCGGCGGTGAGCATCCTGAACATAAGACTCCATCATTTCGGGAAGTGACGCGCATGTTAACAGAAGTAGGACAATGAAGAACGACGTGGCGGAAACCTATCAATATCACTCGGAAATCCTCGAGGAGCTTGCACGCCACGGTCTACGGCCGCTTCCCACCTCGTCTCCGCAGCAGCTTCGCGACGCCGTGCGGGACCTCTACAAGTACGAAATCAGACGTCTCCGCGAGGATCTGCTCGCACTCCGCATCCCGAAAGCCGACTATGCCCGGCGCGTGATCCAGTTGCGGTCGCGCTACCCCGTGCTTTCAATTCCTCTCCAGTTCTGGACGGCACCGTGTAACCTACCGGAATGACCGACTTCGAAAAACTTGGCCTTTTCTACCTCGGGCGGCGCCACGATCTCGCCACGGAAAAGACGTCCAACGAGCCGGTGCTCTACGACTCGCGGGACCTGCTGACCCACGGGGTGTGTGTCGGGATGACCGGCAGCGGCAAGACGGGGTTGTGCATTTCGATCATCGAGGAGGCGGCGATCGACAGCATCCCTGTCATTGCGATCGATCCAAAAGGGGACCTCGGCAATCTGCTGCTGACGTTTCCACGGTTGGCGGCCGAAGACTTCCGTCCGTGGATTGACGAAGACGAGGCGCGGCGTGCGGGAGTGGGCCCGGACGAATTTGCTGCCCGGCAGGCCCGCATGTGGGCCGACGGGCTCAAGGAGTGGGGCCAGGACGGTCAGCGGATGGAACGTCTGCGCGCTGCCGCCGATTTTGCGATCTACACGCCTGGCAGCCGGGCGGGCCTTCCGGTTTCAATCCTCCAGTCTTTTGCCGCACCGCCTGGCCCGGCACGTGATGATGCCGAGGCGCTCGCCGAGCGCGCAGGGGTGACCGCCACCAGCGTGCTGGAGCTCGCGGGCGCGACATCGACCCCACGCAGCCGCGAGCATACGCTCGTTGCTGCGCTCCTCTCCGCCGCCTGGCGGCGTGGTTCGGACCTCGACCTCACTTCGCTCATCCAGCACATACAAACGCCGCCGTTCACGAAAGTTGGCGTGGCGGATCTCGAATCGTTCTTCCCGTCCAAAGATCGATTCGAGCTGGCGATGCGCATCAATGGCCTGCTGGCGGCGCCCGGCTTCGAACAGTGGCTCGAGGGGGAATCGCTCGATCCCGGGCAATTGTTGTACACAGCCGAAGGAAAACCTCGCGTCGCGATCTTCTCGATTGCCCACCTGAGCGATCCCGAACGCATGTTCTTCGTGTCGCTGCTTCTCAATCAGATCGTGTCGTGGATGCGCGGACAGTCGGGAACGTCGAGCCTTCGCACGCTCGTCTACATGGACGAGATTGCCGGTTATTTTCCACCGGTTGCCAATCCTTCATCCAAGCAACCGCTGCTGACGCTCCTCAAGCAAGGGCGCGCGTTTGGCGTGGGCGTGTTGCTCGCAACGCAAAATCCGGTCGATCTCGATTACAAGGGCTTGTCGAACGCTGGCACGTGGTTCCTCGGTCGCCTTCAGACGGAGCGAGACAAGGCACGCGTACTGGACGGCCTCGAAGGTGTGGCGTCGGGCAGTCTGGAGCGCGCCGACGCAGATCGGATTTTGTCGGCGCTCGGCAAGCGCCAGTTTCTGCTGCACAACGTCCACAACAACACGCCGATCGTGTTTCAGACGCGGTGGGCGCTCTCGTTCCTGCGTGGTCCTCTAACGCGTGAGCAGATTCGTACGCTGATGGAGCCGCACGTGTCGAAGCTGGCGGTCCAGGCCCCTGCCTCTTCAAAACCGTCCCAGCCCACCGCGGCTTCATCACCGGCAACGAAACCGCCGGTTGTTCCGCCAGAGATCCAGCAGTATGTCGTTCCCTCGTCGAAAAGCGACGCTGTTCGGCAGGTCCGCCCCAGGCACGTCCCGGTAATTCTCGGCGCCGCACGGGTCAGCTTCAGCGACCCGAAGTTGAAGATCGATGCGACGCGGGATGTGCTGTATGCCGCGCGTGTTGCCGACACGGCGGTGGCCGTGGATTGGGCGAACAACTCGAGACTGGGCGTCAACGTGGCAGATCTCCGGCCCGTTTCCGGGTCAGAGGGGATCGATTTCGCCCCACTCCCGGTTGCCGCAGCCCAGCCGCGTAACTACCCCGCGTGGAACAAGGAATTCGGCCGATGGCTCGCTCAAGCCGAGCGCCTGCAGATTCTGCGTCATCCGACACTCAAGATTGCGTCGCGGCCGGATGAGTCCGAGCGTGATTTTCGGATTCGGTTGCAGCTTGAAGCCCGCGCCGCGCGGGATGCGGCCGTGGAGGAGATCCGGCGGAAATATGCATCGAGGCAAGCGGCGCTGAGCGAGCGGCTGCGGAGAGCGGAAGCCGCGATTGGTCGCGAGCAGGAACAGGCCTCCCAGCAACGGACGCAAACAGCCGTTTCGTTTGGAGCCACCGTGCTCGGCGCTCTCTTCGGGCGAAAAACCGTCTCCACCGGCACGCTCGGCCGTGCCACCACCGCCGCGCGGGGCGTCAGTCGATCCATGAAAGAGGCCGGGGACGTCAAGCGTGCGTCCGAGGCCGCCGAAGCGGTTCGCGCGCAGTTGCGGGACCTCGAACAGCAAATCGAATCGGATGTAACCGCCATTGGCGCCGGTTTCGACATCAACGCTCCGCTCGAAACCATCGTCATCGCTCCCAAGCGGGGTCAGGTCGAGGTGAGATTCGTCGCGCTGGGGTGGCTGCCCGAGACTGAATCCATGGCTGGAGCGTAGTCGTGGCTCCGGCCGTCCTTCGTCGCGTCGCGCTCGCGGTCGTCGCCGGCTTGTCCTTGGCCGCCTGCCGCCAGTCGGCGATCGAATCGAACGTCACGCGAGCGACCGCCGCAGTCGTGCGTGAGCTGGCGCCGCCCTCCGGCGCGCTGGCGCTTCCCGTGCGCGACGGCTCCATTCGTTTCGCGGTCATCGGAGACTCTGGCCGCGGCGATCAAGCGCAGATCGACGTCGCCCGTCAGATGGTCGCATGGCGCGAGAAGTTTCCCTTCCAGTTCGTGCTGATGCTTGGTGACAACATCTACGACAGCCACACCGCGAGGGACTACGAAACGAAGTTCGAAGAGCCGTATCGGCCGCTCCTCGACGCAGGCGTCCAGTTCTACGCGGCCCTTGGGAACCACGACGATGCCGCGGAGACGCACTACGCGAGGTTCAATATGGGAGGGGAACGGTACTACACGTTCCGAAAGTCCGAGCGTCGCCTGGAGGCGCTGGTCGGTGCAGCGGCGCGCTTTTTCGTACTCGACAGCCGGTCGCTCGATCCGGAACAGCTCGAATGGTTCCGGCAGCAGCTGGCGGCGTCGGGGAGCGATTGGAAAATCGCGTACTTTCATCATCCGCTCTACACGTCGGGCCGCTACCAGCGTGCGGCTCGAACGCTGCGCCTGACACTGGAGCCAATCCTGATCGGGGGGGATGTTGATGTTGTGCTCAGCGGTCACGAGCACTTCTACGAGCGCCTGATCCCGCAGCACGGGATCTTCTACTTCATCTCTGGCGCCGCCGGCTCACTCAGGCCCGGTGACATTCAGCGGTCCGAACTCACCGCGCGCGGCTACGATCGCGACTATCACTTCATGATGATGGAGATCTCAGGCCGGGAGCTGTTTTTCCAGGCGATCGACAGAGCAGGAAGGACGATCGATGCGGGGGTGATCTCGCACAAGCGCGGCAGTTAGTCAGGGCAGGGTCCCGCCGCTCGAATCTGTTGGACCTTCTCCTCGAACGCCACGGCCCAGGCGTGTGGACTGCGATTCTCGGCGCGGATCGCCTCGTATTCTGGCGCCCGCGCGCTCGCGAACAGCGACTCGATTTGGTCCCTTGAAAACTGCTCGATGAGCGTCAACAAAAACTGACGCCCCTCCTCCGAAATGGTGCGTGCCTCGAACGTTCCCCCGTGGTACGGCAACTGCTCCATGGTGACGCGACAGGCGCGCGGGTCGGACCACACCGGTGTTGTTCGCCAGTTGTGCAGATCGAGTTTGGTGGGGCCGAACGTGCTTCCGAGATCCTGGACCATCGCGAGGGGTCTTGCGCATCCGCCGTCGGGCAGGTCGCTTCCCGGCGGACACACGAGGCGCTGGTTTTCTGCCTTGTTGTCCCAATGTGCGAGGAAGACCGCCAGCAGGCGAAGCGAATCGACTTCCGGGCGTGAGGAACCGCCCTTGTCGCGATCGATCTTGTCCAGTTCGTACCACGCCCAGCCTTGATCCGAGGACGCTTCGATTCGCCTGCCCTCCAATCGCTGTTCGATCACTGCAGGCGCAAATCTCATGGGCTGATCGAAATCCACCCCGGTGGGGAAGCAGGGCCAGCGAGCTCCGGTCATCGCATGGCACCGGAGCGCGTGGTAGGGGAATTGCGGGCATCCCCCGCAGTTCACGCCGCGGACCACATACATGCGGTCAGCCGGGAAGCCGAGTGCCGCAACCAGCCGTGTTGCGGCCACTTCTGCATACAACTCCGGATTCGCGACTCCGTATTTGACCTTGACGATTCGTCCGTCCGGCAATTGGCAGTTGAACTTCGGCGTGAGGCCGCCGACTTTCTCCAGCGCAAATCGACATTCGACGTCCGTCTGTTCCGAGAACAGCCCTTCGTGCGGTTCGGGATTGACCGCCAGGTCCGCCGCCGCCGGCGGGACTGGCGGAGACATCCACACGCGGGCGCTGGCGAGTGCGGCTTCTCGGATGTCGGTCGCGTGGTCCCTGCCGTTCCGGCCGGTTGCATGGCTCGGACCACTCATCGGATCCGCTTCGGAACGACAAGCGGAGAGACTCACGGCAAGCACCACCAGCAATACTGGCGTCAGCGGGCCGCTCTCCACCGTACGCGTCATGGCCGTCTTGGACGGCAGCGCGCGTGGGGGGAGCAGAACGAGGCCGGTCATATACAACGCAAGACAGATGAATGCGACGTATCCGGTCATCGCCGCATGTGGTTGGTATTCAATCCCACCAAGGGTGACGCCCGACATCAGCGCGGTCAGCACTCTCTTGAGCGAGCCGCTGTCTGTCGCGTACAGACTCTCGAGGATGATGAAGCGAAGAATGAAGGCAGCGCCGATCAGCACGAACAGACTGCGCAGCATCCCGGGCCGATCGATTCGGGCTGCCGAAAGACTCAGAAGCTGAACGAACAGGAATACGGCAAACAGGAAGTGCAGCAGCCCTCGCTCCGGAACGACGAGGCTCATCACCTGAGCGGATGCGGCAAGCAGCGTGAAGAGCACCACGGCTCCGTTCAGGTTCTCGACAGCACGTCTATCGGAATCAAGCAGCGCCGATGGCAGGAACACGCCCGATCGAACGATCGCGGTGATCAAGATGACCGCAAGGACCACGGCCGTCAGTGTCGGAGGCACGAGGCGAACGGTGTCTGCGACGCGAAGTCCTCCGAGGAGTGTCACGGTCAGGAAGACCCCGGGGAGGAGGAACGCTTCTCGCAGGGGCGTCATTTGCGCTGGTCAAACACTCGCAGCGGATTGAAATCCGACGCCTCGCGACGAAGGCCGCGCTCCAGTTCCGCCTTCAATTCGTCCGACGAGTGCATCCCAAGCTGCGTATCGTCCACGATGACGCGTCCAGCGGGGGCGGCTGCGATTGCACGATCGACGGCCTCGACTCCCTGTTTGAACAGCGCATCGTCGTTGTACAGGCGCCCCCACCCCTCACGGTAGAAGGAATAGGCGACATAGAACTGAGTCCGGGCATCACGTTTCGCAGGGTCCGCGCGGGCAAAGGCCATTCGAGCTTCGGCGAACATGTCGCGTCTGAAAAACGCCAGACCTTCTTCGAAGGCCTGCGCGTCAACCCGGTAGGCGCCAACGGTTGCCGCGAGCCCGCCGAAGGCTTCAGCCCCAGTCTGGGGCTGCGACGCATACAGCCAGACGATCAGCGCGGCATACAGGAGGGAAAACGCGAGACCGGCCGTTCTGACCATCGTGGGTATTGTAAGCAAGAGTTGTTCTCGGCTGGGGTGGTCGCCCAACCGAGGGAGCAGCGATCAGTGCCCGGCGGAGGGTCTTGGAACACCCAAGTCAATAGCGACGATTTGCCGGCGATCCCGGACGTAGAGGGTCGTTCCCACGAGCGTGGGGACCGTCCAGGCTTGCTCGCTGAGCACCGGTGATTTGGCATGGACGGTCAGACTTGTCGGCCCCGGCGTCGCCAGCGTGAGGTTACCGTCCTCGTCCAGGATGACGAGTTTGTCGCCGGCGCCCACGAGCGTGGCTCTCGCGACTGCGCGATCCCGCCAGATCATTTCCCCCGTTGCGGCATCGATCGCGGCAAGCGGCGCGGCACCGAAATCACCATTGGACGCGTAGAGCCGCGACCCAAGACGCACGGCATTGCCGAAATGTATTCGCACGCGTTTGGTTGACCATACTTCATCAACGATGACCCGATCGCCCTTTCGGGCAAGTCTCAACATGCGGCTTCCGCCGTTGTAGGCGGAGGACACGAACAAGGTGTGATCCGCATTCCAAATCGGTGTGGCGACGTTCACGCCGAAGTCTGCCGGGTGCGGGTGCGTCCACTCGAGGGCACCATTGTCGGGATTGAGACCGGCCACTTCGGCCGACGTGAACACAATCAACTCGGGTTGGCCGTCGAGTTCGATCAGGATGGGCGACGAGTAGCCGTTGTCGAAGTCCTGCGTGTGCCACGCGATCGTTCCCGACGCGGCGTGGACGGCGACGACGCCGCGACCTTTGCCGCCGGCCGGCCACGTCGTTGCGAGGGGCGGTGTTTCGACCACGAAATTTCGCGCAGGGCCACCCCACTGCGGCCACGCGCCGCCCGAAGCCGTAGTCGCGAGCGCACCGAGCCAAAGAATCAGCGGCCAGGCGACCATTGCCTATCGTCCGGGTGGAGGGTTGAAGAGCGACCCGTCAACGGTGGGATTGATTTCGATATTGCTGACCGTCAGGGTCTGCGACTCCTCCGGCTTCTCGTTGAACAAGGCCTTGATGCGGAACGGTACATTGAATCCGGCAGTTGCCTGGTAGTCGTCGTACAGGATCGTGAAGGCGCCAAACTCGCCTTGATTGTTGCGATCGACATAGGTCAGCACGCGCGGACGCGCAGATGAGGGATCGAGACCGAGCGTCACGTCGAGTCCACCGCGACGGACGCGGACGCGCTCGACGTCGATACCTTCAATCGTGCCGCGGCCGAGCGCGGCCAAGGCGACCCCACGACCGGTTCGAGCGCGCAGCAGCGGCACGAGTTGCCGCTCCTGTTCGATTGCGCCATTTGCTCTGGCGGCTGCAACCATGGGGTACGACCGCCCCTCGGACACATACCAACCGCCCTCTCGCGTGATAAGCGTCGCGGCCGATCTCAAACGGCCCTCCAGCGTCAACGAGCGCTCTGCCCGGACGGCATCTGGAAAGCGCCAGATCGTCCTGATCGTTTCGGGAATCTCGGCCTCCATTCGCCGAACAATTCGAATTGCCGTTTCAGCGTACGACGTCATCTCGTCCAGCCGCGCGCCGCCAATTGCGGCGGCGGCTCGATCGAGCCGTGCGCGACCTTGTTGTCGCGCCCGAGCATCGGAGGGCATCGGTTCGGGGGCCGGAGGAAGATACTTTGCCGGCGCGGCCGCAAAGGCTTTGTGACAATCGTCCGATCCGAACACGTAGATCTTTCCTTCGTGCACGAGATAGTCCGACAGGTTGCCCGAAGCGGTTCTTCCCATTCGCGCGCAGAGTCCGCCGAACTGCACCGCGTATTTGCCGGGATTTTTCTCGAATTCCGCTTTGGTCTCCGCTGACGCGAACAGGTATTCAAGCCCTTCGTGCAAGGCCCTGAACTCGGGCTTCCCGAGAACGTCCTTTCCCTGCACCAGCAGAACGGGGTCCGTGCCATCAAGAGCCTCGGTCACGTTCTGTTGCCGCGCAGAGAGTTGAGCGAAAGCGAAAACCGTCAACATCACGACGACGCTCTTATGGGTCTGCATGACTCCGAACCTCTCTGAACCTTTCCGAACCCTTTTCACCCGACTCGCAACGCCACCATCGGATCCACCGAAGCTGCTCGTTGTGCGGGAATGAGACACGCGATTGCCGCGACGGCGATGAGGACCATCGACACGGCCACAAACGTGAACCCGTCGGTTGGCTGGATGCCGAACAGGAGCGTTGTCAGGAGGCGTGTGAGCACGAGCGCTCCAGCGAGGCCGATTGCCAGACCAGACAGGACGAGCGCAAGTCCCTGTCGCAGCACGAGGGACAGGACGCTCGCGCGCTGCGCACCGAGCGCCATTCGAATTCCGAATTCGTGGGTGCGCTGATTGACAGAAAACGCGATCACCCCGGCGATCCCAGCGGCCGTGATCACCAGTGCGAGTAGCCCGAAGAGCCCGAGGAGCGTCGCCACGAGGGTCGGGGATGCGAGCGACGCGGATCTCACCTCGGCCAACGTGCGAAAGTTATCGACGGGTTGGTCGGGGTCAATGGCATGGACCGCGCTGCGGATCTCACGTTGCATGATGGCGGGATCGACGCGGCTTCGTACCAGCCAGTTCGTCGACAGAAAGCCCCTCTGGAAGATGGGCAGATACACTTCGTCGCGCACGGGCTCGCGCAGCTGCTGACGAGTGTCGGCAACGACGCCGACGATCGTTGCCCAGCTGTTGCCGCCGTTGCCGGATATCTGCTGACCGAGAGGATCTTCGTTGCCCCAGTACCGTCGCGCCATGGAGCGGTTGATGAGCGCAACGGGCCGCGTCTGGCGCGTGCCGTAGTTGTCCCCGAGGTTGAAATTGCGGCCCGAGATCAGCGGCTGTCCGATTGCTGCGAAGTAGTCGGGCGTCGCGAACAGAAAATCGACCCGCGATCCTCCTGCGCTCTGCGGGAGCTTGCGCCCCTTGATCAGAATGCTTCCGGACGGCGAGCCTCCGTCGTTGAGCGGGAACGTGCCGCCCCCACCTGCGGTGATCACGCCCGGGATGCCCTTCATCCGTTCCTCGACGCGCTGCCAGAACTCGGACGTGCGCTCGTCGCGATACTTCGTGAAGTTCAGGTCGATTCTCATCGTCAGGATGTTGTCCGTGCGAAATCCAGGATCGACCTGTTGAAGCTTGATCAGGCTGCGGATGGTCAGGCCGGCGCCAATCAGCAGCATGAACGACGCGGCGACCTGGACGACGATGAGCCAGTTACGGATGGTTTGGCGGTTGTGCGTCGCACGGCCGCTGTCGCGAAGCGCGGGCGACACCGACAAGCTGCCATTGATGGCCGGGACGGATCCGAAAACCAGCCCGGTGACGACCGAGATTCCAAACGTGTAGAGGAGCACCGATGTGTCGATCTGGATTTCCGTTGCGCGCGGCGTGAACTGCTGCGCGTAGGCGACGAGCAGATCGACCCCCCAATGAGCAAGTCCGAGACCAATCGCCCCGCCCGCGATGGCCAGGATCGTGCTCTCCGTCAGAAGCTGACGCAGCAGTCGGGTATGGCTCGCGCCGAGCGCCGCCCGTACCGCCACCTCGCGCTCGCGGCGGACCATCCTGGCGAGCATCAGGTTCGCGACGCTGGCGCACACGATCAGCAGGACGAAGCCAGCGGTTCCCAGCAGCACGAGAAGGGTACGGCGAAACTCCCGCGTCATCTCGTCCTGAAGAGGAGACGCAGTCGCGCGATAGCCGCGCTCCTTCGGGTACTCCCGCGGGTGATCCAGCTGCAGCTGTGAAGAGACCACCGACAGGTCGGCGTGGCACTTGTCGAGCGTGACGCCGGGTTTCAGCCGCCCGAATGCGGTTCCGACGATCCGGAAGGTTCGATTCTCGAGGGCGGACTTGCTGGAGCGAAATGGGCACGCCGACGTTGGCATGTAGACGTCCACTTCGAGTGGATACTGCGGAACGGGCGGCAGAATGCCCACGACCTGATGCGGCCGATCGTTCATCTGATAGACCTTGCCGACGACTGTGGGATCGCCGCCAAAGGTCTTCTTCCAGTAGCCGTGGCTGAGGAGCAGCACCGCCGGTGCGCCCGGCGCATCGTCAGCCGCCTGCAACGTGCGCCCGTAAAGCGGCTTCACGCCGAGGACGTCGAAGAAGTTCGCGGAGACGACACCCGTTGAGACGCGCTCCGGTTCCGAGCGGCCCAGCAGGATGAACCACATATTGTGGAATTCGACAAGGCCGTCGAGGCTCTTGGCTTCTCGATAATCGAGGATCTCTTTGTACGAGAAGCCCATGTCCTCGACACCCGCGGCCGGCTGCTGCTGACGGAGGACGACGAGTTGTTCACCATCCTTGAAGGGCAGCGGCCGCAGCAGCACACCGTTGACGACGCTGAAAATCGCCGTGTTGGCGCCGATACCAAGCGCCATCGTAAACACGACCACGAAAGCGAATCCAGGACTCCGTCGCAAGTTGCGAAACCCGTAACGCGCGTCCTGGACGAGCGTCTCCCACAGCCGTGACAGCCAGGTATCTCGCACATCGTCTTTCACGCGTTCGAGGGGACCGAAATTGCGGAGCGCTGCACGGCGTGCCTCCGCCGCCGCCATTCCGGCTCGCACGTACTGCTCGGTGAGCATGTCGATGTGGAATTCCAGCTCACTCGCCAGCTCACGCTCGTAGCGTGAGCGTCGGAACAGGGAGGAGAGGCGCGTCTTCAATCGATGTACCATGGCGGACCCCATTCGAACTGCCCAATCAGTGGGCGAGAATGCGCGCGACGGCGCCAGCGAGGCGCTCCCAGTTCTTCGTCTCGGCTGCAAGCTGTTTGCGCCCGAGACGCGTCAGCTCGTAGTATTTGGCCTGCCGGTTGTTCTCCGAGGCGCCCCACTGCGAGGCAATCAGTCCCTGCTGCTCCAGGCGGTGCAGCGCGGGATAGAGCGAACCCTGGTTGACCTGCAGCACGTCTTCAGACACCGCCTGAATGCGCAACGAGATCCCCCATCCGTGCATCGTTCCGGGTTCGAGCGTTTTGAGAATCAGCAGATCGAGAGTGCCCTGGAGCAGCTCCGACTTCGGCGCCATCCGCCCTCCTGTAGACGATCGACAAAAGCCTACGGTTCGCTCTTGTCGAATGTCAAGGGGAAAGGGGCGAGTTGTGGGTTGAATGAAAAACGCGAGAGAACGAGGGGTCGGTTACCGGAGCGAGGCCTGGAATCGCCGCGCGGTCAGGCTCACGGGACGACCGTTGATCGCTTCGTAGTCGTACTGCACTTCCATACGAGAGGTGCCGACGAATTTCACTTTCGCAATGGATTCCGTCGCGACAGGGACGCGAATGCCATCGAGGCGTCCGTAGGTGCGGATGACGTTCACCCAGCTAGTCCAGAAGGACGGGTTTTTTGCCAGGCGGCCTTCGACGCGCAGCAACTCGGTCGCATCCGGGCTCAGAACCATGCGGCCGTCCACGAGCATCACGTCCTTACGCTTTGGCTTCAGGAGGACGTACCGCACGCTGTCGTCGGTCGTGACTGCGTCGGTAAATTGGTAGTTCTCCAGCGACAGGGTGGAGCGTTCGGCGTTTCCGGCGGCAATCAACTCCTGCTCGCGTTTCAGGACGGCTTTCAGCACCTTGTTGCGGGTGAACTCGGATCCGCGCTCGCTGACGATCTGGTATTTCAAACCGCGATGATCGAGTTCGGTCCAGGCATCAAGCCACGCTTCCTGTTCGAACTTATCCGTCCAGGCGTGCATTCGCCGGTAGGCCCGGTAATGGGTAAGCGGTTCGTCCTGCTGAGCGAGGAACTTCGCCGCAGTCGAGCTCTCGGAAGGTCCGGCGAGCGAAGAGGTCGCGAATGCGACGACAACCAGTGTGAAACCAGCCGCCCAGACGCGCAGCGTCGTGGAGACTTTACGCGACGGCGATGGCTTCGGCGCCCTGTTTGATCGCATGGCCCACCTCGGGGCCAACTCGTCGCAAGAATTGTGCTCAGACCAGCTCGTCTATGGGCAGCCGTTCACTTCTCGAGGCCCGAATCCCGAGAACGAGCGCTGTCGCGAGAAGAAACAGCCCAAACTCGGGGAGTTCAATCCACCACGGCACTATCCACCGCGCGCCGTGCCGCGAGCGTTCCCAGACCAGATATACGGGCAGTGACGTCAGCGTCCAGACGAGAAGCGGGACATTACCGCGCGACCACAGGAAGGGGGTGAAATAGAGCAAGTACCACGGGTAGATCACAGGGGCACAAATCAGCGAGACGGCCATCGGCCATGCCCATGCGGCCGGTGTGCTGCGTCCCAGTCGCTTCCGGGCCCAGACGGCGACAGCAACGCCCGCCAGCAGCGCGAAGCCGGCTGCGACTTGTGGTGGCGCGACCGCGGCGATGGTTCGGAAGACCGGGCCATTGAAACGGACGTGCGCCACGACACTTGGAACAGCGCCGAGCGGCGGGCGAAAACCGTCGCTGAACGGCAAATAGATCAGCGTGCCCACCGCCAGGGCAAGCGCCCCATCGGTCCAGCGAATCCGACGCCAGTACAACGGCACGAGGACAATCGGCAGCAGTTTGGTGGCAATGGCAAACACGAGCGTCAGCGTGGCGAGTCGCGTGCGCTGCCGCGTCAAGAAGTACGCCGAGGCGCAAATCCACAGCGCACCTAACGCGTCGATGTGACCGCTGTGCGCGACTTCGAGGATGACCAGTGGGTTCCAGGCGTAGATCAGCGCCAGCCACGGAGAGAGGTCCAGGGCGACGAGCCACCGCCACAACACCGCAATCGTGAGCAGATCGCAGAGGACGAGTGCGATCTTCATGAAAATCGGCGATTCCCCAATCGACACGACGAGTCGAAAGAACAACTGCGCGCCAGGAGGGTACGGCGTCATGGTCCGCAGGCTCGGCATCCGCCGGGTCTCGTCGGTGTGCGTGTGCGCGACACGTGGGTCTGAAGGGACGACCTCATACGGACTGAATCCATATCGCTGCACGCGTCCGTCCCAGATGTAGCGAACCATGTCACTGTCGGCACCGACCGGTGCGAGGGCAGGCGGAATGCGAAAGGCCAAAGCAAAGAGAAAAGCCGTCAGGAGCAAACGGCGTGAGGCAGGCGGCCTTCCAGCCATACCCCGCAGCATCACGACGTAGCCCACCGTCATGGTGGCCGCGCAGGCGAAAAACACCGGGGAACCGAGCGGCGCCTCCGAAAGAATGAGGACGAGAATCGCGAGCAGATAGGCGGAGCCGGTCACGAACAGCCGGCGTGAGAGGTCGGACAACCACCTGATTATCGCTGCTTGCGCAGGCGCGTCAAAGTGCGATATCTAGTGCTTCCGCCTGAAGGCGCTTCCGCCTGAAGGTGGAGCCACTCCAGGAAAAAGAGGTCGCATGCCCCTATCTGCCGCCCGGAGAGGGCTGGCACTGCTCGTCATCACTGCCTCGTCTGCTTACATCGCCGCTCCTGTCTCGGCTCAAACGGCGGAGACTCGCGCGGCGGAAATCGAGCGGCAGCAGGCAGAGAAGGCGCAGAACGTCGCGCCGTATCAGAGAAGCTGGGCGGAGCGCCAGCTCCTCAGCATCGAAGAAGCCGGCGGGTTCAACGTCGCTCGCGGCTTTTTCGTGACCTTCGGCGACATCAAACAAGGCTCGAGCGTCGCCCTCGGCCCCGCCTACGGCAAGACGTTGAACAACGGCGCAATCGTCATCGCGAAAGCGGCGTACTCCATTCGCGAGTTCAAGCTGGTGCAGCTCTTCGCGCAGGCCCCGCCGCTGGCAGGCGGACGGCTCATCATCAACGGTCGCGCGCGGTGGCAGGACGCGCCGGAGCTCGCGGTCTATCCGCTTGGCCCCTCCTCGCCCAAGACCCGATCCAATTACTCCGAGGAGAAGACCGAGGTCAGCGGGCAGGCACTGCTGTCACCCATGCCGTTCATCCGTCTGGGCGCCGGAACGGCGTTCGAGACATTCGACACCGCAGGGGCGAGCAATGGCCGGCACCCGTCAGTTGATGAGTTCTTCACCTCCACCGAGATGCCCGGCATCAATGCCGATCCGGAGTACCTCCATTCGTTCGTGACCGCCGGTATCGACAGCCGAACGGGAGTCGGCTTCAGCCGCACGGGAACGCTGCTGCAGGCGACGTGGCATGACTATCGACAACAGAACGACGGCCCGTTTACGTTCCGCCGGCTCGATGGGATCGCCCGTCAATTGATTCCGATTCTGCACGGCAATTGGGTGATCGACCTTTCCGTCCGAGCGTCAACCACCGACGTGGACGCAGGGCAGGAAGTCCCGTTCTTCCTGATGCCGGATCTGGGCGGGGCCGGCGAACTGCGCGGATTCTCGAACTATCGCTTTCGCGACAGGCATTCGATCATCGGTACCGCCGAATACCGCTGGTACGTGCAGGAATACGTCGAGATGGCCATCTTCTACGACGCGGGCAAGGTGGTCTCACGCCGCGGCGATCTCGACTTCACCGGTCTCAAGAGCGACGTCGGGATTGGTCTGCGCTTCCACTCGCCGCGCGCGACCGTGCTTCGGTTCGAAGTCGCGCGCAGCAACGAGGGACTGCGTCTCATTTTCGGGTTCGAGGCGGCGATCAAGTAGCCAGGTTCGGTAGGGCTGGGGTAGCTGAATGTTGAAACGCGGCACTTGTGTTTTCGTGGCGCTCGTCGCAGCCGGTGTTCTGACGGCGGGGCAGGAACGTACGGCTCCTCGGTTCTATGGCGACGATCCCATCGCGCGTGTCACCGACACGCAGGATGCATCGAAGGTGCAGCCTCGTGACATCGCGCTCTATTACGACGCCATCATCAACCTGTTTGGACGGCCGGGGAAAAGCGAAGTCGTCCGCGCGGAGAGCGTCAATACGATAGACGAGGTGCCGGATTCCAGTTGGTTCACGAACCGCCTGGGTTCGCGCCCGGTCACCGCCGACGAGATCACGCGTGGACCAAACGACGATCGTGGCCCGGCGTCTGGAAAGTGGCTCGTTCATCGTAAGGCAAACGGCGTCTCGCCGGGTTTTACGATCGACGATCCTCGCGGCCGGCGGTACTTCATCAAGTTCGATCCGCCCGGATACCCCGAGCTCGGAACCGCAACCGAAGTCATCGTGACGCGGTTGTTCTACGCCCTTGGCTATTACGTGCCGCAGAGTTCGATCGTCACGCTTCGGTCTGAGGATCTCGAGATTGCCGGCGACGCCGAGGTGCGCACCACGGGTGGTGGTCGTCGGCGGATGCGCCATTCAGATATCGAGGAGCAGCTGAGCCGGGCGCACCGAAATGCCGACGGCACCTATCGCGTAGTGGCCGGCGAGGGGTTGCCGCGGCCGGTAGAAGGGTTCAAGTACGAGGGAACGCGTTCGGACGATCCCAATGACGTCATCCCTCATGAAGATCGACGCGAGCTGCGAGGGCTGCGCGTCTTCAGCGCCTGGGTCAACCACACGGACGCGAAGGCGATCAACTCACTCGATACCCTGGTTACGGAAAACGGCCGCACGTTCGTGCGTCATCATTTGATCGACTTCAACGCGGCATTGGGCAGCGCGGGCATTGGGCCGCGCGATCGGCGCGACGGTTACGAGTACATCGTTGAAACCGGACCCGCCAAGAAGGCGCTGCCTGCATTCGGCTTCGCTGTTCGTCCATGGATGACGATTGACTATCCGAGGTATCGGGGCATCGGGCGATTCGAGTCCGCTCGGTTCGTCCCCGAAGAGTGGCGGCCACGAGTTCCAAACCCCGCGTACATCCGATCACGTGCGGACGATACCTTCTGGGCGGCGCGAAAACTCATGGCCATGTCAGACGATCTCATCCGCGCGGCGGTGCGCGCAGGACAATTGACCGATCCCGTCGCCGAAAAGTTCTTGACTGACGCCCTGATCGAACGCCGGAACAAGATCGGTCGCGCGTGGCTCACCGCCGTCAACCCGATTGTCGATCCGGCGCTCGCCGCCGATGGCAGTCTGACATTTCAGAATGCGGCCGTCGCGCACGGCTTTGCGTCCGCGCCGCGCGGCTACGCTGCCGTGTGGCACACGTACGACAACGAGGCGGGGTCAGCCACACGGATTGGGGAAACAGAATCCCAGGGCGCGCAACTTCGGGCGCCGTCAATCCCGTCCAGCGCGCGGTTCATTCGCGTCGATATCCGCGCGGTGAATCCTGCCAACGCCGCGCTCGCCAGTTGGTCGCAGCCCGTGCACGCGTACTTCCGCCGCGCCGGGAGTGGCTGGGAGCTTGTTGGCTTCAACCGGATGCCGGATGCGCCGCCAATGCGGCCTGGGCTCGTGGGCGCGGAGCCGGTGCGTCGCTAGTCAGCTTCCAGCGACCGGCTTCCAGTTTCCAGCTTCCGGCGGACGTCCGCGCAGCACCCGTCTGACGCCTTCAACCGTCAAGCCGAACACGACGTGTGAGCCGAGCGCGGCGAGATGTCGAGACAACGGGTAGTTGGTGGGGGGAGCCGACAGCCCCGCGAGCGGTACGCCGATCTCGCCGGCCGCCAGCCACACCGCCGTGCCGAACGGGACCCCGGCGCCAGCCGTCGTCGATGGTTGAGTTTCAGCCGCGGCACCGTACATGGCGCCCATGAACGCGCCGAACAGGTAGTGCATAATCGGGCCGCCGACTTCCTTTTCCTCCTCGTTCAACGGCCGCCCAATCACGGGCGCGGCAACCGCAGAGGCCACCTGCATCGAGGCAGGTTCGTCAGGAAACGTGCCATCGGTGTCGTTTGGTGTTGCAGCCTGTCGTCGGTGACTGTGCGCATCGCCCGGTCGGAAGCCTCCGCCTCCGATCACATGGTTGAACCGGACCATCGCCCACGATCCAGCTAATCCCGCAACCGCGCCGGCCAGCGCACCCAGAACCGGATTCCCCTGCCGCATACCCATGAGCGTCCTCCGGTCGGGTTTGAAGCACGGTGCATGCCGCCATTCGACTCGCGTCACGGAACTTTCGAGCCGGGAGGCTCGCTCATGGCGGGCCGACAGCTGGCAGCCGGAAGCGGAAGCTGAAGCCTCACTGTTCCGCCAGCGCACGAAAAGCCGAAGCGCGGCAGCCCGTACGGCCCTCGAATTTGCGCAGGGCGCGGGTGATTTGATCTCGATCGCACGGATGAGTGAGCACCACGGAGTGGTGCCCGCTGGCAACCTGACTCGCCCGCTTCAACTCAACGCCGAATGACGCCAGGCAGCTGTGCTGCCCGACGACGCCGGGCAACCGCACGAACCATCCCGTCCGCGCAGGCTGGACCCGCAGGGGTTGTGATTCGCTGACCGCGAGTTCTGCCGTTCGCCCGCCCATTTGCGCTGATCGAATCCGCCCGGTCGCGTCAGGCCGTGGGTGGCACTCGTCGGCAATCTCCGTCGCATCATCCAACAGCGTGGCGGCAGTCACGGACGGTCCGGCGCCTGGTCCAGCGAAGAAGAGTTCCCCATGAGAGCGGTTACGCAGCAGGACGGCGTTTTGAACGCCATCAACACGCGATAGCGGATGTGAGTTCGGCACGAACGCCGGTCCGGCAAATGCCGAACACTCGTCATCGTGCCATTCAGCGTGGACGATCGGCTTGAGGACGCCGCCGAACTCCCGCGCCGCCTCGAGGTCGCCGCGTGAAATTGTGTCGATCCCGCTGGGTTCGATTTGCCTGGGTGAGACGCTCCCTTGTCGGAAGTGTCGTATCAACACACACAGCTTCTCGGCGGCATCGGTGCCATTGATATCGCTTGATGGATCGGGTTCTGCGTAGCCGCAACGCTGGGCCTCGGCCAGTGCGACCGCAAAAACCGTTTGACCGTCTGACATCCGCGAAAGGATGTAGTTCGTCGTGCCGTTGACGATTCCGGACAGCTCGGCGATCGCGCGCGCGAGTGGACGGCGGCTGAACGTACCGAGAAACGGAACGCCTGCGACGACGGCCGCCTCGTAGCGGAGCGGCACCCCCTGGCGGTCTGCCGCCGCGAGCAATTCGGCGCCGTGTGCCGCGAGGAGGGACTTGTTTGCGGTGACGACCGGAATACCGCGTTCGATCGCGCTGAGCACGAGCGTGCGGGCCGGCTCGAGTCCACCAAGCGCCTCAATCACGATGTCGGGACGGTCATGGAATGTGACGATCGGATCGGATGTCAACGAAACGTGCGCGGCACTCGGCCGCTCGCGCGTTACATCGCGCACGAGGCCAGATGTGATTGTGAAGCGCCTCGCAAGCGGCCCCGTTCGAAGGAATGCGGCAACCGCACCGCCGACCTGACCCACCCCCAGCAGTGCAATTCGAATAGCCGAAGGTGCAGACGTGAGGGTGGGCGCATCAGCACGCACCGCATCGACAACAACTGTGGACATGACGGTCCTCGTCCGGGCGCGCACCATCGAGTCGCAGACGCATGGGCGCGCAAGTGGGAGCTGAGAGTGACTTCAGAGACCGGATGGTCTACCGAGGCTCTTATCTCTCCCGGTTTATCGGGCAGGAAGTAGCACCTGGGGCCGTAGCGCCTGGTTGCTGTGGCTTCGTCGGGCCTGTTCCCTCAGCCACTCTGGATAAGCGTTCGCGGCGAGCGCGAACGAGAAGAGCGTATGTCACGCCGCGGAATCCTGTCAAACTCGCGTACCAACCGGGGCGCGGCCTGAAGACGTTTCGCCTGCGCCCTTATGATCTGTCGCGGATGCGCAATCTTCCGATCTGGTCCTTCCTCGCGATCACCGTTCCGCTGGTCCTCAGTCCTGGAGCATCCACAGCAGTCGTTCTTCGGAACAGTGTGTCGGGTGGCATCAGGGCAGGCGTCGAGACAGCCATCGGCACGAATCTCGGTTCGGTTTGCTACGGACTGCTGTCCGCGTTCGGCATGGCATTGACCCTCAGACACCGGCCCTCGATCTGGGAGTTCTTGCGCGTGGGTGGGGCGCTGTATCTCGCGTGGCTCGGTTTTCACTCGATGTGGCGTGCCGTGTCACCCCACCCGCCGGTGCAGGCGAGCCGCGTGCGCACCATATCCCGCGGACGGCTTGCGCATGCCGTCGAGGGGTTTGTGACAAACGCTCTCAATCCAGCGATTGCGACGTTCTATCTCATCATCCTGCCGCAGTTCATTCCAAAGGATGCGTCGGCCGTTCGAAGTGCTCTCGTGCTGACCATGGTGCACGTTGGCCTTGCGGCATCGTGGCACGTGACCTGGGCCGTAGCCGGTGGAACGCTCGCGCACACCCTGGCTTCCGGCAAGCCGCGTCGTGCCCTTGACGCGGGTACTGGACTGGCTTTGCTGTTTCTTTCCGCCCGAATGCTTTTCTGACCGGCACCAGGGAACTGACAACTGGCCCGCCTACTGCATCAGATACATGCAGAGGTGCTATGGCCGAGCTCGAACAGCAAACATCACGCGTGGATGCGCCAGATCCTGGTGAATTGACGGAAACCGAGAAGCGGGATCACGTGATCCGGCTAGCCTTTGAGGGCGATCGAGAGCGATATGAGGAGTTCTGCCGCGCAGTCGGCGGCGCGATCCCTCCGGGCACGGGCGTGGTGCTTCGCGGCAGCGCCGTGACAGGAAAACGGTGGAAGGATGGTGCACCGTTCGATGCCGATGGCCCAGGCACGAGCGATCTGGATCTGACGCTCGTCGGCGACGAGGCACTGACGTTCTTCAAAGTGACGGGGTTCTTTGTCCCAGGCGTGCACTCGAGGCCGCTCAGCGATGAAGATCCCGACATTGCTCCCGACCTCGTGCCGCTCCGCGAGAAACTGATGGCGATGGTCAACCGGCCAGTCAACATCCAGGCGACTCGCGATTTCGTGATGTACTTGCGGGGTGAATTGATCGGTCAGCCGTATCACACGCTGATCGAGAAGCCCCAAACCGAGTGACGTTTCGCCTTCTCACTTACAACATCCGCCACGGAGGTACTGGCCGCGAGGGCCCCCTCCTTGCGGTGATTCGCGCCTGCAGCCCTGACCTCGTCATCTTTCAGGAGGCGACCAAGCCGGCCGTTGTCGAACGGCTGGCTGAGGGCGCCGACATGAGGGTCTGCGGTTCCCGTCCACGCGAATCGCTGGCCTTCATGAGCCGTCTGCCGATCCTTCATCGAGAATGGCATCACCCGCGCTTGTCGCGCCACGCGTTTCTTGAAGTCGTGCCCGAAGGCGATCGGGTCCGTGTCTTCGGCGTGCACCTGAGCGCCGTTCACGCGGCGTGGACCGAACGACGCCGCGTACAGGAACTGCGTGCGCTCCTGAAAAGCATCGAACGACATCAGCATGGATTCCACGTGCTGGCCGGTGATTTCAACACGCTCGCACCCGGGGAATTGCTCGACATACGACAATTGCCTCATCGCCTCAAGGCGCTCGTGTGGCTGAGCGGCGGGCGGATTCGCTGGCGCACGATTCAGGTCATCCTCGACGCGCGCTATCGCGATGTCTTCCGTTCCCTGCAACCGGAGCAAGCAGGCTTGACGTTCCCGACCTGGAGCCCGCATGTTCGCCTGGACTATTTCTTCACGCCCGAAGGTTCTGTCGAGCGCGCCACGGTCTGTCATGTCGTGGATCACCCTCAGGCGAGAGCCGCATCCGACCATTTCCCCCTGTTCGCGGAGTTCTCCGTGTAGGTTTCGCACTAAAATAGGCTGTGTTATGTCTCAAACAACAGCCTTCGTCCCCTCCGCGTCAGAAACCGATCGTCGTGCAAGCGAGCCCGGCCGCTCCGCGCCGCCAACCGTCGCCTTTGCCGGTGTACGACGCGTACCTGAGCCGATAAACGACGCGAACCGATCGTATGCACCAGGCACGCCGGAACGCGCCGAACTCAAGGCACGACTGAAGGGCATGGCGGCGGAAAAGATTGACATCCCGCTCGTGATCGGTGGCCGTGAGGTGCGAACGGGCAGGACGGAGAAATCCGTGATGCCGCACGATCACCGTCACGTGCTCGCCGAATATCACATGGCCGGACCGGAGCAGGTGCAGCAGGCGATTGCCGCCGCGGCGGAGGCACGGCGCGAATGGGGCGCGTGGCCATGGGAAGAACGCGCCGCGGTGCTCTTGCGCGCGGCCGAATTGCTCGCGACGAGTTGGCGGCCAACCATCAATGCCGCCACGATGCTCGGCCAATCGAAGACGGTTTTTCAGGCGGAAATCGATTCGGCGTCGGAGATGATCGATTTCTGGCGGTTCAACGCGTATTTCGCGCAGGAGCTTTACCACGAGCAGCCGAAGAGTTCGCCCGGCGTCTGGAACCAGATGGAGGACCGGCCGCTCGAGGGGTTCATCTACGCCGTGACGCCATTCAATTTCACGGCAATCGGCGGCAATCTGACGACCGCTCCAGCGTTGATGGGGAATACAGTGCTCTGGAAGCCGGCGTCGAGCGCAATGCTCAGCGCGTACTACACGTTCCGACTGCTCGAGGCCGCGGGCCTGCCGCCAGGCGTCATCAACTTCGTCCCCGGTGATTCCGTTCAGATCACGAACGCCCTGCTCGATTCGCCTGAACTCGCTGGTGTGCATTTCACCGGCAGCACGTCGGTCTTCAACAGCATGTGGAAGAAGGTCGGCGAGAACATTGGGCGTTACCGCTCCTACCCTCGTCTTGTCGGCGAAACAGGCGGCAAGGACTTCATCGTGGCGCACCCCTCGGCCGATCCGACGGAGGTCGCTGTCGCAATCGCGCGCGGCGGGTTCGAGTATCAGGGGCAGAAATGCTCTGCGGCCAGTCGCGTTTACATTCCGCAATCACTGTGGAACGAAGTGAAGGACCGCACCATCGCCATGATGAAGGACATGAAGATGGGTGATGTGCAGGACTTCAGGAATTTCATGGGTGCCGTGATTGACAAGAAGGCATTCGCAAAGATCAGCGAGTATCTGGATCACGCCAGGCAGCATGCGCGAGTCCTGCAGGGCGGCACCGTCAAAGGCGACCAGGGATACTTCATCGAGCCGACGCTGATTCAAACGGAAGACCCCGGCTACAAGACACTGTGTGAGGAGATTTTTGGTCCGGTTGTCACGGCATACGTCTATCCCGACGGGCAGTGGCAGGAGACGCTCTCGGTCATCGATCGCACGTCTCCCTACGCGCTGACGGGATCCGTGTTCAGCCGCGACCGGCGCGGTGTCATGGAGGCCGCCGCCGCGCTTCGCCATGCCGCGGGCAACTTCTACATCAACGACAAGCCGACTGGCGCAGTCGTCGGTCAGCAGCCATTCGGCGGCGCTCGCGGGTCGGGAACCAACGACAAGGCCGGTTCCAAGCTGAATCTGGTCCGATGGGTGAGCGCCAGGACGGTAAAAGAAACCTTTTCGCCGCCACACGACTACCGCTATCCGTTCATGGCGGAGGAGTAGAGCTGTCCGATGAGCGAGTCCGACGCTTCGGGGACGTGGGACCAGTTGAATCGGTGTCCGGATTGCGGCAACCAGATGCAGCGCGATCTCGCAGTTGGCGAGCGTCTCGGGCTTTTTTATATTTGCCCCGAGCACGGGCGATTCCGATTTTCGTGGGATGACAATCGGCTCGAACGTGACGAGGAAGTAAAGAAGGGCGAGTAACCGATTCCGATCGGGTCATCACCACCGTCCTGGCACTAAACCCTCCACGCCGGATTGCCGTGAACCGCATATCGCGCACGACAACCTCTTTTCCGTCTGGAACCGGGTTGATTTCCCAGAAGGGGAAGCGAGCCCACACGAGAAGGCCCGCGACTCGCGCGTCCTGACGTGCGGCGGCGACCGCCGGGTCGTCCGCATGCTTCAACACCGGCGTATCGCTGAACGTGATGCCGAGTGGCAACCAGGTGAACGTGCCGGAGTAGTACCGATCGCCGTCATCGATGATGATGGCCTTTCGTAAGGGATTGACCGGGACGGGACCCACCATGAACGCGCGGGGTTCTCGACCGCGTTGTTCCCGCCAGCTGTCCACGACATGATGTCGCGCCGCAAAGGCGGATCCCGCCATGCAGACGATGTAGATGGAGGCCAGGCATAGCCATACGCGGCTGTGGCGCACACGCCCGTGTCTTCCGGCCGCCACTGCCGTCCCGAACAATACCCAGAGCCAGGGATCGATGATGAACAGCGTATCGCCGTAGAACCATCGGTTGTCGAAGGGCATCAGCAGCCGAACGCCGTAGTTGTTCAAATAATCCAGAACAACATGCGAGAGGACACCGATGTAGGCAAGGATCAGCAGCGGCGCGAACTTTGCCCTTTCGCGATCGGTGCGGCGACGCGAAAACGATCGCGCGGCCAGTACCATGACTCCGGCCAGCGCCACGGGCAACAGGGCCTGGGCGAGGACGCCGTGCGTCCATCCTCGACGGAATGCGACGGCAGGAACGTCGGTCGCGTACACGAGCACATCGACGTCGGGAAGATTGGCCGCGATCATCGACGTGGCTGCGGCAAAGCGTGCGGGCTTCGCAAAACCTGCGTGCGCGCATGCCGCACCGACCAGCGTGTGACAGACGTTATCCAACGTGCTCCGCGGATCCTTTAGACAGCCGGGGCAGGCGTCTCAAACCGGAGTCGCAGCCGAAACTCGCGGTGCAGCAGAAGAAGGTTCAGGATCATCTGTAGCGTGACCGAGGCGACAGACAGGTACCAGATCCAGCGAAGCGAAAATCCTGGTTGGTAAGCCAGCCACAGGATCGGGAGTCCGATGAGTGCGAGCCGCAGCACAGACGTGACCAGGGGTGGAATGGTGTTGCCGAGCGCTTGAAACATGCTCGATCCGACGAAGATGATTCCCGACGCAATGAAGTTCCACGAAACAATCCGCAAATACTCCTCACCGACCGCCACGACCTGCGGGTCGTTCGAGAAGAACCGGATCATCGCCGCCGGAGCAATGTGGCAGATAAGGGCGAAGAGCAGCATCACACTCCCGGCGAGCGTCGCGGCGGACACAAACGTCTCACGCACTCGCTCGGGATGCCGTGCGCCGAAGTTCTGTCCGGCCACCGGCGCCACCGCAAATCCCAGAGCGACCACCGGCAGGAACCCCGCCTGGACGATTCGCATGCCGATCCCGAATCCGGCTTGCGCGGCGGCGCCGAATGGACGGCTGACGACGTAGACAATGACCAAGTAAGCCGCCAGCAGCGCGAACTCTGCGCCGGCGGGCAATCCGACTTTCAACATCCTTCCCCACAGATGCAGTTGCGGCTTCCAGTCGCGCGTCACGAAGTGAAGAAAATCGCTCGGCTTCAAGAAATACGTCGACAGCCAGATGATCCCGACCACCACGGCGACAAACGTCGACAGCGCCGCTCCCGCCACGCCAAGAGCCACGCCCGTGACCCAGCCGAAGATTAGAAACGGCGCGAGGATGATGTTCAGGATCACCGTCGCGCTTTGCACCACCATGCCCGGCTTGAAGTTGCCCGTCCCCCGGAGCGCTGATCCCATGGCAACCATTCCGAACTGAAGGGCCATGGCCGGAATGAACCAGAGGAGGTAATCTCCAGCCAATGCCGTCGTCTCCGCATCGGCGCTGAGGGTTCGTGCGTATGGAACTCTGAGGATCATCGCCACGGCCAGGAATACGCCGCCCGAGACGAGGGAGAGCACCTGAGACTGGTTGAACACCAGCAAGGCTTGCTCGTGGTCCTTCCGCCCCACTGCGTGCGAAACGAGCGTTGTGGTGCCAACGCCCAGCATCTGGCTCACGGCGAGGACGACGAACGTGAGATTGCCTGCCACGCCAACGGCCGCAACGGCTTCCTTGCCCAGCCGTCCCACCCAGTAAAGGTCGACCAACACATACAGTGTCTGGAACACCATCGCGACGAGCATGAAGCTCGTGGTCTGAAGCAAGTGGCGTGTGATGGAACCGGTCGTCAGATCCTTCATGGCGGGGTGCCGCTAATGATAGAGGAGGACCGTTGGGGAGGAAAGCTATGGCGGGGGCCGAACCGCTAGCGTTAGTAAACAGTGCCGCTCTGCTGATTCAGGCACTCCTTCACGGTCGATACGAGCTTTTCCGGATCGATCGGTTTCCGCAGGACGCAGGGCACCTGCAGGTGATCGAGATTCATGCTGCTGCCGGTGATGATGACGACGGGAATCTGCCGCGTGTGGGCGTGTGCAGCGACTTCCTGATACACGATCAACCCGCTTACGGTAGGCAGCGACAGATCGAGCACGAGCACATCCGGAGGCTGGTTGTGGATGCGATAGAGTGCGGCGGCGCCGTCTGAAGCCTCCTCCACCGCAAAGCCTGAGATCATCAACGCCGTTCGAAGCATCCGTCTCAGATCGTCATCGTCCTCAACGATCAGAACAGTCTTGCGCGCCGCTGATCCAAGCATGGAGGAATCCTACCCGATTAGGTACTCCGTAAAGCTCAGCTGTAGCTGAATTCGACGAGTGAAGGAGCGGGTGACGCAAGGAAAGCGACCGGCCTTCGAGTACCGGAAAAATTCCCCACATACGAATTCAGCCAGTCGTCGGCAAACGCCGACGATCGATCGCGAGTCACTAATGCCCAGACGCTCCCGCCAAATCCAGCGCCAAAGCTCCGCGCGGCAAACGCACCTGCCTCGAGCGCCAGTTGGGTGAGTGCTACTGTTTGCGTCACCTGGTTACCGAGCAGAGTCTCCGCCTCGCGCTGCGAAGCGGAGGCGAGTTCTCCGAGACCCGTGACGTCTTCGTTTCGAAATGCCAACAGCGCGTGTCTCACACGCGTGTCTTCGTGAACGAAGTGCTGAAGTCGGGAGGAAAGTGCATCTGGTGGCCAGTCGGAGATCTGCGATCCGTCGATGTGCCTCTGCAACCGCGCCGACGCATCTGGCGCCGAAGAGAGCGCCGCGGCCAGCGAGTGCGCCGGAGTTTCAAACGCATTCCACAAGTCGAGAAGCGCCGACGCACCGTGAACCAGCCGGTTGTACAGGCCGAGGGCTGCCCCCGTTTTCTCGGCTGCGACGCCGCTTGAGGCGACCACAACCCGCCAGTCGTCCGGCACTCTCACCGTGCCGATCTCACGCATCGGCACGAAAGCAAAACTCGTCAGCGATCCGGCGGTGGCGCAGAGCATGGCTGCGTGGTCTTCGCTGCCTCCATGGGTTCCCACGCCATCGTGCCCGCTGAGTGCTCCGAAGCTCCGGCCATTCTCGATACACGCGTAATAGCCGGCTTCCTGTAAAGGTCCGGGCACATCGCGACGCCACTCATCCCGGTCGCGTATCCCGGACAGCCGCGTCAGCGTGGAGGCTACGCCAACGATGAGCGCGCTTGAACTGCTCATACCTGCGGCCCGCGGTAGGTCGCTCGCGAAGACGATGTCTGCGCCAAGCGGTGCACCCTGGAAGTTGCGGCTGAGACGATCGAGGACGACTTCGACATAATGCCGCCACCCGGTGACGCCTCGCATTGGTTCGCCGGTGTCGATAGTCAGCGACTCGCGAGTGGAGGCATCCAGGACCCGCAGCTTGCGATCGGTTCGGAGCTTTGCGGCGAAAGCAAATCCGCGAGGCAGGGCCGAGACGAGCGTCTGTCCGCCCGCGTAGTCAGTGTGCGTACCGAAGACCTCCAGACGTCCGGGAACCCATGACACGAGATCTGGCGAGTCAGGTGATATTTCGCGAAACGCACCAAGCACCCGATCGAACAGGATTGCCTTGGCCTGCACCTCGAGCGTGTCGAGTCCGGCGGCGGCGAGCTGTTCCGCGAACCAGGGGCCGTTCACGGGTGCGGCGCGATGTGCGAGAGGCGCCGCGAAATTTCCGCGGTGTCGGCGCGACGTGACAGATCCAGGACGGGGCCGCTCGAGCGAATGGCTCGAAAGCGCACACCGCGCTCAACCGCGAGCATCACGGCCTGAGGCAGTTCCAATTCCCCGCGAGAGGAGATGGGGACGTCGCGGCAGGCTTGAAAGATCCGGTGGTCGAAACGCCAGCAGTTCATGCTCAAGAACGCCGCGTCGCCGGCACGGGCGACGACATCGGGCGGCGGCTTTTCGATGATGTGCGCGAGATATCCGGCCGCATCCACTTCAATGATCGCGAAGGAGTTCACCTGCTCGTCGCGAATGTTGCTGGATCGGACCAGCTCACCTCGATGGAACGCAGGAAGCGCGGGCTCGTGAATCTCCACGAGCGCCCGCAGCACTTCGGGGGGATAGAGGTTGTCGGCATTTACCGTGAGGAAGGGGAAACGGCCGCACCACGCCTCCGCGGCGAGCAGCGCGTCCGCCGTTCCGCGCGCTTCACGCTGCACAACGAATGTCAGGCTGGTGCGGGAAGGTCGAGCGTCCTCGTCGTAGTGCCTGCGGATTGGTTCGTGATCCGGCGCGACGACCAGCGCGACCTCGCGTATACCGGCATCCGCCAGGGCACTGAGCACGTAATCGAGAAACGGGCGTGACCCGATCGGCATCATCGCTTTCAGCCCCGCATCGGCGGCCCTGCGCTGCGATTCCGTCAATTCGGCGGCTGGATCATCGACCCGCATGCGGCTGCCGAGCCCTCGTGCGAGCACAACGGCTCGTTCTGTCGCCATGGGGTATCTTATAGCCTTCGAAAGCGAGGAGCACCGTGTATACGAGACGTGAACTCGGAAAGCTCGCGCTGGCGGCTCTCCCGGGCCTCAGCGCGTCACCCCGATCTCTCTTCACCTCCGCCGGCACAGGTCTAGAGAAGCCCAATTCGAAAGTCTCAGGCGTCCAGATCGGATTGAACGCACCGTACAGCTTCGGCAACAACGCGATGAGCGGCGACGAAACGCTCGAGCGCTGCGTCACGCTCGGCGTGAGCGCGGTGGAGCTGCGCTCGCAGCCAGTCGAAGCGTTCATGGGCGTGCCGGCTGATCTCGTCAAGGCGACGACGGGACGCGGCGCGAGTCAGGGCGCGGATCGGCAGGCGGCACTAGCCGAGCTGCGCAAGTGGCGCGTGGCCGCCCCGATGCAGAAAGTAAAGGAGTTCCGCAAGAAGTACGAAGACGCTGGCGTCAGCATCGAGATCGTCAAGTTCGATGGCATCTACGCTCGTGCAGACGATGAACTCGATTACTGCTTCGAGCTGGCGAAGTCGCTCGGCGCGAGAGCGATCTCATGTGAGATTTCCGCGAAGGACACCGAGAGGCTCGGGACGTTTGCCGACAAACACCGGCTGATGGTTGGCTACCACGGCCACACTGAAACCGGTCCGGCCCATTGGGAGGCCGCATTCAAGCAGGCGAAGTACAACGGCGCGAACGTTGATATCGGCCACTTCATTGCCGGGAACAACACGTCCCCGATACCGTTCCTCAAGCAGTACCACGAGCGCGTGACGCACATTCACGTCAAGGACAAGAAACTGAACGATGGCCCGAACACGCCGTTCGGGCAAGGTGACACGCCCATCAAAGAGGTGCTGCAAGTGATTAGAGACAACAAGTGGCCGATTCAGGCCACGATCGAATTCGAATACCCGGTGCCGGCCGGCTCGGACCGGATGACCGAAATCGGGAAGTGCGTGCAGTTCTGCCGGGATGCGCTGCGATGAAGCCCGCGACCGTTTTCCTCGGTGAGCTGACGAATCCCGAGGTCGAAGCGTTTCTCAAGAAACACCACACCGTGATCATTCCGACCGGGGCCACCGAGCAGCACGGGCCGCACGCTCCGTTGCTGACCGACGTCCTCATCCCGCAGGAGGTCGCACGGCGCGCCGCTCCTCGCATCGGCGCCCTTGTCGCACCGCCGATCAACTACGCCCTGTCGTACCCGCACGTCGGGTTCACCGGCCTGGTGCACATCCGGATCCCCACGTTCATGGCGCTGATCGAAGACTTGTGCGTGTCCTATGCGACGTCGGGGTTCAAGCGGATCATTTTCCTCAACGGTCACTACGACAACACCTATGCCATCGCCTACGCCTGTGCGAACGCCGCCGACAAGATTGGCAAAGACGTCAAGGCGTTCCCGATCAACTACTGGGATGGCTTTACCGCCGCGGACTCGGACGAGTTTTTCGGCCTGAAGAACGGCCTCCACGCCAACGCGGCCGAGACGTCGGCCGTGCTCGCGATCAATCCGAACCTGGTTGACATGGATCGGGCGAACGTGGAATTTCCGCCGTTCCCCAATTACACGGTCGCCAATACCGGTCCGGTGCACACCGCCTTCTTCTTCACCGCCCCGGGTTCGGTGTACTGGGCCACCAAGTCTGGCACCTGGGGAGATGCGCGGAAGGCCAACGCCGAAATGGGGGAGCGCTACCTCGAGGCCGGGGTGCGTTCGACCCTGCTCGTGCTCGAGAATATCGAAAAGACGTTCGCGGCGATGCCACCACGCTGAAAAAAGGGAAAAGGGAAAAGGGAAAAGGGAGAATTTCCCCTTTTTACTTGACGGCCGTCACGAATGTCTGCAGTCCCGTCGGATCGACGACGTAGGTGACGTGTTGCCAGGGCCGGCGGCCGATTATTGATCCAATCTCCAACTGCGAACGGTAGCGCGCTCGCAAATCGATGGCATCGAGGAGTCGCGTTGCGAGCGGATCCGTTGCGCTCGCGCTGGTGTAGAACGTTCCCCCGGGTTCGAGCGCCTCATACACATTCCCGAACAACTCTTCGACTTCTCGATCGTCGAGAAACTCCGTCAAACCCGTGCTCGAGATGACATGGAAGCGACCGCGTGGATAGTCGGCGCGTTTCAGCGCGTTGCCCTGGTGAAAGGTCATGGCGCGCAGCGGGCTGCCGGCGGCAAATTCCTGGGCCACACCTAACGCGGCGGGATCGATATCCATGCCGACATACTCAACGCGATCGAGCAGTATTGGCGCCTCGCGCGTCAAGATGTCGACGGCTTCAACGATATCGCGTGGGATTCCGCAGGGAACGGTCAGCACGCGAACGGGTCCCTCAGGGGCGCGGGCTCGAATGACCAGAGCGATCGCATCGCGGGCGTGCAGGTAGCGCCGCCGGAATGCGGCGGCGGCCGGCATCCACATGAACACCGAATCGAGGCAGTAGCCAACAAGCAATCGACCCGAAGGCTCTCCCTTGTACAGGTGGTCGGCAAAGCGGAAGCTCCCGCCGTTCGCCATTCCCTCCGAGGCGAGATCGCTCAGCGCGAGAAAGGGGGCGAGCGGAGCGAGATAGCGTCTGGCGTTAGCTGAGGGCATAGGTCTTCTCCAGTTCTTCACCGAGACCGGGCACATCCCAGAGCCGGTCACGAAATGGCCGGAGACGCACGGCCACGGTTCGGTCGATCTCCGAATAACGATCGACTAACGGTCGAAGGTCCGGGTGTTCGTCGAGCCAACCGGCGATCCAACTCAGGTGACGCTGCTCGTCGCGCAACAACGCCTTGAACGTGCGAACCGCGGCTTCAGGAAATGCCCGGTCCCGGACCTGCTCGGCAAACTCGATATCCACGCGCCGCTCGAAGACGTGCGTCAGGGCCAGCACTTCGCCCAGCCGCTGCGGCATGGCCCCCTCCGCGGTGTAGAACGACTGATAGCTGCGCAGGATTCGGACGGACGGCAGACCCAGTCGCGCAATCGTCCGCTGCCACAGCCAGGCATGCCGCGCCTCGTCTGCCGCATGACCGGTCAATTGGCCGATCACGTAAGTATCGTCGGCGACTCGGACCATCCGGCCGAGCAGCAGAGCGCCCTCGAGTTCGCTCTGCCGATACCAGTTCAGCAACCACGCGAGCGCGCGGCGGTCACGCATAGGCTTCGCTCCACTCCGCCAACCGGATGGCTCGACCCGTCAACCGCCGAATCTTCTGACTGACCGAGACAATGGCCGCGAAGTCGTTGCTTTCGGCAATGGGGACCTGCGCGACGACTTCGAGCCCGATGTGGCGAAACGTTCGCGCCGCGTCGTGAACGATCTCCACCTGCGAAGGATCACGCTGGATCCGTGCCGCGAGCAGGTCGTAGGCAAACTGCGTGTGCCGGAGCTCATCGCGACCGACCAGCTTGAGGATGTGCGCCAACACCGGCTCGCGGCTGTGCTGCGCGTCTCTCATGAAGTTGAAGGCCGCGAAATGCTCGCTCATCATGTAGCGAGTGAGCAGGTGAGTCGCATCGTGGTAGCGCAGGCTCGCGTTTCGCCGCCGGACGTCGACGAGTTCTTCGTCTTCGATCGCCCGGTAGCCCACTCGCTCCAGATACTGGTTGAAGACGTGAAAGTGCTTGTACGACTCGTACAGCTGAACGCTGAAGATCGCGGTTGCCGTCGGATCGTCCCACAGGACTTCGATCGCCCGGGTGGTGAAGAGCGGAAAGAAAGATTCGATCAGGGCGGAATCGCGCACCCGATCGAGCAGATCCGGTTGCGTCAACGCCAGGGCAGGATCGATCGCGTCCCAGGCGATGTCGTGGTCGAGGATCCACCGCTGCATCTCAGAGGTGGAGAGGTAATCGGCGTAAATCATGAGCGTGCTCCCGGCCTGGCGTTGCGGGCGACCACATCTGCCAGATCACCGACGGTGCGAAACGACTGGAACTCTCCCTCTCCGAGCCTGACGTGAAACTCGTCGTCGATCAGGCACAGCAACTCGACCGTGTCCAGACTATCGATGGGAAGGTCGGTCAGGAGCGTGTCTGGCTGCGCCCTACCCATGGGCCCAGGAAGACGCCGCCGCAATCGCTCCAGCACTTCCGGCCCTGTCAGGTGTTCAGGCTGGCGTCGAAGCGTGAACGTCATGAGAGTCGCTCCTCTTCAGGCTACTAGTCAGGCACGCCTGCCATCGATCGAGTCCGATGGCGACGCACGCCGTATGCACCAGTTCACCGTCTGCGCCATGGCGAATGTCGAACCGCTCGCCAAAGAAGGTCCCGTGCCGGTTGACGCTCGCCAATGCAAGACCGTCTGCGCCGCCGCTGCGGTATTCCTCCTTGACGCCGAGGATCCGCTGCATCAACGCCTTGCCTTCTCCGGACGGCAGAAAGAACGGGTCTTCAGCCGGATGCCATCCACCCTCGAGGCCGATCCGCTTCGCGAGTGCGGTGACGCGATCGGACGCGATGCGCGACTGCAGATCCACCCACTCGGACGCTCCGAGGAAGACGATTTCCCGCATTTCGAATTCCACTTGACGAATGCCGAAGGACGTCTCCTGTTCGCCCCGGAAGCAGAGGCCCCTTGCCGTCAGGGTTACCGGATCGCTGAAGACCCTGCCCGCGAACTGTTCGTACGCGTGATAGCAGACCGCCGGCGAAAGGCACCACGGCATCTCTTCACCGAGTCGCGTGGTGGACAGCAGCAGATGCGGGAACGATTCCATGTAACCCGCACGTTCCAGGGTCGTGCGGCTGATGAGCGCCGGATAGTGCATGCCGCGCGCACCAACAGCGTGGGCGATCCACTCGATCTCTGCATCGATCGCGTCGAAGGCCGTCTGCTGCACGTCCGTTCGAACTTCACGAGACCACTTGTTCGCTGCTGTCATGGCGTACCTCGTCCGGGTCGTGCCAGAACGCCGTGCAAATCCGCTCGACGGTCCCGAAGTGCTTCATGTGGACCTGGCGGGAGGGTATCGGCCGGCCAGTCGCACGCTCGACAAATGCGATCAATTCGAGAATCGCGAGGCTGTCCACCAGGCCCGATTCAAAGAGCGGCGTGTGCGCATCGATGACGACGTGGCCGGATCGTCTGCGTCGAGATGTCAGCCCGTACGCAACCAAATCGATGAGCGCACGTTCAAATTGCGCGCGGGTAAGCGGTCGGCCGATCTGTGCGTCACGCATGGGCAGCCTCCCGGACCCAGTGCTCACGCCCGAACGCCACGACTCGCTTCATCAGAAGCGTCCAGTCGGGATGCGGCAGCGGACCGCCCCAACATTGTTCGGCGCGTGAGGTCTCGTATGTCTTTGGGTGCAGCAACGCGGGCAACACGGCTGCGGCGCTTTGCTGTACGCGAACGAAGAGCGCGTCGCCGCTGACACGGACCATCTGGTTGAATGAGTGGAAGACCGCGGGTTCAACGAGCATCGGACGGGTGATCCGTCTCCGGTCCTCTCCAACGAGTAGCGGCATGACGACATCGAGCAGAGCGGCCAGGGAAATTCGTTCGGCGCCGAGTGCCACGTGAGAGACAGCCAGACCGTCGATGGGCCGGACGCACGCGCGCGCCAGCCACGCGGCCGCGACGTCAGTCGAAATGAGATCCAGGCGGCTCTCTTCGGTGGCCGGAATCATCGGGACCAGCCCTCGGGCCGTCCAGCGAAGCATGTGGTGCAGTGCGCCAAACCGGTGAACGTATCCGGTTTCGTGGCTGCCCACACACGTCGTCAGCCGGGCGATACGAAGAGGAAGCCCGGATCCACACACGGCCCGTTCGGCTTCCCACTTGCTCTGCTCGTACGCGTTCGCAAAACCAGCCGAATCGTCGAGGATTCCTTCCGGAATGACACCTGACCGCCGCCCCGCCACACATCCCGTACTGACAAACAGAAATTGCTGCAAACGGCGGCAGTGAGCAGCCAGGCGGCACATGGCAATCGTGCCACTGACATTCGCAGATCTGAGGTCATCGAGCGGCGCCCCGAAGCGCGTATCGGCGGCGGCGTGAACGACAACGGTAATGGAATCCAGCATCGAACGATCCGAGGCAACCAGGTCCAGACAGTCGGCGTCGAGTGGCACAACACACGCCCGGTGCGGGCGCAGGCCGCGCCGTGCCAACTGAGCACGCGCGACGTCTTCAGCGGCCCGTACCCTCGACTCGGCGTTCTGCTGCCGTGTACGTCTGGCGACGACGTAGAAACGATCGAAATCTCCCGCGCGCAGAAGTTCCGCGAGCAAGTGCGGTCCGAGGTGGCCGGTCGCGCCGGTAATCAGGACAGCCATCTCAGTGCTCCAGGAGGAGAGCGCACCAGCTGGAGCCAAACCCGTAGGTGAACATCAGCAGCTTTGAACCTGCCGGGACACGACCGTTTCGGCGAAGATGCGCGAGTTGGATGAAGCTGTCGGCGCTGATCGTATGACCGAACGACTCGGGTCCGTCGTAAAGACGATTCGCAGGAATGCCAACGAGCTGCATCATCACGTCCCAGCTCATTCGATTGATGCCGGTTGGCAGGACAACATCGATCTCGTCGGGCTGAACCCTCGCGTTCGCGAGGAGTTCCTGAATCACCTGGCGTCCGGTGACGAAGTACGAGGCCATGATTTCGGGGCCACGCTCGACTGGATCCCAGTAGTACCCGGACGAGATCTGTCGAAATGCGCGCCACCGATCGGTCGTGCAGCCTCGCGTGAGCACGACCGCACAGGCCCCATCGCTGATCACGTTGTAGAGGATCTCCCGCGGTGCACCCGGTGGAAGTACATCCGAGGCCACGCAGAGGGCGTTCGATCGTCGGGGCTCAGTCGCGAGAATCGCCCGCGCCGTTCTCAGCGCCGAAAACATCGTCGAACAGCCCTGCTGTGAAACGCCCAGGACGTCGGCGTTGTCGAGAGCCAAGGTCTCCTGTAGCCAGGCGGCCTGATAGCGGAACCCGTCGAATACGTCGGCCGGCTTGCGGCCAGGATCAGCCGGACGGACCTGGCTCTCGGGTCGGGCGCTCGCCCACACGAGAAGATCGACTTGGTCTGGCTCTATCGCGGCATCCTTCAGAGCGTTCCGCGCGGCAGTCAGGGCCATTTCGCCGCCATCCAACGGAGCACTGGCAACGTGCGCGCGAGCGAATCCGAACTCGCGGAGCACCGCGGGGGCAGATTCAATGAGGCCAGCTGCCGCAAGTTGCTCCAGCTCAAACTGCGCTGGCGCAAGGACGGCCGCCACGCCGCTCATTCCGAAGGCAGGGATGTGTGCCATGTGCCCGTTCTTCGTTCGTTTATACGGTCGCAGGGAACCAGGGCGCTGAGCGAACTATGAAAAAGGCTCAGCGCCCGGCCCGCTCTTGGGCCAGGTGGTTAGATTTGAACGAGTTACCGAACCACGAGCGATGTGAAGGGAGGGACGTAGGCCTGCAGCATCACCAACAGTGCGACGAGGCACGCGAGAACCAGGCTGTGGAAGAACACGTATCGGAGGATTTCTCCCTCATGCCCATACCAACGTGTCGCCGTACTGGCGACGACGATGCTTTGCGCGTCGATCATCTTGCCCATGACGCCGCCGGAACTGTTGGCGGCAGCCATGAGCGTGGGACTGAGGTGCAGTTGTTCGGCGGTAATACGTTGAAGGCTGCCGAAGAGCACGTTGGACGAAGTATCCGATCCGGTGAGTGCGACTCCGAGCCAGCCGAGGAGCGTACCGAAAAAGGGATAGAGGAACCCCGTCCGCGCAAAGGCGAGCCCGAGCGTCGCATCGAGGCCGGAATATCGCGTCGTGAAGCCCAGTGACAGCATTGCGGCAATAGTCAGCAGGGAAAAGCGCACGAGTTTCAACGTGCGCCAATACGTTCGGATGAGTTCCGCGGGTGAGTAACGCATCACGAAGCCGGCAATGATCGCCGCCACGAGAATGCCGCTTCCCGTGGCCGAGAGCCAGTTGAGCACGTACACTGCGGGCTCAGGCCTTGGCGATGGGACCACAGGCGGAACGCGACTGATGAGATTGTGCAGACCAGGGACTGGGATCCGCACGACCGAAATGCTGTCGAGCCATGCCTTCATCTGAGGCAAGCCCCACACGAACACGAGGACGCTCAAAATCAACCATGGCACCCACGCGCGAATGACGTCAGCGCGACTGTGCGCGTGTGCCGCCTGCGCGGTCGGCCCATCGCTTTCGCCAGGCAGCAGCCACGTACGCGTGGGCTGCCAGAGTTTCAAGAACAACGCCAGGGCTCCCAGCGAAACGATTGAAGAGACCACGTCGACCAGCCACGGTCCGTGAAAGTTCGAAATCAGGAATTGGGGGACGGCGAACGACACGCCCGCGACGAGGATCGCCGGCCACACCGACCACATCCCGCGAAAACCGGCAAAGGCCCAGATCAACCAGAACGGCACGATCACGGAGAAGAAAGGCAACTGGCGGCCGACCATCGCGCTGAGGTCGAGCAGGTTCAGGTCCGTGACTGTCTGAAGGGCCAGGATGGGCGTCCCCAGCGCACCGAACGCGACTGGTGCCGTGTTGGCAATGAGCGAGAGGCCAGATGCGGCCAGCGGCGAGAATCCAAGTCCAATCAGGATTGAGCCGGTCACGGCGACTGGCGTGCCAAATCCCGAAGCCCCCTCGAAGAACGCGCCGAAACAGAAGGCGACGAGCAGCAGCTGGAGCCGGCGATCGCGCGTGACGGTGGTGATGCTGCTTCGGAGAATGGCGAAGAGTCCGCGGTCGTGCGTCAGCTGGTAGAGAAAGATGACGTTGAGGATGATCCAGCCAATCGGCAACAGTCCGTAAGCCGCGCCGTACACCGCCGTCGCTCCGGCGAGAGACAGCGGCATGCCGAACACGAGCGTGGCGACGACGAGGGCCGATGCGAGCCCGAGAAGCGCGGCGATATGCGCCTGTAGCTTCAGGAACGCGAGTGAACCGAGGAGAACGATGACTGGCAGTGCCGCGACAATCGTCGAAAGCGCGACGTTCTGCAGCGGGTCATAAACCTGCGGCCACGTCGTTGGATTCAACGGCGGCGTCCAATTCCGAACTGATCGCCGGTGCGGACGGGCTTCCCGTTTGAGAAGACCACCTCGACGACCTTTTCGCTTTGGACCACACGGCCAGTTTCGTCCTCGAGCGCGACGACGATCTTTTTCGTGTTCGTATCGATCACCTCACCGGTTGACGGATATGCGTAGCGGCCATCCATGCTGAACGTGACCCAGCCCGGTTGATCTCTCAGCGCAATGCTGGCGATTTGCTTCGGTGGCATCACCGTGGCATCGAACACGTGCATGGTGCTGTTGGCGCCATCGGACAGCCAGATCTCCTTCTCGTCGGGGGTGAGGCCGACGCCGTGGCTGGGACATCCGTGACGCTTGACCGGCCCCTTTTGATAGCCAGTCACTTCTACTCGATGCAGCACCTTGCCGCTCTTGATATCCCCGACTTCAAAACCCAGCAACTCGTTGACGTTGACGAAGCACAAGGTCTGTTTGCCATTCACCGTGAACGGTCGCACGAAACTGCCGAATGGTCCCACCTGGCCGACGAGCGTGTGCGTGCGCGAATCGGCGATTGACAGAACACGTGATGCCAGACCTGCCAGATACACCCGTCGCCCATCGGGGCCGTAAACGGTATTGTGCGCGCCGGATTTCGTGACGATCTTCGCGATCACGTCGCCGGTCATCGCGTCGATGGCATGCCAGTGCGGACCTTCGAACGAGGGGACGTAGAGGATCTTCCCGTCGGGCGAGATCGCGAGGCGATCGCAGCCCCCCTCGTATTCGCGGTTCCACAGGAGTTTCTCCGTCATGAGATCGAACGCGGCCACTCGCTTGGGGGTTGTGACGTAGATCCGGCCGGTCTGCGCGCTGGCGGCGACCCCCTTGACGTTTTCCGCCGCCGCGCCGGCCGGCACGTCGAACGTCGGAACGCGCTTCACGAAGCGGTGGCCGTTGTCCATGTCGAACACCAGCAAGCCGACTCCGCCGTACTCGACATAGTTGCGGATCCCAGGCGAGGCCACATAGAGATAGTGCCGCTCGCGCTGTGCCGCTGCCACGTTCGGGTGGGGTGTCGTGCCGACGACCGCGATCAGACTCAGGAATGCGAAAAGCCATCTCATCATGTGTGTACTCCACGCGCGTCCGGAATGACCTCGGTGATTTCCAGTTCGAAGCGATCGGGATCCCATTCCGCCGAAACGATGCCGTCCAATTCGATCCCCATGTAATCCGCTGGCACCGTGGATGCCATCGGCAGGACTTCTTGGATGGAGAGACCGGTAAAGCGAACCGTGTTGGCCACCGCCTCTGCCATCGTCAGCGCCGAACCTGCGAGGTAGGGCGTGCCGCGGAGCGATACGCGGCGGTCGCCGCCGACGTCCACGTCAAGATCGCCGATGCGATACGACCCCGGCGGGCAGCCGGCCGCGGCCATCGCGTCGGTCGTGAGGATGGTCCGTTGCGGAGATTTTGCACGAATGGCCGTTTTGACCGTGGCCGGTGGCAGATGATGTCCATCGACAATCAGGCTCGCCCAAAGTTCGTCCGCGGCCAACTGTTCCCAAATCAGATTGGGATGCCGTGGCAGAACGGCCGCGCACCCGTTCCCGAGATGGGTTGACAGCGTCGCTCCCGCGTGGATGGCATCCCGGATGATGTCGGGGGACGCCTGGCTGTGACCGATTGCGACGCGCACGTGGCTTTGCACCAGGTATTCGATCAAATCGAGCGAACCGGAAACCTCAGGCGCAAGGGTCACCAGGACAATGCGACCGGCGGCCGCGTTCTGACGACGCTCGAAGTCGCCACGCGAGGCCGCAATCGTGTGTGCTTTCGAGTGGGCGCCGCGCGGTCCGTCGTTTGGCGAGATGTAGGGACCTTCCATGTGGATCCCGGCAATGGCGTGATCCCTCACGGTATTGATCGTGCGAGCGCATGTCGCAAATCGATCGAAAGGGCCCGTGATGAGCGTCGGCAGTACGCGCGTCACCCCCGTCGCGCGAAGTGCCGCAAGTGCCTCGCTGATTTGATCGGCTGTGACATCTGGCGAGTTGAAGTCCACGCCTGCAAAACCGTTGACCTGGATGTCGACGAGGCCTGGGAATTGAATCTGCATGGCGCAGCCCTCAGGCCGCGTCCCGCGGCAGGAGCGATGCGGAGGCGGTGTCGAGATACACGGTCGTGTTCGGGTGTGTCTGGAGGATGGACGCCGGCGCCATCGGGCTGACCGATCCGGCGAGACAGTTCCTGACTGCTTCTGCCTTTCGCAGGTCGGGAACGACGCACACGATCTCTCGAGAAGCGAGAATCTGATTGATCGAGATGGAGATCGCCTTTGACGGAACATCCTCAAACGTCGGAAACCATCCTTCGCCGACCTGCTGGCGCCGGCAGGCTTCGTCCAGTTCGACCACCAGGTAGGGGTCCGTTGTTTCGAAATCAGCGGGCGGGTCGTTGAACGCGAGATGGCCGTTCTCGCCAATTCCCACGAAGGCGCAGTCGATCGGGGCCGATTGAATCTCTTTGCCGACCCGACGACACACCTCTCGGGGATCCTTGTCGCCGTCGAGCATGTGAAAGCGTGTGATGCCGGTCGGCCGGATCAAGCGTTCCATGAGGTATCGCTGAAAACTCGCCGGGTGCGTCGGAGGTATCCCGACGTATTCGTCGAGATGGAACATCTCGACGCGTGACCAGTCCACATCGGTCCGGCTCGTCAACGCGGCGAGGAATTCAAATTGCGATGCGCCGGTGGCCGCGAGGATGCGGGCGAGACCGCGGTCGGCGACGGCGCGAATGAGCGTGGCGGCGGCGTGTGCCGCCGCAGCGTTGGCCAGTTCGTGCATGTTGCTGAACACCAGATAGGAGAAGGACATGACGAGTGCCCGGATTCCAGCGGATTGAGCCTGGTTCTGTCAAGCAGGATCGCTCTAAGGCGATGCTCCGGCTTGACTTCGCTGCGGTTCTGCACATACTTAGCGCACCGCAGGCCAAAACCCGCCTCCCCGGAGGATTCATGTTTCAGCGACTCGTTCGCAGTATGTTCCTTGCATTTGCTTTCCTGGCTCCCATTCCCGAGGCAGACGCTCAGACCAGTAATGCCACGCTGCAAGGCACCGTGATCGATCCTGGAGGGGGCGTGCTCCCGGGAGTGGTTGTGAAACTGCAGTCGCCCTCCACGGGACTGCAGCGCGAAGCGGTCACGAACGGTTCCGGTGTGTATGTTTTCAACTTTCTGCCCGCCGGCCGCTACGAAGTCACGGCAGAGCTCTCTGGATTCAAGGCCGTGCGGCACGACGACGTCCAACTGGAAATCGGTCAGAACCGGTCTCTCGACATCAAACTCGAAGTGGGCCGCATCGAGGAGACCGTCACGGTTGAAGGCGTCGCGCCCATGCTCGATCGGACCACAGCGTCGATCGGGACGGTCATCCAATCGACGCAACTGAAGGAATTACCGCTTGCCGGCAGGCACTGGGCGGGCCTGATGCTGCTGGCGCCGGGCGCCATCAACACCGGCGAGGGGACACATCTCAGTACTCGCTTTGCGGGACGCGCCAGAGACGACAACAACTGGACGTTCGACGGCATCGACGCGACCGGCGTCAAGGATCCGAGGCAGGACAGCGCGGCTCGGCTGATTATCAGCACCGAATCCATTGCCGAATTCCGAGTGGGCGCGGCGCTCTATTCCGCGGAATCTGGCGCCGGCGCCGGCGGCCAGGTGCAGCTCATCTCGAAGACCGGAACAAATCAGTTCCGCGGCAGCGCGTACGATTTCATTCGAAACGACGCGCTCGATGCGAGGCCGTTCGGAACGACCGGCGATCTGCCTCCCTTCCGGCTGAATCAGTTCGGCGTCAATATGGGCGGCCCGATCGTGCCGCAGCGAACGTTCTTCTTCTTCAACTATGAAGGATTGCGTCAGCGGCAGACCCAGAGCTTCACCCGTTTCGTGCCGAGCGCGTCCTACCGCGCGAGCCTGCCGGCGGAGCTTGCGGGCATCGGCCGCCTTTGGCCCAACGGCACTCGCGGCACGTCCGATCCGAATATCGACGAGTGGAACGTCGAGCAGAAGTTCACGGCGGACGAAGACGCGCCGTCATTCCGTGTCGATCATCGCTTCTCGAATTCGATGACGATGTTCGGACGCTACAATTTCGACAATGCCGACATCGTCAGCCCGACCGACACCGGTTACACCAGCAACCAGCTGCGTCCCAAGAACTTCACCCTTCAAGTGCAGCGCATCTTCAGCAGTACCATCGTCAACGAGCTGAAGTTCGGCTACAACGCCTCGCTGCGCACCGAGCTGCGTGAAGGGCCGTGGAGCGAATCGTTCAGCGTGCCAGGCTACGTCGCCATCACCGGTCCGCGCGAGATTATCGAGGACGGCCGAACGTTCAGCGTGCTCGACGACCTGGCGATTGTTCGCGGGCGCCACAATGTGAAGATGGGCGGTGAGATCCGGCGGATCTTCGTGGACGTTGGCGAGGGCAACACGACGAGTCTCACCTACTCGAGCCGTCCGAACTTCCAGACGAACCGGCTCGAGAACTTCAGCATCGTGGATTTCCCGGTCGTCCAGGGGCAGCGGTGGTGGTACTTCGGATACGTCCAGGACGACATCAAATGGCGCTCGAACCTGACGTTCAATGCCGGCCTTCGCTACGAGTACTACTCCGTCGTCAAGGAAAAGGACGGCCGTGACAAGGTGTGGCGCGTCGCTTGCGGCGGGTTCTGCGCGCCGGGAACGCCGTGGTATGACGCGGACAAGAACAACTTCGCCCCCCGCCTCGGGTTCTCGTGGGCGCCCGCGAGGTTCAAGGACAACACGGTCATTCGCGCTGGCTACGGGATCTTCTTCGGACCCGGTCAGAACGACGACGTGTTTGCGCCAATCGACAACGCCGGCAGCCGGATCGCGCTCGAGCGCGCCATCGTGCCGAGTCTCGCGTATCCGATCGATCCGTTCCTCGCGCTGGCCGCCACGACGGGCAACTCCCCGCGAGCAGTGGACGAGCATCGGGTGGATCAATACGCGGAGCATTACAGCCTGTCGATCCAGCAGGCGCTGCCGTGGCGATTCGTCGGACAGATCGGTTACATGGGGAACCAGGGCCACCACATGCTCGATCGCTCGTACGTCAATCTCATCGATCCCGCAACGGGCCGACGGCCGCTCGCGGCGTTCGGGCGCGTCGACATCAAATCGAGCGGTTCGAGTACCAACTTCAATGGCCTGCAGATGTCGCTGCAGCGGCCGTTCACCAGCGGCTTCCTGATGGGTGCGCAGTACATGTGGTCGCACGCGTTTGACGAAGGGTCACTAGGCGGTGGCGAATCAACGGCGCCGCAGAACGTGGGCTGCCGATCCTGCGAGTACGGGAGCACAAACCAGGACATCCGGCATACGATGACGGTGAACTGGGTCTATCAGTTGCCGTTCGACACGGCGCAGAGCGGTGCAGTTCGGCACATCCTGGGTGGCTGGAACTTCTCAGGGCTGCTGCAGGCCCGCACCGGGCGGCCGCTGACGATCAGCGTCAACCGCGGCACCGGCGATCTTCCCGATGGCAACAACTCCGGACAGCGGCCGAACGCCGTCGCTGGCGTGTCACCAATTCCGGCGGACCAGAATCCGAATCACTGGCTCGACATCACTGCGTTCGCGGTGCCAGCGCGGGGCACGTGGGGGAACATGGGGCGGAACACTCTGCGCGGGCCGGGGTTATTCCAGGTCGATCTCTCGCTGCAGCGGCGGTTCCGGGTGGGCGGTGAACGGAACCTCGAGTTCCGCGTGGAAGCGTTCAATGCCCTCAACCGGGAGAACCTCGGGAACCCGAACACGAACATCAGCTCGGGCGTGGCGTTCGGACGCATCACGGGGCCGCTCAACAACACGTACGGGACGGGGACTGCGCGTCAGATGCAATTGATGTTGCGGTTCAACTACTAGCGCGCCTGAAGAGTTCGGCGATTGCGGGCACACACGGCTCGAGGAGCATGGCGTCTCCCTCGCAGCCGTGCGGCCCGCAGTGCTCTTCCACGTGCTTCGCGAGGCTGCGCCAACGCAGCAACCCTTCACTCGAGCGTCTGGCCTTCGGGCTCGGAAGGAACATCACCAGCCGCCCGGCAAAGAACGCAGGCTTGTAGCGGCACACGGCAAGCATGGTGGCGCGTTGAACTTTGCCACGCAGGATCAACGCCGGATCGTTGGTTTCTGCCATCGGCGCCGCCGGACGCAAGGTAACCCTTCCGAGCAGTTCCCTCCCATAGCGCCAGCGACTGCCATTGCTCAAGGAACCAAGCACGCGGGCATGCGTGTGGATCCGATCCGCGTAATAAAGGATGCGCTGGCGAGCTTGCGGCAGGCGGCGGAACCACGTCGGATAGCGTCCGGCGAACAGGGCAACGAAGGCGACGAGGCTGCCGCCTGCCGTGAGATGACGGGCAAGCTCGAAAGCGATGGCACCGCCCGCGCAATAGCCGGCGATGATTATCTTTCCGGTTGGCTGAAATGAACGGATCTCGGCGGCGAAGTACGACGCGAGGTCCTCGACCGAGGTGAGCGGTTCTCGTTCGCCGTCGAGACCAGGCGGCTGCAGCCCATAGAACGGCTGGTCGTCGCCAAGGTGGTCCGCGAGCCTGCGATAACAAAACACGTCGCCATTGTGACCGCCAACGGCAAACACCGGCGGCGAGCCGCCGCGCGGCTGGAGCGGGACGATCGCGCGCGGCTGCCGCGCGGCAGCTTCCGCCGAGCGCAGAAAGGCCACAATGTCGGCTTTGCGTGCGCGAAGCTCGTCGCGAAGCGCCGGCGTCAGCACTCCGGCTGGCGCATTACACCGCAGTTGGTCTCCGTCGGACCACACGTTGACGTCGAGGCGACGCAGTTCCTGCAGCAAGGCGCCAACGCTCACAGCGCGATTTCCTCGCGATCTGGCGCGTCTGTTGACGTTGGCATCGCAGACATCCACGAGAGACCGTCGATGAGTTCTGCCAACCCGGCAATTGTCGGCCGTTCGAACAGATTGCGGAGCGAGACATCGACGCCGAATGCATCTCGGATGCGGGAAACCGCCTGGATGGCGACGAGAGACTGGCCACCCAGGTCAAAGAAGTCGTCGTTGGCTCCAACGTTCGCGACGTTCAGCAGTTCGCTCCAGATTCTCGCGAGTGTCTTCTCGGTTTCCGTTTGCGGCACGGCGGGCTCGGAGATGGTGCCAACCTGGTGCGCGACGGCTGGCAAGGCGTGGCGGTCGATTTTGCCGTTGGAGTTCAAAGGAAGCTTCTCCAGCAGGACGAAGGCGGAAGGAATCATGTACTGCGGCAGCCGATCCTTCAGCCGAAGCCGCACCGTCGTCGGCGTCAGCACGCCGCTCGTGACCCGTTGGAGTGTCTTGACGTGCGCTCCGGGAGCCTGCCGGCGCAGCAGGCGGTGACCCGCCAGCGACGGGCGGATTGCGTAGACGTAACAGAGCTCGGTGCGCCGCAGCAGCTCGTCCTGTTCGACGAGCACGTCGAAGCCATGGCGTGCGAGGAGCGTGGTAATGGTCTCGAGGTTCTGTTCTTGATCGACTTCGACGACCATCTGCCGAATCTTCGGCCAGTCATCGTCGCTGAGACCACGGAGTACATCCAGTTCGCTCTTTTCGACGTTGATCTTCAGCAGATCGATGCGATCGAGATGTTCGTCGGCAATGACCCTGGACAGGGTTCGAAGTTCCGCAATCACCGGTGTCGCGTGCAGGCGCTCGTCAATCAGCTCGTCAACCTGTCGAACCAGTGCGTCGCCATCCCGCGAGTCCAACTGCTGATTGAAGACGTAGTTGCGGACCACTTCGCGCTCGACGGCGGCGTCGGCGTAGAAGCCCGAGAGCAACGACATGCCCTCGAAGAACGTCATTTCGCCCGAGGTGTTCTCATTAGAGAGACCGAACGGGAAGCACTTCACGCCGGTTCCCCACGCGTCGGCATTGGCTTTCAGGCACTCGAAGGCGGCAGGATTCGGCTCGAAGGCCAGCACCTTCAGATTGCAGGCAAGACGACTCACGAAGACGCTGAAGAGACCGATGTTGGCTCCGGCGTCGATAATGCAGTCGCCGTCTCTGACAGTGATCCCGTGACGCAGGTACGCCTGCAGTACGAAGATCTCGTTGTAGATGTAGTCCGTTTCGTTCTTGTTCAAGTGCGCAACCGGCGATCCGTCCGGCAACACGTACGTCGAAGTCCGATCCCAAAGCGGTTGGTCGAACCGGTTCGGGACGACGTAAGCCACCAGTTGTTTTGTCGCGGAATCATCGTCTCGGGCGAGGACGAAGGCGTCGCGGATTCCTTCAATCTCGTTCAGGGCACTCTGGATTTCTCCGGGCTCGATTCGATTGCCGTGGACCTTGATTTGATCGTCGAGTCGCCCGAGGAACTCGAGGCTGCCATCCGGCAGCGCGCGCACGAGATCGCCGGTTCGGTACAACCGCCTCTCGTCGTCCGCATTGACGCGATGGCGCAGGAACCTTTCTGCGGTCAGTTCCGGACGATTCAGGTATCCGCGCGCCACCCCGGCGCCGCCAATCCAGAGCTCTCCTTCTTCGCCGTCGCCGACGATTTCGCCGGCGGCATTGAGAATGTGAACGGAACTATTGGGGAGTGGCGTGCCAAGCGGGAGCGTGCCCGATGCGGTTAGAGGCAGTGTCGTCCCGACTGGATAAGTGAGAACACCCACCGTTGTCTCCGTCGGGCCGTAGTGGTTGTGGATTTCACAACCGGGAGACAGCTCACGCAGGCGCTGAACCCAGTCCAGCCGGGAGGCCTCGCCACCCAGAATCAATCGGCGTCGCGGCATGACTTGCTCCGGCTGACGGCCCGTTTGCAGCGCTGCGAGATGAGACGGAACAATCTTCAGCACATCAATGCGTTCGCGTTCGAAGTACTCCGAGAGAAGCGCCTGACTTTCCGCCCGCTCCTGAGAGATGACGTGGAGGCACCCGCCGGTTGCGAGAGCAGGGAAGACCACCGTATTGCCCAGATCGGCGGCAATGGTCGATACCGTCGCGTGGTGCATGCCCGCCTCGAAGCCCAGTCGTTCGGACACGCCACGGACGTAGTTCACGATTTGTCGATGTTCAATGCAGACCCCCTTTGGACGTCCGGTGGATCCGCTGGTGTAGATGACATACGCCAGATGCTCGGGTCGAACGTCGGCGGCATCTCGATTCAATGGTGACCGGGTCCAGTCGAACGAATCCAGACACACGAGGTGTGACATTTCGGGGAGACGGCTTTCCAGACTGGTTTGGGTGAGGATGACGCCGACGTTGGCGTCGGCGAGGACGAACTGAATACGCCCCGGCGGATGCGCGGCGTCGATCGGCAGATAGGCGCCGCCCGCCTTCAGAATCCCCAGGATCCCGACGATCATGTCCAAGGAACGTTCTACGAACAGGCCGACAAGCACGTCAGGCCCAACGCCCAGCGCTCTCAGATGTCGCGCCAGTTGACTGGCACGCCTGTCGAGTTCCTCGTAGGTCAGCGCATTCTGTTCGAATACAACTGCCGGGCGATCGGGTGTTCGCAAAGCCTGATGTTCGATGAGTTGGTGCAGCAGGTTCATAGCGACCATCCGATGACTTCCTTCATGATTTCGTTGCTCCCGGCGTAAATGCGCTGGACCCGGCTGTCGGTCCACATCCGCGCGATGGGGTATTCGGCCATGTAACCGTAGCCGCCGTGAAGCTGAACGCATTCATCCACGATGCGGCACTCTGCATCCGTCAGCCAGTACTTGGCCATGGCCGTCGTCACATCCTCGAGATTTCCGCAAATGAATCGTTCGATGCAATGGTCGAGGAACACTCGGCCAATGTGCGCCTCGGTCTTGCATTCCGCGAGCTTGAAGCGCGTATTCTGAAAATCGATCAGCGGTTTGCCAAACGCCGTCCGTTCCTTCACGTGTTTTGTGGTGACGGCCACGGCGCGCTCCGCAGTGGCGACCGCAGTGACACCAACCGTGAGGCGCTCGTAAGGGAGCTGCTCCATCATTTGCGAGAAGCCTTTCCCTTCCACGCCTCCGAGCAGGTTCGTCACCGGAACCCGCACCGCGTCGAAAAACAGTTCGCAGGTGTCCTGCGCGTGCATGCCGACCTTCTCGAGCGAGCGCCCGACATGGTAACCAGGAAGATCCTTCGTCTCCACGAGGATTAGCGAGATGCCCTTCATCGCCGGCCCCTTGGTGTCTGTCTTGACCGCAACGCACACCAGATCGGCAAGACAGCCGTTGGTGATGAACGTTTTGGAGCCGGTGATGACGTACTCGTGGCCTTCGCGGCGCGCGGTGGTCTTGATGCCCTGCAGATCGGATCCAGCACCTGGTTCGGTCATGGCAATGGCGCCAACGATCTCGCCGGCGGCCATTGACGGCAGCCATTTGCGTTTCAGCTCCTCGCTGCCGTAGGCGAGGATGTAATGCGCGACAATGCTCTGAATGCTCGAGGCAAAGTCCACGCCTGCGCGAGCGAGTTCCTCCAGCACGACGGCCTCGTGTGCGAAGGTTCCGCCGCCGCCGCCGTAGATTTCAGGGACGTCGGCCAGCAGCATGCCCGTGCGTCCGGCAGCCGGCCACGCCTCGCGATCCGGGCGATGTTGTTCGCGCCACTGCGCCTGTCGATGAACGAACTCCTGCTGGACGAACTGTCGCACCGTCCTGCGGAACATCTGCACGTCTTCGTTCGTCCACGACGGTTGGTACGAGGTCATGACATTCGTTCGTGGACAAGAGCCGCAACGAACCCCTCCGCCGGGATGAAGCTCTGAAGCCGCCAGCCGCACTTCGCTCCGCGCATCGTTCCGACGCGCAGAATTTCTGCCGGCTTGCCGGGGGCGATCGTCACGTCGAACGAGTCGAGCGGGAGCGAGAGGCCTTGACCAGTGGCCTTGATGAATGCCTCTTTGCGGGTCCAGCAATTCAGAAACCCCACGGGCCGGTCGCCTGGCGGCAACGACTCATAGGCGCGACGTTCGCGCGGAGAAAAACGGGCAACGAGGCGAGCGGCATCATCAATCACGCGCAGCCTTTCCACGTCAACACCGAGCTCGACGCCCGAGGCGAACGCGTAAACGGCCAGGTCTTCGGAGTGCGCGATGTTGAATCGAATATCGTGCCGGGGTGTCGCGAGCGACGGTTTGCCGTAAGTACCGTAGCCGAACTGGACGGATTGCGGCGCGACGCCGAGTCGCTCACCGATCAATTGGCGCAAGCGGGCCCGCGCCATGACGAAACGGCGACGATCACGTCCGTGAACGAAGCGATCCGCACGCGCTCGTTCATCGGGTGACAGAACGGCGAGGGCGGCGCGCACCCACGCGGGCGTTGCCGCCAGGCTCGTCACGACCACTTCGATTCCGGCGTCCATCGCCATTGACCTCGCCTCCCTCCGAGGCGCGAAGCTCGAGCCTCAAGAGTAGGGCGCGGATGACTGGCGCGAAATCACCCGGAAGTGACCAGGCGAGTGGCACTGGCTCAGTGCAGGGTGCCAAAGGTGTCAGGGTGCCAGGGTGCCAGGGTGCCAGGGTGCCAGGGTGCCAAGGTGCCAGGGTGCCAGGGTGCCCAAGTAACGTGTTCGTAATGTCTTGAAGCACTTTGGCACTTCGGCAGCCTGGCGCCTCGGCACTTTGGCAGCCTGGCACCGTGGCACCTTGCCACCTTAGGAGGGGCACGCAATTTGCCCGTCGAGCTGCCAATGTTGACCCTGATGCTTCATGGGCGCGCTGTGCGCGCAGGTGTGCTGGTCCTGACACTCGGGCTTCCCGTTCGCCTGTCTGCGCAGGACTCGCAGCTGACCGCGCGCGACGCGTGGGCGGCGTTGCAGCGCGGCGACGCGTCGAAGGCGGCCGCAATCTTTCGTGAGGAACTCGATCGCTCGCCCCAGAATCCCACGCTGCATTTCGGCAGCGCCTACGCATCCCTCGCGCTCGGCCGCACCGACGCGGCGATTTCGTCGCTCAAGCGCGCCATCGAATTCAACCCAAGGTTCGTCGAAGCGATGGTGCTCCTCTCGCAGGTCGCATATCAGAGCGGCGACCTCGATCTGGCGCTCCGCACGCTGGAGAAGGCCGCGGCACTCGCGCCTCGGAACGCTGACATCGCAAACCAGCTCGCAGAGTGGCGCAAAGAATCGTCCCTGCACCAGAGCTTTCAGACGCAGCCGGGTATCCGATTCAACATCCTGTTCGAGGGGCCGGCGCAAAAGGCACTGAGCGATCGCGTGTCGGCGCTGCTCGAGAATGCGTACTGGAACATCGGTCAGACGCTGAACATCTTTCCGGGAGAAGCGCTCAGCGTCATTCTGTATTCGAACAAGCAGTTTCAGGACATCACACGTGCGCCCGCGTGGGCCGGCGGCGGTTTCGACGGCCGCATCCGGATCCCGGTCAGCGGGGCACTGAAGGCCCCCCAGTTGCTCGACCGCGTCGTGACGCACGAGTACGTTCACGCCGTGCTGCGCGCTGCTGCGCCTGCCGGACTGCCGGCGTGGATCAATGAGGGGCTGGCAAGCTACCTCGAAGCGAGCGATAAGGCGTGGGCTCCAGCCCTGTTGCGCAAAGCGGACGGGCGGATTCCGCTCGAGGATCTCGTGGAGGGATTTGGTAGATTCGACGGCCCCACCTCGGCGGTTGCCTACGCGGAGAGCCAGATTGCCGCTCAGTTGTTATGCGAACGCCTCGGCACCAGCATCGGCCCGTTCATTCAGATGCTGGGGAATGGACACACGGTGGATCAGGCACTGAGCACGCACGGCGTGCGCCCCGAGCAGTTCTATACCGAATGGCGGAGACGGGTCGGGATCAAGTAACGTTTCGGGGCTCGGGCTCGCGGGTTCAGGGCTTCACTTGTCCGAAATACTCGAAAAAGACTTCGGCCAGCGACGCACCGTACGCTTGCCAGTGTCGCGCGGAGGGATAGTCCTTCACGCCGGCGATCCAGTTGCAGTTGAATTCGTGGACGACCGCGTCGATGCCGTAGCGTTCGAGCCAGCCGTCGCCGAGCGTGCCGCTGTTGCGAAACGCCGAGTTGGTGCTGCCTTCCGTGAACCAGGTCTTCTGCCGCAGCAGTGCCTCCAGGATGCCCATGCGCGCGAGGTGTCGATCGAGCTGCGGCACCGGCGGACGGCTGATGTGCAGAAGTCCGCGGCCATCGTTGTGTAACTCCAGTGCGAGATGCGGTCTCCGCCCCGCGGCAATCATCCCTTCCAACCAGCGTTCGAGCGCCGCGTTCTCCGGCACAATTAGCGGATCGGCAGGCTTGTCCCAGTTGCGATTGAGATCCTTGCCCATGACATTGAAACGCGTCATGCCTCGCGCGACGCCGTCTTTGTTTGCCATGGGCAGGATGTAGAGGGCGTAGCGCCCGAGGAACCTCTTCGATTCAAGGTCGTTCTGTAACAGCCGTTCGATCAGTCCGTGCGCGACCCAACTGCTGCCCGATTCCCATGGATGCGCGCGCGCTCGCACGAATACGCGGTACGGCGCGCCCGCGTCGCCAATCCTGATGATCTCGAGTTCGCGTCCGCCAATCGTTTCGCCGATCGGCGTAATCTCGACCTGCGGATGCTGACGAATTGAAGTGATGAGACGGCCGAGATCCGACAACCGGTAGGGTTCGAGTCGAGCAACGAACAGCGTTGGCCCCGGCATTTCCACGGACAGCCTGACTCGGTTTCCGGGCAGACTCTCGGTCGGCACGGACTTCCAGTTCCGGCCATCGTCCGACGTGACCATCGTTTTCAGCTCGCCCGCGACCGAGCCAGGTTGCCCGTTCCAGACGTTATCGATGTTCTTGAACTCGAATGTGAGCGTCGATCCCTGCTTCGCATGTATCCGGAAATGCACATGTCCGGCGGCACGATTGGGGGATGCACGTTCGTGGTCGTAAATCAGGTGCAGCTGGATGGTCCCGTCCGATGCAACGTCGTACCAAAGTGGCGACGCATTCTCGAAACTTGTGTCAACAAACTCGAGAGCCTGCCCTGAGCTTGTCGAAGGGGCCGGGGAAGGCGCTTGGGTGGCGCTGAACAACAAAACTGCGGACACAATGAGCGCGAAACCGAAGAGCATTTTGACGTTCGCCCTTTCACAATAGCCCTGGGCCAACTTCTGCCAAAGCACCATTTGGCGTCAGCTCAGCCAAAAGGGTATGGTAAGGCGGTCAAATGACCAACCTTCTGATTTCGGCCGGAACCGCCCTACTGCTGTTGACACCAGCCACTTCGGCCTACAGTCAGCCCGCCCCAGCGGGGCGGATAAAACTGGTTTCGGGCGAGGCCTTCGTCGTCCGACAGAACGCCTCCACCCCGGCGCAGGTGGGGGAGCACGTCTTCGTTGCCGACGGCGTACGCACCGGGAATGACGGCCGCATCGCGATCACACTTAGAGACGACACGCGCATCGCAATCGGACCGAACAGCGAGGTTCGGCTCAATACGTTCGAGTTTTCGCCGAGTGAAGGCCGCTTCGGGCTGACGCTTCGGGTTGTCCGTGGTCTGCTCGCGTACGTGTCGGGACGCATCGCCAAACTGTCCCCGGATTCCACACGCCTCGAGACGCCATCCGCCCTCGTCGGTATTCGCGGCACTCGGCTCGTCATTCAGGTGGAGACCCCCTGATGCGACGAGCAGGATCCCCGCCCTCGGCGACGGCGGCGTTTCTGGCCGCGTCGGTGGCCATCGCGTGTGGCCCGCAACGGGTACAAGCTCCCACTCCGCAGCCCCAGACACTTGTTGTTGCGCTTGCGGACGAGGGGGGCTCGTCGAGTCGAGTGATCGTGTCCAACGCGGCCGGTTCCGTGGAACTGGACGGGACGGGAGAGGCGACGCGCATTTCGGGAGGCGCGGCACCAACGCCCGCCGCGGTGATGGACGACGCAACCGTCCAGAAGATTTTTGGCGGGACGCTCAGCGATCTGCCACGGCCCCTCCAACGATTCAACCTCTACTTCCAATTGCAGTCAGACGAGCTGACGGACGAATCACGCGCACTTCTTCCCGAGATCGTGCGGGCGGTCAGCGAACGGCCGGTGCCTGACGTCACGGTCATCGGTCATACCGACACAACGGGTGCGTCTGCTGCGAACTACGAGCTCGGACTGAAACGTGCGTCAGCTATTCGCTCGCTGCTCGTGTCGAGCGGTGTGAGCGACGCGCTCGTCGAGGTAGCGTCCCACGGTGAAGCGGACTTGTTGGTCACGACTCCGGACGACACCGCCGAACCCCGTAATCGTCGAGTAGAGATCACAGTGAAATGAACGCGCCCGACGTCGGCCACCGGCGCAACGGATCCGTCGATCGACGGGTCGTGCTCCTCTGCGGCGTGCTCCCCGCACTCGTCGTTGCCGGGCTCGTCCTCTATCGACCCCCGGCTGTCTCACAACTGGATAACCGCGTCTTCGACGCTGTGGTGCGGTCGGTGCCGGCCCATCCGATATCAGGACGCGTGGCCGTGGTTGATATCGATGAGCGGAGTATTGCCGCCGTCGGCCAGTGGCCCTGGCGACGTGATGTAATCGCACGCCTGATTGCCCGTCTCCGAACGCTTGGCGCTGCCGTCGTGGCCTTCGACGTCGTCTTTGCGGAGTCCGACCGATACGAGGCCTTACCACCAGTCGGGATTACCGCGGCAGATGCTGCACTCGCCGATGAGATGAGGCAAGGCCGCGTGGTTCTGGGCTACGCCTTCTCGTTCGACGATGAACCGGGCGGCTCGTCTTCGGGATGCGTCTTGCACGCCCTGGATTCGCTGGTCGTGGCCGCACACACAGGCGTTCCGGAGCCTCCCGTCTTTCGTGCCACGCGCGCTACCTGCGGTCTGCCCGTGCTGGCCGAAGCTGCCGGTGCGTCAGGATTTCTCAACGCGATGCCCGACGCGGATGGCGTGCTCAGGCGCGTGCCACTGCTCATCGAGCATGATGGACGGCATTATCCTGCGCTTGCCCTCGCCGCGGTGACCGCCGCGACGGGAGAGCGTCCGATCGGGATCAGAACCGCCAACCTCAACTCGACGTCGCTGGCGTTCGCCGACTGGACTGCCCCGCTGGACGGGCGGAGCAATCTGTTGCTGCGCTACCGCGGAGCGAAGCGAACGTTCCCCTATGTCCCGGCAGCGGATGTTCTGAACGGGACCGCACCCGTCGCCGCACTCAAGGGCGCGATCGTGTTCGTCGGCGGTACCGCTCCCGGCATCCGGGAGATCGTATCGACGCCATACGACAGGCTGTTTCCGGGCGTCGAAATTCACGCGACGGTTGCGGACAATTTGCTTCGCCGGGACTTTCTGGCACGCGCTCCCGATGCGCAAACCGTCGAACTTGCCGCGGTGCTCGCACTGGGGCTCTCGATTGCGCTTCTCGCCGTCAGAGTCGGACTTCTCTGGACCAGCGCTGCCGCGGTCCTGATGCTGCTCGCCTTGTGGCCCACCGCGAGGTGGCTGCTCGAACAAAAGGGCCAATACTTCTCGCCGCTGTTTGCAGCGGGCGGGTTGTTGGCGTCGCTATCCGCAGCGACCGTCGCATGTCTCATCCAGGAACGGCGACGCGCGAAGCAGGCGACCGACGAAAAGGAAGGCGCGCGTCGGCTGATGGTTCAATCGCTGCTTTCGCTCACGGACATCCGTGACGCCGACACCGCCAGCCACTCGCGTCGTACGCAGCGCTACAGCCGACTTCTCGCGGAGCGTCTGCGCCAGCACCCGCAATTCCGCGACTATCTGACAGCGGACCGAATCAACCTCCTTTCGAGCCTCGCGCCGCTTCACGACATTGGCAAGGTTGGCGTGCCCGATCAGTTACTCCATAAACCCGGGGCCCTGACGCCGGACGAGTACCAGGAGATGAAGAAGCACCCCACCTACGGCCTTTCAGTCATCACCACGGCGCAGCGGAACGCCGGCGCGCCAGACGATCCAACATTGATGATGGCGAGGGACATTGTCTACACCCATCACGAACGGTGGGATGGCAAGGGGTATCCGCGCGGTCTCGAAGGGCCCGAGATTCCGATCGCAGGGCGAGTAATTGCGATCGTCGATGCCTACGACGCGTTGACGTCGGGACGTTGCTATCGTCACGCCCTGCCCCACGAACAGGCGCTTCAGGTTCTCGCCGGGGGAAGCGGCTCCCAATTCGATCCCGCCGTGGTCGACGCGCTGCTCAGCGTCGCGCCGCTTTTCCAGGATGTGGCGCGTGAGGCCGGATCGATGGGTCATCGTGAGGTCGCCCTGTCCTGAGCCGCCGCGTCGATTGCAGACGTTTTTCCGTCCTTATTATTGACAACGTTGCAGCACTCGGGGAGGATCTGCCTCCAACCATCCCACGCACTTGCCGATTCTCAACGTAGACGATGACGCGCCTGCGCGCTTTCTGCGTTCGCGCATTCTCGAGCGTGCGGGGTACAAAGTGCGCGAGGCGGACACTGCCGCACAAGCCGTTTCGGCGTGTCTATCGAACGAGCCGCCGCGGCTCGTACTCCTGGACGTCGCCTTGCCGGACGGCAACGGCTTCGATGTGTGCGAGCGAATCAAGGCTGCTCGCGCCGACATTCCAGTTGTCCTGATCAGCGCGGTCTACCACACCGCTCACGCGCGGCGCGACGGGTTTCACGCCGGAGCCGACGAATACCTGCTCGCGCCTGTGCCTCCCGAGGATCTCCTGACGACAGTCGCGCGGTTTCTGCAGCCGGAACGTGCTGACCTCGACGTGCCGCTGCCCCTGGTCGTGACGGACAGCAACGGAACGATCATGTCGGCGAACGCGTCCGCCGCACGATTGCTGAATGTCACCGCGCGAGGCCTCCAGGACCGCTCGATGCTGGCCTTCTTTGCGCCGGGCCGGGAGCGCGTTGCCTCGCTCCTCGACGGCGCCCGCCGCGGGTTCGTGACGCAGGGCCGCGCGACGCTGCGGCCGCGCGATCGACGACCGTTCGCCGTGAACGTCGAGATCAGCGCGCCGTTCGAACGCGCCGGCGCGCTCGAATGGGTGATCGAGCCCATCGACGAATCGGCGTCTTGACATGATCCACCTGACGTCAGTCGGGTCGTCGGGAGATGAATTCCTTCAACGACACTCCGAGCCGCTGCGCCAAATCGTCAACCGCAGGGCACAGGCGCGCTCGATCCTCCGGCCGCAGATATGTTGGCATGTAGCGCCAGCACATCGGGGCGAGGTCCTGCGTCCACGGTCGTCCGGTTTGTGCCGCATGATCCCTGATGATCTGATTGAGTCGTGCCGACGATTTCTGCGCCGAAATGTTCGCGTCAGCCCACTCTCTTGCTCGAAAGCTGCCGGAACGCTCGAGAAGCCCCTCCAATTGTCGCGCGAGACCTCTGTAGTCCAACAGCACGCCTGTCGCGTCATTGATGTAGGCCCTCGATCCGATATGGGCATCACGCATCATCGCGACCGGCGAGTCCGCGAACAACGACTCCGCCGTCGCCACACACGACCCCTCTCGCCGGCTGAGCACCAGGGACACTTTCGCATTGGTCTGGTAGGCCGCGACTTTTTCAATATTCAGGTTCGTGCGGATGTCGAGATCTTGTTTCACGCCGAACGCACGCGCTTCCGCGCGCAGGGTATCCGCCGTGCGATCCGGCGTCGCGATGCCGAGAATCGCCACGCGGATCTTCGGAGACATTCGCGATAGCGCGTCAAAGAGCAGCCAGTGGCGCTTGAATCGTGAGAAGTTCGCGACCATCAGGAAGTCGACGGTACGCTCGCTGTGCGGCTTGGGTGAGTAGAAGCGCGGGTCGATCCAGTCGCTCGCCAGGAGGGGGAGCGGACGGACAACCGGTGCCGCTATTTCGTAGGCCTCAATATCGCTTTCATTCGAGATGCCAAAGAACAGGGGATCGTCGCTCAATCCCGCGAAGCTGGCCATGACCGCATAATCAGTCGGGGACCATGACGTAGCGCAGATGACGAGATATTCCTGCAGCAGGCGCCGAGCATCGCTGTGCGCGAGGATGCGCATCAGGTTGTACTCGAACGCGATATAGATGACGCCCTTTTCGCCGTTTGGCCCCGGCGCTTTGAGGAGCAGGCTGGTCTTCAGCTCCCGTGACTGCAGGTCATAGTCCCGGTAATAGCGGTCCCACCCGATCTGTCGGGACCGGCAGAAGTCCGTCTTCGGCCCAGCGAAGTAGGGGGCCACGATGCGCCTGAGCGCGGCCTGCGCAGCTGGCCCACTCGAGCGGCGACACGCGACCAGCGCCTGAGCCACGCGCCGCTCTTCGGAGCTCAGTCTGCTGGCGGCATAGAGTAAGCGGCCCCAACTCTCAGCCGCCGCCACTGTCCGAATTTCGCGAAGCCGCCCGTGCCATCGTGCCGCGGCTCGGGTTCTCATAGTTGTGAACACAGTTTAGAAAGGTAGTGACCCAGCGCCCGGTCAGGGCACCGAATGGCGCCACCCACCGAAGCCAAAACGCGGCCGTTCGGAAATCACAGGTGGACGATAGGGTGTATGGGAGACGATAGGCAGTGCTCGGGCCGTTCTGGCCATTGTCGCCAAAGAGGTTAGCACAGCGCCCGGTCTCAGCCTTTCGTCGCGCTCCGCCTCACACTACAAACCTCTTGACGCACGGCATGGTGCAACCGAAGGCGAGTGGGGTGTAATGGTGACGCGACGCGATCGCGTGCTAACTGGAACCGGCGCTCGGACTTCAACCGAGGACCTGCTGATGACGAATCAGCTTGGACACGAAATCCGGGGAGATCGCGTGAGCCCGGGCGTGCACACTTGCCGGGAATTCGTGCCCCAGTGTGATCTCGCAGATTCGCCCGTAATCTACCGTCCGTCCCCACCCGTCCACCGGCTTCGGCTTCCGGGGATGCCTCAAGCGCTCTCACCGAAGACGTTTACGCCCGTGACGTGGAAATGCTTCGCGGCCTGCAGCATGTGGCGATCGTTCGTGTAAACCTCCTGGAAGCCATGCTCCTCGGCGCAGGCCAGGTGGAGCGCGTCACCAGATCGGACGAAGACGGTGTTTGGAAGATCGAGAACGGCCTTGCGGGCTTTTTCCAGGAGTTCAGAAGTCACACTGAACCACTGCCAGACGCCGTTCTGCTCATCTTCTTCGAAGTCTTTCAGGATCGCCGTCAGCTCTCGGCGAGTCACGTGGCGCTCTCTGACGTGGCGTTTGAGGATCGCGGCGAACTCCAGTCGCGCCAGCTCACACGAAGCGAGGCCGTCGGCGCCATAGGCGACTTCGCGGACCCGATCCGCGCCCGGCTCGTTGAGGTAGCACTTGGCGATGTACGCTGCGTCGAAATAGATCACCGATCCTCGCGCAGCTCGGACTGGTAGACGACGGAATCGACCGGAACCTTCGACCGTTTGCGTATCGCTGCCTCTCGGTTGGGCAGAGGCCGGCGCGTCATGGAGGCGTCAAATGGCTGAAGCGCGGCGACGCGTCGCCCGCGATCCGTGACCACGATCGGACCTCGGCTGGCAGCATGGCGGACCCACCGGCCGGTCTTCAAATGCAGTTCACGGATCGAGATTGTCTTCATGTGCACATTGTGACACATCTGCGTCCCGGATGGGAAATGAACCATTTCCTCATGCCGGCCAGCGAGGTGGCGTTGGTCTCGCCTACGCGCCACCGCAGGGAGTTATGCGTGGTAGGCTGCCCTCCGTTAGGTGCGGCGATGTCAAATGTGCGAAGACACACTCCGCGGCCACACCATGGCGGCGAGGAGAACATGACGACGAGTCGAATTGGTACCGTGGCAATCGCGCTGAGTATTGCGTTCGGATTTGTTGGCGGCGCCGGCTCGACACAGCGTTCAGCGAAAGACCAGCACCTGTCCGGCGCGATCGCTTCTTCCAAACGGATGGCGGACGGTAAGGAGTGGACGACTGCCAATCTGGACGTCAACACGTCGTCATCCTATTGTTACGACGATGCGGAACCGAACTGCCGTCGATATGGCCGTTTGTATACGTGGGAATCGGCGCAGCGAGGATGTCAGTCGCTAGGAGATGGATGGCGGTTGCCGACCGACGACGAATGGCGTCAGCTGGCGAAGCATTATGGTGGAGTTGGGAACGATTCGCCTGACAAGGGTAAAGCGGCGTACATGGCACTCCTGAGCGGAGGGACGTCAGGATTCAATGCCGTGCTGGGTGGCAATCGCTCCATTGACGGAAAGTACGACCGGCTGGGGGCACACGGAGTGTACTGGACGGTATCCGAAAACGATCCGATTACCGCACCGTTCTATAACTTCGGCAAAGGCAGTCAGGGGCTCTATCGTCAGCCCCAGGGCCAGAAGCGGATGGCAGTTTCCGTGCGTTGCGTCAGGGAGTGACCGCTCAAAATTCGGGCCCGCAGATCCCATCGTAGTGGAACGCACTCGACGGTGAGGCCGAAATATCCGTCCACCGCGGGAACGGCGGGCCGGAAAGCGACTTCGCGATCTCGACGTTTTTTCTGAAGGAAAAATTGGAGCCGGCGCTCGGACTTGAACCGAGGACCTGCTGATTACGAATCATTGGCCGAGTCCAGAATCGTCAGATTTCCTGACGTTTTTCAGAGTCGAGGTTGCAAGCGGTTGCAAGTCGCGGCACGTCATTGCAACCCCGCTGCAACCGGAAAGCTCGTTCCCGCCCATCCGAAAACCGCGCCTCAGCCATCGTTTCTCGGGAACAAGAATAAGTACTGGAATATCAACAGTTGGGTGGTGAAAACGAATTCATGTTTTCTCGTTCCCACATACTACTGGGAACAAGAGAACAAGAAACGAGTCTGCCCTTGGATGGCGTTGGCGGATCCTGCGAGTGGTACCCCGGTTCGGGGCATGCCAGTGTAAGCAGTTACGGAGTCCAGGCTGCGACTGATTTGCTCTCTCCGTTCCGAAACTGGCCGAAAACCCCATCTAATGCCCCTGAACGGCCCCTGAACATCCTCAATCCTGCGAGGCATCCTGCGCCCTGCTCGAGCCGGTTCCGCCTAGCACGAACAGACAAACCGCGTGGAAACACGCCGGATTGCTGCGGTTCTCCCAACGGATATTCCCCGGAAACGTTCGCGTACCTGTCGCGCATAAGCCCGCACCACACCCCATCAGGTTGCGTGACACACGGCGCGCAGACGGAGAAACAGGCGTACACGTGTACCTGCGTTCCGGGCTGGTTGCAGTCTGCTGGCTGCGAGGGTTCTTCAAGGCACAATAAAAGGCCGGCGCGCGTCTCCGATGGGAGCGCGCGACCGGCCGTCTGACTACTTGATTCTCCATCCCTTCTCGTCGAAGGCGTCCTCGTCGTGGATGTGCAAGCGGAGGGTTCGAGGTTCCTCGGGGTGAGGCGGCAGGGCGCGCCGTTGGGGTGATGGGGCGAGCATGACGCGAGGATCCCGGAGGGCGTCTCGGCGTCCCGCTTCCCGGCCGATCTCGAACGCAATCAGGAACGCGGTGGATTCCCGGGCAATCGAGACAAGCTCCAGTAAGGTTCTCAGTTCACCCATGACGCCGCGCATGTGTGCTGGCAGCTCGGCGACGACGGCGTTAAACAGGCGTTCCCGTTTCTCGGCATACCGCAGCTCGGGCTGCTGCCGGAGGATCTTGGCGAACCGCTCCCGGCACACGTCCCGCAGATACCGCCACTCAGGGGCGATGCCTGACGCGTACATGGCGGCAATCTCCCTGGCGATTTCCACGGCGTAGATCCCCTGTTCCGTGTGGGCCTTGGCCGCGGCAACCTCGCGGATGTGTTCCCGCCGATCTTTCTCGGTTCGCTCCTGACTCCAGCGCTTCCATTGCTCGCGGGACGATTCGCCGGTAATTGGGTTCGCGGGTTCGTCGGTGATGACGATGGCGGCCGGGGGATGCAACTCCCCCGGCTCGTGGCGTGGTGGACGGCGGCGCATGGCTACGCGTCCTGCTGTTCTGTGTCCGGCGGTTCCCAATGCTGGCATTCCACCGGCATACGTGTCAGCGGTTCGAGATCGTCAAGGATCTCCTCGAGGATCCACGCGATACCCGCGGTCGCGTCTTGATCCAGGCCGCTCTGTGGGTCCATCTCACTGAAGAAGTACTCCAGCGCCTTCAGCTTCGAGCGCGCGTGCAGCAGGTAATCCCAGGCGGTCATTGGGCACCCCCTGCCGGTTTCGTCTCCGCGTTGCGGTCCTGCACGGCCTTGGCAACCGATTTTCGGAGGTCGGTGCGAATGTCGTCGAGAATGCGGATCGCCTCGGACAGTCCGTACCCGCCATCGTCGTCATCGTCAAGCCGGCGGTCGGTCTCGATCTTCAGGAGGTTGATCGCGACGACCAGCTTGTGCGCGGCGTCCTCGGCGGCGTCCTCGGTGTTGGCGATGTACTCCTGTTCCTCGGGTTTCGTTGTGGTCGGGGTGTGCGTCTTATTGCTCATATCGGGCTCCATTTCTACGCGACAACGCGGTTGAGAAATTGAAGCCGGGGAAAGGTTCGGAGGGGCGCAGCAATGCGTTTACCATCGTCGAAGCCTGTTCCCGGCGCTCCAGTCGTCGGGCTGGTTAGGGCTACGTCGGCGGCGTTCACCCGCTGGCGTGGCCCGTTTCTCGGTCGGGCGGTCCTCTCGCCTGTCGCATGAGCAACCTGTTCACAAAGTGACGTGTTTGTGAACGGTCCGATCAACCGGCGCTGATGCCTCTGTTTTCGGGCCGTTCAGTGGCTCCGGTTGCGGGAGTGTTTCTGAACGGAGGCGGCAGACGAGCGCGGGCGACACGTGCAACGCCTTCGCTGCGGCCCGTACGCTGAGCTGTGCGGTGCGGCTGACGTCGGCGGCCGATACCTGGTGCCTCGGGCGTCCAATGTGCGTGCCGTGGGCTCTGGCGCGTCCGTGGGCCGCTCTGACACGTTCCCCAATGCGGGCCCTTTCAAACTCACTGAGGGCACTCAGGACGTGAAACTGAAGCCGTCCGGCGGGCGTGCTGAAGTCGATCCCCTCTCCCAGCGACACGAAGGCGATCCCCAGCGCGTGCAGTTCGTCCATGAGCGTGACGAGGTGACGCAGCGATCGGCCGAGCCGGTCGAGGCGCCAGACCACAAGCACGTCGAAGCGGCGGCGGCGAGCATCGTGCACAAGCTGATCGAGCGCGGGCCGGCGGTCGGTGGCGCCGCTGATGCCGGCGTCGATGTACTCCTGGGTCAGCGTCCAACCGCGGGCCTGGATGTAGGCGTGCACGTCGGGCTGTTAGTTGGCGCAGTCCTGCCGGTCAGTGGACACACGCAAGTAGAGGGCGACTCTCATTTCGGCGGCTCCTTCCCGTTGGCGAGGTAGGCGTCAATCGCGCGTCTCAGG
>JBAROV010000172.1:0-41727 GCA_049642465.1 Vicinamibacterales bacterium
AGAGATTCTTGAGCACACCCTTTTCGACCCACGTCACCGGCCGCGCGGCGAGACCGTCAACACCAATCGGCGTCTGACGAAGAGTCGAGTTTCCCACGTCACTCTTCAAGGTGAAGAGATCGCTGAACAGCTTTTCGCCCACCTTCGTGGTCCCTCGCTCCTTACCGGTGAAGTAGTTGCCGACCTGACCCTCAGCCGTGCGCGCGTTGAAGAGGCCCATCATCAGTGACAGGAAGCGCGCCGCAGGACGAGGCTCGAGGATTACCGTATATCGGCCCGGCTCGAGGGCGCGGGGTTTTCGGCTCTTGATGGCTTTGTCCGACGCGACTTCGGTCAGGCGCACGGCGTCAATCAAACCGGCATCCTTCACGCCCGTGATCCCTGACCACCCCGAGCCGGCACCGTCTTGGGTCCGGCAGGTCAGGATGAATCCGGCTTCCGCGTACTGGTAATACGCGAACAACCCTTTGGAATTTGCGGTGCACGTCGTCAGGTGCACCTTGGGGATGTAGCCGGAGCCGAGCACTCCCTTTTTTCCGCAGATGTCGAGACTTTGCCGCACAGCTTTGGCACGTTCGGCAGGACCGTAGTTGACGCCGCTCGGCAGCACCGCATCGACTGCGATGTACTCCTGAGGCCCGGCGACGAGCGGCAGCATATCCGCATTCTCGCGAGCGGCCTGCGCGCGCTTCTGCGATTCCTCCACCGCCTGTTTCAGCGACGCATCGTCAAAATCGCCCGCCGTTGCAGTGCCGGACTTGTTGCCGAAGTACGTCGTAACCGATACGGTTCGATCGTACTGGACCATGTTTGCGGTGATGTTCGAGTTGGCGAACCTGGTGGCGGACCGCTCGCCGCCGTTGAATTCGACTTCAACAGCGTCAGCTTTGGCCATGTTCATCACCTTGTCGGTGATGGCTTTCACTTCTTCGCGCGAGTACATAGGTTTTCAGCCTGCCCCGCCCAATGGGCAGCAACATACTACAGCGCGAGTGTCCGGTCTCCGGTCTTTGGTCTTTCGTGCACGGCGGCGCTGCACCAGCACACGCCGGGGAAGGGGAGCCGCGCTCTCCGCGGGAATCAACCCCTGGCAGGTTTGGGGGGCAAAGACCTTCTAATTCAGCTCCGGCCGGCAGCCGCAGGTGCCGGCCGCGCACCCGCCGCTCATAGGGAGGGATTTCGCCTCGGATCGTCCATTTCCTGCGCCCACCATCCCCGGACTCGACAGCAGCTTGGCGAGGTTTGCGCCATGGCACGCCGGACACTCGGGGGTCCTTTGCGCGGTCACAAACGACTCGAAGGTCTTTCCGCAGTCGTCGCACCGATACTCGAAGATTGGCATGCCTTTATTCTAGCCCGCCTTCGCTAAAGCTGCGCCGAGGCAGGCTCCGCCTTCGCGAAAGGTCCGGCGGCCAGGCTATAGAATCGGCTTCTTTAGGAGGAGTCGATGGTTTCCCGCCTCTGTCGAACCCTTGTCCCCGCCTTGATGTTTGCTGCCGCGCTGCTGGCATTTGGCGCCAGCCCGCAACTGCGGACGGCCACTCAGGAAGAGACGCTCCGTCCCCTTGCGGACGATGTGCGTTGGCGGAGTATCGGACCACTTCGCGGGGGACGATCGATTGCGGTCTCTGGTGTGAAGGGCCGTCCACGCGAAGCGTACTTCGGCGCCGTTGGCGGCGGCCTGTGGAAGACGGTTGACGGCGGCGAGAACTGGTTGCCGGTGACCGATGGGCACGTCAAAAGCTCCTCGGTTGGGGCCGTGGCCGTGTCCGACACGAATCCGGACGTCGTCTTCATCGGCATGGGTGAATCGTGCATTCGCGGCAACATCATGCCGGGCGACGGCGTCTACAAATCGAGCGACGCAGGCAAGACCTGGGCGCACGTGGGATTCTCGAACTCCGACGCGATCGCGCGCGTGCGCATTCATCCAACCAATCCCGACGTCGTGTTTGTCGCGAGCTTTGGGAAGTACGGCGCACCAAGCGAGGAGCGTGGTGTGTTCAAGAGCACGGACGGCGGAAAAACCTGGCAGCGCACATTGTTTCGCGACAACAGGACGGGCGCGTCCGACATCGCTATCGACCGGCGGAATCCCAACGTCATGTACGCAGCGCTCTGGGAGGCGTACCGCGTCGAGTATCAGATGTCCAGCGGCGGTCCGGGCAGTGGACTCTTCAAATCCGTAGACGGCGGTGAGACCTGGACTGAAATCACTCGCAACACGGGACTGCCGGCGGGAGTGGTGGGACGGATCGGCGTCTCCGTATCCGGAGCTGACTCGAATCGCGTGTACGCCCTGATCGAGAACGCGAGCGGGGGGCTGTTTGTCTCGGATGATGCGGGGAAGTCCTGGAAGCTGACGAATGAAAACCGCAGCATCCGTCAGCGGGCGTTCTACTACACGCACGTGGCCGCCGACCCGGTGGACAAAGAGACCGTCTACGTTCTCAACACCAGTGCGTTTCGATCGACCGACGGCGGGAAGACGCTGACGAACGTTGGCGGCGGAACTCACGGCGACCACCACGATCTGTGGATCGATCCTGACGATCCCAAGCATCTCGTCATTGGCAACGACGGAGGCGGGGCAGTTTCGACCGCAGGAGGACAAGGATGGACGCCGCAGGACTTTCCGACCGCGCAGTTCTATCACGCGATCACGACAAATCACATCCCGTATCACGTGTGCGGCGCTCAGCAGGACAGCAGCACGATCTGCGTGCCCAGCGATACCACGGTTCCCACTTTTGCGACCGCTGAAGGCCGCGGCGGCCGTGGCGGTACGGCTCCGACTGTTGGCGGCGGGCGTGGTGCTGCGCCCGCGCAGTACTCCGCGGGCGGTTCGGAACCAGGATACATCGCTCCCGATCCGAAGGACCCCGACGTCTTCTTCGCGGGCGGCAACAACGGCACGTTCATGACGCGCTTGAACCGTCGCACGGGGGAACTTCGGGAGGTGAGCCCCTATCCGAGGATGTTCTCTGGCGAACCGTCGAGTGCCCTGGTCGAACGGTGGCAGTGGACCTTCCCCATCATCTTTTCACCGGTTGATCCGAGCGTGCTCTACACGTCCTCACAGCACGTCTGGAAGACGACGAACGGTGGCCAGAGTTGGCAGAAGATCAGTGGCGATCTCACCCGACACGATCCCAAAACGATGGGGCCTTCCGGGGGTCCAATTACGCACGACATGAATGCGCCGGAAGTGTACGGGACGGTTTTTGCGCTCGCCCCCGGAAAAACTGATGTGAATATCCTCTGGGCGGGCTCCGACGATGGTCTCGTTCACGTGACTCGCAACGGGGGCAAGACGTGGGAGAACGTGACGCCGAAGGACATGCCCGAGTTCGGGCGCGTCAGTCAGATTGATGCCTCCGCCTTCGATGCCGGCGCCGCCTATGTCGCGGTCAAAAAGCCGCTCCTGAACGATCACGCGCCGTACATCTTCCGCACGCACGATTACGGACAGACATGGACCAGGATCGTGAAAGGCATTCCAGCCAACGATTACGTGCACGTGGTGCGTGAGGATCGAATTCGGCGCGGACTGTTGTTTGCCGGCACGCAACACGGCTGCTACCTCTCCTACGACGATGGGGATTCGTGGCGGTCGTTGTCGTTGAATCTCCCCGACACGCAGATTTCGGATCTCTGGATCGAGCCTGGCTCACTGGCAATTGCCACGCACGGCCGAAGTTTCTTCGTGCTGGACGACCTCGCCGTCATTCGTCACCTGCCGGAGGCGACGACCGCGGCTGGGGCCTACCTGTTCGCGCCCGCGACGGCCGTTCGCGGCGCCGGCGGGGCAACCATCACATATGCGTTGAAAAAGCCTGCCAAGAGTCTCACGATTCAAATTCTCAGTGGAACGCAGGTGGTGGAAACGATTGCCGGCCGAGCGGCCGCCCAGGGACAGCGTGGCAGCGGCGGTCCGGGTGGAGAAGGCGAAGGTGGCGGCCGAGGCCGCGGCGGCCCGCCGACGGCAACGATGACGGCCGGCTTGAACCGTGTGACGTGGAACCTGACGCATCGAGGGCCGACGACATTCCCGGGGATGGTCCTGTGGGGCGCGACGACCAACGGGCCGGCGGCGCTTCCGGGCAAGTACCAAGTCCGGCTCACGGTGGACGGAGAAACACTGACGCAGCCGCTCGAAATTCGAAAACATCCGTTTCGGCAAGTGAGCGACGCGGATCTGCGCGAACAATTCGATCTGGCGACGCGTATTCGCGACAAGGTGAGCGAAGCGAATGACGCGGTCATTCGGATTCGGGCCGTCAAGGATCAGGTGAAGGAGCGGCTCGCAAAATCGTCGGATCCGGCGCTCAAAACCGCGGCCGATCGCCTGACGATGCGCGTGAGCGAAGTCGAGGAAGAGATCTATCAGGTCCGCAATCAAAGCGGGCAGGATCCGCTGAACTTTCCGATCAAGATCAATAACCGCCTCGCGTCGTTGCTGCGAGCCGTGTCGCTCGGCGACGGCAAGCCGATCGCGAATGCGGAACCCATCTTCAAGGATCTCGTCACGGAGTTGAAGGTGCAGACCGATCGGCTGCAGGAGGTTCTGCTGAGCGATCTCGCTGCGCTCAATGCCGAAGCCAAGCGGCTCGGCCTCCAGCCCGTAAGCTTGACGTCCAATTCAACGGAGTCCACTCGATGAACCTGTTCGCGACGTTGTTCGCTCTCGCCGCGGCGCTCGTTCTTCCGCGAGACGGTCAGACACTGCCGACTCCGAAATAGTCCTTGCTTGGTGGGCCAACCCGGAGAGGGGTGGCCCCGTCAAAGGCACATGCCTCTCCGTTCGTTCGCGTCCGACCTCGTCTACGGCGCGCGGCTGCTGGTCATTCGCCCGGGCTTCGCTGCGATCGCGATAGCGACGCTTGCCCTCGGCATCGGCGCCAACACCGCGATATTCAGCGTCGTCAACGCTCTCCTGCTCGTCCCGCTGCCCTACACCGACCCGGATCGCCTGGTGATGGTGTGGGAGTCGGAAGAGGGCAACCCGCGCAGCACGTTCATCGTGTCGGCACCAAATTGGGAAGATTGGCGCACGCAGAGCACGACGCTTCAGGACTTCGCCATCTGGGAGTTTCTCTCCTTTAACATTTCTGGCGGAACGGAACCGGAGCAAGTGGCTGGCCTCCGGGTGTCCGCGAGCGTGTTCGACCTGTTGCAGGTGCGTCCTCAGATCGGTCGAACATTCACGGCGGCCGAGGACGAGCCCGGACATCGGGTTGTCATCATCAGCGACGCGCTATGGACCACGCGCTTCGATCGCGATCCCCGGGTGGTTGGCCGGACGCTCCGCGTCAATGGCGAGCCCTACGAGATTGTGGGTGTCATGCCCACGGCTTTCAGGTTCCCGCAGGCCCGCCAGGCGCTGTGGGTGCCGATTCAGTTCACGCCGCAGGACCGCGAGCGAAACGCGCATTCCTTCACCGCGGCGGCGCGCCTGCGGCCAGGCGTCTCGATCGAGACCGCGCGCATCGAGATGGCAGCCCTCGGGCGCAGGATTGTGGAGGCGCAGAGCGATGACGACCGCAGGCACTGGGTGATGCTCACCTGGATGTCGGACCTCGGGGTCGAACCGATACGCCCGACATTGATGGCGCTTCTCGGCACTGTCGGATTCGTGCTGCTTATTGCCTGCGTCAACGTCGCCAACCTCATGCTCGCCCGCGCCTCATCTCGCCAGCGCGAGTTCGCGATTCGTTCAGCGCTCGGTGCAGGGCGCGGCCGCCTGGCGTCCCAACTATTCGCGGAAGGGCTGGTGCTTTCACTGGCTGGCGGCTCGGCCGGATTACTGGTGGCATGGGGTGTCACGAGGGCAATCTCCGGATCTCTTCCGGCGGCGATACGATTCGCTCCGTTCAGGGATGCCGCCGGAATCACCTTCGACGCGAGGGTCCTGGCGTTCACCTGCGCCATCGCCGCGGTCACCGGGCTGCTGTTCAGCCTCGCCCCAATGTTGGGGGCATCCCGGGCGCAGCCCGGGTCGGCACTGAAGTCGGCTGGTGATCGTGGCGGCACGACTCGCTTTACCTGGTTGCGACACGGTTTGATTGCCTGTGAGGTCGCGCTTGCCGTCATTGTCCTGTTCGGCGCCGGTTTGATGATCAAGAGTGTGATGCGGATCGTGGCGGTCGATCCAGGGCTCGATCCCGCGAACGTGCTGTTGATGGACATCGCGCTTCCGCAGGCCGATACCTACGGCGCTCCGCAGCGAACGTCGTTCTGCCAGGATGTGCAACGTGAGCTCGCTTCGCTTCCCGGCGTCCGATCGGTGGGCGCAATCAGTCACCTGCCACTCAGTGGGGCGAACGCCGGTCGCGGTCTGACGATCGAAGGGCGGCCCGTACCGCCCCCCCGATCAGGCCGTCAGTGCAAGTTACCGATTGAGTTGTCCGGGCTACTTCTCCACGCTCGGCATTCCGATCCTGCGCGGCCGCGACTTCAATGCCAGCGACACGACGGCCGCACCGGGCGTCGTGATCATCAACGAGGAAATGGCGCGGCGATACTTCGAGGGGCAGGATCCGGTCGGCCAGCGGTTGAAGCTGGGTCGCGCGGAATCGTCATCCCCCTGGCTCACCATCGTCGGCGTCGTCGGCGACGTTCGTCACTTTGGTCTCGATCAACCGATCAGGCGTGAGATTTTCCGCCCGTACTCCCAGGTCGTCTGGCCCTACCTGACGATCACGGTGAGGACTGCCGCGGCGCCACTCGAGCTGGCATCTCCGGTGAAGGCTGCGCTGGTGCGTATTGATCCGGAACAACCAGTCTCACGCGTGCGGACGATGGAGGATGTGGTATCGGAATCGATTGGCGGGCGCTGGTTCCCGATGCTGCTGTTGACGCTGTTTGCCGGAGTGGCGCTGGTCCTCGCCGCCATCGGCGTCTATGGCGTCGTCAGTTATCTGGTGTCGCAGCGGACACGCGAGATGGGGATCCGCGTGGCGCTCGGCGCGCGCAAAGGTGAGGTCGTATGGCTTGTCGTGAGCGGTGCGCTGAAGCCTGTTATCTCCGGCCTCGCCGTCGGTGCAGTCGGCGCCGTGCTTTCTGCGCGCATTCTGTCAGCGTTGCTTTACGGCGTGCGGCCGTCCGATCCGGCCGTGATTTCTGGAATTCTGGCGGTGCTCGCGACGACGGCGATTGCGGCGAGCTGGCTGCCAGCCCGCCGCGCAGCCTCGGTCGATCCGCTCATCGCACTACGCGACGAGTAACGATGGTCAGCTCTGCTTTGTTTCCACGGCCTTTGCCACCGCGACGGCCGCGGGCCGAAGCACGTCGTCATGGATACGGTAGCCGCGGCGGACGAGGCCGACGACGTGTCCGTCATCCGCGTCGTTGGTCGCGGGGACGGCCGTGACAGCTTCATGAAGGGCAGGATCGAACGCGCCTCCGGGAATGACGTCAATTGGTCGGACGCCGAATCCTTCAAGCTTGGCAAGAAACTGCCGTCGAACCATATCCACGCCTTGCAGGACGGCGTCCGCCGACGCGGTGCTCTTTGTCGCGTCGATCGCGCGGTCGAGGTTGTCGAGCACCTCGAGCAAGTCGGCCAGGATCTCGCGTCGCCCACGCTCGATGTCTTTCGAGACTTCACGGCGGAGTCGCAGACGCGCCTCCTCGAACTCGCTCGCGGACTGCCGATACTTGCCGATGTACTCCTGAATCTGCTTGTCCTTCTCCGCGATCTGCCGTTCCAGTTCCTCCACGTACGTCGGCTTGAGCGAAGACGACGTGGCCCTCTCCCCGGTCTGGTCGGCGTTGGCCCACCAGCGGCGATCGATGACTTTGACGGGAACCTCGTGCTCTTTGTCAGCCATGGGTCTCGGATCAGGAAACTGGCTCTTTCGCGGCGTAATCGAACGCCAGCTTGCCACCATCCACTCTGATGGTCACGGTGCCGCCGTGTTCCAGCTTTCCGAAAAGGATTTCGTCGGTCAGCGGATCGCGCACCTCGGTCTGCACCACGCGCGCGAGCGGGCGAGCACCATACACGGGGTCGAACCCTTTTTCCGCGAGCCACGCGCGCGCGTCGGGCTCGAGGGCAATGGCCACTCGACGCTCGGAAAGTTGCGCCTCGAGCTGCAGGATGAACTTCTCGACGATGGTTTCCATGACGCCCGGCGTCAGGGGGTCGAAGGTGACAATGGCGTCGAGGCGATTGCGAAACTCGGGGCTGAACACCTTTTCTACGGCGTGTTTGGATCGCTGCTGCGACGCCTTTAGCCGGGCGTCCACCGCGCGATCCGATCCGCCAGACTCCCAGAATCCAATCGTCCCGGCGCTCAGCTCGCGCGATCCGGCGTTGGAGGTCATGATGAGAACGACCTGACGAAAATCAGCCTTGCGCCCGTTGTTGTCGGTCAGCGTCGCGTGGTCCATGACCTGCAGCAGGATATTGAAGATATCGGGATGTGCCTTCTCGATCTCGTCGAGCAAGAGCACCGCATACGGGTGCTGACGGATCCCATCGACCAGCAATCCTCCCTGTTCGAAGCCGACGTACCCCGGCGGGGCGCCAATCAGTCGGGCAACCGCGTGCTTCTCCATGTACTCGCTCATGTCGAAGCGGATGAACTCGTTGCCGAGATGCAGCGCGAGCTGCTTGGCCAGTTCGGTCTTGCCGACGCCGGTTGGGCCAGTGAAGAGGAAGCAGCCTGCCGGCCGATCGGGCTGGCCGAGGCCAGCGCGCGAACGCTTGATCGCGCGCGCGACGGTGGAGACGGCCTCATCCTGTCCGAACACCACGCGGCGCAGGGATTCGTCAAGCGAACGCAGCCGATCGCGGTCGGAGGAGGAGGCCTGCTTGGCGGGGATACGGGCCATCCGCGCTACAACTTCTTCGACCTCCGCCGATCCCAGTTCCGGGCGCTCCGGTGGCGCGGCTAGCGGCGCTTCGCTCGTCACGGGCTTGTCGGTTGTCGTGCGGAGCCGCATGCGTGCGCCGGCCTCGTCCAACACATCGATCGCGCTATCCGGCAATTTGTAATCACGCAAGTGCCGCGCTGCCAGTTTCGCGGCCGACTCGAGTGCGTCATCGGTGAACCTGACACCGTGGTGCGCTTCGTAGCGCCCGCGCAAGCCTTCGAGAATCTGCACTGTTTCCGCATGCGACGGTTCGTCGATCGCGATCTTCTGCAACCGCCGCGCGAGCGCACGATCCTTCTCGATGTGCTTGTACTCTTCGTGCGTCGTCGAACCAATCACCCTGAGCTGACCCGCAGTCAGGACCGGCTTGATAAGCGTTGCGAGATCCATCGTCCCGCCAGTCGTGGCACCCGCGCCAACCGTCGAGTGGATTTCGTCGATAAAGAGGATTGGCATCGGGCGCTTCGCCAGCGCGTTGATGACCGCCTTGAATCGCTCCTCGAAATCACCGCGAAACCGTGTGCCCGCGAGGAGCGCCGCCGTGTCCAGTGAGAAGATTTCCGCTCCCTGAAGCGGCGCCGGCACATCGTCCTGCAACAGACGCGTCGCGAGCCCTTCGGCGAGCGCGGTCTTGCCCACCCCCGCGTCGCCGACGAATACCGGGTTGTTCTTGCGGCGGCGGCAGAGAATCTCCATGGTCCGCTGCAGTTCGATGGACCGGCCAATCAGCGGGTCGAGCTCGCCGGCTTTTGCACGGGCGGTGAGGTTCAGCGCGTAGGCGCTCAACGGGTCGCGCGCCGTGCCGGTTCCACGTTCGCCGATCCCGGCATCCGCATCGCCGCCTTCGAACTCGTCCCGGCCACCCGAAGGTGCGGCCGGTGGAATCTTCGAAATGCCGTGGGTGATGTACTCGAGCACGTCGAGGCGTGTCACACCCTGCGCGGCGAGCAATTCCGCTGCATACGATTTCTGCTGCAGGGTTGCCGCCAGCACGTCGCCCGACTGCACTTCCTGACGTCCGGCGCTTTGCACGTGAAGAACAGCGGTCTGCAGCGCGCGGCGGAAGGCCAGTGTCTGCTCAGGCTCCTTCTGCTGACCGCGGCTGAACTGCTCGACCGATTCCTTGAGGTACTTGTCCAGATCCTTGCGGAGCTGGGGCAGATCGGCTCCACAGGCGGCCAGGATCCGCTCGCCGTCGAGGTCGTGCGCCAGCGCATATAGAAGATGCTCGAGCGTCAGATGCGTGTGCCGTCGCGAGGTTGCCTCGCGGTAGGCGACGGTCAGAACGATCTCGAGTGCGGCACTAAACATCCGTCTTTTCCCTTTTCCCTTTTCCCTTTTCCCTTTTCCCTTTTCACTCCGGCTCCATCGCCGCTCGCAACGGGAAGCCACTCTCCCGCGCGCGCTCGACGACTGTGGCGACCTTGGTTTCCGCCACCTCGAAGGGATACACCCCGCAAAGCCCCTTGCCTTGCGTATGCACCATCATCATGATGCGAAAGGCCTCCGCCGGTCCCTTGTTAAAGACACTTTCGAGGATTTCCACGACGAAGTCCATCGTCGTGTAGTCGTCATTCAGCAGGAGGACCTTGAACAGCTCCGGCTTTTTCAGCTGTTCCCGCGTTCGCTCGAGGACTTCTCCCCCGGTCTGCCGTTCCGTCCCCATGCCTTGATCGATTCTACCAAGATAAAATCCGACTCGATGAAACCTCTTGCCGCGGGTCTGGATTACGTGGACGTCGAGTTTCTGGGTCAACCCGGCATCATCGCGACGGCGGTGATGCATGGGCCGGCCGGCGTAGCGCTCGTGGACCCCGGACCATCCACGTCGCTCGGGAACCTCCGAAATGCGCTCATGCGTATGGGCATCCGGATTGCCGATGTGCGGCACGTCCTGCTCACTCACATTCATCTGGATCACGGCGGGTGTGCCGGGACGCTCGTCCGCGAGAACCCGGCGATCGAGGTGTGCGTCCACGAACGCGGGGCGCCGCACCTGGTAGATCCGACGAAGCTGCTGGCGAGTGCGACGCGATTGTATGGACAGGACATGGACGTGCTGTGGGGCGAGTTTCTGCCCGTTCCTTCCCATTCACTGCGCGTCTTGAGGGGAGGCGATCAGCTGGTCGCCGGTGGGCGGGAGTTGCAGGTGGCCTACACGCCGGGACACGCCTCGCACCATGTCAGTTACTTCGATCGTGCCAGCCGAGTGGCGTTTGTCGGCGATACCGCGGGTATCCGGAGGGGCACGGGTTCGTACGTGCTTCCTCCGACGCCGCCCCCTGACATCGATCTCGAGGCCTGGCGGGAAAGCGAACAGCGCATCCTGGCCTGGGATCCGGAAACGTTGTTCCTCACGCATTTCGGGCCATTTCATGGGCCCCGTGTGCACTTTCAGGAGCTGTTCTCACGATTGAACGATTGGAATGGGATCGTCGGTCGGCTCCTGGCCAGCCCCTCGCTGACCGACGAGGAGCGCGAGCAACGGTTCGTCCACGAGGCAATGCAGGATCTCAGAAGAACGGTTGGCGAGACGGAAGCGGCGAGATATAGTCGGGCCGGACGCCTCGATTACTCGTGGCAGGGGCTCGCGCGTTACTGGAGAAAGAAGAACTGAGCCTGTGGTACGCCGTTTGGACTTCGGCAGCGGGAGAGGACGTGGAAAATGAACAGCCGAGCTGCTTACGTTTTCGTGGCCGTCTTAGCCGGTGCGCTCGTGACGGGTCCCTCAATGTTGGCGCAGACGATGATCCAGCCGACGCCAAAGCCGATTGTCACGGCAGATAACGAGGTGTGGTACCAGGCAGGCGTCGCCATCACGTTCGCCGGCAACGTCTACTATCCCGCCGGGCCCATCGTTCACTTCAACGCGAACGAAATGGTGCGGAGCGGCCACTATCAAGGGATACCGCTCTACACGAGAACGACGATCGAACCGTACAGCATCGTGTTCGTACCGCTCTATGGTGGATTGATGCAACCGTACGAACGTCGTCGCGCCGGCGATATCGCGGACACTGCTGGCAGCATCACGCCAAGCTTCCCCGTCGTGCGATCGGCGGAGCAGTCGAACATGGAATATGTGCCCGGCGCCGGAATGGTGCAGGCGCAAGGTCCGCCTTCTCGGGTCGGCGCAATCATCGATCGAACGCCGATCGAAGCGACGGACCAGCCGGCTCCGGCGGGAGCCTCCGTCGGGACGACTGGCGGCGAAACACGAGTCCCGCTGGGACCGCTCGCCACGGCGAAGCGCCCGGAGGGATTGAACGGTGTGTTCGTCGAGTACGAGAACCATCGGTATTTTTCCAACGGTCCGGCGCGCGAGTTTGACGCGAAGTCCTTTACTCGCATCGGCGAATATCACGGCTTCGCGGTGTACCGCCGCGAGGGCGACGCGACCACGATCTACATCCCGCCGCTCGCGGGTCCTCCAACGATCGTCACGCCCTACCGAACGAGGTAGTTCCGGCGGACGCTGGTCAGTGATTGATCAGCCAGGGCGTATACTGCTGAACGCTCTTGTCTTTCACGCGGCGGATCATCTTTGGGCGTGACCCGCGCCGCACGGCCGTGCGCATTCTCGCGCTCGCCGCGGTGGCAGTCGTTGCGTTCAAATGGGTGCTGATTCCTATTCGCACCGATGGTCCGAGCATGCTCCCCACCTACGAATCCCACGCGCTCAAAATCGTCAACCGATTGAGCTACACCTTTCGCAGGCCCGCGCGAGGGGACGTGGTGGCGATACGTCTCGCGGGTCCGAGCCTGGTGTATGTGAAACGCATCGTCGGATTGCCAGGAGAGCGCGTCGCGTTGCTCGGCGGCGTCGTTCATATCAACGGAGTGCCGCTCGACGAACCGTACGTCCAGCACAAACGTCCGTGGGACAGACCAGAAGTGACACTTGGTGCGCACGAATACTTTGTCGTTGGCGATAATCGTGGAATGTCGCAGGGAGCGCACAAGTTCGGAGTTGTTGACGAGGAACGAATCCTTGGGAGCCTCGTATTTTGATGCCGCGGCGTACGAAGGCTATCGCAGGGGCACTGGCCATTGCACTGCTCGCATTTTGGGGATGGCGATCGTGGTGGCCGGACGACAAGCGGGACATTCGCCGCCGGCTCAACGCCTTTGAATCAGATTTCAACGACAGCACAACCGACGGCCTGGGCGCTGTCGCGCGCGCCGCTCGAATCGGTTCGTACTTCACCGACGATGTCGTCGTTGAGCTGGGGCAGGGGTCCCCACCCATTCGAGGACGTGAGACGCTCATCGGGATGGCGTCCCGGCTTCAGACCCGTACGTCGGCGTTCACATTACAGCTGCTCGACATCCAGGTAGAAGTCCAGGGGCCAAGCGAGGCAGACGTCAGGCTGACTGCGTCATTCCGTAGACGCAGCCTCCCGTCGGGAGACGAATCGATCGATGCACAGGAATTTGCGGTCCGCATGGTCAAGACCGACGGAGAGTGGCGGATGAGTCACGTGACGGCCGTCGAACCGTTCAGATAATCGGAGAGGCAAGAGAGGATGTCACTCAAACCTGGTGATGACGCTCCGGACTTCGAGCTGCGCAGTCATCGCGGCGGTACCGTTCGGTTGTCGACCTTCCGTGGCCGGAAGAACGTCGTGCTTGCATTTCACCCGCTCGCCTTTACGCCGGTGTGTGCGCGGCAGATGACGGACTACGAGTCCGTCCGTCCGGCGTTGGACGAGCGCGATACCGTCGTCCTCGGAATCAGTATCGATCCACAACCGGCCAAGACCGCTTGGGCGCAGACCCTCGGTTCGATCTCATTCGACCTGTTGAGCGACTTTCACCCGCACGGTGCAGTGGCGGAACAGTACGGCGTTTTTCGATCGAAGGAAGGGTTTTCCGAACGGGCCATTTTTGTTGTCGACAAGAACGGAAAGATCGCGTGGTCACAGGTGTACGACATCCCGGAACAGCCAGACACCGAAGAACTGTTGAGCGCGCTTTCCGCCCTATGAGCCTTCAGCCTGGAAGCTGACTATGAGTGAAGTCGAAGGTTGAAGACCGTGGTCCCCAACCTCCGACAAACCTGGCCGCGGGCGCCTTTCGCCCGGGAACGGGGATGGCGAGCCGACCCTCTATGGCTGACGAGGCAGGTGGTCAGCCGGTCGGCACCGGTGGGTCAAAACACTCAAGCGACAGCCAGTGAACGACCGTCCTTCGTTATCGACACGCGCGTCGGGCGCGCACCGTCCGTTCGGACGAACGACCCGTCCCTGGTCTGCGACAAGAACTTTGCATCGACCAAGGCCCCGAGTAACGCATCGCATACGTCACGCTCGAGACCCCAAAGCCGCTGCGCCTGTGCCGTGGTCAATCGAAGGCCCGGCATTTCGACGAATTCACCCTGAATTCGCTGGAGCACCTCATCCATACGCATGGCTCGGTCCCTCCGAAGTTTCCGACGTTACTCTTTGAGCGTGCATAAAGAAGGTAGCAACGGGCGTACCGCGAGGTTTTTGGGGCGGGTAATCAAACCCGGCGACGGTTGCTGTTGTGGCGAAGTTATTGGCGGATAGACACTTAAATCGAGATACTGTCGAGTCTCATACTCAGCCGCCGGGTCAGGCGACGGGTTGGGAAACAGTACGGCAGGACCAGCTGTTTCGTCGGGTTTCGCTACGCAACGGATCAGCTCGGCGAAACCTTGACGGCGGTTAGAGCTCCCGGAGTGCGGTGACGACCGGCAATCGAGCAGCTCGAATGGCGGGGAGCATGCCACCGAAAAGACCCATCACGGCCGCGTAAAACAGGCCCTGGCCGAGCAGCGCCGGTGTGACCGCAAAGGAAAAGGCGACCTGGCTGAACGACTGCCAGTTCATCGTGGCCGTCTGGTAGCCGTCGAACGCGGCCCATGCCAGCAGGCCTCCAATGGTGCCGCCGACCAGACTCAGCGCCAGCGACTCGATCAGCACGGACACGACAACCGGCGTCCGGCCGAATCCCAGCGCGCGCAACGTTGCGATTTCGCGCGTGCGGTTCGCCACGGCCGAGTACATCGTGTTGACGGCGCCAAAGATCGCGCCCAGGCCCATCAGAACGGCGATGCCGCTTCCAATCGTGCGGATGAGGCTCTGCATGACCTGAGACTGTTGGGCGAAGTAATCCGGCTCGCGGATGACGGTGACGTTCAGCCGGGGATCGGTCGTGAGCGCATCCTTCAGTTTCTGGAAGCTGTCGGGAGTCTCGAGCCGCAGGTAGACCGATTGGTACGAGTTGCCGCGTTGATAAACGCTCTGGAGCACGTGCGCGTCGCACCACAGCTCGGATTCGGCAACGCTGCCGGCTGCGTCGAATATCCCCACCACCGGCCAGGACATCTTGCCGGCTCGCAGCGTGGAACCCAGAGAAAGCCCGCGGAACTGCTGCGATGCCGCGCGCCCCACCACGATCTCGGAGCTGCCTGGGGTAAACATGCGCCCTTCGACGATCCGCACGTTCGGGCGCACTTTGAGCGCAATCGGACTGAGGCCCCGCAGGGGCACGTTCGCGTCGGTGCCGCTCCGCATGAGCGGCGCGTTGATGATCACGAACAGCTCCGGTGAAGCGAAGACACCTCCTTCGCCGTGCGTAATGCCCGGCGCTTCGGTAATGAGCCGCGCCTCTTCGCCGGCGAAGCCGCTCGTCATTTCGGTGTCGCTCCCGGCACGCATGACGATCACGGTTTGGGGATCGCCGGTTCCACGCATGGCCGCACGGAATCCCTCAGCGATCGACAGCACCGCTGTGAACACCACCACGACACCCGCGATGCCGACGACAGCAACGGTTGCGGAGCCAAGCCGCTGGGGAACGGATCGAAGCGTGACTCCGGTGACGGCGATGACCTGAGACAGCCAATTCATAGAACGCTCACCCCGCGCGACGAAGCGCGTCAACGATCTTGAGGCGCCGCGCCTGCAGCGCCGGGATCAGACCGGTCCCGGCGCCGAGCAACACGACCAGCAGAACACCAAACACGATATCCCGCACCGGAAAGTGGAAGATCGGCAGGAAGCCTCCGGTGGGATCGCCCTGCGCGATAATGACCCACGCCAGGGCGAGGCCGATGCCGCCGCCAACGAACGCCATCGTGCACGACTCCAGGAGCACGAGCGCGAGCACGCGTCCATCGCTGAAACCGAGCGTCTTCAGGACCCCAAGCTCGCTGATCCGTTCGCGCACCGATTGCGCCATTGCGTTCCCCGCCACGAACAGAATGAAGCCCATGACGACAGCGGAGATGGCGATCATGATCGCGCCGATGTCCCCGACCTGCTTTCCCCATTCAGAAGCGAACACTTTTTCGGTCGCGGTCTTCGTCTCGGCCGACGAGTTCTCGAACATCGTGTCGATGCGTTTGGCGACCTGATCGGCAGTCGCGGGATCGGCGACCCGGACGACGTACCAGCCGATGATGTCCCGGAATCCTACCTCGGCCGCCCGCAGCGTCTCGTTCATGTAGTCGTAGTGGAAGAAGAACTGAGTCTTGTCCACGCCGGCTTGCCTGGAATCGTAGATCCCCCGGATTGTGAAGTCCCACGGGGAGCCGTCGGGCTTGCGGTAGATCGGCGAGATCAGCGGCACGTGATCGCCGACTTTCCAATTGAACTTCCTGGCCGTGTCGATGCCGACGATCGCTCCAGTGCGGTCTTCAAGCCACGCCTTTTTCTGATCCTCCGACAGTTCGAACTCGGGGTACAAGCGGAGCCAGCTCTCCGGATCCACCGCCATGTTGGCCAGGAAGTTCGTCGGCTCCTGGTAGTAGCCACCGAACCAGTTCGCGTGCGTGAGATCCGTGACGCCGGATGTACCGCGGATCTTCGGCCCGTAACTCATGGGCAGCGGCTGAATAATTGAGACGCGATGGATGACCATGAGGCGGTCCGCCCCTGCGATATCGACCCCCATGCTGAACGCGGCGCGGATCGCCATCAGGACCCCGAACAGCACGAACGCGATAAGGATCGAGAGCAGCGTGAAGATCGCCCGGATCTTCCTGCGAATCAGGTTGCGCCAGACGAGCGGTAGGAACTTCATGCCGCAACCTCCTCGACGAGGGTTCCCTTTTCCAGGTGCAGTGTTCGACGCGCGCGCGCCGCGGCGTGCGGATCGTGGGTGACCATGACGACTGTCTTTCCGTGATCCCGATTCAGAATCTGCAACAGATCGAGGATTTCGTCGCCGGACTTGCGATCGAGGTCGCCGGTCGGCTCGTCGCAGAGCAGCAACGTCGGGTCGGTCACGATCGCGCGCGCGATGCCGACGCGCTGTTCCTGACCGCCTGAGAGCTGGCGCGGGTAGTGGTTGGCGCGATCGGCGAGGCCGACGACCGAGAGCGCGATCTGCACGCGCTTCTTCCGTTCGGCTGACGAGAGCTTGGTCAAGAGCAAGGGAAGTTCCACGTTGCGTGACGCGGTCAGGACCGGCAGCAAGTTGTACATCTGAAAGACGAACCCGATGTGCCGTGCGCGCCACGCCGACAGACGCCCGCCCGACATCTTGTCGATGCGATCGCCGGCGACCTCGATCGATCCCTCGCTCGGCGTGTCGAGCCCGCCCATCAGGTTGAGGAGCGTCGTCTTACCCGACCCGGACGGCCCCATCAGCGCCAGGAAGTCTCCCTGCGGAATGTCCAGCGTGACCCCCTGCAGGACATCGATCCGCTCGCTCCCGCGGAAGTACACCTTGTGAAGGTCCCGGATTGTGACCAGCGTACTCATGAACGCTCCTTGACGCGTGCGCCATCAACGAGTGTCGCGGGGCCATCCACGACCACGCGCTCGCCGGCGTTGATCCCCGAAATCACTTCGACCCGTTCGCCGTCTGCCGCCCCGACTCGCACCGCGCGACGTTCGGCGCGATCCTCCCTGACGACAAACAGGATGCTCGTCCCGTTGTCGCTGCGGATGGCCGTCTTCGGCACCAGCAGCCGCGCCCGTGGTGCCGCCTGCTCGCCCTGCGGTGCGCGCTCGTTCAGAAACGACACCTTGACGCCCATGTCGGGAAGGATGCGGGGATCGAGCTTCTTTTTTTCAGATTCCGTCTCGAAGCCTATCCGGACACGCACCGTCGCCTTTTGCCGATCTGCGGACGGCACCGTCGTGATGACCTGCGCAGGGATCCGCCAGTCGGGATAGGCGTCGAGCACCGCCTCGACCGGCTGTCCGGAACGGACCCGATTGATATAGCTTTCGCTGACATCCACTTCAATCTCGAGGGAGGACATGTCCACAATCGTGCAGATGCCCGTCCGCGTGAACCCGCCGCCGGCGGACACCGGAGAAATCATCTCGCCGGGCTGTGCATCCTTCGAAATTGCCACGCCATCGAATGGCGCGCGGACGACCATGTCGTTGAGGTCCGTCTGAATCGCTTTCACCTGGCTCTCCGCGACTTGCACCTGCTGCTGCGCCATGGCGATGCGCGCTTTCAACGTCTCCACCTGCGATTCGGCCGTATCGAGTTCCGCGCGGCCGATCACCCCCTCTTTCAACAACTGCCGACGACGTTGAAGCGTGAGCTCAGCTTCGCGCAGGCCCGCTTCGTCCTCCGCCGTGGCGCGGCGCGCGGCCTCGAGTTGCGCCCGTCCGACGTTCAGCGCCGCGCGCAGCTGCGAGTCATCCAGCCGCGCCAGCACCTGGCCCTTGCGGACTTCCTTACCCTCTTCGATATACACCTCGAGCACTTTGCCGGTGACCTTCGACGAGACCGTCGCCCGCCTGCGAGCGGCGACATACCCCGACGCGTTCAACACGGCACCAGGCGCCGGACCAGTTCCCGTTTCAGCCGCGACCGCCGCGGTCTTGACCTCCGTTGCCTCAACCCGCCGGCTCCAGAACCAGCCACCCGCGACCAGCGCCGCGAGCACGAGCACGAGGATCCAGACGCCGCGCCGGCTTCCGCCGCCGCGCGCGGAACTATCGATCCGCAACGATGCGAGTTCATCTTTGAGATTGGGAGCAGCCACGCAAATGTTGAATCAGGAAGAACTCTCTTCCTTCATCCTTCTTCGTTGAGATGGATTCGGAGGCCCGGCCATCGGGCACCCCTCAGTATATTCGTAGTTGACGAACGAACCGGCCGGCGAGATCCAGGAGGACGGTGAATGGCGGGAATCGAACGGTGAATGGGGCTTCCCGGCCGTCGCGCGCGGCCTTTAGCCGCGGTTCTGACCCGGAGCTGAAGCTCCGCGCTACGACTACCGCAGCGACCCGGCCATCCACCCCCGTGTCAGGTAATCCCCCATCGTCAATCCGAACAGGATGAGGAGCCACAAGAAACCTGAGGCCGCGACGACCCACGTCAGTCGCGTGCTCCAGCGCACGTGCATGAAGAAGAGGACCACCAGCAGGGCCTTGGCGCACGCGATCGACAGCATGACGATGTTGTTGAGTGGCCCGAGGTCGTACATGGCCACGACAACCGTGAGCGCCGTGCCGACGAGCAGGGCGATGAACACGAAATAGTAAAGGCTCTTCGGGGTGACGTGGCCAGACATGTCGCTCTCAGTGGTAGTGATAGCCGATGAGATACAGCAATGGGAACAGGAAGATCCAGACGATGTCGACGAAGTGCCAGTACAGACCCGAGACCTCAACCGGTGTGTAGTAGTTCGCGTCGAACTGCCTGCGCCACGCCATGATGGCAATCACGGTCATGATTCCGAGTCCCACGATCATGTGGAGCGCGTGCAGACCGGTCATGCAGAAATACAGCGAGTAGAAAATCTCCGCGGCTTCCGGATATTTGCCTTCCCAGCGGAAGTGCGGCCCTGGCACGAGGTGGTGGTCGAATTTGTCTTTGTACTCGATGACCTTCACGCCGAGGAACGCCGCGCCGAGCACCATCGTCGCAAACAGCCATGCCACCTGCGTCCGCGCGGGCAGGCTCGTCTGCGCCGCTCGAACGGCGAGGGCCATCGTCAGCGAACTGCAAATGAGAACGGCTGTGTTGACGGCGCCCCAGATGACGTTCAGGTGATTGCTGGCTTCCTGAAACCCGGTTGAATACGCGCTTCGATAGACCAGGTACGCCACGAACAGACCGCCGAAGAACATGATTTCGGTGACCAGGAACACCCACATGCCAAGCGTGGACGCCTCGGCCTGGTCCGGCATGTTGTCGAAATGGTGCTGCAGCTTCGGGTGATGCGGGGCATACACGTGGGGCTCGCCCGAGTGTCCGGCAAAGCCAGGTTCATCGGTCAGCGGCGGCCTGTGAAGCGGCCCCGGATAGTGCTCGAGACCCGCGTCCTTAGCCAACGCCGACCTCCTTGCTGGGCGCGTACTGATGCGTACCGTGCGTGACGACAGGCGAGAAGGTGAAGTTCTCCGTTGGCGGCGGAGAAGGAATCTCCCACTCGAGGCCCATCGAACCCCACGGATCCGCCGGCGCTTTCCTGCCTTTGAATATCGAGTAGGTCAGGTAGACCAGCGGCACGATGTAGCCCACGGCGAGAATCGAGGCGCCCGCGCTCGAGAGCACGTTCAACACCTGGTACTCGGGCGGATACGCGTGGTAGCGCCGGGGCATGCCGAGGTAGCCGGCAAGAAACTGCGGAAAGAACGTCAGGTTGAAGCCGACGAAGACGACGATGGCGGCAACCCTGGCCCACGCCTCGTTGTAGAGCCGTCCCGAGATTTTCGGCCACCAATAGTGCAGCCCGCCAAGGTAGCCCATGATCGCGCCGCCCACCATGATGTAGTGGAAGTGCGCGACCACGAAGTAGGTGTCGTGCACGTGAATGTCGAGACCCATCGTCGCGAGAAACAGTCCGGTGAGTCCGCCGATCGTAAACAGCCCGATGAAGCCAATGGCGTAGAGCATGGGCGAGTCGAGCGATACCGCCCCCTTGTAGATCGTCGCCGTCCAGTTGAACACCTTGATCGCCGACGGAATGGCGACAAGGAAGCTGATGAACGAGAACACCAGTCCCGCGTACACCGACTGACCCGCGACGAAGAGGTGATGCCCCCAGACGAGGAAGCCGATGACCGCGATCGCCAGCGACGAGAACGCGATGAAGGAATAGCCGAAGATGTTCTTGCGCGCGAAGGCCTGAACGATCTCGCTGACGACCCCCATCGCCGGGAGGATCATGATGTAGACCGCAGGATGCGAGTAGAACCAGAACAGATGCTGGAAGAGGACGGGGTCGCCCCCCAGTGCGGGGTCGAAGATTCCGAGGTGCAGCGCCCGCTCCGCCGCGACCATGAGCACGGTGATCGCGATGACCGGCGTTCCCAGGATCATGATCAGGCTGGTGGCGTAGTGCGCCCAGACGAAGAGCGGCAGCCGGAACCAGGTGAGACCGGGCGCCCGCATCCGGTGGATTGTCACGATGAAGTTCAGGCCGGTGAGGATCGACGAGAACCCGGTGATGAAGATGCCGAGCGCCGCGGCCATCACGTGCGAGTTCGCCGCCGCGGTGCTGTATGGCGTGTAGAAGGTCCAGCCGGTGTCAACGCCGCCGCTGAGGGCGACATAGAGCGTGAAGAGTCCGCCGAGAATGTAGATGTACCAGCTCAGGAGGTTGATCCGCGGGAACGCGAGATCCTTCGCCCCGATCATGATCGGGATGAGGAAGTTGCCGAGCACGGCCGGGATCGACGGGATCAGGAAGAAGAAGACCATCACCACGCCGTGCATGGTGAACATCTTGTTGTAGGTTTCCGCCGTCATCAGGTCTCCGGCGGGCGTCAGCAGTTCGAGACGAACCAGGGTCGCAAACGAACCGCCGATCACGAAGAACGCGGTAATCGACACCAGATACAGCAGCGCGATGCGCTTGTGGTCCTTCGTCAACAGCCACGACGCGAGGCCGTGCCCGTCGTTCAGGTAATTCAGCGTTGGTGTTTCCATCGTCATCTTTTCTGCGCGTCGGGTCCCACCCCACGTGCTCTCGCTCGGCGGCGCCGCTACGCGGCGCTCCCTCCGGCCCGCCGCGCGCTACTTGGGCGCGGGCGTCGCTCCCGGCTGGCTCAGCGAGCGTACGTACGCAATCAGTTGTAGTAACTGCTCTTCGGTGACCAGGCCCTGGAACGTCGGCATGATCGGCTGGAACCCGGCGACGACTTTCGCCTGAGGATTCACGATCGACTCGCGGATATAGGCATCGTCAGCGATGACGGTGCCGCCTCCCTGCAGCTGCACCGGCTTTCCGTAGACGCCAGTCAGGACCGGACCACGTCCCTGCGTGTCCCCCATGTGGCACGTGTTGCAGACGAGATCCTGAAACAGCTTTGCGCCCGCGGCGACCGGCGAATCTTCAGCCCGTCCGCCGCTCAGCCACTGCTGGAAGTCGGTCGGCTCCATCGCGGTGATCGTTCCAATCATTCCCGAGTGTTTCGTGCCGCAGTATTCGGCGCAGAAGAGGTGGTACTGGCCGGGCCGTTTCGCTGTAAACCACATCGTGTTGTAGCGGCCGGGAATGACGTCGGCCTTCACACGAAAGTCAGGGATGTAGTAGCTGTGCAGCACGTCCTCCGAGCCCATGATGAGCTTCACAGGGCGACCGATGGGCACGTGCAGCTCGTTGATCTCGCGCTGCCCGTCCATGTGCTGCACCTTCCACATCCACTGCTTGCCGACGACGAAGATCTCCATCGCGCCCGCGGGTGGCCGGTAGAGATCGAAGAACACCTTGGCACCCCAGCCGAACATCACCATCACGATGCCGAGCGGGATGAACGTCCAGAGCAGTTCGAGCGGCAGCGATCCATGAATCGCGACGCCGATATCGTCGTCGTTCCGGCGTCGATACTTCACCGCAAACACGACGACGAGGACTGCAATGAGCAGCGAGAAGAATGCCGAGACGGCGACCAGGAAGAAGTAAACAGCATCGACCTGGCTCGCCTGCTCGGACGCCTGCTGCGGAAAGAGTGGAAGGTTCGTGAACATGTTTAGGAACCGGCGCCCGGCGCTCGGGGCTCGTTGGTCAAGGCGGCAGCCTTTTCCCTCCGCAGGCTGACCGTGAGAAACAACAGGAATCCGAGGACGGTGACGACGCCGGAGACACGCACCAGGCGCAACACCGCCGCGCCGTACTTGCCGGTCGCCGGGTCGTAGTGGTAGCAAAGCAGCAGGAAGTCGTCGATGGGCGTTCCAATTCGTTCTTCCGACGCTTCAATCAGGCCAAAACGGAGGTCGCGAGCCGAGAATTCGATCCCGTAGAAGTACTTCGAGATCATGCCGTGCGGTGTCAGCACCTCGATGCCCGCGCCATGCGCGAACTGCTCAATTTCCTTGTCGTATTCGTAGCGGAAGCCGATTGCCTGGGTCAGTTTCCTGATTGACTCTTCGGGACCGGTCAGAAAGTGCCATCCCCCTGCGGTGTGCGGCCGGCCGTATCGCTCCAGGTAATTCGCCTTCTTCTGGGAGGCGAGTCCCGGGCCTTCCTTTGGATTGAAGCTCACGGCGACGACTTCGAATTCACGACCTGGTTCGAAGTTCATCACGCCGAGTGTACTGACGAGACCGTTCAGCACCTGCGTGCAGAGCATTGGACACTCGTAGTAGACGAGGGCGAGGATCACCGGACGCTTACCAAAGAACTCGCCGAGCTGCACGGTGCGACCGCTCTCATCGACAAACGGCAGATCCAGCGGCACGTGCGAGTTGAGGCGCTGGTCGATGCCAATGCGGCCAAGGACGCCCGGTTTTGCACTCGTGGGATCGCCGGGGTTCGGCGCCATCCCCGCCGGAGGACTCTGCGCGCGCGCCGATCCCGCCGTCACGGCGAGGAGCGCCACGAGCGAACCGATCAATCGATAAGGTTTACTGCCCATGTCCCTTTGGCGCCGCTGCGGGCGCTGCCGCAGGTGGCTCCCCAGCCGGTGGCTGCGGTGGCTTTGGGCCTGGTTGTTGTGCGGGCGCCGGGGTAATCGTCCGGCCGCTCGAGGATTCTCCAAACGCGGCGCGCCGCGTGCCGAGCAGCGAGTCCGCTCCTTCGGCGCGAGCCGGCAACCCGCGCTGCAGGATCAACTTCTTCGCTTCGCTGATGGGAATGCGCGCGACGCCTGCCTTCTCGTCGATCCAGCCGTAGGTCGCGAGCGACGTCTGCTCCTTGGTCCGTTGCTCATGGAGCACCGTGGGCTCGCTCGTCACCAGCTGCGGTCCTGCCGTTCCCTTGCCAAAGATCGGCTCCTTGATCGAAGAGGCCGGCATCTGCACCGCCGGCCGCGCGAGCGGCGAAAGCGTCGGGTCGCTTTTCGCGGCCTGCCGTTCGAGGAGCTTGAACAGTCCTCCCATCAGTAGAAAGACGGTGAGAACGACCGTCAAGAGGCCAATGGCGAATGCGAGCACGGTACGCACGTCGACGTCGCGGTGCTCGTGCGCGACCTCGGGATTGTGGAGGTAGTCCGCGTCCGATGGCTGATTAGTGTGACTCATGCGCGAACGCTTCCTTGAAGTACGGATCGTTCAGTGGAACGAGCGATCGACTGCGGAGCTGACGGACAAAAAAGAACAGCCACAGCCCGGCGAGGCCGATGGGAATCACGATGTTCATCCAATGCACCGGGATCGAGAATCCCGGATGCGCCTCGCCCGCGGCAGCGTCCTGCGCGAACCTCGGTCCGACGAGCCAGATCAAATCCACCAGCCGCATGACGACGACGAACACCGCGACTCTCGCCAGCCAGCGACTGTGCCGCTTCAAATCGCGTGAGAGCAACAGCACGAAGGGCAACGCGAAATGTCCAAATACGATGAGCAGCGCCACCGCGCCCCAGCCGCCTCGAATCCGTTCGATGTACCACGGAATCTCTTCCGGCAGGTTCCCCGACCAGATGATCAGGAACTGGGAGAAGGCCATGTAGGCCCAGAGCATCACAAAGGCCAGCAGCAGCTTGCCCAGATCGTGGAACTGACCGGCCGAGAAGACCGTCCCCAAGACGCCAGACCGGGCCACGAGCGCCAGAATCGCAATCGTGAAGGCCAGTGCCGACAGCCCCTGCCCCACCACCATCAGGAGCCCGAAGATCGTCGAGTACCAATGCGGATCGACCGACATGATCCAGTCCACCGACGCCAGCGACACAGTCAAGACGAGAAACAGCAAGCCCGGGGCGCTCACGGTCCGGAAACGCACGGTGTCGGCAGGGGTGACGGCCTTCTCAGCCCTGTCCTGTGCGGCCGACCACTTGTTCAACACGAACGCGCAGAGCAGCCAGAATGCGAAATACACCACGGCTCGGATGATGAAGAACGTGACGTTGAGATACGGTGCCTTCTGCAGGAGGATTGGATCGGCCTGCACGGCTTCGGGCCGGGCCCAGAGAAAAATCGGACGCAGGCCGAAGAGAATCGGAATGAAGGCCAGCGCAACCAGCCAGAGCGTGCCCGATGCCGCTTCGAACACGCGGCGACCGGCGAGGCCCCATTTGCCCCCCGACATGTGCTGCAGCATCAGCAGGCCCAACGATCCCAGCGACAAGCCGAGGATGAAGAGAAAACCAATCAGCCAGGACTGAAAGAACCGGTCCGAGTTGATGAAGGCGCCGATCACGCCCGCCGCAAGCGCAACGACGCCGACGACCAGGCCACGCTGCTGGAGACTGGCCAACGCCGGAACGTCCGGAGTAACGGAGTGTGTCTGCATGACGCTAGCGCGGCTCCCCCGAGGGCGCGGCGGGCTTGAGCTTGGTCGGATCTCCTCCCGGGATGTCCGAGGGAGATGCGCGGTGCGACAACTGCAGCGCGCGGATGTAGGCGACGATGGCCCAGCGATCCCGCGGCGCGATTTGCGCGCGGTAATCCGGCATGGCTCCGAAGCCGTTGCTCATCACGTCGAAAAAATGTCCCGGCGGAGCCGTCCGCAGCCGCTCATCGTGAAACGAGGGCGGCTGTCGATAGCCGCGCTGCACCACCATCCCACGGCCGCTGCCGGTTCGATCGTGGCAGGGCGCGCAAAAGATGTTGAAACGCTCCTCTCCTCGATCGAGCAGGTGCTCGTCGACGGCAAACGGCAGCTCCGCGAGCGCGGTGCCGCCGACTTTGCCGGTGAAGAACGCCTCGTCTTCCTGGAGCGTGCCCCGCGCGATCGTCCCTTCCGCGAGCGGCCGCGCGCTGGAGCCGTCACTGAAGAACGTCGTGGCGCGGAGCGGCCGGTACTTCGGCTGATTGTGCATGTCCTGGCGGCAGCCCGAGACCGCAAGGACACAGAGGACAGCAGCGAGCAATTGCCTACGCCTCGACTTCATTGATCTCTCGGGCTCCCAGCGACTTCAGGAAATCGAACGTCTGCTTGCGATCGAATTTCGGATCGGTAGCTTCGATCGTCAGAAAGAAACCGTCCTCGCTCGCGGCTTTGGCAAATCGTGGCACGTTGAACACCGGGTGATACGGCATCGGCAAGCCGCTCAACCCAATCCAGCTGAGGACCGCGCTGAACGACGCCAGCAGGATCGTCACTTCGAACGTGACGGGAATGAAAGAAGGCCAGCTGTTCAGCGGCCGCCCGCCGACGTTCATCGGGTAGGCGATGGCGGACACCCAGTAGCACAGGCCGAAGCCGGCCAGCGCGCCAGCGATTCCCCCGCACAGAATAAAGAGCGGCACCCGCCGATCGTGTGCGTCGATGGCGTCAAAGAGCTCGTGAATCGGAAACGGGGAGTACGCGTCCGTCTTGCGATACCCCTCGGCATGCACGCGGCGCGCGGCCTGGACCAGGCTGTTCGCGTCGGGAAACTCCGCCATCACGCCGTAAATCGGGTTTGCTGCGTCCATAGCGTGCGTCATTTCTCGGGGCGCCGGCGCATCAGTGCGCACCGCCTCCCTTCACTTTCGCTTCGGGCAGCAGCGTGCGCATCTCGAAGATCGAAATCATCGGCAGCACCCGCACGAAGAGGAACATCAGCATCACGAAGAGGCCGATCGTGCCAAAGAACGTCGAGAAGTCCCAGATCGTCGGGTAATACATGTCCCAGGACGAGGGGAGGAAATCACGGTGCAGCGAGGTCACGATGATGACGAACCGCTCGAGCCACATGCCGACGCTGACAATGAATGCCACGAGGAACAGCCAGGCGGTATTGGTCCGAAGGCGCTTGAACCAGAGACTCTGCGGCGTGATCCCATTACAGAAGATCAACAGCCAGTACACCCACCCGTATGGACCGGTGGTCCGGTTGTGCATCATGTATTTCTCGTACGAGTTCGCGCTGTACCAGCCGAAGAACGCTTCCGACGCATAACCGTAGACGACGATCAGGCCGGTCACGAGCGTGACCTTCGCCATGTTCTCCAGATGCCGCATGGTGATGAAGTCTTCAAGGCCATACCATCGCCGCAGCGGGATCGCGAGGAGGAGCACCATGGCGAAGCCGGCATAGATCGCCCCGGCCACGAAGTACGGCGGGAAGATCGTCGCGTGCCAGCCCGGGATGATGCCGACCGAGAAGTCGAAGCTCACAACCGTGTGGACCGACAGGACGAGCGGCGTCGACATACCCGCCAGGATCAGATAAGCGGTCTCGTAGCGCTGCCAGTGCCGCGCCGAGCCGCGCCACCCCAGCGCCAGGACACCGAAGAGACGGGCGATGCGCCTGCTCTTGGCCCGGTCGCGGAGCGTCGCCAGATCTGGTACGAGCCCGGTGTACCAGAAGAGCAGCGACACGGTCCCGTAAGTCGAGACGGCGAACACGTCCCAAATCAGCGGGCTGCGGAACTGCGGCCAGATCCCCATGCTGTTGGGATACGGCAACAGCCAGTAGATCGCCAGCCATGGCCGCCCGGTATGAATCAACGGAAACATCGCCGCGCACGCGACCGCAAACAGCGTCATCGCTTCCGCAAAACGGTTGATCGACGTGCGCCAGTCCTGCTTGAGCAGCAGCAGGATCGCCGAAATCAGCGTGCCGGCGTGTCCGATGCCGATCCACCAGACGAAATTGATGATGTCAAACGCCCACCCGACGGGGATGTTGTTGCCCCAGATGCCGATTCCCTTCAGGAACAAATAGGCCACCGAGGCGGTGAGCACGTTCACGAAGATGAATCCGATCCCGAACATCACGAACCAGCCGATCGGGTGCCGCTTCGTGAGAACGATCGAGCCGATCTTCTCGGTGATTGTCCGGTAGGTGTGTCCCGGCTCGATCACCGGATACGGAGCGTCGTAGCCCGCGGGGCGGGCAGGTTTCGGATCCATCAGTGTCCCGTCGTGTGCCCGGCGCTCTCCCCGGCTGCCGCCGGCTCGAGTTCAGGATTCGGGTTGCGCAGCGCCGCCAGATATGTCGTCCGCGGCCGCGTATTGAGCTCCTCGAGCACGCCGTAGTTGCGCTCCTGCGCTTTCACTTTGTTCACCTGGCTGTTGGGATCGTTCAGGTCGCCAAACACGATGGCGTCGGCCGGGCAGACCGCCTGACAGGCGGTGACCACCTCGCCGTCGCGAATCTTGCGATCCTCGCGTTTCGCGTCGATGCGCGCCTGGTTGATGCGCTGCACGCAGTAGGTGCACTTCTCCATGACGCCGCGGCTGCGCACCGTGACGTCCGGATTCTTCTGGCCGTACTCACTTTGCGTGTTCCAGTCGGCGTAGAGCAGGAAGTTGAAGCGGCGAACCTTGTACGGACAGTTGTTGGAGCAGTACCGCGTGCCGACACACCGGTTGTACACCATGTCGTTCAGCCCTTCCGAGCTGTGCGTCGTGGCGGCGACCGGGCAGACAACTTCGCAGGGAGCGTTCTCGCATTGCATGCACGGCACCGGCTGGTGAACCGCCTGCGGGTTGTCGAGATCCTCGCCGGTGAAATAGTGGTCGACACGAATCCAGTGCATCTCGCGGCCGCGCCCCACCTGCGTCTTGCCAACGACCGGAATGTTGTTCTCTGCCACGCACGCGACGGTGCAGGCGCCGCATCCGGTGCAGGACGTCAAATCGATCGCCATGCCCCATTTGTAGCCGTGGTATTCGTGCTCCGGGTAGAGCGTCAGCGAGCGGGGCGGCGTATGTCCCATCCCGTGAATGACCGCCGGCGTCGCTTTGTAGGTCGCGAGCGTGGCCACGCGCACGGGCGCGCGTCCCTCCATCAGATGATGCTCCTGCGTCGAGGAAATCGGATAGTGGTCGCCCGCCTTCGAGATCTCGAGGCCGCGGCCGAACCACGGCGCGTCGGACGTCCTGAGCGGAAACACGTTGAACTGCTCCGCGGTCCCAACCGCTTTCGCCACCCGTCCGGCCTGTCGCTGACCGTAGCCAAAGAACACGGTGACCGACTGCGCGGGATGTCCGGGGACGATGAAGACCGGCAGGCGCGCGGTGGCGCCGCGGTACCTGAGATCGATCAGATCGCCGTTGCGAAGGTTGTGTTGTTCGGCCAACCTCGGCGCCACCCATGCCGTCGGGTCCCATGTCACCCGGGTGAGCGGCTTCGGAAGTTCCTGGAGCCAGCCGTTGTTGGCGAACCTGCCATCCCAAATCGTCGGATCCGGACGGAAGATGATTTCGAGACCCGACTGCGTGCTCGCATCGGTACGTCGAGTCGGCAGATCAAGTGTTCGCCCCGGGGCGCCCGCGGCGGCACCGCCTGCCGGCGTTCCCTCCTGCGCCGTTGCCCCTGCCGCGGCGGCCGTGGCCGTTCCGGTCCCCCAGATCAAGCCGTCGTGCACTGAGCGACGCCAGAAGGCGTCGGTACTGCGGAACGGTTCTCCTTGGGGGTCGCGAAGCGTCCATCCGCCGATGCCCGCGCCGTGGGCGCGGGACCAGTAATCCCTGACGATTTCGAGCGCTCGACGATTCGGTTGTCCAGTGAAGGCGCCGACAACCTCGTGCAGCGATCGTCCTTCGTAGAGCGGAGCAATCAAGGGCTGGCTGAGCGTAACGGTCCCGTCGAACGCGCGCGCGTCCCCCCAGGTTTCAAGCGCGTGCGCCTCTGGAATGTTCCAGTGACAGAGGTTGGCGGTGTCGTCGACGAAGAACCCGTGATAAATCGCCAGGGCGACTTTCGCGAGCTTCTCTCCGAATCTCAGATCCGCTGGCGCGGTGAACACAGGGTTTACGCCCGAGATCACGAGCAGTTCGACCTGTCCCGCATCCATTGCCTGCGCAAGCTCCGCGATCGTGCCAGCGCCGCCGGCTTCCGTCCCCGCCGAGTAGGTAACCGTCGTTCCGATATTTCCAAGTGCCTCGTTGATCGATCGAGCCAGCGTATGAACTGCAGCCGTCTGGTAGTCGCCCGCAACCACGACGGAACGCCCGCGGTGGACCTGGAGATCCTTCGCGATCACGGCGATCCATTTGCCGACGTCCTGGCTTTGCGACCCCGAGGCTTGGGTCTGAGTGTTGCCGGTGGCCCCTGCGCCGACAGCCGCGGCGAGTTGACGCGCGAAGCTCTCGATGTCTGACGCGGCGAGCGGCAAGCGGTGATCGGCCTTCGCTCCCGTCAACGTCGGTGTGCTCTCGACCGCGTACAGCCGGTTCATCTCTTTGCGGTCGTCCATCACCCGGCGCCTATCCGCGAATTCCCGCGAATATCGAACGCTTCCAGGACCGCACGCGAGAAAATCCGCGTCGAGCGCGACGACGACGTCGGCGCGGTCGAAGTGATAAACGGTTTGGGCGCTCGCGTCCGCCGCCGCTCCGGGCCTCGAGACTGCGTCGAACTGATGCCAGCGCGCCTGCGGTAAGTCCCGCAGGATGTTCGTCATCATCTCGGCGAGCGACGGCGACGTGATCGGCGGCGTGAGAAATCGAAGGCCGGCGCCCTGCCGCGCACGCTGAGCGTTCAACGCATTGCTGGCGGCGGTCAGAAACGCGCTCCACGGCCGCACGTCACCGCGGTAGGTAATGGTTTGAGCGCGATCGGGGTCGTACAGATCGAGCACCGCTGCCTGGGTGAACACGTCCGTCGCTCCCAGACTCGCCGGATGCTCGGGATTGCCTTCAATCTTGGTGGGACGCCCCATGTGGCTCTCGACCAGCACGGGCATCGCCACTCCACTCATGGGGATGGCGCTCGCAAAAAACAACGGTCGGCCCGGGATCATCTCTTCGGGCTGCCGCACGTACGGAACGATGTCTTCTGGCGGTTGCTTCGTGCAGGCGCCGACGCCCGCCAATGCCAGCGACGCGCTCATCAGCTTGAGGAAGTCCCGCCGACCCTTCGGATCGTTCCACTCCGATGCCTGCTCGGGAAATTCCCGGTGGAGGTATTCGCGAAACTCGGGCGTGTCGCCAAGCTCACCCAGACTTCGCCAGTACAGGCGGCCGTGAGTACTGGCCAGCCTCGATCGGATAACGCCGAAATCCATCGAGCTGTTGGCGTTCGGTGGAGAACTCATCGGTGACATGTCGAACAGCTCGTGAGCTGCGCGACGCTCGCAATCTTGTAGTCCCGCACGAGCCGTTCGCCCAACCCAGGGTCGTTGGCTGACGGCTCCCACGTCATGTTGAAGACTTCTTCGCGAGGGCGGACGAACTTCGCGGGATTCCGGTGACAGTCGAGGCACCACGACATCGTCAGCGTCGACTGCTGGTACAGCAAAGGCATGCGATCGACCGGGCCGTGGCAGGTGGCGCAGCCGACGCCCTGCCTCACGTGAATGCTGTGGTTGAAGTAGACGAAGTCCGGCAGATCGTGAACGCGCGTCCACTGGAGCGGCGTGTTGTCGCGAAAGCTCGCGCGGACTGGTTCGAGGATCGGAGCCGTCGCCCAAATCTGCGAGTGGCAATTCATGCAGGTCTTGGTCGGCGGAATATTGGCAAAGGAGGATTCTTCAACGGATGTGTGGCAATACCGGCAGTCGATCCCCATGCCCCCGACGTGATGCGCATGGCTGAACTGGATGGGCTGTTCGATGTGCACCGCCTGGTTCGTGTTGTAGCCGGACCAGTTGAGTGCCGCGAGCGTGGCTCCCAGGCTGGCGACGAAGACCAGAACTGCGAGGATGCTGAGCCGGGAGTAGATATTGGAGTAGCGATGGAAGAGTTGACTCATCGTGGTCGACGTCTGCGCCGCTAGCCAACCGGGGTTCGTCTCGACATCACGTCCCTCATGCGTAACTGTCGAGCGTGGGCCCGCACCAAACGCTTAAGCCTACTCGAACTCGCGCCTTTGCATGAAGTGGACCCGCAGCGGTCGGCGGTCGATCTCTGCAATGTGTCGGTGTCGCGACGCGCGGCGCCCGTCCACGTCCGGCGGGTCAGCGGCTCGGTTGTCGTTCCTCATAATGTGAAACTTTTCACAAAGTGTCAACGGGGCCGGCACAGACGTCACGCCGCCGCTTGTTTGCTATCATCCCGTGCCGGCCGCTCATGGGCCTGCGCACTGCGGGAGGATGTCGGTCCGCGGGAGTTACGCTCGATGTTTCGACACACGGATCCTGAAGTTCTTGTCGTCGGCGCCGGTCCGGTTGGCCTGATTGCGTCACTGTTCCTGCAGCAGCACGGGGTCAGGGTGGAGGTCGTCGACATGCACCAGCGGACGACCCAGCACAGCTACGCGCTCGCCATCCATCCGCGCACGCTCCGGATTCTCGACGAGGCAGGGCTGAGCGAAGGGCTGATTCACGCGGGGCGGAAACTGACGAAGGTCGCTTATTACGAAGGACGAGAGAGGCGCGCCGAGATCGACTATTCCGCCCTCGCCTCCAAGCATCCATATCTCCTCGTTCTCCGCCAAAGCCTGCTGGAGAGGGCCGTCGAGGACGCGCTCCATCGGAAGAATCTCAAGGTTCTCTGGGGATACCGTCTCGAGTCCCTCGACGCCGCCGCCGCTCTCCGGGCGGAGGTGGCGAAGCTCGACCAGGTCGCAACCGGCTACCCAATCGCGCGAAGCGAATGGGTCGTCGTGCGAAAAGAAACCATCCGACCTGGCTACGTGATCGGCGCCGACGGGTACGACTCGACCGTGCGGCGGATGGCGGGCATCGATATGGAGGAGCATGACGGGGCCCAGATCTTCTCGGTCTATGAAATCGAGGCGACGGGAGAGCTTCCCGCCGAGGTGCGCGTCATTCTCGATCCAGACCTGACGAGCGTCTACTGGCCTCTCGAGGCGGGGCGATGCCGCTGGGGATTTCAGATCCAGGACGCCTCGGGACACACCGGATCGATGGAGCGACTCGAGCAGCTGATCGCCGCGAGAGCTCCCTGGTGGACGGCGCGTCCAACACAGATTTACTGGTCGACGCACGCCCTCTTCGAGTGGCGCCTCGCGCAGCGCTTCGGTCAAGGCGGCGTCTGGCTCGCCGGCGACGCCGCGCACCAGGCGGCTCCGGTCGGCGTGCAGAGCATGAATTCAGGGCTGATGGAAGCGCGCGAGCTGGCCACCCGCATGACGCGGATCCTGCGCGCGGGGGCGCCCGCGACGCTCCTCGAGGAGTTCGCAACCGAGACGCACGAGGCGTGGCAATGGCTCATCGGCGCTGGCGGGGAAGTGCGCGCGCTTCCCGGCGCCGACCCGTGGGTCCGAGAGACCCGCGCGAGGATCCTTGCCTGCGTTCCAGCCTCGGGCGACGACCTCGAACAGCTTCTCGGTCAGATCGGTCTGACAGCGACGCGGCGAGACACCCGTCCGGGTGCTTGACTCGCGCGATACGCGATGGTACAAACTGCCACTTTTCAAACTCAGAGCGGGGAACAGGCTTGGCCCAGTCGGAAGCAGAGCTGCTAGACAACCCTGTGGCGGGCCATCCGCCGCTCATCCTGCGCGCGCCGGACTTCCACTCCATCACCGAGGTCGTCGCCGAGCCGGTCGAGCGTCGGACCCCCATCGGCTGGTGGTTGTTCTTCTTCCCTTCGCTCGCGCTTCTCGGCCTCCTCGGCGTCGCGGTCTCGTGGCTTTTCTGGGAGGGGATCGGCATCTGGGGCCTCAACGTCCCCGTCGGCTGGGCGTGGGACATCACGAACTTCGTATTCTGGGTCGGGATAGGGCACGCCGGGACGCTCATCTCGGCGATCCTCTTCCTCTTCCGCCAGAAATGGCGCACGTCGATCAACCGCGCAGCGGAGGCAATGACCATCTTCGCGGTGATGTGCGCCTTGACGTTCCCGGGGATCCACGTCGGACGCGTCTGGGTCGCTTACTGGATGTTTCCGATCCCGAACCAGATGGGGATGTGGCCCAACTTTCGGAGCCCCCTTCTCTGGGATGTTTTCGCGGTCAGCATCTACGGAACCGTCTCGCTCCTGTTCTGGTACGTCGGCCTGATCCCGGACCTGGCGACGATTCGCGATCGCGCGCAAACCCCCACCCGGAGGTTCATCTACGGTCTCCTGGCTCTCGGATGGCGGGGCTCCGTGAGGCAATGGCATCACTACGAAACCGCCTACCTCATTCTGGCCGCCCTGGCGACGCCGCTCGTCCTCTCGGTTCATTCGATCGTCTCGATGGATTTCGCGGTCTCAGTCCTCCCTGGATGGCACACGACGATCTTTCCGCCCTACTTCGTCGCCGGTGCGATCTTCTCCGGGTTCGCCATGGTGCTGACGCTCATGGTGATCTGCCGCAAGGCGTTCCGCCTCGAGCACATCATCACCCTCCGGCACTTCGACTACATGGCGAAGATCATGCTCGTGACGGGGTCGATGGTCGGCTACGCCTATGCCACGGAGTTCTTCACCTCCTGGTACAGTGGAAACCCCTACGAGTTCTTCACGTTCCTGAACCGCGCGCTCGGACCGTACGCCTGGGCCTACTGGATCATGGTCGCCTGCAACGTGATCAGCCCCCAGATCTTCTGGTTCAAGAAGGCGCGCACGAGCATCCCGATCCTGTTCGTGCTGTCGATCGTCATCAACGTCGGCATGTGGTTCGAGCGCTTCGTGATCATCGTGACGTCACTGCATCGTGACTTCCTTCCCTCAGCCTGGGGCTACTTCACCCCCACGATCTGGGACGTGTCGTGTCTGCTCGGGAGCTTCGGGCTCTTCTTCACGATGTTCTGCCTGTTCGTGCGCTTTCTGCCGATGGTGGCCACAGCGGAGGTCAAGACCGTGCTGCCGCAGGCCGATCCGCACTGGAAGGCCGGCCCCGAACGCGAGATCAAGGACCACCGAACTGCCCCGCGGCCCCGTACGACGCCGGAGCCCGAAGGGGCCGCCTGATGCCGCTCCTCGTCCCTCGGCTCCCAAAGGGGCCTTACTACGGAATCCTCGCCGAATTCGCAACACCGGCGGACCTCTATCACGCGTGCGAACGGGTGCGTGACGCGGGCTTCTCCCGGTGGGACGCCCACTCTCCGTTCCCCGTTCACGGCCTCGATAGAGCGATGGGCCTTCGACCCTCCCCGCTTCCCTGGATCGTCCTTGGGATGGGACTGTTGGGGGCCGCGCTGGGGTTCGCTCTGCAGTGGTGGGTCCACGCCCGCGCCTACCCGCTCGTCATCAGTGGCAAACCGTACTTCTCCTGGCCGGCCTACATTCCGATCACGTTCGAACTCGGTGTCCTCTTCGGTGCGCTCGGCGCTGTGTTCGGCATGCTCGGCCTGAACCGCCTCCCCATGCATTACCATCCGCTCTTCCGATCCAAGGTCTTCGAGCGGGTGACCGACGATGCCTTCTTTATCTCGATCGAATCGTGGGATCCCCGCTTTGATGCGTCGGCGACCACGAAACTGCTCGAATCCCTGGGCGCACGAAGCGTCGAGCTGCTGGAGTCCTGAATGATCCCCCAACGCGATCAGGTATCGCTGCTGCCCGAGCAAGCGACGATCCCTCCGGGGCATCCGTGGAACCGCATGCCGGTCATTGCCGCCGTCTCTGCGCTGCTGGGGGCGGTGGCGTGCGCCATTCTGGGGGCGGCTAATCCCAAACAATTCTTCTTTTCGTGGCTCGTGTCGTTTCTGTTCTTTCTGAGCCTGACCCTCGGCGCGCTCTTTTTTGTGCTGATCCAGTACGCGGCGCAGGCAGGATGGGGGATCGTGGTCCGACGGATCGGGGAGACGATCTTCGCCATCCTCCCGGTGATGGCGGCGCTTTCTCTGCCGGTGTTTCTCGGCCTGCACGATCTTTACTCGTGGACCGTCCCCGGGGCCGCCGAGCACGATGCGCTGCTTCGCTGGAAGGCGCCCTACCTCAACGTGCCGTTCTTTCTGATCCGGGCGGCGCTCTATTTCGGAATCTGGTCCTTCATCGCCCTGTTCTACTACCGCAGCTCGCGCCGACAGGATTCGACGGGGGATTACGAAGTGTCAGCCCGCCTGCGCCGCCTCGCCGGACCCGCCATCATCGTCCTCGCGCTGACCCAGACGTTCGCCTCGATCGACTGGATCATGTCGCTCACGCCGCACTGGTACTCGACCATGTTTGGCGTCTATTTCTTCGCGGGCTCCTTCGTGGGGTTCATTGCCCTTCTCTCGGTCGTCGCGGTGGCGATGCGCCGCGCCGGGCTGCTGGACTCGGTCATCAGTGCCGAGCACCTGCACGATATCGGAAAGCTCTTGTTTGCTTTCACGGCGTTCTGGGCCTACATCGCCTTCTCACAGTTCTTCCTCATGTGGTACGCGAACCTCCCGGAGGAGACGATCTGGTACAAGGCCCGAATCGAGGGGTCCTGGATGCAGGTCTCGCTCTTCTTGATGGTGGGACATTTCGTGGCTCCGTTCTTCTACTTGATGGGGCGGACCGTCAAACGGAAGAACGCGACGCTGGCCATCGGAGGCGCGTGGCTGCTCGCCATGCACTTCGTCGATCTCTACTGGCAGGTCATGCCGACGCTGCACCCGGAGGGGCTCCGCCCGACAGTTCTGGACGTGGCTGCACTCGTAACGATCGGCGGGTGTTTCGTGGCGGCGGCGAGCTGGTTGATGCGCCGGCAGGCCCTGGTTCCCCTGCGCGACCCGAGACTCGCCGAATCGCTGGCCTTCGAGAATGTTTGAGCGAGACCCCGCTGTTGCACAGACGGCGGGCCCGGTGTAAAGTCGGCCCATTCTGACGATTTGACGAAGATAGCGTCACGGTGACGACGAAGCGGAGGTTTTTGCGATGACCAAGGAGCGAAGCGTGCGCGGAACAGGAAACAGGTTGCGGCTCGCCGCAGGGCTGGTCGCGTTATCGGTGTGGCCGGGCGTGGCCTTCGCCGCCTCGTCTATTACAGGGACCATCACCTTCGCCGGAAAAGCCCCCAACCTCAAGCCGCTCAGCATGGACGCCGATCCGGCGTGCGCCAAGAAACACTCGGCACCCGTGCCGAACGAGATGCTCCTCCTCGGCAGCGGCAACACCATGGGGAACATCATGGTTTGGGTCTCGAAAGGCGTTCCGGCAGGGAAGACGTGGCCCGCTCCGAAGACTCCTGCGGTTCTCGATCAAAGAGGCTGTCAGTACATGCCGCACGTGATGGGAGTGATGGTCGGACAGCCGTACCGGATCCTCAACTCCGACGGCATTCTCCACAACGTCCACCCGCTGCCAAAGATCAACAAGGGGTTCAACAAGCCCATGCCGGCGACGGTCAAAGAGGCGACCGTGACGTTCGACAAGCCGGAGTCAAACTTCCAGATCAAGTGCGACGTGCATCCCTGGATGATCGCCTACGTCGGCGTCTTCACCCATCCTTTCTTCTCCGTGACAGGCGCGGACGGGAAGTTCACGATCTCCGGTCTCGACCCGGGAACGTACGAGATCAGCGCCTGGCATGAACGTCTGGGGACTCAGACCGCCACAATCACGGTTGGCGCGAACGACAAGAAGACCCAGGACTTCAAGTTCTCAACCGCAAAGTAGCGAACCGGAGAACAGTCGCATGACCCAGCCAGGCGCTGTCGCCACACCCAAGGCGCACGTCGCGCACGAAGCCCATCACGAGGAGCTCGGCTTCTGGCGCAAGTACGTCTTCTCCACCGACCACAAGGTCATCGGCATCCAGTACGCGGTCACCGGTCTCCTGTTCCTCTTCTTCGGCTTTTCGCTGATGATGCTCATGCGCTGGCAGCTCGCCTATCCGGGCGCCGCGCTGCCAGTAATCGGCTCGCTCTTCGGCGAGGCGCGCATGCCGGGCGGGACGATGCTCCCTGACTTCTACAACGAGCTCGGGGCGATGCACGGCACCATCATGGTCTTCCTCGGAGTCGTCCCCCTCGCGGTCGGAGGATTCGGGAACTTCGTGCTCCCACTTCAGATTGGCGCTCCGGATATGTCGTTCCCGCGGCTCAACATGTTGAGCTACTGGTCCTTCTTCCTCGGCGGCGTGACGATGCTCGCCAGCTTCCTCGTCCCAGGGGGAGCCGCACAGTCCGGCTGGACCTCCTACGCGCCGCTCGCCGTCATAGCGAACTCGGGCCAGACGTGGTGGCTCATCGGGATGGTCTTCTTGATCACCTCGTCGCTGCTCGGAGCGGTCAACTTCATCACAACGACGATCCAGCTTCGCGCGAAGGGGCTCACCTTCATGCGATTCCCATTCTTCGTGTGGGCGCAGTTTGTCACGGCCTTCCTCCTGCTGCTCGCATTCCCGCCGCTCGAGGCCGCAGCGGTGATGCAGCTGATGGATCGGGTGGCCGGCACGAGCTTCTTCCTGCCGAGCGGTCTCGTCGTCAGCGGCCAGGTCCTCAACGTGGCCGGCGGCGGCAACCCGCTGCTCTGGCAGCATCTGTTCTGGTTCCTGGCGCATCCGGAAGTCTACGTTCTGATCCTTCCCGGGATGGGCATCGTCGCCGAGATCATCGCGAACAACACGCGGAAGCCCCTGTGGGGCTATCGTTCGATGGTCTACTCGCTCGTCTTCCTCGGCTTCATGTCGTTCATCGTGTGGGCGCACCACATGTTCATGACGGGCATGGGGACGGCGATGGCGGCCTTCTTCCAGACGACGACGATGATCATCTCGATCCCGTCGGTCGTGATCCTCACAGCCCTGATCATCTCGCGCTGGGGCGGATCGATACGCTTCAACACGCCCATGCTCTTCGCGATCGCCTTTCTCCCGATGTTCGGCATCGGCGGGCTCACGGGGTTACCGCTCGGCTTGAACGTCGCGGACATTCCCCTGCACGACACCTACTACGTCATCGCGCACTTCCACTACGTCGTCGCGCCGGGGACCATCTTTGCCTTGTTCGCTGGGATCTACTACTGGTATCCGAAAGCCACCGGGCGGAAGATGAACGAGACGCTCGGCAAGATCCATTTCTTCGGCTCGCTCGTGTGCATGAACGTCATTTTCATGCCGATGTTCCTCATGGGACTGGCCGGCGTCTCGCGACGACTGTACGACGGTGGGGCGACATACGACTTTGCGCAGCCGGTTCTGCACTGGAACGTCGTGTCCTCATGGGGTGCCTGGATCATGGCGCTCTTCCAGATTCCTTTCATCTTCAATTTCTTCTGGAGCATCTGGAAGGGGGAGAAGACCAACGACAACCCGTGGCAGGCCACGACGATCGAGTGGGCGGCTCCTTCGCCTCCGCCGCACGGCAATTTCGCCCACGCCCCGCAGGCGTACCGCGGGCCATACGAGTACAGCGTCCCCGGCGCCGGCAAGGACTTCACGCCGCAGTTCGAGGCGTGAGCGAGTGAGCGCAGCGAGCGAGCCACGCGAGCGGAGCGGGGCGTGGGGCCCCCGCGAGCGCGCGTGTAAGGAGGTCCGGGGGACGAAGTCCCCCGGTCAATAAATGGACATACCGTACACCGTAGAAGTCCGGCGCGACACAGGTCTAACGAACGGCAAGATCGGCATCTGGCTCTTCCTGGCCTCGGAGGTCATGTTGTTCGGTGCCTTGTTTGCGAGCTACATCCTGATCCGCACGGGAGCGCCGAGCTGGCCGCGGGGTGACACGATTCTGAACGTCCCGCTCGCCACGTTCAACACGATCGTTTTGATTTCGTCCTCCGTCACGATGGTGATGGCCTGGGCGTCGCTGATGCGCCACCGCTTCGGGACGTTTCGGATCTACATGGGGGCGACGATCCTGCTCGGGTTCGTCTTTCTCGTGGTGAAGTATTTCGAATACAGCCACAAGTTCCACGATGGGCTCTTTCCCAGCACCAACAACTTCCTCGCCATCTACTTCACCCTGACCGGGCTGCACATGCTCCACGTGTTTGGCGGGATGGTGGTAAACGCGTATTTCTGGGGCCCCGGCGCGAAGCTCTGGAAGACCAACCCGGTGTGGTTCACCAACCGGGTCGAGCATTCGGGCCTCTTCTGGCATTTCGTTGATCTGGTCTGGATCTTCCTCTTTCCCACCTTGTATCTTCTGTAGGCGGAATGCATGACGACTGACCACGCAGCTGACATCGACAGACACGTCAGGATCTACATCACCGTCTTCGTCGCGCTCATGGTCCTGACCATCATCACGGTGGCGATCGCGCGAGTCCACCTTCCCTTGCCGATTGCCGTGACCGTGGCGCTGCTCGTCGCGACTATCAAGGGAACGCTGGTGGCGTGCTATTTCATGCACCTGATCTCCGAGAAGAAACTGATCTACGCCGTGCTGGTGCTCACCGCTGTGTTCTTTCTCGCGCTGCTGGCCCTTCCCGCCGTCACGCACGGCAACGGCTACTGGATTCCAGAACCCCACAGCGACGCGCCGACCGCACCGGCTACGGGTCCGCATCAATGAACCTCAGGTGGGTCCACGCGGTACTGATCATGTTTTCGGCAGCCCTCGCGGTGCTGTTCGGTGTCTGGTGTCTGGGTCTGTACGGACGGGGGAACGGGATCGCAAACCTCTTCGCGGCGGTGGGTTCTTTCGCTGTGTCGCTCGGCCTGGTCGTCTACGACTCGTGGTTCCTGCGCAAGACCAGGACACTGCGATGAAGTTTCCGGTTTCTGGTCCTGGGTCTCTCGTGCGCATTGCTTGTAAGTGGCGCGTGCCGCTGATGACGGTTGCGGCAGTGATGATTGGCGGAAGCTCGACTGTCCTTGCTTGCCCGATGTGCTTCGGGGCGGAAGAGTCCTCGATGATCGATGGGACGAAGCTCGGCGTCGTCGTGATGTTGGCAGTCACCTTTGTCGTGCAGGGCGGGTTCTTCGGCTTCTTTCTCTATCTCCGCAATCGCGCGAAGCGCATCGCGGACGTCGAGCTCGACACCGAATGGTCGGAGCTCCAAAAAGGGTCGCGAGCATAATGACTGACTGGCTTGGACTACCGCCGCTCGCCTCGGCTCACGGCGGGCAGATCGACGGGTTGATTGGCTGGATGCACGTGTTCATGCTTGTCTTGTTCGTCGGGTGGGGAGCGTTCTTCGCCTATGCCCTGGTCCGCTTCCGGCGATCACGTAATCCGGTGGCGAACTACACGGGGGTCAAGTCGCACACGTCGAGCTATCTCGAAGTCGCCGTGTTCGTCGTCGAGGTTGTGCTCCTGTTCGGATTCTCAATTCCGATCTGGGCGGCGAGGGTGGACCGTATGCCCTCGGAGAACGAAGCGCTAATCGTCCAGGTCACCGGCGAGCAGTTCGCGTGGAACGTCCACTATGCTGGCCCGGACGGCAAATTCGGCCGCACCGACCTCCAGCTGCTCGACCTTCAGGCGAATCCGTTGGGACTGGATCGATCCGATCCTGCCGCGAAGGACGACGTGACGACGCTCAATCAGCTCTACCTCCCCGTGAACAGGCCGATCATCGTGCGGCTCAGGAGCAAGGACGTCATTCACAGCTTCGGTGTCCCCGAGTTTCGCGTGAAGCAGGACGCGATTCCAGGCCTGACGATCCCGATCTGGTTCGTCCCGAACGTCACGACCGCGGAGATGCGGACGCGAACAGGCAATGCCGAGTTCCAGTACGAGATTGCCTGCGCCCAGCTCTGCGGACTGGGCCATGCCGGGATGCGGGGGTTCGTCACCGTCCAGACCCCAGAGGAATTCCAGAAGTGGCTGGACGAAAGGATCAAGGAACAGAGCGAACCGGATCCGTTCCGGTAGGGGTCAGATCTTGTTTCTTGC
>JBAROV010000179.1:0-24255 GCA_049642465.1 Vicinamibacterales bacterium
GCTGCATCCACTGTGGTGGAGGGAGCGGGGTCGCGTATCGACGCACGGAACCCGGGCTTCGCGACTCGATTTGGCCCGGAGGACATCAAAACGATTCCCACGCGACGAGCCAGCATGTTCGACTGGATCAGAGCCTCCCCGGGAATCTCGCCCACCTCACCCTCAAGCGGTACTGCCACGACTGTGTCAGCGTTCGGCTCCGGTGCGAATGAGAATCAGTTTCTGATCGACGGCACCAACTTCACGTGCCCCTGCAACGGCGTCGCGCGGGCCGAGCCTGGCGTCGATTTCATTCAGGAAGTCCAGGTCCAGTCTACCGGGACGTCTGCTGAATTCGGCAACGTTCAAGGCGCCGTCATCAACGTCGTCACCAGGCAGGGCAGCGCTCGGCTGCTGTATGACGCGTCGTACTATTCGCAAACGGCAGGCCTCACGAGCCAGCCGATTCGTCGTCGGCTCGGTTGCCCCGGCACAGCGCAGAGCGGATACGAGCGCAATCGGTATCGGGACTTGACGACGAATCTTGGTGGTCCTGTTGTCCGCGATCGGGCCTGGTTCTACATCGGATATCAGTACCTCCGCGACTACGACAGTCAGCCGGCCACGGACCCTAGCCTTCCCAGAACCTACGAACAGGACAAGATCTTCGCGAAGGTCACCTGGCAGCCCGCGCCTGGCTGGCAGCTGGATCATAGCCTTCACAACGAGTTCTGGGTGAACCCGGAGCAACCAACGCTGGCGAGACCGTTCGCCGCGACGCTTCGGTCGCGCGCCTCGGTTCCAGCCGTGACCTTCGGCCACCTGACGCATACGTCGTCTGACAACACGCTGTGGGACGTCCGTGTCGGACGTTTTGTCTATTCGAAAGACGACGACCCGAGCACAGGCGATCGAAATACGCCAGCGAGACTGGATAACGGGACGAATATCTTGAGCGGCGCTCCGCAGGCGTTCGGCGCGCTGAAGCTTATTCGCACGACTGCCAAAGCGACCGTCACGCAATACCGCGCTGGGTTGTGGGGCCTCGATCACGAGTGGAAGTTGGGAGTGCAGTTCGAGCGGGGTGAGCATCGCTCGCCCTCCATCATTCCCACGGGTGTGAGGTATGTCGACACCAACGGAGCACCGGCCCAAGCCGTCTCGAGCGCACCTTCCAATTCCGGCGGGGTGTCCCTCACGTCCTCGGCGTTCATCAGCGACGCGCTCACACTGGGCGACCGGCTGACCGTCAACGCCGGTCTGCGCTTCGATCAGAGCCGTGCGATCAGTCAGGACCTTCACGCTGTTGATTTGGAAGGGCGAGAAACCGACGACATCGTCAGTGGACTGGGCACGCTGTACACCTGGAACGTGTGGTCGCCAAGGATTGGCGTGACGGCGAAGGTCACAAGCGACGGCCGCACGATGCTGCGGGCGAGCTACGGGCGGTTCAGTCAAGGCGTCCTGACCGGCGAGATTGGCCTCTTCCACCCCGCCGTGACGCCGATCACGACGATGGGCTTCGAGTCCGCTACCGGCGACTACACGCGACTGGTCTCGGTGGTTGATAACCAGATCAATCTGCGGCTCGATCGCCACACGCGCGCGCCGCATACCGACGAATATTCGATTGGCCTCGACCGTGAGCTCGGTCAACGGCTCGCAGTGGCGATCGCCTACGTCCGCAAAGACGGGGCGAACTTCATCGGGTGGACCGACGTCGGCGGTCAGTACCGGGAAGGCACCCGGACATTGACCGATGGCCGCAGCGTGCCGGTGTTCGAGCTGATCAACGCCACGCGCGATCGCCGGTTTCTGTTGACGAACCAGGATGGATACGAGATGACCTACAACGGTCTTGTGCTGGTCGTCGAAAGGCGGCGTGCACATGGCTGGCACGCGTTCGGCTCTTACACCTTGTCGCGAACATCCGGACTGCAGCCCTCCAGCGGGACGACTGCCGGCGGGGCGCAGGTCAGCACCGTTGCGCCGCCACCGGTTCCGCAGGGCGTCGTCTTTGGTCGCGATCCCAATGACCTCACCAACGCGCGAGGTCGGTTGCCGGGCGATCGGCCCCACGTTTTTCGGGCGATGGCCAGTGTGGACGTGCCGCGAATCGCGATAGTGATTGCCGCCAGCATGCAGTACTTCAGCGGCAAGCCCTGGGCGGCCACCGCACTGGTTGGCCTGCCGCAGACCAACAATCAAGCAACGCAGCGCGTGCAGCTTGAACCGCGCGGTTCGCGTCGATTGTCTCCGCAGACGCTTCTCGACATGCGGGTATCGAAGTCGTTCTCCTTTGGCGGATCGCGACGCATCGAGTTGCTCGTGGACGTGCTCAACGTCCTCAACGATGCCGCGGACGAAGGGCTGGTTTCCGAGACTCTGTTCAGTCCGAATTTCGGTCTGCCCAACACATTCGTGGATCCCCGCCGAGCGATGGTCGGCCTCAGGGTCAACCTCGGTCGCTGAGCAACTGCCTGCCCGTGACACCGAATCAGCGGCGTGCACCCTTTTTCCGGCGGTTCCCGCTCTCCAGACAGGAGAGGGCCGCAATGACAAACATGACACGAGCAGGAATCGTTCTTTCGATGGTCTCCCTTGGGCTGGTCGGCTGCGGAGACTATGACACGCCTTCGGCGCCGTCCGCACCTCAGTCGCCATCGGTTGAGCAACCAAGTCCTCAACCCACCCGACTTCAACCACGCATAACAGCCATCGCACCTCAGGTCGGTTCGACGCGCGGCGGCGCATGGGCAACCATTACCGGCGTTGACTTCCAGCCTGGCGCCGAGGTGAGGCTCGGTGACAGCCCGGTGCCTTCCTGGACGTACGACAGCACCAAGATCGGGATTTATGACACCCCGGCTCATGCGGCTGGGATCATAAACGTGGTCGTGACCAATCCAGGCGGTCTGGAGGACACGTTGACTGGCGGCTATGCCTACCAAGCACCAGAGTCCTTCGATTTCAACGGAGACTGGAGAGCCTGGGTCGGTGAATACGAGACGGACGTGCGATTCACGATTCGGAACAACGTGCTCGTCAGCGTCTCATGCGATATGTCAGCGCCCTTGACGTTCGTGCCTCCGCCTTCCGTTCGCAATGGCGAGTTCTCATTTGTCGGCGACGACGGCCTTGCGATCAGCGGCAGGTTTCTATCGCCCGTGGGCGCGGCCGGAACGATCAACGTGCCCACGTGTCCCGCGGGCCCATGGTGGGCGAACAAGACTGACGAGGGCTCAGCTTCTCGACCCGCGTTCACACGCCGCTGAGGCGTGTCTCACTTCGGCAGATCGATCAGGACGATGTCAGAATTCTCCCGGGTACGGTCGAACACGATCGCTTTCCCGTCAGGAACGATGTCGAATGTCTGTATTCGGCCGCCGCGATCACTCAGATGCGTGAGCGGACGTCTTCTCTTCGTTGGCAAGTCGAGGAGCCAGAAGTCCGGTGCGGCGGCCGTCGGCCGGAAGACGAGCCCCTTCCCATCTGGCAGGAAGCGATAGGCGCCTGCACTAACGCGGAGGGGTGGCAGATCGACGGCGGCGCCCGTCGGTCCCACCCACGCGAGCGCGGTCTGACCGGCTACGAGCGGGCCACCGTACGCAATCAGGCTCCCGTCGGGCGACCAGACAGGGTTGACGGCCTGACCGGTCACGATTCGAACGGGGTCGCCGCCGTTCGCAGGGACTTTGAAGAGGCCCGGTCGTCCGTCTTTGTCGATGCCGCCTGCCACGATCCAGGATCCATCGGGCGACCAGTCGGCAGCGGCCTGACCCTGCGCACCTTGTATTTCGAGCGACGGCGCCAGCGTTCGCACGTTCGTGCCGTCCGCAGACATGATCACCAGACGCCGCAAACCTTCTCGCCTTACCACGACCACGACATGTTGTCCATCCGGGGACACGGCGGCGGGCTCCGACAGCGGCATATCGATACTCCGGACGATTTCGGATGCCTGCCCTTCACGCAAATGCCACAAGCTGTCGCCAACTCCGCCGCTCGCAAGATAAAAGAGGGACGCTCCGGCAAATCGCGGCGCCAGCGCGCGTACCGTGGACACGGGGTACGACTGCACGTCGCGCTCGTCGACAAGCCGATCGGCGAACGGTACGCGCCAGAGGCTCGAGCTTGGATTGGCGAGGGTCGCCACGAGACGCCTTCCGTCGCGACTGGCCGCGACTGAAGTGTAGCGCTCGAGATCGGAACTGACCCTGCGCGTGATTCTGCTCGGCACATCGAGAGTCCAGAGCGCCGGCCCGGTTCCGTCCTCCCCACGCGCGGTGTAGATCAGCGTTCGCGCGTCGAGCGGCGCGAGAGAATTCACCGCAGCATGTTGGTCGGTCAGCCGCTCGGCCGCTCCGCCGGATGGCTGAATCCGCCAGATATCCATTTGCTCGCTCACGTCCATTCCGTGGACGAAGTAGATCCACCGTCCATCCGGCGACCACACCGGATTGTGGTTATGTGTGCCCGTCCGTTCATCGAGAAAAATCTGCCGCGAGTCCGCGCCGGTACGGTCGGCTACGAACAGAGGGTCCCCACTGCCGTTGGTGAAATACACGAGCCGCATGCCGTCCGGAGACCACGCTGGAGTTTCGGATTTTTCGCCGAGGAACGGCCGGGGCTTCCCGCCGAGCAGCGGCATGAGCATCTTGGCTTCCGTTCGTGGCGCGACCGACGATGGGTTCTTTCCCCGGGCCTCGGTCGGACTGAACCAGATCTCAGCGCCGTCGGCTGAGAAGCCGAAGGAACGGAGAAGGGTACTCGGCGAATCGAGCGGCGGTCTGTCTTGCGTGAGATTCGTAAACTTCCAGCTGCCAACCGGACTGACCCAGAGATCGAATTGCCCCTCGCGATCCGCGAGGAAGGCCACGAACCTGCCATCCGATGAGATTTCCGCGTGACTCTCGGTGCCTGCCCAATCCGTCAGGCGTGAGAATCGCGCGGTCGCAAGTGGATTCTCGATCGCAGACGGGCGCCTCATCTCCCACACGGTAACGCCCGCGGCAAGCGCGGCGACCGCGGCCCACGGGAGCCATGTCTTCCAGGTGCTGACGGCGGCTGGAACCATTACATCGGCGATCCCTGGAACCACTTCGTTGATCGCGTCGATCTCAATCCTGACGTCGCCGACATCTCTCAAGCGCTGCTTCGCATCTTTGGCCAGGCAGCGGAACAGCAGTCGTCGGATGGCGACAGGAGTTGCGGCCGGCAGCGCCGACCAATCGGGTTCGCGCTCGAGTATTCTCGCGATGGTGTCCGAGGCGGTGTCACCCGCAAACGCAGCGCGCCCGGTCAACATCTCGAAGAGGACACAACCGAATGCCCAGATATCAGCGCGCTTGTCAACGTTGTGCCCGAGAGCTTGCTCGGGACTCATATACGCGGCGGTGCCGAAGACCGCACCGGCCCGCGATTGACTCGGATCGGAACCCAGGCTGTCGGGAGTTGCTACCTTCGCCAACCCGAAGTCGAGCACCTTCACGGCGCCATCTGGCGCGATCTTGATATTCGCGGGCTTCAAGTCACGGTGGACGATGCCCTTCTCATGTGCGGCCTCGAGTGCCTCCGCGATCTGCCGCGCGATCGTAAGGGACTCACTGACCGAGAGGCCGGGCGCGTCGCTGCCGGGGGCGCGTCCTGCACCTGCGATTCGTTCCGCGAGGGTCTCGCCCTCTACCAGTTCCAAGACGAGCGCGCGAACGCCGTCGGCCTCTTCGACACCGTAGATGGCGCCGATGCGCGGGTGATTCAACGTGGCGAGCATCCGCGCCTCACGCTCGAAGCGCGCGCGCCGGTCGGGGTCGGCTGTGAACGCCGGCGACAGGACTTTGATCGCCACCTCGCGCCCAAGCGTCTCGTCGTGCGCGCGGTAGACCTCGCCCATCCCACCAACGCCGAGTAATGCGCGGATCGTGTAGGACCCGAACCGCGCGCCAATGAGCGTGCGTTCTGGGTGATCGAGCCCGGCTGATCCCGCCAGCACTGCTGCCGGCACGCTCATGAACGCTTCAGCATTGGATTCCTGGGCGAGCAGCGACTCGACCTCGCGCAGCAGTCCTTCATCGCCTTGACACGCCTTTGCCAGAAAGGCCCTGCGCTCCTCGGCACCGCACGCGAGTGTGGCGTGACAGAGATCCTCGACCTGCCGCCAGCGGTCAGATGACATTCTGCGTGCCGCCTCGCAGTTCCCGCAGTAACCACAACTTCGCCATATTCCAGTCGCGTTTCACCGTATCTCGTGAGACCTGCAGCGCCTCGGCCGTCTCGTCGATCGTGAGTCCACCGAAGAATCGCATCTCCACGACCTGACTCTTTCGCACATCGACCGCCGCGAGTGCGGTCAACGCTTCGTCGAGCGCCACGAAGTCCTGGTCGGGCTCACTGGCGACGACGAGCGCCTCGTCCAGCGTGACACGGGCCGCATCGCCCCCACGTTTTTGATAACGGCGTGCGCGCGCGTGGTCCACCAGAATGCGCCGCATCACGCGAGCGGCAACCGCCAGGAAGTGCGCGCGGTCGTGCCACGCCACATCTTTGGCCTTGATGAGCCGCAAATACGCTTCGTTGACCAGCGCCGTTGCTTGGAGGCTGTTTCCCGCACGCTCGCCGGCCATGCACCGCCGCGCGATCTGGTGAAGCTCGCGCTGGACGAGCGGAATCAGCCGGCCGAGGGCGGTTTCGTCGCCCTGACCCCATTTCAGAAGCAATCCGGTGGCGTGCGTGGGGTCGTCAGGAATGTGGTCATTTTACGCCCTTTCGACCGGTGCACCGGTTTGAGGCGCGTTCCCGCTCAACAGGCAGGAGGTTGTCATATGCATTTCACTGGTCAATCAGCATTCGGAACTCTGGTGTTCGTGGGTGGCCTCATCGCCCTGAATAGCGGGCCCGACCGCGTCCACCCATGGTCTGGCGGCACCGTGGCCGCCGCAAACACTGTGAACGCGGAAGCCACGAGCGAGGACGGCGAGATCTGGATCACCGCGCAAAACACGAACGAACTGAAAATTCTGCTCGGGATGGGCGCCGTCGAGACGGTCGTGCTTCCTGCCGGGACCGCGCCGCACACCATCAGCTTCTCGCCCGACGGCTCCTACGCCTACGTCTCCAATATAGGGGATGGGGACCTGATCGTCGTACGAGCCGATACCCGCCAGATCGTGGCGACACTGGACTTGGGAGAAACGTTCACTCACGCAACGAAGGCGTCGCCCGATGGCACTGTTCTCCTGTCTGCAAATCCCACAACCGGGATGCTCACCAAAATCGCCGCGGACGAGCAGGCGGAGACCTGGACACCTGTTGCGTCTCTCAACCTGGCGACGCCGACGGTGCGCGGGCCGGTGTGCGTCATTTTCCGCGCGGACGGCGAGCGCGCGTATGCGTCGCTCTTCGGCCCGGCCGGTGGGATCGCCATCGTCGATGTGCCGACGATGACGCTGGTCGGTACGCTGCCGACCGCGGGATCGGTTTCAGGCTGCGGGCTCGTGAACTCGAATGACGGGCGCACGATCTTCTTGCACTCGGCTGGCGGCACGGGTCACTTCTACCGGCTCGACACATGGTCCGACACGCTCACGGAGGACACGAGCTACGGACCGATTGGTATTGACCTCCATGGGCTCGCTGTCGCCGCCAACGAGAAGACCGCCTACATCACGGCGCGGGGCGTGGCGGATGAAATCAAGGTTCTCAACCTCAATGGTACCGACGTCAACACGATTAAGATCGATCCGCGTTCAGACATTGCGGATCGACCCGACTCCCTGGCGCGCAAGGGGAGCGCCCTCTACGCCACGCTGCGGTTCTCCGGCCAGGTCGCCCGGATCAAACTCCAGACGGGAAGTGTGGAGTACATCGATGTCGCGCCTCCCGCCACAAGCGGTTATGCGGTGCACGGGATCGCGGTTCGGCCCTGACGGATGTGAATCCTGTGGCCTCTGCGAGTGCGCTCGAGATTGCGAGCCTTCCGATGCGGTGGTCGCAAAGCATCGAGGCTCCCGTCTCCCAAAATCGACATCCCGGGGGTCTTGGCCATCTGCCGCGCCGAGACCCCGCGGGACCTGACGAAGGTGCCGCGGCTTCACCGGCATCGATGCAAGGGTGGTCGATAGGAGCGCGCCTTGTTGGATGTCCGCACGGCTCGTTCGTGATGACGACGAAGCGGTGCTGGTCCGCCTCGCCAGAATCTTCGCGTCCGGAGCGGTCACCGCGGATTTGGATTTCCCCTTTCGAGGGCCGTGACGCGCAGATGGCGCGACAAGTATACCGGTCGTAGTGACCGTTATACTTGACATATTGTCTGGTTTAACAGTAGCCTTGGTTGTGCGTGGCGCCAAACTCGCTAACCGTCTCAAGGTCGCCAGAGCGGAACGAGATCTGTCGCAGGAGCAGCTCGCGAGACTCGTCGGCGTCACCAGACAGACGATTAGCTCGATCGAGACAGGCCTGTACTCCCCCTCAGCGCTGCTCGCGTTTCAACTCGCCGAGACGCTCGGCAAGCGCGTTGACGAACTCTTTTACCTCGATGGAGGACCATCATGACTCTTTCCGACGTGCACCGAGACGAACGGACGCTCCATGTCGAGAATGCCAGCTACCGGTGGGCCTTCCACGTTTTCGCCTATGGGCTTCTCCTCATCGTCATGTATCGGAGCTACATCGCGAACGAGGCGGCGTGGGATCTGCTGGCGCTGGTCGTCGTCGGGGGGGCAGTTGCGTCAGTCTATCAATGGACGCACGACATTCTAACGAAGCGATCCGCGGCGACTGCAATTGTCGGAATAGTGCTCGCGGCAGTGCTGGCAATGATCCTCGTGTGGCTTCAATAGTGCGCGTGCGACGGTGCCGGATCGGCCATCAGTGTCTACCGAGCGGTTGCTGCGAGACTTGTCAACGGTTTGTCCGGGCGAATCGCCGGGCAAGTCGAGGAAAAAGCCGGATCGACTGGAGTGCCGTACTCCCGCGCCACCTCTAGACCGTCCCGCCGTCATCTGGGAGCGACCAGCGCAGGTAGGCGCCGGCGGCGACGTACCCCGCACCAAAGCTGGTCAGGAGCAACCGATCGCCGCGACGAAGGCGCCGCGCCTGCTGCCAGGCGCCCAGGCAGCCGGGGATGCTGGCGCCCCAGGTGTTGCCGACCTCGGCGATGTTCGACATGATCCGCGCTGGATCGATCGTCAAATGGCCTGGTGGGGAACGAGCCAGTCCACATCCGTGGCCGACAGGTGGTTTCGATACATGAGCGCAACCGCCACGTCGGTCATCATCGCCACCGACGCCCTGAAGATGGCCGCGCCGTCCTGGACGAGGTAATGCCCGCCCGACGCAACCGTCTCGGCTGAAGCCGGGCGACGGCTGCCTCCGGCGGGCAGGCACAACTGGTCGGCCCCGGAACCGTCCGTCCGCAGCACCACATCGAGAATCCCGAGCTCGGGATCGCCGCCGTCCTCCACCAGCACCACACCCGCGCCATCGCCGAAAAGAATCGCGGTGGATACGTCGTTTGGATCGACCACGCTGGTCATCGTGTCGGCGCCGCAGACCAATATCGACCGCGCCTGGTCGCTCAGGATCAGCGCGCGGGCCTGCGCCAGCGCGAACACGAATCCGGAAGAGGACGCGCCGATATCCATCGCCCAGGCGCTCGATGCCCGCAAGGCGTGTTGAACGATGGCCGACGTGGATGGAAACGCGTGGTCGGGCGTCACCGTGGCGACGATCACGGCGTCGAGGTCGCGCGCGTCACGCTGAGCCGACTGCAGGCAGGCGCGCGCGGCGGGCACGATCAAGTCGGAGGTTGACTCACTCGCGGCCACCCGGCGCGTGGCAATGCCCGATCGCTCGAGAATCCAGCGCTCCGGCTTGCCGAAGCGCTGAGCCAGCTGGGCGTTCGTGAGCACCCGCTCGGGGTAGTGGTAGCCGATGGAGACAATGGCCGGCGACGAGGTCATCGAGCGCGCGTCACGACTGGTCGTTCGACTTCGCGATCGCCCCTGCCCGCTCCGCGAGTAGCAGCCGCCTGAGCGTCCGGAGATCGTTGAGCAATACGAGGCTTGCCAGCAGATGCTGGCGAAGTCGATCCAGTTTGTGGTCGACGAGCCGCAGCGCGTCGACGCGTCGTTCCGCCCCGTGCTTCCGTGCGGCCTCGGCGTCGTCGAGGATCGACGCCTGTGCCTCCTCGAGCGCTTCTCGCAGCAGGCTGAGGTAGTTGTGAGCGCTTTCGAGGCTATCGAATGGGCCGGCTGGATCTGTCGCCATCAGTGTCCCGTGAGTATCCGCGCGTCGTGCATTCATGCATCGGCGTGACCTTCGGTTCCCTCATCACCACACTACTCGTTTGGTGACCAGCACGGCGGCCACCAACCCGACGTTCGCGACCGTTGCATAGAGCATCGCCCAGGGTTTCAAGTCGGCATGACGGCGGGACGGCGCTGCGCGAAAGAGGGCGCACCTCCAGACCAGAATCGCGCAGGCTGCGCCGATGACCAGAGCAAACGCCGCGTTGAACCCGGCCTGCATCCCGACGATCACGAGGGCGGTCGCGGATCCGATGCTGAATACGGCCGGCAGCATCGCCGCCGTCTTCCATCCCAGGACGCGCGAATACGTCGAATAGCTCGTCTCGTCCTCAGGGGTGCGAATCTTGCGTGACGTTTCCCAGGCGGCCATCGGCAGCCACAACCCGATGAGCAACAGCGCAGATCTAACGTCCACGCGATCAGCACCGAAGGTGTCGGCGAAGAGCGCGACCACGTAAGCGTCAAGCAGTAGGGAGATGGGGTTGTGCGTGACAAAGGCGAGCAGCAGACGACGTGACATCGCTGGCCAGAAGAACCAGTGAAAGGACAGCCACGACACGCCAAACAAGACGCCGAAGGCGAGAGTAGCCCACGTGAACCCCGGCCGGACGTTGAGGACGACGAGGACGGCGGTGACGGCCCACCGCAGCAGCTTGATGTCCTCGATCCGCACGGTGCCGGTGACCAACACCCGATCGCGATAGAGCGGATCGCCGCTGCGGCCGAGCGCGAGATCGGTGGCCGCGTCCTTCAGTTCGTCGTAGAGGCGCATCAGCAACAGAAAGAGCAGCACGGTGGTCACGCCGCGCAGCGCCGTCCAGGTGATTCGCACGGACGGGAAGCCAGCCAACACCTGCAATGCCAACCAGATGGCCAAGAAGTGCACCGCGGCGTACGGCACCATCTGCTGGAGCGGGAACATCTGTTCCAGATACACCACGAGCCGCCCGACTTGCCCGCGTGACGCAGCCACCGTCGTTGCCCTGGTCTCGATGCGCGGCTCCTGGAAGGTGCGCGGAACATATCGCGCCCGCCTGTTCTCCGTCAATCGATCGCGACGTTGTTATATGATGCCGGCCCGCATTCCGACGGTCGATCATCGAGGGAGATTTGTGGATTCGAATCGGATCGTCCGATCCGACGCGGCCGACCTTCCGCTCAGCACGATTGGCGGAAAAGCGGCGAACCTCGTTCGTTTGCAGCGGGCCGGATTGCCGGTCCCGCCGTGGTTCTGCGTCACGACGGCAGTCTTCAGGGACGTCTCAGCGGCGGCGCTGGCGCCGCTAGCCGGCGACCTCGTGCAGTTCGACGCCAGCAATCAGGACCAGGCGACGCGCATCAGCGCCCGGATAGGCGAGGGGATTCACAGCAAGGGTCTTTCCGATCGCGACCGTGACGCCCTGCACGAGGGTTATCGCGCCCTGATCGGCCAATCGAGGTTCGTCGCCGTCCGTTCCTCTGCGGCAGACGAGGATTCCGCCGGCACATCGTTCGCGGGGCAGATGGACAGCTTCCTGTTCGTGCCCGAACAGGACCTCGAACGGCGGGTGCTGGACTGCTTCGCGTCTTGTTTTTCGCCGCGGGCACTGGCGTACCGGAAGCACCACCAGAAGCCGCTCGCGCAGGACGCCGCGGTGATCGTGCAGCGCATGGTCGACAGCCGGATTTCAGGCGTGCTCTTCACCGCCAACCCGACGAGCCGAGACTTGAACGAAATCGTCGTCTGCGCCGCCATGGGCGTCGGCGAAGGCGTGGTCGCCGATCGCGCGGAGGCAGACACCTTTTACGTGGACGCCGCCACACTGACCGTCCGGCACCGCGTCGAGGTGCCAAAGCGCGCACGTGTCGGTTTCGATGCGGCGCACGGCGCGGGAACGGCCGTGATCGAGGTGGGCGAAGACGACGCGGTGCGAAGCACCCTCAGCGATGCGCAACTGGCCGACCTGGCGCGTCTCGGCAAGGACGTACAACGGCTGTTCGGTTGTCCGCAGGACGTCGAGTGGGCACTCGACGACGCTGATTCCCTCTACCTGCTGCAGGCGCGTCCCATCACGACGCTGGAGCCGGCGCGCACGACGATTTTCGACAATGCCAACATCGTCGAGAGTTATCCGGGCTGGTCGCTGCCGCTGACGTATTCCTTCGTGCGCGCCGCGTACGAGTACACGTTCCGCGCCACCTCTCGAACCATGGGCGTCCCCGAGTCCGTATTGAAGGCCAACCAGTCGGTGCACGCGAATCTGGTCGCGCTCATCAACGGCTCCATCTACTACAACCTGCTCAACTGGTACAAACTCTTCCTGTTCGTGCCGGGCTTCGACGGCGCACTCCCAGCCTGGGAACAAGCGCTGGGAGTGCAGGGCATCACCCCGCCGCGAGAGCCCCCGCCTGGCACCGTCCTCGGGCGGCTGCGGGCACGATGGCGACAGCTTCGCGTTGCCGGGCGTCTCGCGTGGCTCTTCGTCAGCCTCGATACCAAGGTGGCCACCTTTCATCGCCTGTTTCGTGGCATTCAGGAAGACTTCAAGCAACAGTCACTCGAGCGGGCCGACGCCCACGATCTGGTCGAACTGAGCGAACGAGTAGTCGCCGGCTTCGCGGAACCGTACGCGATCTCCGTGGTCAATGACGCGTTCGTGCAGCAGCTGTACGCACAGGTAGGAAAGCTCATTGCGCGCTGGGAGCTCGGCGAGCCTGGACTGCGCAACGACTTGCTGGCCGGCGAAGGCGTGATGCAAAGCATCCTGCCGGTGCAGTCGCTGATCGCACTGGCGGGCGAGATTCACGGCGACGCGGCGTTGAGGGAGCTGTTTGGCGCGACTCCCGCCGACGAGATCTGGGAACGGCTCGGCCGCGTGCAGCGATTCGCCTCGTTTCGCGGTCGCTTGGTACGGCACATCGAGGAGTTTGGCGATCGCACGTTCCAGGAGCTCAAGCTGGAAACGCCGTCCGCATCCGACGACCCGGCGCTCGTGGTCGAGCTGTTGAGGAGTTACGCCGGCCGCGGGTTGTCCGGACCTTCGCGCACCGACGATCGCCGCCGCGCCGCCGAAGCGATTGTCGCAGCGAAGCTGTCAGGACGTCCGATCAGACGCGCCATTTTCTCGTTTGTGCTCGGCCGGTGCCGCCGCATGGTGGCGCACCGCGAGGACATGCGGTTGTCGCGCAGCCGCGGCTTTGGTCTGATGAAGCGGATCGTGCGCGCGCTCGGCGATCGAATGACTCGCGCCGGCCTGCTGAATGACCCACGCGACATCTTCTATCTCGGCATCGATGAGGTGACCGCCGCGGTGCGCGGCTCCTCGATCACCCGCGACCTGCGCGCGCTCGTCGATCAGCGGCGCGCCGAGTACGAGGTGTTCAAACAACGGCCGTTGCCGTCGCGCGTGACGACGCACGGAATCGCGTTGTCGAGCGTGACCAGCGGGGTGGCGCAGGTGGCGTCGCGTCCGGTGGGGCTCGGCGAGCTGCAAGGGATCGGCTGCAGCGCCGGCCGCGTGCGCGCCCGGGCACGCGTCGTGCGTGAGCCGCAGCAGCACCTTCACATCCACGGCGAGATTCTGGTCGCGCCGATGACGGACCCGGGCTGGGTGTTCCTGATGGTGCCCGCCGGCGGCCTCATCGTCGAGCGCGGCAGCGTGTTGTCACACACCGCGATCATCGGGCGTGAGCTCGGCATTCCGACCGTCGTGGCCGTCCAGGACGCGACGTCGCGGATCAGGGAGGGACAGCTGGTCGAGATGGACGGCGCCACGGGGGTGGTCCGTCTGCTCGACTAATCGGTGAACGGCGCCAAACGTCAGTCGAGCGTCCGCCCAAACAGGGTGTACCGTCGGGTGGCTGGGGCGACTCGCTGCAACGCGGCCAGGTCGTCGACCACGATCGCCATCACCCCTTCCTGGTACTCCTCGACGCCGTGCTCGAACGCGGCTCGGATCAATGCGGAGACGAGTCCGGTCTTCCGCACGTCGGCCGCCATGCCGACGGTGTGGAACACTAAACGCCGGGGACGTGCACCGCCCTGGAGCCAACGCCCCCAGGCGGTGGCGTCGCCGTTGAGCGCCCTGACCTCGGCGGCATAATCCGGGTACGAAAACACGCAGCCGACGTCGCCGCCGGTGTCTCGATCGGTGGCGATGTGCACGTCGCCATCGGTCATCAGCAAGAGCGCGGGGGCGAAGACCTCGACGAACTCTCCGAAGTCCAGCGACGTGTAGCCGACGTGACCGGTCCACATCGCGTCGAGGAGCGCGTAAAGCCGTTGCAGCACGGCGGGGTGGTCGGCGAGATTGACTCGCTCCAGCGCGAAGCGTTGACCTGTCGCGTTCCGAACCCGCAGCATCGCCTGGCGGTTGAGCGCTTCGCGGAGCTGATCGCGCGACACGTCGATACTGAACCAGGACTGCAGCGGCGAGAAGCCGGCGGCCGCGAACAAGTGTGGATAGTACGGAGGATTGCGCGGCTCGAACAGGAACGGGCTGCGATCGAAGCCCTCGGTGATCAGACGATGGGTGCGATGAGGCCCGCCGTTCAGGGGGCCCCACACCTGCTGCGCCCCCGTTTGGCGGAGCCACTCGAACGCGCCCGCAAACAACGCCGAGGAGACCCTCTGATCGTCGATCGCTTCGAAGTAGCCCACCTGGCCGATCGGACGACCGCCTGAATCGACCAGTCGCGGGTTCACGATGGCCGCGACTCTCCCGGCCAGCCGGCCATCCAATTCGCAGCCGAACAAGCGCAGACGGCCGTAGCGTCCGAACGCGTCTTGCCCGGTCAGCTCCTGCCGGAGCCGCGCCCGCATCGGCGGAATCCAGTGCGGGTCACTGGCGTTCACCTGCCAGGCCAGCTCGATGAAGCCGTCGACGTCGGGCTCACAAACACTGACTGCCATGCGTCTGGGAGGCGACAGGGTAGCATACCGGCGCCGCCTGCTTGCACCGCTCATGCAATCACGCTAACATCGGCGCCCTCTCGTTTCCCCGCGTCGCGCGCACGTATTTCTCGTTCATTTGAGCCGTGAAAATCTGACGCTCAGCAGGTGCGTCATTCACGCCAAGGGCTTCGCATCGCCGCGCAAGGAGCCTAGAAGATGGAGCCGGTCAGGTCGGACGACTTCTACCAGATGATTAAGCCGCAGCTCTGTGGCTTGCTGGACCTGCTCCGGATTGGCGTGGTCTTCGAGCGCGGACGCGGTAACTATCTGTATCACCGGCGCGACGGCGAAGAGGTTGCGGTGCTCGACCTCGTCGGCGGCTACGGGTCGCTCATGTTTGGCCACTCGCACCCGGCGTTGGTGGAAGAGGCGCAACGGCTGCTCGCCGGAGGCCGGCCGATTCACTCCCAGGGGTCGCGCCACGAGTTGGCCGGCCGGCTGGCGCGCGAGCTGACCCTGCGAGCCAAAGGGGACTACCGCGTCGTCTTCACCAACTCCGGCGCCGAGGCGGTCGAAGCCGCCATGAAGCACGCGATCCTCGAAACCGGGTCGCGCACGTTCATCGCCCTCGAGAAGGGATTCCACGGCAAGACCCTGGGTGCGGTTCAATTGACCGCCAATCAGGACTATCGTGAGCCGTTTCTCCTCGAAGGCCTCACGATTCATCGCGTCCGCCTCAACGACATCGCCCATCTGGAACAGACGTTTTCGCGCACCGGCAGCATCGCCGGTTTGATCTTCGAGCCGATTCTGGGGGAGGGAGGGGTGCGCGAGGTCAGCGCCGAGTTCGCGCAGCGCGCGGCTGCCCTGTGTAGCGCCCGCGGCGCGCCGCTCATCGCCGATGAAATCCAGACCGGGATGGGCCGCACCGGGACCTTCCTCGCCTGCGAGGCGCTTGGCGTGACCCCTGATTACGTCCTGCTCTCGAAGGCGCTCGGCGGTGGGCTGGCGAAGATATCCGCCACGCTCATTCGCCGCGACCGGCACATCGACAAGTTCGACGTGTTGCATACCAGCACGTATGCCGAGGACGACTATTCGAGCGGCATCTCGCTGCGGGCGCTCGAGCTGCTCGACGACGCGGCGCTCGCCGAATGCCAACGGAAAGGTGATCGCCTGCTGGCCGGACTGCGCCGGCTCATGGCGGCGTACCCGGACATCATTGTCGACGTCCGCGGTCGCGGACTGATGCTGGCGATCGAGTTCCGGCGCTTGCTCGACGACAGCAGCTACCTGTTGCGGCTCCTGTCTACCCAGGACGATCTCGTGTTCGTGCTGGTGGGCTACCTGTTCAACGTCCACAACATCCGCATCGCGCCGACGCTGAGCGATCCGCAGTCGCTGCGTCTCGAACCGTCGTTCTTGATCTCGGAGGAGGAGATCGACCGTTGCCTGGGCGCGCTCGAGGATGTCTGTGGCAAGCTCCACGCCCACGACGCGGTGGGGCTGACCCGCTACTTCATCGACGGGCAGCGCCGCGCCGACCAGGACAGCACGCGGGTCGCGTTCGATGCGAAGTTCTTCATCTACGACGAGCCGCCATATTGGCAGCGCGAGTTGAATCCCCCGCCGCTGAAAGTGGCGTGGATGTTCCACATGATCGACGCGGACGATCTCATCACCGTCGAGCCTGATGCGGCCCGGCTGTCGCTCGCCGAACGCGAGCAGTTTCTGCGTCACTTTGCGCCGCGCTCCAATCCAACCGTCATGAGCTCGTTCGACGTGCAATCGAGCGCCGGTGGGACGGTGCGCTTCTACGCCATTCTCCTGCCCTTCACCTCGACGCAGATGAAGGAGTGGCTCGACGACGGGAACTTCTTCCGCGTGCGCCATTCCATCGACAAGGCGATCAAGGTGGCGCGGTCAATCGGCTGCGATGTCATCGCACTCGGCCAATACACGTCGATCGTGACCCGGAATGCGACCACCCTCGATTTGCCACACATCGGTGTCACGACCGGGAACAGCTACACCATCGCCCTCGCCCTGCAAGCGATCGACAAGGCGCTGGCGGAGCGCGGCCTCGAGCGCGCGGCCGCGACCCTGGCCGTCGTCGGCGCCTCGGGCAATATCGGCCAGACCTGCGCCGAGATCCTGGCGCCCGGCTTTGCCCGGACGGTGCTGCTGGGGAGCGGCAAACCTTCGGCGGCGCGCCGGCTGGCCGACCTCCAGGCGCGGATTCCCCGCGCAGACGTCAACGTCGATCCCGCCGCTCTCGGCGCCGCTCATGTCGTGCTGGCGGCGACCAATTCGCCGACGCCGTTTCTCGGACCGGACCTGTTCGCGCCGGACGCGATCGTGTGCGATCTCTCGGTGCCGGCTGCGGTTCGGCCAGAGGTGCGAACCGCCCGGCCGGACGTGACGGTGATGACCGGCGGCATCGCCCGGCTCCCGTTCGGCGAGGACCACGGCATCCCTGGTTTCCCGCTCCCGCCCGGACAGGTCTACGGCTGCATGGCGGAAGCGATGCTGCTTGGCCTCGAGGGCGTTCGCGACGCCACGTTCACGGGCATGCTGCCAGCCGAACATGTGTACCGGTTGGCGGCGATGGCCGAGCGGCATGGCTTCACCCTCGCAGATTACAAGAAGCACGCGACCGTGGGACACCGCGATGGAATCGTCAGCGTCTGATCTTGGCGTCGCGCCGATGCCGGCCGCGGGAAAGGCCGGCGTGCTGTTCGAGCTGCAGCGCGCCGGCTTTCGGGTACCCCCCTTCCAGTGTTCGCCGCCGGATCTGCCGGCGGCGGTCAGCGCGCTCGGATTTCCTCTCGCCGTGCGCTCGGCGGCGAGCGGGGAGGACGGCGTCGCGTCCTCGTTTGCCGGGCAGTTTCGCACGCTGCTGAACCTGCGTTCCCTCGCCGAGGTCGAGCAGGCGGTGCGCGAGTGCCGCGATTCGATGCGCGCCGAGTCGGTCGCGGAGTATTGCCGCCACAACGACATCGATCCCGCCTCCCTGCGGATGGACGTGATCGTCCAGCGCATGATCGAACCCGAGCTGGCCGGCGTCGCGTTCACGGTCAATCCCGTCACCGGCGCGGACGAAGTGGTGATCGAAGCCTGTGAAGGTCTCGGCGATGCCTTGCTCGCGGGCCATCGCACGCCGCTCGACGCCGATCACCCGCTGCTGCAGAAGCACCGACCAGAGATCGAAACGGTCGCTCGCCGCATCCAGCGCTACTTCGGAGCTCCTCAGGACATCGAGTTCGCCGTGGAGCACGAGACCGTGTACGTGCTCCAGGCGCGACCGATCACGCGCATCAACTTCGATTCAGAGCTCGGCGAGTGGACCAACGCCGACTATCGTGACGGCGGCGTGTCGAGCGAGGCGTGCACGCCGATCATGTGGTCGTTGTACTACTACGCCTTCCAAAAGGCGTTGATCGGCTTCCTGCAGGAAATGAAGGTGCTCGACCGCGACTTTCAGGCGGCGCGGATGTTTTTCGGCCGGCCGTACTGGAATCTCGGCGCCGTGAAGCGTTGTCTGGCCAAGTTGCCGGGATTCGTCGAGCGCCGATTCGACGAGGACCTGGCCATCGAGGTCCAGTATGAGGGAGCAGGCCTGGAGACTCCGGTCAACCCGGCGACGCTGCTTCGCGCGCTGCCGGCGATTGTCGCGATCGGCCGGTTGTTGAACCAGCAAGAGGTGTTCAATCGCGCGTTTCTCTCCAGCGGGTTTGACGCCATCGATCGCAGATACGACCCGACGCCACCCGACGTCGATCGCAGCTTCCGCGAGCTGGTCGAGCGGGATTATCTGACGACGGAAGTCAATTACTTCCGGACCATCTTCTGCGCGTCACTCGCCAAGCTCGATTTCACCGACTCGTTCCCGCACGCAGACTACTCGCAGCTGGTGGCGGCGCTGCCGGCGATGCGGCATCTGGCGCCCACCCGCGCCATCCGCGAGATGGTGCTCGCGGGAACGGTCGATGTCGATGGCTTGATGCGGCAATTTCGCCACCACAGCCGTCGCGAGCTGGACCTGCGCGTGCCGCGCTGGGATGAGGATCGCTCGTTCGTCGAGCAGCTCGTCGCCGGGTCGCAGCGCTCGGCGGGAGAGGACCCGCGGCCCGCGTACGAAGCGGCGCGGCAGCAAGCGCTGGCAGGGGTGCCGTGGCACAAGCGCCGCAGCTTCGGACGCAAGCTCGATCGTCTGCGGCGGTTCGTCTGGCTGCGCGAGGAGATGCGCGACTTGTCGACGCGCCTCTACTATCACATCCGTCGTCACTTGCTCGAGATCGCCAAACGCCGCGGGCTGGGTGACGACATCTTCTTCATGACGTTCCAGGAGATCCTGGCCGACGACCGGCGCAACGTCGAGCCCAGCAAGGAGCGATTCGAGCGCTACCGCAATTTCAAGGCGCCGAACGAAATCGGCAGCCGCTTCCCGTTTCGGCCGCTGGCCACGGAAGGGGCGCTCCGCGGCATCGGTGCGAGCCAAGGTGTCGTGCGCGGCGTCGCTCGCATCGCGCGCTCGGTGGAGGAGGCGTCGAGGGTCGAGGCCGGTGCCATCCTCGTCTGTCCCTTCACCGACCCGGGCTGGACCGTGACCCTGGACCGGGTCGCCGGTGTCGTCACCGAAACCGGCGGGTTGCTCTCGCACGCAGCCGTCATCTGTCGCGAGTACGGCATCCCTGCCGTGCTCGCCGTCCCGCGGGCCACCCACCGCATTCGCGACGGGCAAAACATCGCCATCGACGGGGGCCGCGGCTGTGTCGAGTTGGTGGAGTAACGGCGGTGTCGAGCGCTGAATTCGGCTCGTTCAGCGTGCTTCTGCTGGTACTGCTGTCCACCGCGCACCTGCTCGGCGATCTGTTCAGCCGCCTGCGGCAGCCTCGCGTCGCCGCCGAGATCCTCGCCGGAGTGATTCTGGGGCCCTCGCTACTCGGCCACATCGCGCCCGCGGTGGCGGCGGCGATGTTCAACGCGGGGGCCGCCCCGGAGACGCTCGGGGCGAAATACCAGGCGATCGTGGGCTTTCTGTACAACCTCGGATTGTTGTTGTTGATGTTCGCGTCGGGTGCCGAGGCGCAGGGGCTGTTCCGACGCGAGGACCGCCGAGAGGTGGGATGGCTGGGTGTTGTCGGAACAGGCCTGCCTTTCGTCGTCGCGATTCTGGCAGCGCCTCTGCTGCCCCGCGATGCCGTGACGGGCCCGGCGAATCATCGCATGGCGCTGTTGCTGGTCATCGGGATCGCTGTCGCGGTGACATCGATTCCTGTGATCGCCAAGGTCTTTCATGATCTCGAGATTCTTCATACCCGGTTTGCCCGGCTGGTGCTGGGCGTCGCGGTTCTGGAGGACATCGTGTTGTGGGGCGTACTGGCGATAGCGACCGCGCTGGCGGCGTCGGCGACGCTGCCCACCGTGAGCATCGTTACGACAACCACGGCTACGCTGGTGTTCTTCGGATTGGGGCTGACGCTGGTTCCGCGGATCATGGGGTCGATCACTCGCGCGTCGTGGAACGTGTTTGCGCGGCATGCGCCGGTCGGCTATCTCGTAGCGGTGCTGTTCGCCTTCACCGCTGTCGCCGCGGCGCTCGAGGTGAACCTCGCCTTTGCCGCGTTTGTAGCCGGCTACGCGCTGGTGCGAGCCGACGATCTGAAGGACGCGCGCGCTACCCTCAACCGCGTGTCGTTCGCCGTCTTCATTCCGATCTATTTTGCCGTCGTGGGATACCAGCTCGATGTGACGCGGACGTTCGCGTTTGGCATGGTGGCGTTCGTTCTGGTGGCCGCGTGCTTGGCAAAACTCGTCTCGGCGGGTCTCGGCGCCCGATTGGCTGGATTTCCATGGCGGGATTCAGTCAACCTCGCCATCGTGCTCAACGCCCGCGGCGGCCCGGGAATCGGCTCGCGAGCGTCGCTTACGAGGCAAGGATTATCAACGGCGAGTTTTACACCACCTTGGTCGTGCTCGCCGTGCTGACATCCCAGGCGGCCGGCTCATGGCTGGACTACGTTCTGCGAAAGGGTTGGCCGCTGCTGACCGAGCAGCCGGCAGCCGCGGTGCGCGGAGCAGTGACCCTGAAACCCGAAGGCACAGCATGACGGCGGTTAGGTGGACATGGCGGAACGTGTGGTAGCTGACGAACGTCTGCAAAGGCGTACGCCCGCAGGGAGGCCTCGATGAGGGTCTGGAGATACTCGCCCCGGGATTCCGTGCTGATCTTGATCGCGACGGCGCAGTTGGCTGGCATGACCGCCTGGGCTGTGCGTTTCGAGACCTTGTCGCTCACGGCGAATGTCGCGTTGTTCGTGGCGATGAGCTACGTCTTCTACTACAACCCCATTGTCGTCACGCACAACTTCCTCCATACGCCGTTCTTTCGCAGGAAGGGGCTGAATCGTGCCTTCCCGGTACTGAATTCGGCCAACCTGTTCCTGCCGCAGGTGCTCTACAAATACCATCACCTCACTCACCATCAGTACGCCAATGATCCGATCCGCAACGGCACGACGCTCGATCCGTCGTCGACGTTTCGGTATGGCAAGGATGGACAGCAGGAGGGATTCGTCAGCTACTCCGCGTTTGGCTTGTTTCGCGATGGCACGTCGCACGCGTATCGAGAGGCCATCAAGCACGGGCAGCGGTCGCAATTCTGGATGGAACTTGCGGCGGTCGTGGTCACCGCCGTGCTCTGGATCGCGATTGACTGGCGTTGGTTTCTCCTCGCGTTCGTTCCCACGTTCTATGCCGGGTGGTTCCTCGCGCTGCTCGAGAACTACTACGAGCATCACCGTGCCACGGATCCGGATAGCCGCCTGGCGGATTCAGTGAGCTACTACGGCCGCTGGTACAACCTGATGATGTTCAACGAGGGTTACCATCAGGAGCATCATCTCAAGCCGCACCTGCACTGGACCCGACGCCCGCAGGTGCACGCCGAGTGGAAAGGGAAGTTCAAGGATGCCGGCGCGTACGAGGCACGCAAGCCGCCGCTCCTGGGATTCCTCGACTGATGCGGGTGTGTGCGTCCAGAGAACATGACGGATTCGCTCACCCAAGCGCTGATTCTCAGCCTGCCCCTTGTGTTCAGCGGCGGACTTCACATGGCCGCCGTGAAACTCGATCTGCTGTCAGCGCTCAAAATTCCGATTCATCAAGCGTGGTTTGGCAGGAACAAGACGTGGCGTGGCCTGCTGGTGATGCCGGCCACCGCAGCCCTGGGCGTCGTCCTGGCTGCCGTCGCATGGCCGAAGCAGTTCGGCGGCTGGAACCCGGTCGTTCTCGGCATTCTCCTCGGCCTGGCGTACGCGCTCGCGGAGCTACCCAACTCCTTCGTCAAACGGCGGCTCGGGATCGAGGCGGGCAAGCGGCCGCCTCGCAACGCGGCCTGGTTCGCGCTTGCCGATCAGGCCGATTCGGCCATTGGCTGCGCCCTGGTCTATGGCTGGGCACTGCGGCTCACGGCCGCGCCCGTTCTCCTGCTCATGGCGATTGGCACTGCGATCCACCTGCTGGTGAACTACAGCCTCTATCTCATGCGGCTCAGAAAAGAGCCGCTGTGATGCAGGTCGTTGAGTATCGCGACCGCGTGACGGGCGCCCTCTTGCGCGAGCGCGTGTATGCCGCCGAACAACTCGAGTACCTCTACGGGACCCGGACCGGCAACTTGCTCTTGCAGTTGATGCTCAGCCGGCGCACCTTCAGTTGGCTGTACGGCTTCACGAAGCGCTCCCGCCGGAGTCGCGCCCAGATTCGCCAATTCATCGAAACGCTGGGGGTGGAGACGAACGAGCTGGAAAAACCGATTGACGCGTACGAGTCGCTGGACGAATTCTTCTCCCGACGTCTGATGCCCGGCGCGCGGCCGGTTGATCGGAATCCGGACCACGTGTTGTCCCCCTGTGACGGCCGGGCATTGGCGTGGCAGTCGCTCGATGGCCGGGAGCTCATCGTCAAGAACACACGCACGACGATCGAAGCGCTGCTCGCCGATGCCGCGCTTGCCAGGGAATTCGCCGATCCAGCCGTCCTTCTCGTCCGGTTGGCTGCAGCCGACTATCACCGTTGCCACTTTCCGGCGGATGGCGCGGCATCGCTGCCGCGTGCCGTTGGCAACCGCCTACACTCCGTCCATCCGATAGCCCTCGAAGCCGGGGCGCCGAGTTTCGTCAATTACCGCATGGTGACGCGCCTCGACACCGAAGGCTTCGGGCCGCTGCTCATCGTCGAGGTCGGTGCGCTGACGGTCGGGTCGATCGTGCAGACGTTTACGCCGTCGCGGGTCACGCGCGGGCAGGAGAAGAGCTATTTCCGGTTCGGCGGATCGGCGCTCATGATGCTCGCGCTCGCGCACCGCGTCCAGTTCGATGACGATCTGATCAGCGCCACCGGCACGGGACTGGAGTCACGCGTCCGGGTCGGGACGCGCGTAGCGGTGAGACGTCGATGATCCCTTCAGCTGCCTCCCAGTTTCGCTGCGCCAACGTGCTCACGTATCTGGGTGTCACTTCCGCCGCGATTGCCGTCGCCTTCACGAGTGGACCCGAGACACGATTCTGGGGCGGTGCCGGGATCGCGCTGGCAGTCGCGTTGGACCTGTTCGATGGCCGATTTGCCCGGCTGTTTCCGCGCACCGCGGACGAGCGCCGCGTTGGCGTCGAGATCGACAGCCTGGCTGACGTCATTTCGTTCGGACTGGCGCCGCCGGTGATTCTGCTGCGCGTCGTGCCGGCGACGACGTCGATCGAGCGGACGATGCTGCTGGCTGCCGCGATCATCTACTTGCTCTGCATCGTGACGCGGCTGGCGCACTTCAACATCTTTCAGGCGGATACCGGCGGCTTCATCGGTCTTCCGTCGAACATGCCGCCGCTGGTGTGCGCCATCCTGTTGCTGTGGGTACCAAATCCCATGGTGAGCGCGCTCGTCCTGCTGCTCGGCGGGGCGGCCGCGGTTGCCGGCTTCCGCATCCCACGCCCAAACCGCCTGACGCTGTACTCGATTCTCGCCATCTCACTCGCGATCGGGAGTGGACATGTAATGGCATTGCTCCGCTGGTGGTGACGCTGGGGTCAGATCTTGTTT
>JBAROV010000181.1:0-22333 GCA_049642465.1 Vicinamibacterales bacterium
TCTCATGATCTCCTGACCTCCTGTGATCCACCTCCTGCTCTCATGACCTCCTGTTCACTCACGCGAGAGCTTAAGCGAGGGCCGAGGGAACCGCCGCGAAGCGGCGGCCCAGAGCGCCAATGTTGGAGGCAAATATGAAACGAACGATGTGGAGTGTGATCGTGGCAGTGGTCCTGGCGGTGGCGGCGTTCAGTTTTGCCGACGCGCAGGGCCGAGGGCAGCGCGGACCGCGGCCGGACGGTGGTCCGGGCTTTGGACGGGGAGGCCCGGGGGGATTTGCACGCGTTGCCGACTTGACGGACGAACAGAAGAAGCAAGTGCAGGCAATTCTCGAAGAAGAACGTTCGTCACGCGAAGGGCCGCCTGCGTCAATGACCATTCGTCGTCAGCTGGACGCCGAGATCCTGTCGGACTCGCCAGACGAGCAGAAGATCGACACGCTGCGTCTGCAACTCGTCCAGGCCCACGGCGAGGAACTCTCACGTCAGATCGCCGTGCAGCGGAAGATCGCACAGGTGCTGACGGTGGAGCAGCGAGCCACCGCCCGGGAACGACTCGATAAACCGCGCGGCCGGGGCTTCTAACTGTCACGCGGGCCCGTGCTGTCTGGATCGTCGACCGTCGAATTACCGGTGGCGGTCCAAGCAGCACGGACGCGCGAGCCAGGCACTTGGGAGTTGGCGGTTGGTAGCTGACTTGCTACGATCGAGATCGCTCTCATGCTGATCCGAGCCGGTCTCCTCCTCGCCGTAATCGCGACAGCGGCCGCGGCCCAGGAACCTGCCCAGCAGCCAGAGCAGCAACGGCCCCCGACTTTCAGAACCGGCACCAATCTCGTCCGCGTCGATGTCACAGTGACCGACACACGCGGTGAGCCCGTTCGTACGTTGCAGGCGCATGATTTCGAGGTCTTCGAGAACGGCGTCCTGCAACCGATCACGTCGTTCAAGCTGCTCGAAGCGACGGGACAGCCGACCGACGATTTGTCACTCCCTATTCGGTCCCGCGAGCACGCCGCCGCCGAAGCTGCGCGTGACGACGTGCGGGTGTTTTTGATCTTCTGGGACGAGTACCACATCAGTCAGTTTGTGCCGTCGGTCCGCGCTCGCGAGCAGCTCACTCGCTTCGTGCTCGATTCGTTTGGTCCGACCGATCTGGTCGCGTTCATGGACCCGCTCACGACGCTCGACTCCATCAGGTTTACGCGCGATCGCCGGGAGCTTGCCGAACAGGTTCGAGAGCTGAAAGGACGCCGTGGTGTGTACGTGCCGCCGCGCAGCGTCATGGAGGAAGGACACCTCCAGAACATGCGGGACATCGAAGGCATCCGCGCGCAGATCACGGCGTCGGCGTTGAGGGCTGCCCTTCTGCACCTCGGCTCGCTGCGCGAAGGGCGCAAATCGCTGATCTTCATCAGCGAAAGTCTTGGTCCCCTGCGCGACCAGACCTCGACGGTGCTGTCGGATCTGATCCGGACCGCCAACGACACGAATACAGCCATCGTGACCGTCGATCCGCGTGGCTTGCAGGTCGGTCGCGGCCCCGGCGCCCGGATGTCGGACGTGCTCGTGTCGCTGGCGTACGGTTCAGGCGCGGATCCGATTACCTCGAACGATTTCGTCGTTCCGCTTCGGAAAGTCGTTCGGCAGGCAAGCGCGTACTACTTGCTCGGCTATGACGGAGCGAACAGTCCCATGGACGGGAAGTTTCACCAGATCAAGGTTCGCCTCAAGCACGGTGGGCTCGAGCTGCGCGGACGTTCAGGCTTTTGGGCACCGCGTGCGACCGAGATGGCCAAGGCCCGGGACGCAGCCGCGGCAGCTGCGCTGCCCACGCCTGTCGCGCGCGCCTTTGCCGAACTTCCGACAGAAGCCGCGCGGCGTCCCGTCGATTTTTGGGTCGGACTCGCACCGGGCGCGAGCGACGGCAGCGACGTGACCATCGCCTGGAGCCCACGAGGCAGCGTCGGCGATCGTCCGCCAGCGTCAGTGGATGTCGTTGCGACTGGCGAGGCCGGACCGGTACATACGGGTCCCGTCCAACCGCGTGGTCTCACATTCCCGGCACCCCCCGGCCGACTCCTATTGAATCTTGCTGTCCGGGACGCGCAAGGAGAGATAATCGACAGGGAAGTCCGCACTGTTGCCGTACCGCAAGCCAACACCGTCGCGCTTGCGCTCAGTACCCCGGTGATGTTCCGCGCCCGAAACCCAGTAGAACTCCGCGCGCTCGATCACGATGCACCGGTGTACGCCGGCCGTGACTTCGATCGGAGCGATCGACTCCGTGTACGCGTTCAGCTTTACGGGACGGCGACCGAAGGTGCGACAGTTTCGGCGAGGCTTCTTGGCGCACGGGGAGCGGCGTTGGCGAAACTCCCCGTCGAGTCTGTGCGTCCTGGGATCTACCAGATAGACTTAGTGCCGTCTATTTCCCGTGGCCAGTTCCTCATTGCGATTGAAGCGGTGAAGGAGACCGAACGCGCGGAAGCGATGGTGCCTTTCAGGGTTCGTTAGGGTACGCATCTTGCGTGTTCATGAGATGTGCCCCGGCTCGTTCATCAGATGCGCTCTCTATTTGCAAATCGCCCCCGTTTCCTGGTCGCGACAACTGCCACAATTTCCCTGATTATCGTCCTCGCTGCCGGTGTGGTGGGGTGGTTTACCTTCGATATAACGGCTGGGCTCCCGGATCGTCAGGCGATCAGCGGTCTCGGGGACATGGCGCAGTCGACCACGATTTACGACATCCACGATCGCCCGGCGTTCACGATCTTCAAGGAACAGCGGATCGAGGTCCCGCTCGAGCGCATATCCCCCAACTTCATCAAGGCGGTGATCTCCGTAGAAGACCAGCGGTTCTACGACCATTCGGGTGTGGACGCGATTCGGGTTGGCGCGGCAGTGCTGCGAAACATCGAAGAGGGGCGCCGCGCCGAAGGGGGGAGCACGATTACGCAGCAGCTTGCGCGGCAGAGCTTCTTGACGAGAGACAAGACATATCGGCGCAAGCTCAAAGAAGTCATCGTCGCTGCGTACATCGAGAGCCTTTATGACAAGAAGGAGATCCTCGAGCTGTACCTGAATAAGGTGTACTTCGGCGACGGGCTGTATGGCGTCGAGGCCGCGTCGCGTGGATACTTCGCGAAGAGCGCGAGCGCCCTCACGGTTGACGAAGGAGCGCTGCTCGCCGGACTCATCCAGTCCCCTTCCAGCTACGCACCGACAGTCAATCTCGACCGCGCGATCGCTCGCCGCGCCGTCGTCCTGCAGACGATGGTGGCCTCGGGGGCGATCGACCAGGCCACTGCCGAGCGCGCGCGAAAAGCGCCCGTGCATCTAACCAATGCGCTGGAAATCAAAGAGACGTCAGGGCTGTACTTCAAGGAACAGGTACGACGGGACCTTGTCGAACGCTTCGGTTGGCAGCGGGTCTATCAGGGCGGCCTTCGGGTTTCGACGACCTTCGATCCCGAGCTGCAACTTGCCGCAGAACGCGTTGTCGAAAAGGGCCTGCAAGACGTCGAACGGCGTTCCGGCTTCGCATACCCGCCGCGCGCCGTGACAGACGCGCCGCTCGCCCAGGCGACTTCGGGGAATCAGCCTGCGAAGGACACCCCAACGGTCGACTACCTGCAGGGCGCACTCGTCGCATTCGACCCCAGCAACGGATACGTGCGCGCACTCGTCGGTGGGCGCGATTTCGATGAGAGCCGGTTCAATCGCGCCGTGCAGGCAAAGCGACAAGCGGGTTCCGCATTCAAGCCGTTTGTTTTTGCCACGGCGCTCGAAGGCGGGTATTCGCCCGCGACGGTGATCACGCGCTTGAACGATCCAATCCTGACCGCCCAGGGTGATTGGGTTCCGGAAGACGAACATACGACCGCGAGTTCGATGACGCTTCGCACGGCGCTGCGCACGTCGAGCAACCGTGCAGCCGTCCAGCTGCTGAACAGCGTGAGAATACCGAAGGCCGTGGACTATGCCAAGCGCCTGAGCGTCGGCACGCCGCCCAGCGTGCCCTCGCTCGCGCTCGGCGCCGGCGAGGTGACGCTGCTGGCGCTCACCGCCGCGTACGGGTCGTTTGCCAACGGTGGACTCGTCCGGCCACCCGTGTTCATCCGGCGAGTCGAGGACAGCGAGGGCAAGGTGCTGTACAGCGACGAGGGCAAGTCTCAGCGCGCCATTTCTGAGGCGACCGCGTTTCTCATGACGAGCATGCTCTCGGACGTGATCAACTACGGCACCGCTTACCGCGCGCGCCAGGCCGGCTTCACGCTCCCAGCCGCTGGAAAAACCGGGACCACGAACGAGTACGTGGATGTGTGGTTCGTCGGATACACGCCGCACCTCGTGACCGGCGTCTGGATCGGATTCGATCAGCCAAAGACCATCCTCCGCAATGGATATGCGGGCGAGCTTGCCGTTCCTCTGTGGGCGTCGTTCATGAAGACCGCGACGCGCGGTGACAAACCGGATCAGTTCGAGCGGCCCGCCAACGTGACGACGATCAATGTGTGCCGCGTGTCCGGCAAGCTGCCCAACGGCGGATGTGATGACGTGGAAGTCGTGAACCGCGACGGGCTCATCGAACGGCGCTCGATGATCTACACCGAGTATTTCGTCAAAGGGACGCAGCCGACGACGCTTTGTCCGATACACGAGCCAGTGTCGCTGCTCGATCGTCTGGCTGGCGTCTTCGGCAAAGACAACCATGCGCCGCCGGTACCCGCCACCGAAGTCGGGCTGACGGTACCAGCTGTCGCCGGCACCAGCTCACCTGCCTCGCCACCACCCACCGCACGCCCATCCCCGAAGTCCGCGCCGCCCCAGGCGTCCGCTCCTACTGAAGAGCCGAAGAAGAAACGGGGATTCTGGTCCCGTGTATTCGGCATCGGCAAGGACAAAGACAAAAAGCCGGAAGAAGCGAAGAAACCAGGCGGACGGTAATGGTAGGATTTCGACGGCTCACATGCCGTTTCGCGATCTTGCCGGCCACCGTCGGCTCTTCGAACTGACCGCGCGCGCTGCGCGTGGCGGAACCCTGCCCCCCAGCCTCATATTCAGCGGCCCCGAAGGGGTGGGCAAGCGGCTGGCGGCGACCGCGCTCGCGCAACTGGTGAACTGTCTCGCCCCTGTCGATGGCGACGCTTGTGGCGCGTGCACGGCGTGCGCGCGCATCGCGCGAGGCGTGCATCCCGACGTCCTGACCATCGAACCAGGCGAGTCTGGGAGCATCAAGGTCGATCAGGTCCGCGAGGCAATCGAGCGGTCCGCCTATCGTCCCTTCGAAGGGCGGCGCCGGGTCGTCATCATAAACGAGGCGGATGCCCTCGTACCCGAAGCGCAGAACGCGCTGTTGAAGACGCTGGAGGAACCACCTCCGGCGTCGATGTTCGTGCTGATCACGTCGCGTCCCGATGTGCTGCTTCCGACGGTCCGATCCCGTTGTCAGCGGCTTCGGTTCGGGCGGCTCTCGCCCGGGGAGATCGCGCACGTGCTCGAGCACGCTCACGGATATTCGTCACGAGATGCTCATGCGGCGGCGGCGCTGGCCGACGGAAGTATCGGTCGGGCGCTCGAGGGAGGATCGGAGGACTACGTTCGTGTGCGGGACGCCGCGGCGACGGTCCTCACGAGAATCGCGGGGGCCTCAGATCCGCGCAGCCGGCTCGACGCGGCGAAATCGCTGACCGATGGCGGTGGCGACCGCGACGACGTGGCATGCCGGCTTCGAGCCGTAGCCTCGCTGCTGCGTGATCTTGGAGTTCTGCTTTCCCGCGCGGACGAGCGCGATCTTGCCAATGCCGACTTGAAGCCGCTCTTGATGCGTCTTCTGAAGTCGTTCGATGGCGAGCGCACCCTTCGCGCGTTTTCGTCGATCGACCGGGCGCTGGACGCGCTTGACAGGAACGCCAGTCCGAAAATCGTGGCGGACTGGTTCGTCCTTCAGGACTGACCAGCGACAAGCGACTGACAGGCGTCAGCCGGACTAGCGACTAGCGACTGACAGCGTCAGTGCCGAATTCGATCGATATATGAGGCGACATGTCTGTCGGGCCCGACCGCCCGTTCATCAGCGTGAAGTTCTCCCCGACGGGACGAACATACACGTTCCTCGTCCCCGAGCTGGCGCTCGACGATCCTCCTCCCGCGTTCGTTCCCGGTGATCACGTTGTCGTGCAGACCGAAGAAGGGCACGCAGTCGCGACGGTCACGCGAGCCGTCTCAACACTTGCAGAACGCAAACGTCCGTCCCCGGAGTCTCCCGCGCGAGTGGTGAGGAAGGCAACGCGTGAAGACGTCATCACGCGGCTGAAACACCAGCAGCGCGAGCAGGAGGCGCAGCGCATCTGCCTCCTGAAGATCAAAGAGCGCAACATCGCGATGAAGCTGGCCAGGGTCGAACAGCTGTTCGATGGCTCCCGGCTGATTTTCTATTACACCGCCGAGGGCCGTGTGGATTTCCGGGAGCTCGTTCGCGATTTGGCGGCGCACTTCCGGGCGCGAATCGAGATGCGGCAGATTGGGGTCCGAGACGAGGCGCGGATGCTTGGAGGATACGGCCCCTGCGGCCGGCCGCTGTGCTGCACGACCTGGCTCAACTCGTTCGAGCCGATCTCGATCAAGATGGCCAAGCAGCAGAACCTGAGCCTCAATCCATCGAAGCTCTCCGGGATGTGCGGGCGTCTCAAGTGCTGCTTGCGCTACGAGCTGCCGAACGGAAAAGGCGTCACGCATGGCGGCTGCGCCGACGAAGGGGGCTGCGGATCGTGCAGCAACCCGACCGGTCCGGCGGGCGGCTGTGGATCCTGCGGCAGTGGCGGCTGCGGCAGTTGCGGGAGATAAGGGAGAGGTGAAGCCGCGGATCGGGATCACCGCCGGCGATCCTGCCGGCATCGGCCCGGAGATCGCGCGCAAGGCGGTCGACGATCGCGAGGTCGCAGAGCTTTGCGATCCGGTTCTGTACGGGCTCGACGACGAGCAGGCGCCCCGCACGTTTGCTGTCGGTCGTGTTTCCGCTGAGGCGGGCAGGGCGGCATACGAAGCAATCCTCCGGGCTGTCGAAGACGCTCGCGCGGGACGTATCGCGGCCGTTGTCACGGCACCCATCAACAAAGCGTCGTTTGCGGCCGCGGGACTGCCGTGGCGCGGGCACACCGATCTGCTCGCGCACCTGACGCGCGCGAAGCGGGTCGCGATGATGTTCTATGCCGACACGTTGCGCGTCGTGCTCGCCACCGTGCATATTCCTCTTGCAGAGGTGTCGGGCGCCTTGAGTCAAAAACGGCTCGAAGAGGTCATCGCGCTCACCGCCGAGGAGTTGCCGCGATTCGGATTCGAGTCGCCGCGCCTGGCCGTGTGCGGCCTCAACCCGCATGCCGGCGAGCACGGCGTCATTGGCACGGAAGACGACGAGGTCGTGCGTCCGGCGATTGAGTCGCGGCGGGCTGCCGGCGTGGCCGTAGAGGGACCTTTTCCGGCCGACACCGTGTTTCTTCGCGCGATGAAGGGGGAGTTCGACGCGGTGATTGCCTGTTACCACGATCAGGGGCTCATTCCCGTGAAGATGGCCGCCTTTGGCCGTGCCGTCAATGTCACGCTTGGACTCCCCATCGTCCGGACATCGGTGGACCACGGAACGGCCTTCGACATTGCGGGCCGCGGCGTGGCCGACCCTTCGAGTTTGATTGAAGCAGTGAAGCTGGCTGTCCGGTTGTCAGCTCCTCGATGAGTGACGAGCACGGCCGCCTCAATCGAACAGCCTGGCTGCTATCACTGGCAATAGGCGCGTATTACGCGGGGCTCGGGCTTATGGTGCTGGTGCCCGAGAGCGTGTACTCCGGCGACATCGGCGTGCAGTACGTTCAGGCCCAGGCGCTCCTCGATCACCGTTTTCGAAGTCTGGACATCGCTTATCCCGGTGAGTTCCTGGACCCGGAGCGCCGGTTCTTTCCCATCCGGCCGCCATTCGTCTTCAGATCGGCCGGCGCCACGCAATCGATTTTTCCAACCGCATCCGCGCTGCTGCAGGCCGTGGGTGTCAGCGCATTCGGCCTGCACGGCATGGTGGTGCTGTCGGTCATCGCTGGATGGGCGACGCTGGCCTGCGCCGCGCGTCTGGCGCCGACCCCCGCGCGCGTTGCGGTGATTGTGGCCCTGGGCCTCGCGAGCCCCCTGTGGTTCTACGCGATCTCGGGGTGGCATCACGCGGCCGGGATGGCCTTGGCTACTGCCGCGTTTGTGCTCGCGTTGACGAAGGCTGGCCCTGGTGGAGCGTCCGCGAGTGCGCCGTTTCTCGCCGGCCTGGCGCTGGGCGCTGGCGCTACGCTTCGGGACGAAGTGATCCTTCTCGCTCCAGGTCTAGCGATTGCCGTGTGGCTGAGAACGAGAGGACTGCGATCGGTTCTCGAACTGACGGTTGGCGCAGTGGCTGCGTTAGGACTTGCTGCCGCGATCGACGTGATGTGGTTTGGCCGGCCCGCCGCTGCGCACGTGCGCCATGCCGTCCACCTGTTGCAGAGTGCGTTGCAAACGACCGACGCACCCAACGACGAACTCCCCTCACTCCACCCCTTCACGCTGCGCGAACGTTACCAGACCGTCGTCCAGTACTGGCTGTTTGGCTACGGTAACGATCGGTGGCTCGTCACCTACATCGCTGGTCTCCTCGTCGCGTTGTTCGTTCGCTGGAAATTTCGATCGGCCATCGGTGTCGTTGTGTGGCTGGTCGGGATCATGGGCGCGGCGGCGCTCGATGCGTGGGAAGTCGTGACCGCGCCGAAGTGGCTCGCCGGACTGCATCGCGTGGCACCGTATCTGGTGTTTGCGTTGTTGCCAGTCCCAACTGCCACCGATCGTTCACCTGGACGTTCTTCTTCATTCTTTTCACCGCGAATCGCGCTCATTACAGCGGCTGCATATCTGGCCTTCGCCTTTGCCGGCGTTGATACAACCGGCGGCAAGGGTCTGGGGCCGCGGCTTCTGCTGCCCTTGCTGCCCATACTCACCGTTGCCGCAATAATCCGTCTGAAGGGATACCTCTTCGCGCCAGCAAGCTTCGACCGGTGGGCAGGGCGGATTGGCGTCGCGCTCGTGGCGATGGCACTCCTCGTCCACACCTACGCGACGACCTATGCGTACTACGCGCGGAACCGCGACGATGCGTCTGTTGTGCGGGCGGTGGCAAATTCCCGCGAGCGAATCGTCATTGCGGACGATCCATTCACGGCGCAGCTGCTCCTGCCGCTGTACTACCGTAAGATCGTCCTTCTGGCAGACTCACCGGCGGCGGCACAGGCATTGGGGTCGATGCTGACCGCGCAGCGGGTGCCTGGGGCCTTGCTGGTGTCGAGAAATCCAGAGCCCTCAGCAGCTCTCCCGGGCCTTCGGGTCGCCCGCAGCGAACAGGTCGGCCGCATGAGCATCACCCAGTGGGTGCGATGAAAACGGCTCGCGAAGAAGCGCAGAAGAACATCGCCGAGAACCGAAAGGCGTTCCACGATTACCACATCCTCGAAACCTTCGAGGCGGGTGTCGCGCTGCTCGGTACGGAGGTGAAGTCTATCCGCGAAGGAAACATCAATCTCCGCGACAGCTTCGCTCGAGTGGAGGACGGAGAAGTGTGGATTTACAACGTCCACATCAACCCCTACAGCCATCGCGGGTACTCGGACCACGAACCGACACGAAAACGCAAGCTGCTGTTGCGGCGCGCCGAAATCCGCAAGTTGATTGGCAAGACCGTCGAGCGCGGCATGACGCTCGTGCCCACGCGCATGTACTTCAAGAACGGATACGTGAAGGTGGCGATCGGTCTGGCCAGAGGCAAGAAAGCGCACGACAAACGCGAAACGATCAAGCGGCGGGAGGCGGATCGGGAGACGCGAGCCGCCGTCAAGGAGCGCCGCAGCAGGTGAGAACGGCCGATCGCGCGTGGCTGCGCGTGACCATCCTGTTCAGCGTGATGACGGCTGTGGCCACGTGGCCGCAGGTGCTCCGGCCCGGAGACGTCCCCGCCAATCAGGACTCGTGGCTCAACCTCTGGCGGCTCTCGTGGATCGCGTATCAGCTGCCGCGCGACCCCGTGCACCTCTTCGACACGAACATCTACTTCCCGGAACGGGCCACGCTTGCCTACTCGGATGCGACGCTGTTGCAGGGTCTCGTTGCTGCGCCGCTGTTCTGGCTCGGAGTACCCACGCCCTACGTGTACAACCTGCTGGTCCTGGGCAGCTTCGTCTTCGCCGGGGTCGCCGCGTGGGCGCTCGTCAGCCAGCTCACCGGAAGCAGGCGCGCCGGAATTATCGCCGGCGTTATCTTCGCGTTCACACCCTACCGGTTCGATCACTACATGCACCTCGAGCTGCTGTGGACTGGGTGGATGCCGCTCACGCTGCTCGCGGTTCATCGTGCGATCGAGCGAGGCACAGTCGGCTCCGGCATCGCCGTCGGGCTGCTCTTTGCCGCGCAGGGGCTTTCGTGCATCTACTACGCAGTCCTGTTCGCCACCGTGCTCGCAGTGTTCTGTGCGGTCTTGACGGTACCAATGCCGCGGGTACGGCTGGCCCGCGCAGCCGTTTCCCTGGGATGCGGTGCGCTCGTAGCGGCAACCTTCCTCGCGCCATACCTCATGCCGTACCGGCGCGCACGGACCACCGTTGGCGAACGCTCGGCGAACGACGCGTTGCTGTTCGGCGCGGGACCGACCCACTACATCTCAGCGACTCCCAGCAACCTCCTGTACGGCTCGCTCACCGCGCGGTTGGGGCGACACGAGAAGCGGCTGTTTCCGGGGCTGATCGCGATCGCGCTGGCCGGGACCGGGCTTTGGCCTCCGCTGTGCCGGCGGCGCATCGCGTATTTGATCGCCTTGCTCCTGGCGATCGACCTCTCGTTCGGCCCGCGTGGGCTTTCCTACGATCTGTTCCGTGAGTACCTGCTGCCGTACAAGGGTATCCGTGCAATCGCCCGCGCCGGCAGCATCGCGCTGCTGATGGTCGCGGTGCTCGCCGGCTTCGGATGGGCCCGTCTCGAGCAGATGGCCCGGCTGCGGGAACGCGCGCGCACCTTCGCCGCCTTCAGCGTCGTCATCGCGGCGATGATGCTCGAGTACGCCACGATGCCGCTGAAGCTCATCCCCGCGCCAAGGCAGCCCGAACCTGTGTACCAATGGCTCGCCGCAAAGGCGGACGGCGGCGCGGTACTTGAATTGCCCGTTCCCGACATCTACACCGCTCCGTTAATGGATCCGGAGTTCATGTACTGGTCGACCTTTCACTGGCATCCGCTCGTCAATGGCTACAGCGGCAATGTGCCGACTTCATATCTCGACCTCATGCGCGGGATGCAGACCTTCCCCTCCGACGCCGAGATCGAGCGTCTTCGCCGCATGGGCGTAAGATACGTGGTCGTGCACGAGCGTTTCTATGGATCGAATCGATATCGCGAGGTGACCGCCGCACTCGATGCACGATCCGACGTCGTGAAACAGCAATCGTTCGGCCATGCGGGCGAGGAGGTGACCGTCTACTCGCCGACCGCCGCCGTTCATGACTGAGGACAGGATCCGCACGGTTACTACGGCCCTGGCGCTGGCTCTCGCCACTCTTTCCCTCATCGCCACCGCGCCTGCGTACCTGAACCACGATGCCGCCTGGTACCTTTACGTTGTCCAGCGCTGGTTCAGCGGCGCCGATTTGTATCGCGACGTCGTAGACACGAATCCACCGCTCATCATCTGGTTGACCGCTCCATCGGTTGCCCTGGCGCATTTGAGTGGTTGGCCGCCAACGGCTGTGTTCAAGGGCTTCGTGTTCGCACTCTCGGGCGCGTCCATCCTCGTCGTACGCGCGATCGTTCGCCGCTCGTCGCCTGAGCGGGAATTCCCGCTGGTCAGTACTGTTGCGTTTCTGCTGCTGCCCTTCGTGAAGAGCGACTTTGGCCAGCGGGAGCACCTGGCGGTGTTGCTGACGATGCCGTACGCGATTCTCGGCGCGGTGCGGAACGATCTGATTCCCTCGAAGTTCCGAGCGCTCGTTGGGGTGGCCGCCGGAGTCGGCTTCGCAATCAAGCCGCATTTTCTCCTGGCCTGGATTGGCGTCGAATTGGTCGCGCTCGCGTTCGAGAGGCGGCGCGCCTTTCGACGAGCCGAGTTCGTCGCGGCGGCTGCAATCTTTATCGTGTACACCGGTGCCGTCGTCCTGTTCACTCCGGAATACTTCCAGGTTGCCGAGCAGGTGCGTCGCGTCTACGGTGGACTCAACTCTCCCGTCGCGGTGCTCGTGCGCCTGCGAGAGGTGCAATTGTGGCTTGCGGCGCTTGCCGTGTGTGTGGCCATCCGCTGGCGGCCATCGGACCGGCTGCCGCTTGTGATCATCGCCGTCGCGACCGGCTACCTCATTGCGGCCTTGCTTCAATTCAAAGGGTGGGGATACCAGCTCTATCCTGCGCGCGTGTTTCTCGTTTTGTTCCTGGCGCTCGTAGTCGCAACCGTCCTCAACGAAGTGTCCGCCCTCGGGGCGTTGCTCCGCGGTGGAACGCGGGGGCTTGGGGTCGTGTTTGCGGGAGCTTTGGTCGTCGCGTCCGGGCGTTACCTTGCAGAGGCGAGGAATCCCGCGGCTCCCGATCTGGTCACGCCAATGATCGGGGCCATCGCCCAACACGGCGGTGGTTCGGTAACGGTGCTCAGCATGCGGACGATTATCTATCCGGCCTTTCCCGCAGTGAATTATTCGGGGGCGGCATGGGGCCTTCGTCACAATTCACTGTGGTTCCTGCCAGGGTTTTATACCGATCAGGACCGTCTGGCCGGCGGGCCGCTTCAGCCGCATGCTGTGGAGGACATGCCCGCGCTCGAACGCATGTTCTTCAACCAGATCGTCGAGGATCTCTGCGGCTGGCCGCCGCAACTTCTCGCCGTTGAACAGCCAGGAGCGGTCGCGCCGGCGGGCCGTCGCGCGCTCGATCTTCTCGCGTACTACGGACAAGATCCGTCAGCCAAGCGTCTGCTCGCCGTCTATCGGCCGCAGGGAACCGTCGGACCCTTTACGCTGTTCACGCCCGATCCCCCTCCGTCGTGCCGCTGATGTCGCTGCTCACACCGCGAGTAGCCTTCCTCGCATCGTTGGCCATCTGGTGGCTGAACGTGCTGCTGACCACTCGCTGGGCGGACGTCCCGGGCTCGATCCATGGCCCCAAGCGACCATTTTTCATCGCGTCGCTGATATTGCTCACCGTGGTTGCGATCCGGCAGCGGGTATGGAGCACAGCGATCCTCCCAGTTGCCTGGCGATGGCTCGGTATCGGCGGGGTCGTTCTACTCGTGGTCGCATTTTTCTGCTGGTTCCCGCCTGGCACGTGGCGCCAGATCCCGTTTCTCGACAATTGGGTACCGCGATACCAAAGCACCATCGATCAAGTTGCGCTGATTCGTCGCGGTGCATTCGTCGGGTGGAATTGGTGGTTCCTGGGCGGCTATCAACTTTCGTCGGATCTGACGCAGAACCTTGGCGTGCTGGCGTTTCCGTTCGTGGTGCTACTCGGACCGCAGGTGGGTTTTCACGCGCTGCACGCCGTGCTCTTCGCCGCTGTTCCAGTGCTGGTCTACCTGGACCTCAAAGACAGCGACAGCCGCGAAGCGGCAACGCCGGCGGCGGCCCTGGCGTGCATCCTGACGGCCGGATATTACTTTTCGGCCGTGAGGAGCGGGGATACGAATTCACTCGCGGGTGTGTGCACTGCAACGCTTGCCGTCGTTGCGATACATCGCCTCCACCGCGGACGCCGCGATGGCGCCCCGCTGCTGGCAGTGGCCCTGGCGCTGGCCGCCTCTACACATCTCGGTTTCTTTGTGTACGCGGTCGCGTATTGCGTGCTTCACACGCTCTACTATCGGGATGTCCGAGGCGCCATCATGCTCGCCGCCGGGATCGCGTCTGCGTGTGTCGCCACCCTTCCAGTGATGTGGGAAAACTGGACGCTGCCATCGTTTTTCAGTTTCAACAACGTCCTCTTGCATCCACCCGAATCGTTTCAATGGGGAGCCTTCGCGCGGCAGTTCTACTACAACGTCGAAATCCTGTTCCGGCCGGGACGCTGGTTCAACGACTATACGACGCCGATTCGTGTGTTCCTGCCGGTCACGATTCTGCTCGCCCTCGGCCCCCGAAGCCGTGTGGGCTTTCATGCGTGGGCCGCGCTCGGAACGTTGGGGCTGATGACGCTCAACTACTCAGAGTTTGGTTTTGCGTTCAGCCGGCCATTCCACATGCTCCCGGTGTTCAGCGCTCCCGTTTTGGCCGGATTCATCGTTCGGCATGCTCGGAGTCGTCTGGTCGCCATCGCAACCGTCGCGTGCCTTGCGCTTTACGTCTCGATCGTGTTTTCGCGTGTTCCCCACGTCAATCGGCTCGAGGATTGGGATCCCGCGCTCGTTTCACGAATCAGAGAGGCCACGGATGGCATGGTGCTCGTGGAAAACAGCCCACACCTGGACATGATCGAATCGGCTGACCAATCGACGCCGAAAACGCCCTTTGCCGTCCACTTCGAGCCGTTGCTGCCGGTCAGCACGGGGCGTCGCTTTTATGCAGGCTTCTGGGATGGGTGGCAATGGTCTCGATTCCGGCAGAATCTCCTGGCGGCTGGCGCGATGTGGGGACGCAGCCTCGAGGACATCCCGGCGGATGAGGTCGTGGCGGAACTTCGACGCTGGGGGATTCAGGATGTGTTCGTGTGGTCGCCGGCCGCGCGACAATTCTTCAGCAATTCACCGGGCTTCACCAGGCGCTGGGATTCTTCCAGTTGGCAACATTTCGTGATGCGCGGCGCTGATACCCGTTCCGTGGTCACGGCGATGGGAAGCGGTAGTCTTGCCGATCTCGATCCCCTCGGCGGCCGGGTGCTGTTGAAAGACGTCAGCGCGGACACGGAAGTCGTGGTGCGCACGAATTACTACCCGGCGTGGTCTGCGCGCATGGCGTCCACAGCGGTTCCGCTGTATGCGGTGAACGGACAACTCGCCTTCCGGGCGCCGCAGTCGGGTTCCTACGAGGTGCGTCTCGAATATCCTCGCCGCACCATGCTGACGCTCGCGGCCGCGGTCGCGTTCGTCGTTGGACTGTTTGGGATGTACTACGCGCATGCCGAACGGACCGACGGCCTTTCACGAAGCTCACGAAGGGACGAAGCACACGAAGGTCGGCACGGGCATCCTTAGCCGCAGTCGGCTTTGGTGGGGATTGCTGCGATGGCGCGCAAGCTAGATCGAATTTCACACTGCGTCATGTGCTAGATTGAAACTTTTCTGGAGGGCAGAAAGTTATTATGAAAGGTAACCGCGCGGTCCTGACCGCGGCTCTCGTCGTCGTGCTGCTCCTGGTTGGATGGTGGCTCTTCAGGCGGAGTAACCCCGTCGCGGCCGTTCAGTTGATCGATCGATTTGCGCAAGCCAAAAAGCAGCCAGACGAGGCGTCGCTCTACTCCGTCGTCGACGCGAACCTCAATGGCGAAACGAAGAAAGCGATTGCCATCGCCCCCGCGATCGGCACTCGTGTGACGTTCCGCGTGGCGATCCCAGACGACGGGTGGCTCAGCGTGTCACTCGGTCTCAAGCCCGAGGCGTGGACGCAGGAAGGAGACGGCGTCCTGTTTTACGTCGGCGTCTCCGACGGCCGTGCCTACGAGCAACTGTTCAGCCAACACGTCCATCCGTTCGCCAACCAGGGCGATCGCAAATGGATTCCCGCGATGGTGGATCTCTCGGCCTACTCCGGCGAGGAAGTCGACCTCATTTTCAACACGCGGAGCGGCAAGCCCGAGAAGGGTGACATTCGAGCGGACTATGCGCTCTGGGGTGAGCCGATAGTCGTTCAGAGATGACGACCGCCCAGAAAGTGCCGCTGCTCGATTTGCAGGCACAGTACGCACCGCTCAGATCCGAATTCATCGACGCCATCACGAGAGTTTGCGACAGTCAACAGTTCGTCCTCGGCCCTGAAGTCGCAGCGCTCGAACGCGAGCTCGCCGAGCGGCTGGAAGTCGCTCACGCGATTGCCGTCTCCTCCGGCACCGATGCCATCCTCGCCGTATTGATGGCCCTCGGCGTCGGACCTGGGAATGAAGTCATTACCAGCACGTACTCATTTTTCGCGACGGCCGGGTGTGTGGCGCGCCTCGGAGCGACACCGGTGTTCGTGGATATCGATCCGGTCACCTTCAACATCGATGCAAATGCTGTCGGGGGCGCTCTCAATCGACGTACTCGCGCGATCATGCCCGTGCACCTCTTCGGGCTGTGCGCAGATATGGATCCCATTCTCGAGATCGCTCGTACGGCCGGCGTTCCGGTCATAGAGGATGCCTGCCAGGCCATTGGCGCGCGATACAAGAACAGGCAGGCCGGCAGCATGGGTGCCGCCGGTTGCTTTTCATTCTTTCCCAGCAAGAATCTCGGGGCCTTCGGCGATGGCGGTCTCGTGACCACGAACGATGCTTCTCTCGCACACGAGGTCCGCCTGCTGCGCAATCACGGTGCGGAGCCGAAGTATTACCATCAGCGAGTAGGGGGAAATTTCCGGCTCGACGCGCTACAGGCAGCAGTGCTTCGCGTGAAGCTGCCGCACCTTGCTCGTTGGACTGGGATGCGGCGAGAGAACGCGCGTCGCTACCACGCGTTGTTCGGTGATGCTGGGCTCATTGGGGATGTCACCTTGCCCGTCGAGCCGGACGAGTTCACCCATATCTTCAATCAGTTCGTGGTTCGATTGCCAAACCGCGATGCTGTTCGGAGTCGGCTGACTGAAGCCGGGATAGGCACAGAGGTGTACTATCCGGTTCCCTTTCATCGACAGGAGTGCTTTTCCACGCTGGGCTCCCCAGTCGATGCGTTTCCAAACGCCGATGCGGCTGCCGGATCGAGCCTCGCGCTGCCGATCTATGCCGAGTTGACCGCCGATCAGCAAGCCGCGGTGGTGGGCGCCGTTGCGTCGGCGCTCGCAGCGTAATGCGCGTTCTGGTGACCGGCAAGCAAGGTCTCCTTGGTGGGGCCATCGTCCGGGAATTCTCGTCCACGGCCCAGGTGATCGCGCTCGGGCACGGGGAGCTGGATGTTTCGGATGCGAATGCTGTCGCAACGACGCTGTCGGAAACCAGACCCGACCTCGTCATCAACTGCGCGGCGTATAACGACGTCGATCGAGCCGAGGACGATCCCGCTCGAGCGCTGGAAGTCAACGCATTCGGACCCCTCGCTCTCGCTCGCGCCACGGTCGAGCGCGACGTATCACTGATTCACTTCAGCACTGATTTCGTGTTCGACGGAGAAAAAGGTTCGCCGTATACCGAGCATGACGAACCGAACCCGAGGGGCGCGTATGCAGCCTCGAAGCTGTTGGGCGACTGGCTTGCGCTCCAAGCCCCGCGTTCGTGGGTATTGCGAGTGGAGAGCTTGTTCGGACCACGCGCACCGGGAGACAAGCGACGGAGCAGCCTTGGGACGATTCTCGACGGAATTCGGCGGGGCGATGAAGTCTCAGTGTTTACTGATCGTACCGTCTCGCCAAGCTACACCGCGGACGTGGCACAGGTGACACGCGCGGTGATCGAACGCGGCGCGCCCTGTGGCCTGTATCACTGCGTCAACTCAGGTGCGGCGACATGGGCGGAGGTCGCGGCTGAAGCGGCACGCCTCATGGGGCTGCCGCTGCGGATGCGGCCGGTTACTCTGGAGACCGCTGACCTGAGAGCGCCCCGGCCACGATATTGCGCGCTGTCGAACGCAAAGCTCGCATCGATTGGGATCGCGATGCCGACGTGGCAGGATGCGCTGGCGCGGTACTTAGGGGCCTGAGGCTCTCGGAGCAGCCGGACGAGCCTACGGCATACACGACGAGCCCGAAGCCACGATGAGCACGAAGTCACGCGTGAAAGGCCTTGGCCGCCTTCGCCGGTACGCGTTCAGTGTCGGAATGGGGGCTGTCACAGCTGAATCGATATCGCTGCGGGCGCCCACGCGGGTCCTGTCGCGCGGCAGCCCATTCGGATGCAAGCGCGACGCGACGAGGTGCACGGGTACCCGCGCTTGATCCGAATGGGCGCCCGCCGCGCGCCACCCGCGAGCCCGCGGTCGCTACCGATTCAGCTGTGACGCGCCAGTAGCCTGCCTGGTTGATCCGATTAGGCCAGCACTTCTTTCACGAGCGAGGCGATTCTCGCACCCACCGCCAGACATGCCGTCAGGCCCGGCGACTCAATTCCGGCAGCCTGAATCAGCGCAGGCTGCCGCGCGTCGCGCCGAATGATGAAATCCGCAAATTTCTCCTCAGGTGGATGCAGCTTCGCACGAATCCCCGTGCCGCCGTAAGTAAGGTCATCGAGCGTCAGGTCTGGCATCAGCAGCTTCGCCGATTCCAGAAAGTGTTCGAGCGGGAGCCGGTTGCGCTCGTAATCATCCTTCTCTTGCTGGTAATGCGCCGTTGGCCCGAGCATCACACGTCCGCCGACGGTTTTTGTGAAGTGCACGCCCAAGCCGTGACCCGAGGCGTGCGGGAGCGGATACACGAGGCCGTTCAGCCACGAGCTTCGAGCAGTCTTCAATTCCGCGTACTCACCTCGTACTGGATAGATCCGGAACGATTCTCCCCCTAGCATCCGCGACACATCGTCGGCATACAGTCCCGCAGCGTTCACGACGGAGCGGGCGAGGATTGTCTCTCGCTCGGTCCGAAGGGCAAACCCGTCTGGCTTGCAATCGGCGTCCACGAGTGGCGTGCCGCAGAGCACGATGGCATCTCGTGATGCCGCAATCTTCCGGAGGGTTCGCACGAGGGCCTCTGCCTCGACGCGACCGGAACGCGGCGACCACATGGCTGCGGCTGCTCGTATCTTTGGCTCCCGTTTTCGTACCTCGGCTTCACCCACGATCGAAACGTTCTTCACGCCGTTTGCTTCGGCGCCGAGCTTCAGACGCTCGAGGATCGGGATTTCTTCCGGCTCCGATGCGACAACGAATTTGCCGCACTGATCGTGAGGCACATCATGCTGCTCGCAGAACGCGTACAAACGCTCCGCTCCTTCGAGGCAGAGCGTTCCCTTCAGCGAATTCGGAGGATAGTACAGCCCTGCGTGGATGACGGCACTGTTGTGCGTGCTCATCTCCATGCCCGGGCGAGGATGGCGTTCCAGGACGACGACGGAGCGGCCAGCGGCGGCGATTTCTCCCGCCGCAGCCAAGCCGGTCACGCCGCCGCCGACGATGACGACGTCTACGGCTTCGCTGATGGGTGCCTCTTCAGGCGATCTATCATAGCCGAACGATGCCACTCGATTCTGCGCCGGCGCTAATGCCGAACGCTCTCATCGGTTGAAAATGATTCTTCGACGTCTTACGCGTGTGCTCCTCGTGCTCGTCGTGTTGGCTGCCGTGGCCACGGGGTCTGGTTACATGGGACTCAGAGTTGGCCGACAGTACGAACGGAATCGGCTATGTTGCGACACTCCCAGACCGCGCAATCTATGGCTCTCCGCCCGTGAAGTGTTCGGACAGGCTCGTTTCTATTCACAGATCGGTCAGGACAAGTGGGTGCTCGAAACAGTCTTTCCAGATGTCAAGAATGGATTCTTTCTTGACGTCGGATCGGGCGACGGCACACAGCTCTCAAATACGAAAGCGCTGGAAGAACACGGTTGGCGGGGCATCTGCATCGATCCGTTTCCCACGAACATGGAGGGGCGGACGTGTCAGATGCTCAAGGAGGTTGTCTTCAGCGAATCAGGGAAGCGCATGCAATTTCAGGCGTCCGGAGAGGTCGGCGGCATTCGCGACACGCTGGGAAAATGGAAGGGTGAAGCGCTTGGCGCGCCGACCGTCGAGTTTACGACGGTGACGCTTCGCGATGTCCTTGAGAACACCAGGGCGCCCAAGTTCATCCATTTTGTCAGCCTGGACATCGAAGGCGCGGAGCTCGAAGCGCTCAAGGCCTTTCCGTTCGACCAGTACAAGATTGGCGCCATGGCCGTGGAGCACAACGACGAGGAGCCGAAGCGGACGGAGATCGAGGCCTTGATGAGGCGCCACGGCTATCGCCGGGTGCACTCATGGCAACAGGACGATTTTTACGTGCCAGAGCGCGGCCGGTAAGCGGGCTATTCAGCGAGTCCAGCGTGACCGCGGCTGATCACGATCGCAGCGCTGCAGCCGCCGGCCTCGTGTCCAGATCCACGCGCGAGGAAACCGCCGACGATCGGAGCACCGCGAGGGGAACCAGCAGACCGACGTAGATAAAGGCCGCTCCCAGAAGATTCGCCTGGATCCCGATCCACATCGAAATCGCCACCGCGATCACCGAGCCCAGGACCCCGCAGGCGCCGTTGACGCCCCACATCCAGGCTGTCGCCGCCGGCGAGAGATTCCCCACCGCGCGAAGGCCGGTGGGAAAGAAGAAGCCCAAAACGGTTGCCACCGGCGCGAGAAAGGCAATGACGGTCATCACCCGAACCGTGAGTGAGGCCCCACCGAACGCACGCGTGGCGGGACCTGCGACGAGCGCGGTGACAACGATGATAGCGCCCGCAACGATCGGCAGCACGAACTCCGGACGTCGCATTCTTGGTACCGCGATATCCGAGAGGTAGCTGCCGATCCCCGCAAACAGGATCATCGAAAACAGCGTGACCGAGAACGTATACGCCGGGTGACCGAGAAAGACTGAGAAGCGCTGGAGCAGGGCAATTTGCACCAGCATGAACCCGATGCCGATGCCGCAGAAGTAGAGCACGCTCCACGTGAACACACCGGCCGCCATCGTCGGGCGGCCGGTCGCGAGGAGTGGCCAGATGATGATCGCGATAACGAGCGACACGGCGATGACGAAGAGCAGGACGAGCGTCGCGGTCGCGCGAATGTTCCCCCACATCACGCCTCCCCTGGGGAGCGTGTACACACGCGCGAAGCTGCGCGGCTTCAGCATGTTGAAGAAGAACGGACGTTCGTCGGTGGGGGGACTGTAATCAAAATCCGGGTCTTCGGTTGCGAGCGCCAACTCGGCTGGCGTCGTGCTCCTTGCGATGCGATCCACGCGCGCATTGCTGCCGCCGGTCCACGGCGACGCCTGGATGGTGAAGCCTTCGGCTTCGACGATCCGGCGCACGACAGCCTCATCGTCTGCGGTAAACGGGCTGAGAGAGGTCAGGAGCGTGGCGGTGCGATCGCGCGTCACGAGGAGAAGGTGATCAACGGGCCGTCTAACGTTCAGTTCCAGCATCGACGCCACAGCCAGCGCCAGCAACCGATGTGTTTCCGAAACATTGTTGGGTGAAAACCAGCGTGACACGCTGAACACGCCGGTCGGCTTCAGCCGGGAGAGAAACACCTTCCATCCATCCACGGTGTAGAGGCCATTTTCTGAAAGCGTGAATGCGCCAGCACCAGTCGCGGCCCAGGTGTCGATGAGCGACATCTGAATGACGTCGAATCGCTGATTGCTCCTGGTCAGAAACGCCCGCGCATCGTCATGAACCAGTTCAACTTCTGGTCTCGAAGCGATTCCGGCGAACTCGCGATGTTTGTGGCTCAGAAAATCCAGGACCGCTCCGTTGACGTCGATGCCGAGAATCGATTCGCTTCGTCCCCAGATTGCCGACAGAATGTCCCGCCCTCCGCCAGTCCCGATGATTGCCGCGCTGCCGCGGCGAAGGTGGTAGGGCAGCGCCGTCACATCGTGCTGGACCCAGTCGAGCGAATTGACATTGCCGTCCCACTGCGTGATCGGTGTCCCGGCTTCGCCATCGATAGCCATCCAGGCGAGTGTCGCCGGACGATTCGGCGTCAGCTTGCCGGGACCCCACAGGAAATTGTTCTCCTGCACGGGCTTCTGCAGAATCACGAACGAATGGCTGTTCCAGCGCGTTGCTTCGAACGTTGGCGTCGCCATCCAGAACTGACGATTCTTCGGAAACGCGACCTCCAGCCGTTCCATGTTCGAACCGTTCCAGAGCGCGACGACGATCAGGAGTGCCGCTGCCAGTGCCGGGCGGATCCGAATGCGCGATTGCAGGCGCGCGAAGCAGAATGCGCCAAGAGCTGCAGCGGCCGCTGCTGCGATCATGAGCGACGTGACATTGAAGCGCCCTGAGTCGAGAAGCGGCACCACCGCCACGCACGCGCCAGCCGCCCCTGCAAGATCCCAGGCGTAGAGCTTCCCGATCGGTCCGGTGCTGCGGGTTAGGGCGATCGTGACGACCATCCCGGAGAAGAAGAAGGGAAGCGCAAGCACCGCCGTGACCGCCGCGATTGCGACCACTTCCATCACCGAGAACCGATTCAGCGCAGGAAT
>JBAROV010000154.1:0-3741 GCA_049642465.1 Vicinamibacterales bacterium
CGAAATCCCGAGAGGAGGCAGCGGTGCCCCGGGACGTAGCCGAACGCGAGATAAAACTCGAGCGCCTCCGGGTCCAGTTCACGCGGGCAGGTTGGATCGCTCAACAGCGATTTCAGCTCCGACCCAAATGCCAACGTGCCTGCGTGAATCCGATAGAACAACGGCTTTTCGCCGGCCCGGTCACGTGCCACGAGTAGACGACGCTCGGCTTGGTCGAAGATGGCGAGCGCGAACATCCCGTTCAGGTGTGAGAGCGCGCCGTCTCCCCACTCGAGGTAGGCCTCTAGTATGACTTCGGTATCGCTCGCCGTCCGGAAGGCATGGCCACGCCGCTGCAGTTCCGCACGCAGTTCGAGATAGTTGTAGATCTCGCCGTTGAACACGATCCGCAGCCGGTCGGAGCGATCGCTCATCGGCTGACGCCCGTTCGGCGACAGATCGATGATCGAGAGTCGACGGTGACCCAAAGCGACGCGACCATCGCTCGACCACCAGACGCCCTCATCGTCGGGACCGCGATGGCGGAGAGAGTCCCGCATGCGAAGGAACAGGTCGCGAGAGGGCAGGCAGTTTCCAGCGATGCCGACGATGCCGCACATCGTCAGATGCTCGCGCGCCGAACCGCGGTGCACGGTTCGGCGAGGATGCTGCGGTACAGGTCCACGTATCGTTGAGCAATCATGGCCGGGTCGAAGCGTTCGACTCGAGCGAACGCCACGTCGGCGCGAGCGCGGGCCGATTCGGGGTCCTGGAAGACGCTCCGGATAGCCCGGGCCAGATCGGCGGGAGAGTCAGGACGCGCGAAGCACGCGGCGCTCTCATCGAGAAATTCCCGGTGCTCCCGAATGTCCGAAACGACAAGTGGACAGCGACATGCCATGGCTTCGAGCACGACGTTCGGTGTCCCCTCGAACAAGGCGGGGGAGACGAGCATCGACGCACGTTTCATCAGACCCCACAGCTTCGTCGTGTAACCGAGGACCCTCGCACGGCTGCCGACGCCCTGACGCTCGATCCAATCAACGATGCGTGCCTTCAAAGAACCCTCACCACAGAAGATCGTGTCGAAGTCGATGTCTTCGAGCGCCGTCAGCAACGCCGGCAGGAGCACGTCGATGTTCTTCTGCGGCTCCATGCGGCCCGCGAAGAGAACGACTCTTCTTCCGACCGTGACGATTGTCTCAGGCGGCGTGTCCGTGATTTCACCGACGGGAACCGCGTTCGAGATGACGCAAGTCCGACCGTGCCGGCGTGTATGACCGCGCCAGTAGCGGGCACCTTCTTCCGAATTCGCGACAACCGCGCTCGCGAAACCTCCAACCCGGAGCCGCATCGCATGTTTGAGCGACGGCGGGTAGGCGGGTTCCGACGCGCGCTCCGTCAGGATGAACGGCTTTCTCTGGGCCAGCGAAGCGATGCCTCCAAGGATATCCATCTGCCGCAGCCACACCTGTACGAGATCTGGATGAATGGCTCTAATCTTTGTCAGGAGCCGGACAAAAAGTAGAGGATCGTGCGCACCGCGTGCTGGCAACTCGTGCACCGTGGCCCCGGTCGCCATCAGCCGCGTCCAATTGGGTCCCCTGGACACCAGGGCGACGTGCGTGTCGATACCGAGTTGGTGCAGCCCGGCGGCGAGGTAGGTCAGCTGGCGCTCGGCCCCTCCCCCCTCCATCGAAGGAATACAGTGCAGGACTCTCACGCGGTCGTGACCTCGCGCCGCAACATCTGAAGACACGCGAGCGCCACGCCACACGTCGACCAGAACAGATAGTGCAAGAGGACGTTCGCCACGGCGGCGGAGATGGTCACGACGATGAAGCCCGCGAGCGCCGCCGCCACGAGAGAGTCGCGGCGTCGCGCGATGGCATCCCACGCCAACCCGAAGTACCGGGCGTAGTTGAGAAAATGGAGCAGAAACGGCACGAATGCGAGGAGCCCTCCTTCGACGAGTATCTCCAGGTAGGTGTTGTGCGTGCCATACCCGACGCCGGAGGTTGATGCGCGGATTTCCGGGTCGTTCCTCGAGTAGGGTTCGAAGTTGTAGTAGCCCACGCCGAAGAGCGGTTGCTCGGCGAGCGCCGCCCACGCACTCCGAAGGATCAGGATGCGGACATCGGTCGACGTGCGTTCGATGCCGTCCAGTTGGAGTTCGGGACGAAGGGCGCGTGCGAGGACACGATCGCGGACGGCGCTCTGGCTGACTGCCACAAACGCCAAAAGCGCGGCGCATCCAACGATCAGTCGCCGATTCCGCGGGGCCGTGACCTTCCAGATGACCGGGATCCAGGCCGCGGCGAGCACGATGATGCCCATCTTCGAGAGCGTCGCCAGCCCGGCGAGTGAAAGTGCCGCAGGCAGGAGTAGCAGGACGGGCGCGTGCGTCTTGCCCAATCTCGCGAACGCCATGGCGGCGCCAGACATGATGACCATCGCGCTGAAGTTCACGCCCATCATCCCGGAGAACCGGCCCGGGTACCCGGGCTGACCACTTGCGATCAAATAGATTCCGTAGACGACGTCGAGGACGGCAGCCGCGATAAGCGCCGCGATTGCGCGCGCGATGTGGCGACGGGCCGTCAGCAGCTCGCACGCAAGCACGGCCGCCGTGACCGCCATCGGAAGACGCACGAGGGTGCGGGAGAAGTGCCCGAGCACGACGAATCCGGCAAGATACGCCGCGATCATGACTCCGACAAACACATGAAGCTGGAGGGCGCGTCGAGCCTGCACCTGCCCCTGCGCGAGCCGCCACATGAATGCGGCGGCACCTGCGAGAGCCAGCGCATCGGCGAGGGAGGTGAAGAAGTCGAAGACCGGTACGAAAACGAACTGCGTCGGTGCGAGCGCAAGAATCAGATACAGACCCAGCCGGGGGCGGACGAATGAGGTCCACGCGAGTACACCCGCTCCTGCAGCGGCGAGAATCGCCAGCGACACCGCCGTAAGAATCGTCTCCGGCGTCCACCCGTTCATCCGCGGGCCTTCATGCCGCACTCGATGAGCGCGCCAGCCTCATGCAATCGCGGACGCATGCGATGTTCCGAAATGACGCGCTGATAGGCGTTTCGTGCGATCTGCTGGCGCTTCTCGTCATTCGCGAGGTAGAACCGGATCAGGTCAATGAGCTCATCGGCGGCCGTGTATCCGACGATTTCACTGCCGTCGCGAAAAAACGTCGAGAGATACTCCCCGCCGTCCGAGATCTGCATCACACCATTGCCGGCCAGATCGAACAGGCGGTAGTTCCCAACAGTGTACATGCCGCGGTTGTGCACGTTGAATCCAATTTTGGCGCGCTGATAGAGGGGCACGTACGCTCGAATGGGAATAGGTCGGACCCACGCGGGAAAGCCGTACTTCAGGTTGAAGTAGGCGTTTTTCTTGAGCGACGTCAGGCCGTGCATCACACAGCGCCGGCCGAATGCCTTTTTCACCTTGGCGAGCAGCGGCATCTTGTTGACGTGCATCGCTCCAACGAACACCACGTCGATGTCTCGAAGCCGAGCAAAGAGACTCTCTTCGTCCAGCGTCGGGTCGAAGGCAGCGTCGAACAGCCCGAGCGGCCAGAAGTCCGCACGCCGCGCGCCACAGTAGGCTAGTTTCTCGGCCATGCCCATATCGCGGCTGTAGGCGGGGCTGTGGTAAAGGATGTGGTCGTAGGCGTGCACGTACGGAATGTCGCGGTCGTACGCGCTGACCGGGCCATCAGCGATCCGCAGCACCTTGTAGAGTGTCAAC
>JBAROV010000198.1:0-2122 GCA_049642465.1 Vicinamibacterales bacterium
GTGATACATCGTTACAGAGGTTTGGAGTCCAGGTCGGGTTGGCCGCTCCGCGTCGTTGAAGCGCAGTGCTTATGGCGTCTGGGCCGGAAGCCGCAAGCGCTTGACGTAGCAAAAATTGTCGTGTTGACGGCGCCCTCGCCGGAGAGGGCGGCGGAAATGCGAAAGCTTCTGGCTGAGGTCTTGGGCCCGGAGGAGTCGTGAGCGATGTCGTCTCCTGCCGAAAACCCACGTATGACGTTCTTTGGCATCGCCGTCACCACTAGCAACTGGACTACGATGACCGCCATCGCCAGGGTTCTGGCTGACGATGCTTCGCGGGCGATGTGCGTCGCATTCGATCCGAGCGGCAGGTCACTACTGCTTTCCCAGGCTCATTCATGCATCCGATAACCGCGGTCGACTGGCACGGGTTGTTCGTACCTTCCGTCAGCATCCTCGAACTCATTCTTCGGGGGTCGTTGATGTACCTGTTCGTGTTCGTTGCGATGCGCCTCCTCCGGCGCGAATCTGGTGCGTTGAGTACGGCGGATCTTCTGGTGTTGGTGTTGGTTGCCGATGCGGCGCAGAACGCCATGGCCAGCGAGTATCACTCCATCACCGAGGGGACGATCCTCGTTGCGACCATATTCGGCTGGAACTATGCCCTGGATTGGCTGGCGTACCGTTTCCACCGGGTGCACCGACTGCTGAATCCGCCGCCCTTGCTCTTGATCGAGAGCGGCCGCCTCAAGATGCGGAATCTGAGAGCCGAAATGCTCACGGAAGCGGATTTGGCGATGCATCTGCGCGAGCAGGGGGTCGAAGAGTTCGCCGAGGTGCGTCGGTGCTATCTCGAAGGCGACGGGCACATCAGCGTAATCAAGCGCTCACAAGGTGAAGAAGGACAACGTCAGACAAAGGATGGAATGGTGACATGAAACGCGGACGGTTCGAAGTAACCGGCCGACGTCACAGAGGTGACGCCGGCCGAATCGCCTCATCGGTCCACGATGTAGCGCCGATCAGCGGACACGCACACCCAGGCTGCCGGTCGCGTTGCCGTCGACGACGGTGCGCACCTGACGGCCGTGATCGAACACGACGAAATGCAGGTTCAGGGCAGGGCTGCCGTCGCTCGGGACGATCTGCCCCGTACCCGTGCAGTCCGGGTTCACGTCGTAAGTGCCTACGGCGCTGCGCCATCCGGCCCAGCGGGGGACACCATTGAACGTCGCGTGGTCGACCTGGCTCAGGTTCCCGTTTCCGTCGAACTCCGTCATAGCGACGGCGCGCAGGATGATCGCGGATGCGCCCGGCGGCAGGATCTGGCCGTCGACGCTGAAGCCGTAGCTGCCTCGCAGCGTTCGGTTCGAACATCCACCTTCTTCGTCCGCCCTGACTGGCGAGGGCGTGACGAAGGCCAGCAACGCGGCGCCGAGTGCGGCTGCAAGGACCGGTAGAGCATGTTTCTTCATAGTCGTCTGTCTCCTTTGTGCGGGTCATCATGAAGAAATGGACGATGGATGCCCATGGAGAGCGGCTGGAGGAAATCTGGATTCTTTCTGAAGGGGTAAGATGCCAGCGTGCCCGGCGGTAGCTCTCGCGAAATTCTGCGCTTCGGAGACTTCGAGCTCGACGTCGCCGCCTACGAGCTGCGACGGCAGGGCGTGGCCGTGCGACTCGAACGCCAGCCGATGGACATGCTGCTGTTACTCGTCCAGCGGCGCGGCGAGCTCGTCAGTCGAGCGGACATCATCGACCGGCTTTGGGGGAAAGACGTCTTCGTCGACGTCGATACCGGGGTCCACACCGCGGCACGGAAAATCCGGCAAGCGCTCGGCGATTCAGTGGGAGCGCCGACGTATGTCGAGACCATCCCGGGGAGAGGCTATCGATTCATCGCCCCGATCCACGTTGTGCCCGCCGTCGACCTCGAAGCGCCAACCGCGGTTCCTCACGAACCTGGCTTGTCACCGGCGGGCGGGACTGAGCCTGTCCGCTCGACGCCGCCGAAGCGGTTCCAGATCCGACGTGGCGGTGCGTTCGCGCTCCTGCTCGGGATCGCAGTCCTCGCCGCCGTTGGTTGGTTCTGGTTCCGTGATGGCCAGGCAGCGCCGATCGTCAGGCTCGCCGTGTTGCCGTT
>JBAROV010000200.1:0-24252 GCA_049642465.1 Vicinamibacterales bacterium
GGGCAAAGCCCCTCGGCAAGAAGCATGGACCCGGCTCCCACTGTGACGATCAATGTCCCCGGCCCGCTGCGCGAGTACTGTGCGGGCGCATCGCAGCTCTCGATCAAGGCGCACACCGTGCGAACCGCCCTGGAGAACCTGGAACAGCGCGAGTACGCCTTGTATCGCAATATCTGTGACGAAACCGGTGCCGTGCGCCGGCACCTGAACGTATTTGTGAATACAGAGAATGTCCGCGACCTCGATGGGGTCGACACAAGATTGAGACCGGGCGATGAGGTCACCATCCTGCCCGCGGTCTCGGGAGGTTGAATCGTGGCAGCGAGAGTCCTGATCATGATCGGCACCAAAAAAGGAGTGTTCGTCGCCGAGGCGCCGACAGCGCGGCGCCGCTTCTCGCTGCGCGGGCCGTTTGGTCCCGGCATCCCGGTGTACTCCACGCTCATCGACACCCGCGGCACTCCACGACTGTTCGCCTCGAGCTGCAACCCGTTCTTCGGCATGAAGGTGCTGCGTTCGACGGATCTGGGGAAGAGTTTCCACGAGACGAAGTCGGCGCCGGCGTTTCCCAAAGACGATGGGCGCGCCCTCGCCAACATCTGGGCGCTCGAGATGGGTGACGGCAAGAAGGAGTTGTGGTGCGGCGTGGAGCCCGCATCGCTGTTCAGGAGCCGCGACCGCGGCGATTCGTGGGAGATGGTGCCCGGCATCAGCAACCACGAGCACGCCCGCAAGTGGCACCCGGGCAACGGCGGTCTCTGCATGCACACGATCATTCGTGACGGCGACCGCGTGCACCTCGGTATTTCGACCGGCGGACATTACCTGAGCGAAGACCGTGGCGAGACGTTCGAGGCGTCCAATACTGGCGTCGGCGCCGGCTTCGCGCCCGATCCCTATCCTGAGTTCGGTCAGTGCGTGCACAAGATCGCCCGGCACGAGGACGCGCCCGGACGGCTCTACATGCAGAACCACGGTGGCTGGGCCGAGTGGACCGGGCCTGGCGGGCCTCGGCCGGACATCGGCGTGCTTCGCAGCGATGACCACGGTCGCTCGTGGCGTTCGATTGCCAGAGGGTTGCCCTCGGATTTCGGATTCCCCATCGTGGTTCACCCGCACCACGCCGATACGGTGTACGTCGTGCCCCTCGAGCCCTCGACACGGACCTGCCCCGGGGCCGCGCCGGCAGTGTGGCGCAGCGAGAATGGTGGCGACTCGTGGAAGCGGCTGGCGAGTGGGCTGCCGAAGAAGGAGAGCTTCTTCACCGTTCTGCGCGACGCGATGGACATCGACCGGCTCAAGGCGCCTTCGCTCTACCTCGGAACCACGACCGGGCAGCTCTGGATCGGGCGCGACGGTGGCGAGAAGTGGGATTGCCTGTTCAATTCGCTGCCTCCCATTCACTGCGTCAAGGTCGCCGTCGTTTAAGCCGTTGGAAACAGGACTGCGAAATATGTCGAGCGCACTGATCGCTTGCTGTCGTCACGGTATCCACGATTCGCGGCTCGTCTCGGCGTCGCTGGTGCTTGCCGCGACCTTGTGGCATGTCGATCCGGCCTCCGCGCAACTCTTCCAGTGGACGCCGGAACAGTTGATCAAATACACGAACAAGAATCCGTACGACCGATTCCCGGACGGTCGCCCAAAAGTTCCCGAGGAGATGCTGGAACGGCTGAAAGCCCTGATCGCTGAGGAGGTGCAGGCCGTGCTGCCCGCGCGGGGATTTCCGAACCAGTTCGAGTCGCTCGACGGCTGGCGAGTACTGCAGCCGAACCAGAAGATGGTCGGCCGGGTGTTCACCGTCCAGTTCATGCCCGCACGCGGCGACATCATCGAGGTGGACGAGGCCGACGCGAAGGCGAAAGGCACGACCGTCGCCCGCAATCAAACTGCCATCGATCAGCTGCAACCAGGTGACGTCATCGTGGCCGACGTGTTCGGCGCCGAGTGGAACTTCGTCGGCAACAAGCTCGCCCACTACATCCAGACGACCACGAAGAACGGGATGATTGTTGACGGCGGCGTCTACTGGCTCGACCGCATTGCCGCCACGGGGATGCAGGCGTATTTCAAGAACTCACTGCCCACTCAAGGCATGCGCGTGATGGTGACCGGCATCAACATCCCGGTCCGAATCGGCAACACGCTCGTGATGCCAGGCGATGTCGTGCTGGCCGACCGCGAAGGCTTCTGGTTCATCCCGCCGCACATGGTGAAGGACGTCGTCGAGTCCGGTGAGATCTCAAAGGCGCGCGACGACTGGAGCCTCATGATGCTGGGGACCGGCAAATATACGTCGCGCCAGATCTACGGCCCGCTGACGCCGGAGTTGCAGAAGCAGCGGGACGAGTACGTTTTTCAGAAGACCGGACGACGGCCGTCGTCAGGACAGTAGCGTCGACAACATCGCGTGCCAGCGAGGCGACCGGTCGGCGGTGTCGAGGCTTTGCCATGCGGCCGGCGGGCGATTCGTCCAATCGCTGTCGCGGCGCCCGCCCCGCCAGATCTCGCGCCGATCGACGTGGACGCGTCGATCCATGAGGCAGGGCAGCGGTGGAACATCGTCGAAGTCCGAAGTGATGTGCTTCACGTCAACTGTTTTCGGCCAGGCGCCCGCTCCGCTGAATAGCTGCGGCACCGATGGTGTGCGGATCTGCGCAGCGGCGTGCAAAACAGCGAAGTGCGGTTACCTCACCGCTCGTTGGTGTGACGGCGTTCGTCGTTGAAGCCGAAGGCGTAGATCGTGCCGTCGTGGGCACCAACGTAGATTTGGCCCAAACCAGTCCAGAGGCTGCGCGGCGACGCGAAGGTGGTCATCGCCTTTTCGCTGCTCCATAGTCGTTTGCCCGTCGCTCCGTCGTAAGCATGGAGCACGGCTGGCGTCCCTCGGCCCGCCGCTGCGGCGGGCAAGCCGGTGGCCAACGTAAACACCACACCGTTGACGATGATCGGCGTCGCTGGAGTGGAGAGGTTGTGAGAAACCCATCCCGGCTCGAGGGAGAGCGAATCCCCAGTGGCCGTCAGCTTCAGGGCCATCACTGCACCGGTAGAGATCGGGCCGTTCGTCGATGGCGCACCACTGGCGATCCGGCCGGCGACGGGGAGCAGAATCCAGGAAGCCGACTGTTGCCATGTTGCGAGAGCATCAGCGCTGACTGTTGCACTCGAGGCCAGCCACGTCCTGGATGCGTGAAGGGGCGTGGCGTGGTCCCGCCCGCCGAGAGCGTTCGACTCCAGTAGCAAAATGCGACCATCCTTCGTAGCCGCGGCCACGATTTCCTTGTCGTTGTGCCGAAGGATCGTCGGACCGGTGACGAACTCTGCAGACGGGTGCGTGAACCAATCCTTCACCTGCAGCGTCTTCGGATCGAGCGCCACGATCGCGTTCGCTTTGCCGTCGCCGGTCGTCTGACCCGCGCCGATTGCGGCGACGAGGGTACCGTCGGACGCGAACGCCACCGCTCCCACAACCGGGCCGCCATTGGTCTTCCAGGACGTCACCGGCTTCGTCTCGCTGTCCAGATCGAGCGCCCAAATACCGTGCGGCGCTCCGCCGCAGCCTCCCGAGGTGGCGGCGTACAACATGGTGTCCACCGCGATCGGTGGCGACCATCTCGCATTTGCCGGCAGGAATGGCGCGGGGCGCTGGATGTCTTTCCCGGACGCGAGACCGAGGACGTGCAGCATACCGTCGCTCGTGACCACGTAGACGACGCCAGAGGGTCGGGACAGGAACCCGAATGCTCCAGCCGCGCCTTCGTCTCTGCGCGGCGATCCGGGAATCCGATCCGCTGCCTGCCCACCGCGTGCCCCTGGGACCTGCGGCGGCGCTGCCGGCGCAGCGCCTGCCGCACCGCGACCACCCCCGCGGGCAGCGGGACCGGCTGCCCGCCCTTCCACCGGCACGCCTTGTCCAGGCTCGCCGACGAGGCTGCGGTAGCCGACTGCACCACGCCTGCCGCCAAAACCGGGAGAACTGGCGACCGTTCCGTCGAGCCTCACGAGGCGCGTCGCGCCAGCGGTGATACCGCCGGGACAGCCGTCGGTCGGTGCGGGGAGTACCACATCAAACTGCCGCTCCCAGACGACGTAACCGATGTCGTTGTCGATGGCGTACACGTTGTTCGAGCTGCCACTCACGACCGACATCGGCACGAACAGAGTCACGCCACTCGCCGTAACCCCCTGTCCGAGTCCGTGGACCCCGCGCGGCTTGTTATCGACCTTCACGTTCCACTGCAGCTCGAAACCTGGCTTCGACAACGTCGCCACCGAGATCTTGTCGTCACTGCGCACCCACGACGTGCGCTGCGCATCGCCAAGCGCCGTCAGCCACTGAGAACCGCCGCGGCCGACCTGCGCGAACGCGAAGCTCCCGGCCAGCACGCCCGCCGTGCCAACGATCATCAATCGCTGCGTGCGCACTACATACCTCCCGCTACCGCGCGATGCCGAAACAATAGAGGACGCCGTCGAACGTCGCGATATAGGCGCGACCGTTCGCGACTGTCAGTCCGCTGAAGTGGTTCCAGGATTCCACTTGCGTACCGCTCGACCACAGTTCTTTACCCGTCTGCCCGTCGAGCGCAACGAGCGCAGCGCGCCGCGACTCCGCGATGCGTCGGACAGGGCCGGAACTGAGCCCGCCGCCGTACACCGGCCCACCTGGTTCATCCCACGCCTTATCCGCCAGTGCCTGCGACGCATCCTCGCCCGCCGCATACGCGAAGACCACGCCGTTTGCGATCACGGCCTCCTCCGCGAGATCCATGTCCCGCGACAGCCACGCCGGCGCGAGCTGCCAGCCTCCCGCGCGCTGCTGCAGCTTGAATGCCGCGACCCCTCCACCTGTCGGACGGGCATGCTCGATCGGTGCCTTGAACTGCTTGCTCACCGGCCCCCAGAACGGCGCGAGCACCCACTGCGTCCCTGCCGCGTCCTGCCACGCGGCGAGCGCGCCCCATATACCCTTCGCATCGAACGCCTGTGCATCGTTGCACACGAGCGGCGTGGTGTGGAGCGTGGTCCGATGATCCTCCCCACCGAGCGCATCGCGATCGAGCAACCATAAACGGCACTCCTTGCTCGTGCCGACGAGGAATTTGCGGCCGCGATAATCGAAGGCGACCGGTGTGGTGTTGACGTCGAGGTCGCGCCGCCACAGCCAGTTCGCGTTGGGTGCGCCGAAAAAGTCAACCAGTTGAAGCTGCTTGTTCGCGTCGAGCTTGACGGCGACAATGCCGTTGCCGAGACGACGGGTCTGCGGATCGAACTGCGCGTCGCCGGTGCCGAGGAACACCCTGCCTTCCGGATCGATCGCAGCGCCCCTGCGGCCCCACAATCCACCTCCTGCCGGGATGAAGGCGCTGGCGCGACGCGAGGCAAGATCGAACGAGTAGAACGCATTGGTGAGGCCGCCGCAGCCTTGTGCGGTTGCCGTGTAGATGACGTCTTTATAGAGGTTCAGTGCGTAGGGTTTGCCACCGCCGGGAATGAACTTCTCAGGCGGTGCGGTGTCTTTGCCGTCCGCGAGGTTCACCTGCCGCAGACGGCCATCCCACGAAACCGCGTACACGGTATACCTGCCGGGAGCCGTCTCCGCCATCGTCGGTACAGCGGTTTGACCACCTGGGCAAAGCGTGTCGTTGGTGCCACCAGGCTTCGCCAGGGTGCTGTCGAAGCGGCGGTGCCAAATCTGACGCCCCTCGGCAACATCGATCCCGAAGAGATCGTCGGATACACCCGCGACAACCGCGACCTCGCGTGTGCCCTGCGCGGTCGTGACCCGCTCGGCCACCAGCGGAGCGAACAGGTTGTGCATGGCGCGTGGGGTGCTGTCGAGCTTCAGCTTCCATAACAGCCTCGTCCTCGCAACGTTCGCGGTGGAGAAAATCTTCTCGTCGCGCACCCAGCCGGTGCGCGCGCTGTCTACTCCTTCGGTGAGGAATTCAGCGGCGTAACTCGAGCCACCTGCAATCAGGGCGACGACTGCCAGGGGGGCGAATGGTGTGCGCGTTTGTCGGAACATGGGAATCACGGGGCGCATCATATATGAAGGGCCGCGTCGCGTTGCCATTCGCGCCGAGGTGAACGAGAATGCGCGAAGGAGTCGATCGATGTCATCATCGCGGTTGCGCGCGCTTTGTGGTGTTCCGGCGATCTGCCTGCTTGGATCGCTCCTCTCGAACGCGGCGCAAGTTCCTCAACCACCCGCACTCTCGGGCGAAGGGCTCCCCGACGGCCCGGGCAAGGATGTGACCGTCAGGGCCTGCGCTCCCTGCCACGAGGCGCGTCGGGCCGCGTCGGTCAGGCTGACGCGCGATGGATGGGCCGCCGTGATCGACGCCATGCGCCTGCGCGGTGCGAAGGTCTCGGACGAAGAGTTCCCGATCATTCTCGAGTACCTGTCGACGCACTTCCTGGGCGAGGCGCTCCAGCCGCTCAATTTGAACACAGCGACGCAGATCGACCTGGAAGCTGCCGGCGGTCTGCTGCGGCGTGAGGCCGCCGCCGTCATTCAGTACCGGGAAAAACACGGCCGGTTCAAGTCGCTCGACGACTTGAAGAAAGTGCCTGGACTCGACTTCCGGAAAATCGACAGCCGGCGCGACGCGATGGTGGTGATCGAATTCGTGATCGAAATCGCGAAGTAACCGACGCCGCTTCACACGCGCGTGCCGCGAGTGTCGGCCGCCGGCCAGTCGACGAGCGGCCAGCCCGTGCCGGCTTCGATCTCGAGCAGGCGGTTGTACTTCGCGAGCCGTTCCGATTGCGTAATCGAACCGATCTTGATCTGATCGCTGCTCCACCCGACGGCGAGGTCCGCCAGCCAGTCGTCCTCGGTGTCACCGCTGCGCGCGCTCACCGTGATCGACCATCCGGCCGCGCGAGCAAGGCGCAACGACTCGGCCGCCTCCGTGACGGTGCCGATCTGGTTCACCTTGAGGAGGAGCGCGTCCGCGGCTGCCAACGCGATCGCTCGGCGGATCCGCTCGGGATTCGTGCACAGGAGATCGTCGCCGACCACCAACGCCTCGCCCTTCAGGCGTTGGGCGAGCCGCGGCCAGTTCTCCCAGTCTTCCTCCGCTAGCCCATCTTCGATGCTCACGAGGCGGTACTCGCGCTGCCAGGAAACAAGGCGATCGATCATGCCGTCACTATCGAGGCGTGTCGTGCCGAGCGCGTACATCCCACGGTCGAAGAAGTGCGTCGCGGCGACATCGACGGCGAGCGCCACCTCTGCGCCAACCTGGAATCCTGCACGCTGAATCGATTCAGCCCCATCGGCCAGCATCCCTTCAACACTGGCAAAAGGGGGCGATAACCCTCCTTCATCCGCGCGCAATGGCCGGGCCGCGTACTTGCGCCAACCGAGGTCAGCAGCGCTCTGAAAGACGTCGTAGGCCATGGCCAGGCTCTCGCTTATCGTCTGACCGCGGGGAACGATGAGCACATCCTGTATGGGGACATGTCCTCCCGCGTGCTTGCCGCCGCTGAACAGATTGATGATCGGGCGGGGCAGCCGCGGCGGGCGTTGGTCGACGAGGCCGGCAAAATAGCGATGCAAAGGGATCTCGCGCTCGATTGACACGGCACGAGCGAACGCCAGGGACGTTGACAAAATGGCGTTGGCGCCAAGGCGCGCCTTGTCGGGGGTCCCGTCCAACACCAGCAGCGCCTCGTCCAGGTCCTTCTGCCCTGTCAGTTCACAGCCGGCCAGTCGACGATGGATCTCTCCGCCGACGTGCCCGGCCGCTCTTGAGCAGCCCAAACCTTCGAAGCGTTCTGGATCGCCGTCGCGAAGCTCGACCGCCTCTGCGGCGCCGCGTGAGGCTCCCGACGGAATCGATGCCACTCCTACGGCGCCGCTCGACAGCTCACAGCGCGCTCGGAGCGTCGGACGGCCTCGGCTGTCCAGGATCTCGAGGGCACTCAGTCGCGCGATTGTTGGCATGCCTTCAGAGTCCTTCGATGAAACGCTGGAACAGATCGCTCATGAACGGCGGCGTCTGATGCATCATATCGAGCACGACGCCGCGCTGCTGTTCCCGCTCCTCAGGCGAAAGATATTCGAGAAGCGAGCGACCGGCTACCCGTGCGAGCAGACACGCGAGCGTATTACGTACGGCGTGCGCTTCGAGGTCGCCCACCCACTCGGGATTCCCAAGGCTCTCTCGGTATGCTCGCCAGTAGATTTCTACTGCGGAGCCAAATGCCTCGCGTTGTGATTCGACGTGATGTGCCTTGCTCAGCAGATGCGCGAGCGAGAAGCCCAGGTCAAACGCAGGATCGCCGAAATGGATCACCTCGTGATCGAGCAAGACGAGGCGGCCGGCGTGCACGAGAATGTTCTTGGGGCTGTAGTCGCCATGCACCAGCGTCATGCGGCGTCCGTACACGCTGGCGATCAAATCTGCCATGAACCGCGCCGACGCCGGTACCTGCACGGCGGTATAGCGATAGTAGGGTTCGATCCGCAGGGACTCGAACACCGAACGATCGTCGAAGATACCGGCGACTTCTGCGCGCCGCTCTGAGCTGCGACGGTGGATCGTACCGAGCAGCTGCCCGAACTGCCGCACGTGGTCCACCTCGAGGCCGCCGCCGAGCAGTACCGTCTTCCAGTTGCGATGCGGCTGCGGCACGGCCTCCATCGCGATCAGGTGCTGGTCATGGTCCTCGAAGACCAGCGCCGGCACGGCTGCTGGAGGGGCGAGTTGACCCAGCCAGCGGATGCCCAGCGCCTCACGATGAATTCGCGCGGGCTCGCTGTACCACTCGACGTCGACCCGAAGCCTCGCAAGTGACTGCTTGATGACCCAGCCCTCGCCGTTCCGCCGCTCCACCAGAACCGTTCGGCTCGAAACGCCACCCGGCAGCGTCTCGAGCCGGGGTGACTCCGAGCTCGCGATGCGCCCCGTTGTTCTGAGGTAGGCAAGGAGCGCGTCATGCTGCTCGATGTCGAGGGGTCCCGGCAGTCGGTGGCCGTCGTTCATCTCGTAATGTAACTCACACTATCCAGCCTATTTAGCCGTACAGCAAATCATCACCCCTCAGCCGAGGGAGGCGCGTGTCTCCCGGTCGTAAATGTTGCCGTGCAGTTCGAGCGTTTGCGCAACTCCAACGGTCGAACTCGCGAGACATGAATTGCAGGCAGGCGAACTGGCTCTGCCTGGGTGCTGCCGCACCGGAGCGATCTGTGAGAACTGTGCTAATCATCGAAGACGACCCTGACATGCGAGAGATTGAGCGAGCCACCCTCGATTGTGCCGGGTACCGCGTGGTGCTCGCAGCCAATGGCGAGGAGGGACTGCAGCTGCTGGCGCGCCAGAGCCCGTGCGTGATCCTGCTCGATCTGATGATGCCCGTGATGGACGGGTTGACGTTTCTGGCTGAACGGCGCCGGCGCGGACTCGCTCGCGACGTACCGGTGGTCTGCGTCACGGCCAGCGGCCAGGAGATGCAGCGTCACGCGCTGACCCTCGGCGCGTGCGAGTGCTTGCTCAAGCCGCCCGACTTCGACCTGTTGTGTGAACGGATCCGCCACCATTGCCGCTGAGAGCCCGCCGACGAACGGCTCGGACGCTGCACCTCCCCTGTTGACATTCCACATGAAGGAGCGCATGCTCGTGTTGAATCGCCACAGGAGACGCCCGGATGCCCTCCAAGCTCGACATTCTCCAGGGAACGCTCGACCTCATGGTGCTGCAGACGCTGTTGGCGATGGGGCCGCTCCACGGCTACGGCATCGCCCGCCGAATCGAGCAGGTCAGCGGTGACCGGGTCATCCTGAATCAGGGGACGATCTACACGTCATTGGTGCGGCTCGAGCAGAGAGGCTGGATCCGATCGAAGTGGGGCACCTCCGACAACAATCGCCGGGCGAAGTTCTACAGCATCACCAAAGCCGGTGAGAAGCAGCTCGTGGCGGAGACCGAGTACTGGGAACGATTGACGGCCGTGATGGGACGCGTCCTGGCAAGCGGAGGACACGACCGATGACGCAATGGATCAGAACTGTCCTCTCGCGGTGCCTCGACGCCGTCAGGAGAGAACAGTTGAATCGGGAGTTCGATGAAGAGCTGAACACCCACTTGGAGCTGCTGACCGACGAATACCGGCGCAAGGGCCTGTCGGCGGCAGACGCGCGGCGGTCAGCGATTCGGAAGCTCGGCCGGCCGGACGCCCTCCGCGAGTCCTATCGCGAGCAGCGAGGCTTGCCACTCCTGGATGCGGTCACCCAGGACGTGCGCTACGCGCTTCGCATGCTGGCGAAAACCCCGGCGTTCACCGTCATCATCACGCTCTCGCTCGCACTTGGCATCGGTGCCAATACGACGCTCTTCAGCCTGGTGAACGCGTTGCTGCTTCGATCGCTGCCGTTGCAGGAACCCGACCGCATCTATCAGGTGCAGCAAGTGCTCGTTGGAATGGGTATCAGAAAACCTCGGCTCACGTATCCGAGGGCGGTGTTCGATTCCCTGCGCGTGGAGAGTCCGGTCATTTCCCAAGTCGTCGGCTTCGCTCGCCTGGATCGCCCCGAGATTACGATCGACGGCGCCGCGGAGCCCGCCCGAGAGGTCGAACAAATCTCGGAGAACTATTTCGACGATCTGGGAGTGACGCCGCAGCTCGGGCGCGGACCGGCACCATCCGATGGTGCGGTAGCCGTTATCAGCAACCGTCTGTGGCACGCGCGGTTCGGCGGCAGCGCGAACGTCCTGGGCGGCCTCATGTCGGTTGAAGGCCGGCCGTACACGATCGTCGGCGTGGCGCCCGCGCGTTTCCTCGGGTTGTCAATCGAGAGGTCCACCGACGTCTGGATTAGCTCGCGGACTGACGCAAACCTCCAGCTGATCGCGCGGCTGAAACCGGGCGTCACTGCCGCGCAGGCGCAGGCTGCGCTTCGACCGCTCCTGCCGCAGCTTCCGGACGTGCCGCAGCTGGCTGTCGAGCTCCTGCCCGCGGGTAAGGGCCTCTCACAGTTACGGTCGCAGTACGAGAGGCCCCTGCTGGCGCTGACGGTCTTGGTCACGCTGCTCCTCCTCGTCACCTGCGCAAACGTCGGCAGCCTGCTGATGGTGAGAAACGCCGGGCGCAGTCGCGAGGTGACGGTGCGTGTGGCGCTTGGCGCGGCGCGATCGCGGCTGATTCAACAATACCTGGTTGAGAGCGCCGTGCTGGCCGCCTTGGGCGGCGCCGTCGCGCTTGTCTTTGCGCGCTGGGGAGTTTCGATCCTGCTCTCCATGCTTCCGCTCGCGGCGATTCCCGAGAGCTTGACGTTCCAGGCCGACGCGCGCGTTTTAGGGTTCGCGGCGGGGCTGTCGCTCCTCAGCGCGCTGTTGTTCGGATTGGCGCCGGCGCTGCGTGCCACGCAGGTCGACCTCACCACGGCTTTGCGGCCCACTCAGGGCACCACTTCCCCGGCGGGCGCTCGCCGCCTCGGACGGTGGCTCGTCGGCTGCCAGGTGGACGTGTCGGTCCTTCTGCTCGTCGGCGCCGGATTGTTCGTGCAGACGTTGCGCAACCTGACCGATCTCGACGTCGGCTTCAACCCGGACAATCTGTTGCAGGTTTCGATCGACACTCGCAGCGCCGGTTACCGCGAAGGGCAAGTGGCGGGAGTCTACCGCCTGCTTCTCGAGCATGTGGCGGCGATACCAGGCGTCCGTTCGGTCACCGGCGTACGGAATGGGATGATGCAGGGTGCTTCCAGTCGCGGCCGGTGCCCCATACCCGGCCGCACGCTCGATCCTGATGAAGCGTGGGAGGTGGCCGATATCGGTCCGGTCTTCTTCGAAACAATGGGCATCGCCGTGGTGCGAGGGCGGACGTTCACGGCGGCGGACTTCGCGCAGGCCCGGCCGATCGCGGCCATCAGCGAGACATTCGCGAAGCGCTACTTTCCCGACGAGGATCCCGTCGGCAAGCGGGTATGCGGAGACGTGGAGATCGTTGCCGTGGTTGGCGACATCCGATTCGCTGGCATACGCCGGGAAGGCGGTCCGATGATGTATTTCCTGGCGAAAAAGGACCCGGATCGTGTCAATGCGCTCGAGGTGCGCACCGCGGGTGACGCGGCCACGATTGCCGCATCAATCCGGGCGGAGATTCGACGACTCAACCCCCGTCTGTTCATCGGCGTCCGCACCATGCGGCACCAAATCGAGGAGTCGATCGCGACGGAACGAATGGCGGCCGGTGTCAGCGCGTTTTTCAGTCTTCTTGGACTGCTCCTCGCATCGATCGGAATCTTTGGTGTGGCATCCCACACGGTTGCACAGCGCACCAACGAACTCGGCATCCGCATGGCCCTCGGAGCCGACCGCTGGTCGGTGATCCGCGAATCGCTTCGGGACACGATGCTGGTCTTTGCCGCCGGGCTGGGCGTCGGAATCGTCGCGGCCGTCGTGACCGTGCAGATCATCTCGGGCTTCATCTCCGAGCTGTTGTTCGGGCTCACCCCGACCGACGCGATGAACATCGCCGCATCCGTGCTCGTGATCGTCGTCGTGGCCTTGGCCGCCTGCATCCTCCCCGCCCGCCGCGCAACCAGAATCGATCCCCTAATCGCTATTCGACACGAATAGGCTCGTTCGAAGATCGGGCGACGGGTTGGTGTGAGGTCAAGGCCTTCGAATTGGTCGCGGGGCCCCGGCTGAGGACCATTACAGATTCGGCCGGCGGATGACGCGATGTGTAAGCGTCGAACGCCGCGCGCTCGCCCGGCACGCCTGATTCTCGCGACAACACCCGCGGCACTCCGGTGAGTCGCACCTGGCCACTGGCATTTCCGTTGCAGCCTCGCAGCCAAGCTCCCTCCACTATTCCGCGACTACCCGATGGTTGCAATGCACCGCCGCACCGCGACGAGTACGTCGCGATCCGTACTGGCTCGATTGGCCGCGGCCGGCGTGGTGCTGTTGTTCGTCGGAGGCCGTCCCGCCACTCTTGCGGCGCAATCGAACGATGCACTGCCTGGCATGATTCGAAGCTACTCGACGATCTCGTCGATCGGCGTCGAGTGGGATCTCGCCGGCGATGCCGACCACGACGCCATGGTCACCGTGGAGTTTCGAATCTCCGGTACCGCTGGATGGCGGACGGCGTTGCCACTCGTTCGCGTCGACTACGACGGCTCGAACATGCTCGCGGGCAGCATGCTCTTCCTGAGCTCGAACACCGAGTACGAGGTCAGGTTGACGCTGGCGGATCCCGACGGCGGCTCCGACCGGCAGACGGTCCTTGTGGCGACGCGCCCGGTTCCGGTGATGCCCGCCTTCGGCCGGCGGTTTCACGTCGTTCCGGGATCCGGCGGCGGGGACGGTTCCTGGGTGAATCCATTCAGAGGGATCGCGGCCGCTGAGAACCTGGCGCAGCCTGGAGACATCTTTCTCGTCCATGCCGGAAACTACGGCGGACGCATCACGTTCACGAAGCCAGGCACGTCCAGTGGATTCATCGTCTGGAAGGCTGCTGGCGATGGCGAGGCGCTGTTTGCGGGGATCGACGTCGCGGCCAGTTACCTATGGCTGGACGGTCTGACCCTCAGAGATCAGCCTTACGCACTGATGTCGAAGAACGCGCCGACCGGAGTCGTCATCACCCGATGCTCGTTCTTCAACAACCATTACTCCATCTACCTGCAGCGAGGGGGAAGCTATTGGTACATTGCCGACAACACCATCGTCGGTGATACCGGCTATTTGTCCGAGAGCTTCGATGGAGAAGGCATCGAGCTGAACGGCTACGCCGTCGAGAGCTTCGGCCACGTCGTCGCCCACAACAGCATCTCGAACACGGCCGACGGGATCTCGAACGGCACTTACAACATTGACGTGTTCGGCAACGACATCTTCGACACCTCCGACGATGGCTTCGAGGGAGATCCGGGCGGAGTGAACATCCGCGTGTGGGGCAATCGCATCAATAACGCTGCCCACAATGGCATCAGCTACCAGCCTCAGAATGGTTCTCCTTGGTACATCATCCGGAATCAGCTCGTGGGCTTCATGGAAGCGCCGTTCAAGTTTAGAACGACCGATCGATCGGTCATCGTCCACAACACGATCGTCATGTGGAGCAAGATGATCTGCTGCAGCGACGCACACCTGCTGCGGTCGATCGTCAAGAACAACCTGTGGGTGTCGGTCGCCGGCGGACAGATCTGGGATTTTGGCTCGAACGTGAAGGACTGGCGCACCGATTTCAACAATGATGGTTTCGATTGGGGGACGAGCACGGCGCCGTTTCGCTACGGCAGCGTGGTCTACTCGAGCCTCGCCGCTTTCGCAGCGGCGTCAGGCCTGGAGACGAACGGGCGCCAGATCAGTCGGACGAACTGTTTCGCGGTGTTCGATGTGCCCGGTCCACCGCCCCTGCCGATTCCGCCACAGCAGATGACGTTGAAAGCCGGCTGCGGCGCGGTGGACGCGGGCGCGATTCTGCCGAACATCAACGACGGATTCATCGGCAGTGCGCCCGATCTCGGTGCTTTCGAACTCGGCCAACCCGCGCCGATCTACGGCCCGCGGTCGGCCACACCGCGGCCTCCGACGGCGCCGACGGGCTTCCGAGTCGTCCGCTGAACGGTCGCAGGCGAGGAGCCTCCCCCCTTCCTAAAGCGACTTCAGATACTCGACAAGGTCTGCTTTCTGCGCCGCGGTCAGATTGAGCCCGAACAACCGGTCGTAGTGTTCGACGACTGCGAGCAGGTCAGGTGCGCTGCCGTCGTGGAAGTACGGAGGATGCTGCAGAAGTCCTCGCAGCGGCGTGGTGCGGTACTGCTTGGTCGCCGACCTGGCTGCGTACGCGCCGTTCATGCCAACTTCCGCGGGAGCGTGCAGGAACGGAACCCTCCGGTCGGGGCCACTCAGCACATCAGTGAAGGTCGGGCCCTGATGGCACGTGCTGCAGCGAGCCTGACCGCGAAAAAGAACCTTGCCGCGGGCGGCAGCCCTGCGATCGAAACTCCCCGCCGGCGCCTTTGGCGTTCGCAAGTGCAATTGATAATCGAGCAGTGCGGGGAGCTTCGGTGTAACGAGGTCCGGCGTCTGTCGAATGAACAATCCGATTCGAGCGTCGCTGAAGTTGCCGCGACCGCCCATCTGACCGACGCCGACGTAGCTGTTCCAGTATGAAATCGGACCGTCGCCGGTGAAGGTCTCGAACCCGACTCCCCTCAACCCATAGATTGGCGGAATCACGATTGGAATCGACGGACTGTTTAACGGAACGATAGTGGTCCCATTGAAGGCATGATGCCGCGGGTCGTACTTCCCAGGTCCCCACGACCTGAACTCGGCCTTCGTGGCTTCATCGAGTGCCGGCGAAAGCGCGACGATCGCACCCACATTCAGGTCCGTATTTGCCCATCCATCCAGCCGTTTTCCGATTCCCTGGGCAAACGAATTGTCTACCGATGAATGGCAGAGCGCGCACGTCACGCCGACCTTCGTCAGTTGACCAGCCGCGTTGACGGATCCTCTAATGCCGACGACGGCATTCAGACGAAGAAGCTCGACGGTCACGGACGGGTCGGTCAGGTCCACTTGGCCGGCACGCAGTGCGTCGATCACTGCAGATGGCAGGGCGTCGACGTCCACCTTGAGCCCCACCGCCAATGCGGTTGCCGGATCCACTGATGGGATGACGTCATGCATCCTCAGCACATCCGTCCAGAGTTGCTCATCGCCGAACGTATCGAAACGGAAGATCGTCTGGCCTTCGTGACGACGTGGATCAATGTTTTCCGACGCCGAGCGAGGCCGGACCCGCTGATCTCCCTGTGCGAACCCTGAGATTGCGAAGACCATTGCCAGGATGTACGCCGTTGATCCGGCACCGAGGAGTCGCATTGTCAAACTCTCCTTTCACAGCACCCTCTCATCAGAGTGGGCGCGATGCGAAAGGTGACAACGCCCTGCCGGGATGCCGGATTTTTTCACCGCTTGGCGTGAAAATTCCCGGTCGGACCAGAGAAAACCCACGGATTCCGGGCAAAAGCTCGACCGCACCGCTGGCACGATTGCGGCACAGTCGGCGTGGCGGAGGAACCTATGAAGCGGCTCGTCATCCTCGCAGCAGTCGTGTGTCTAACAACCGTGCAGGTTGCGCCGTTGTCGGCGACCGATCCCGAGTCGCAGTCGGCCACTTCAGCCGCCGCGCTCAGGGTGTTGCTGGACCAGCTGAAGCTGGAGGCGCTGGCCGTCCGCGATCCGGCAGGACCGAATCGGTACGTCGCTGCCCTCTACATGCCGGGATCCCAGCTGCTGGTCGTCAGCGCACCCTACTCGGTTCCACCGCTGCTCGACAAGAAGATCGCTGCGGGCGATTACATGGAGGCCTACGTCGATCTCCAGAGCGTTGCGGACCGCAAGGGCCACTTCTTTGTCATCGATATGCAGGCGGACGGACTCAAGCGAGAGGTCATCGAGAACGAAGGCTTCGACAGCACGTCGATAGAGGGCGCCCCACCGGTCGCTTTCGACAGCAACTGGGACGCACAGAAGCTGACCGAAGAGGAATACAACGCAAGGTTCAGCCGTGACGACGCGCGGTATGCACGGCTGCTGAACATTCTCAGGACCGCGTTGACGCGGAAGACGACTGCGCCTCTCTGAACCAGGTCGTCTGCCGGCCGCGTCGGCCGACCATCGTCCGGATGCGGAACGTGTGGTCCCGCCACCGAACACTTTCGGGGTTGCCGGCGGATCCGGATCGCTCTAAGTTGCACGATCGGTGCGGCTTTCAGCAGCGCGGCCTGCTGGCAGCCGGTTCGCTAGTGTGACCGGGCGAGATGTTCACCTTCAAGTACGCGGCCAGAACGCTGCTGCGGTCGCCGGGTTTTTTCGCGATCGCGGTCGCGACCATCGCGCTCGGCATTGCCGCGAACAGCGCCATTTTCAGCGTCGTGAACGGTGTGCTTCTGAGGCCCCTGCCGTTCCCGGATGAAGAACGTGTCGTGAAGGTGATCACGGCCACGCAACAGGAAAAAGACGGCAATCACTCGGCGGGCGATTTCATGGATCTTCGCCAGCGCAACCGCACGCTCGCGGCGCTCGCCGGATTCCGGAACGTGATGGTCGGAGTCGCCGCGACGGCGGGAAATCCGATCCTGCTCGAAGCGGCATGGGTCACGCCCGACTTTTTCGACGTCCTGGCTGCGCCAACCGAGCAGGGCCGTGCATTCTCCGCTGCCGACAAGTCCGCCGGGCAGGCGCTCGTCGTGATCGGCCACGATGCCGCGCAGCAGCTGTTCGCCGTGGGCACCCCCGCCGTGGGCCGCACCGTACGAATCGATGGCGAGTCGTACACGGTCGCGGCCGTGATGCCCGCGGGCTTCGCCTTCCCGTCGCGAGCCAGGCTCTGGATGCTCTCGCCGTTGGCTGTGCCCCCGGCGCCCGTCGATCTGAAGGATCCGCTGACCAACCGCGACGTGCAGTATTTCGAATCGGTGGCGCGCCTGAAGCCAGCGGTCTCGCTTGCCACGGCGCAGCAGGATCTCCACGCGATCGCGGTGTCAATCCAGCAGGAGCACCCGCAGACCAGCGGTGGACGCGATCTCCGCGCCCTGCCGATCCGCGACAGCCTTGTCGGCGGCGTGCGCGACGCGCTGCTCATGATCCAGGCGGCCGTCGGCCTCGTGCTGCTCATCGCGTGCGCGAACGTGTCGAGCCTGTTGATTGCACGGGCGACGGGACGCCGGCGCGATCTCGCGATTCGAACGGCGCTTGGCGCCAGCCGCGTTCAACTGATTCGTCAGCTGCTGGCGGAGAGCTTGATCGTCGGCGTCTGCGGCGGGCTGGCTGGTTTGCTCGTCGCCTCATGGCTCGTCGCGCTGCTCGTGCGAATCCTGCCAAGTGGAGTGCCGCGGATCGATGCCATCACGCTCGACACGACCGTGATGGTCGTCACACTCGTCGCATCGGTCGGCAGCGGCATCCTGTTCGGCATCCTGCCCGCGCTGCAGGCGTCGCGGACCAGGGCCGTGCACGCGATCAAAGAGGCGGGGACGCGCGGCGGATCACGCCCGCGCGGCCGATCGGCGCTGGTCGTCGCGGAAATTGCTCTGACGCTTGTCCTGCTTGCAGGCGCAGGCCTCCTGGCCAACAGTTTTCTTCGACTCCAGCGCGTGGATGCCGGCTTCGACCCGGAAGACGTGACGATCAGTTATCTCATGCTCCCGCAGTCCCGCTATCCAAAAGGCGCCGACCAGACACGGCTGTACCGGCGCCTGCTCGACGGCCTTCTGGCACGGCCGGAGCTGCAGGCGGTGGGCGTCGGTTTTCCAGGACCCTTCAACGCGAGAAACGCCAGCGGGACTTTCTTCATCGAGGGGAGTCCCTCCGCAACACGCGCCGATCGTCCGTTCGCGCACCTTGCCGCGGTATCCGGCGGCTACTTCGCCGCCATGGGCATTCCCCTGCTGGCGGGTCGCACGTTCGAGGAGCGCGACGTCGAGACCGCGCCGCCGGTCGCGGTCGTCAGCGCCTCGATGGCCCGCAGGTACTGGCCGGGACAGGATCCCATCGGCAGGCGGCTGCGCTTCGACGAGGACGAGACCAATCCCTGGTTCACCGTGGTCGGGCTCGTTGGCGATGTCCGTCAGCTGGGTTTGAGGGTCGAGGCGCCGCCGCTGCTATTCCTGCCGTACGCGCAGTTCGCGCTGCCGGTCACGAGCGTGGCAGTTCGCAGCTCGCTGCCGCAGGCAGCGGTCACGGCGCTCGTCAAGTCCCAGCTGGCCGCCATCGATCCGGATCTGCCGCTGGGCCGTATCACGTCGTTGCAGGCGGAGTTCGAGCGCAATGTGGACCAGCCGCGATTTCGCGCGATGCTGATTGGCGTCTTCGCGGTGCTCGCGCTGGCGCTCGCCGCCATCGGCGTCTACGGATTGATTAGCTTCACGGTCACCGAGCGAACGCGCGAGATCGGCATCCGCGTGGCGCTCGGTGCCGCGCCTCGACAAGTGATCGTGCCGGTCATCAGAGAAGGGATCGGTCTGGCGCTCGCCGGGATCGCCATCGGGCTCGCCGGCGCGGCGGCGGCAGCGCGGGCGCTGTCAGCGTTTCTGTTCGGAGTGGGCGCGAGCGATCCGCTCACCTTTTCGGGCGTCGCGCTGCTGATGCTGTTTGTCGCGTTCGTCGCCAGCTACATCCCGTCGCGCCGCGCGTCGAGGATCGATCCGGTGCTCGCGCTTCGAGCGGAGTAGCACAGACCTTCAGCTTCGCGCACGGGAACAACCCTCGCCTGGATCACGCTGGGGCGAGACGCATCTTGCGCAGTAGCGCGGCAAAACGTGGATCTGACCGAATCGGATCGAAGAACCAATAGCTCTTGATCGGCATGATGAACTGATCGCGACCCTCGACCGCGCGATCGAGCCATTCAAAGGCGCGATCGATCTCTCCGAGGCCGAGATGGATCCACGCAAAACTCGTGGGCGGCACGTATGAATGTGTCGCCCGCTCGCGAAGGCGCTCCATCACGATGCGCGCCTCGGCGGCCTCTCCTGCCAGGGCCAACGACAGGCCGAACCATCCCAGCATCGATGACGCACCGCCCGAAAGTTCGACTGCCTCTCGGTAGGCGGGGATCGCCTTGTCGAAAACCCTCTGATCTCGATAACAGGATGCGATCAACGCCCGACCCCAGTAGGCGCAGGGTTCGAGCTCCAGTATCCGTCGCGCCTGCTCCATGGCTCGGTCGTAGCGACGCCACAACAGCAGCACCGCCCCGAGATGGCTTCGCAGACCGACTGACTGCGGATCCCAGAGGAGAGCGAGCTCGAGCTGCGCCACCGCTTCTTCGAGGCGTCCGAACGGAATAAGAGCGTTGAACGCATACCGCTCCCTGACGATGGGCGAAGCGGGACTCAACTCCAGGGCGCGCGCCATTTCCCTCTCGACCTCCGGCCAGTCGTAGGCGAGCTGCTTGTGGTACAGACCGAGCAGCGCATGCGTTTCGCCGAGGGAGTTGTCGATTTCCAATGCGCGAATCGCGTACAGAACGCCTGTCGAGAACGCCTCTCTCGGTGACATGAAACCGAAGTACGCGAGGTACCAATAAATCTCCGCCAGCCCGTCGTACCCGAGAGCGAACCCAGGATCTCGCGAGATTGCCTCCTCGAAGTGCTGTCGCGCTTTCGCGAACGCCTCCGGCGTTCCGGCGGCCATGCGGGATCTGCCCTGCAGATATGCGTCATAGGCGCCGAGGTTCTGCGTGGGTGGTTGTCTGACCATCGCATCCCCGGCCTGCCTCGTCCGAAGCGCCTGTGTGATGTGTAGGTTGTCGATGTGTGCTGCGATGTCTCGAGCGACGCAGCTCTCGATCCTGAAGATGTCATGTAACTCCGCCTGGTAGAGCCTGGCGAACACGTGCGTCTGGTTACTCGCGCGGACGAGCTGCACCGTCAGCGCTACCCCGTCATCGACGTGGCGAACGCCACCCTCGACGACGTACTCGACGTCGAGCTCGTGGCCAATCCGCGTAATGTCTTTGCGGCTGCCCTTGTAGCGAAACGCGGTCGTCCGAGCGATCACGCTCAGAGCCTCCGGCGCCAATCCCGCGAGTTCGGTGATGATCTCATCGGTCATCGCATCGCTGAAGTAGTCCTGCGCCGGATCGCCGCTCAGATTGAGGAAAGGAAGCACCACGAGTCTGGTTGGCGACAACGACGTCTGTTTGGCGGAGAACCGGTGCTCGGAAACGGCTGCGATGAACCGGTACCCGTGCTTTGGTAGCGTCTGGATGAAACGTGGTTTCTCCGCCGAGTCGCCGAGGGCCTCGCGCAAGCGCGCCACCGCGGTATTCAGGTTGTTCTGAAAATCTACGAAGACGTCCGCCGGCCAGAGCCGGTGCTGCAACTCCTTCCGTGTGACCACTTCGCCTGGCTGTTCGAGCAGCAGCGCCAGGACCTGGAAGGACTGTTCGCGCAGGCCGATGCGCACTCCTCGCTTGTGAAGCTGCCCGGCTGCGAGGTCGACCTCAAAGGCGCCGAATCGGACGGTTCTGGGCACGTTGCCGCTTCCAATGGCGGTCGGGACTGGAGCCTAAACCCACAACTCCTGGGAGTCAATCGCAGCCAAAGCGGGTGCGCTCAATTGGATGCGCGGCAGGCTGAATTCAAGAACGAGTCAAGATGCCGTCAATTTTCTTTCGTCTGCCCGACGAGGATAGTGGAGAGAGGGCGCATCAGCGCGCCAGTCTCTTGGCGTCGCTCATCCGCGCCGAGTGAGGCCTGTCATGACCCGTCATGTCTTCGTTGCCTTCGTGATTGCTTCCTCAATTATGCTCGGGCCCTCAATCGCAGGTCGAGAGTCTCAAGTCGTCGCACTCTTCGGCCTGAATTCGCCCGGCGACGGTCCGTTCCCGAGTGATTGGTTCACGGTCCGTGACGCCACGCAGAATACCGGCCTGCGCGTGTCGCTACCGAAGCCCGACTGCCAGGTGTTTGTCTCCGATTGTGAGGACCTCGACGTCATCAACGAGCTGGACGGCTTCAATCTCCAGCCGCGCCTGTCCATTCCCTTCAGTGGCCAGATCAGTCCAGACACGGTCAACAGCGAAGCCGTGTTCCTGGTCAGCCTCGGGAACACGGTGCAGGATTACGATGGCATGCCGTGGGGCACTCGGGTCGGCATCGACCAGGTCGTCTGGGACCCGTCCACCAAAACGCTGCACGTGGAATCGGACAAGCTGCTCGATCAGCACACGCGCTACCTGCTGGTGGTGACCAAGCGCGTACTCGGCGAGAACGACAAGGACATCAAAGCGGCAAAGGAGTTTCTCCGCTTCGTCGATGACGACGTCCGCGCATCGACCGGCGATCCGGATCTGGATGCCTACCGCGCGGTTCTGCGCGGCGCTTTGACGGAGCTCGACATGCACGGAATCGTTCCCAAAGGGCAGGTCGTCACAGCCAGCGTGCTCACCACACAGAGCGCGACAGCGGTTCTGGAAAAGATCCGCGATCAGATCCACGCGGCGACGCCCGAGCCGGCCGACTTCCTGCTGGGATCCTCCGGCGAGCGAACCGTATTCAGCCTGGATGGGATAACGAGCATCCGGTGGAACCAGCAGACACAGGATGCGCCGCCGGGGTTCACACTCCGGACCCTGGACCTTTCAGAGATCCGCCTCTTCGAGGGGGCCATTGGCATCGTTGCGTTCGGCAAGTACCAGTCGCCGGATTACGTGGTCCATCCCGGGGAGTACATCCCGCCGGTCGGGACGCGCACCGGAGAGCCGGCTGTGAAGCGAATCAACGAGATTTACTTCAACTTGTATCTGCCGTCTGGCCCCGTGCCACCGAACGGCTGGCCGATCGCGATCGTCGGCCACGGCATCAACGGCAGCAAGAACCCTGGGTTTTTCCCCGCAGCCGCTCCGGGATCCCGTAATCGTGATGAGCTCGTGAGCGCTCTGGCGGCGCAAGGCATTGCGATCGTCACGACCAGCGCAGTGGGAGCCGGTTTCGGCCGGCTCGGCACGCTGACCGTCAACACGACTGAGGGCGCGTCCGTTACGTTCTCCGCGGGAGGTCGTGGCATCGATCAGGGCCCGCGCGATGGTCTGATCGCGGCCAACGAGGGGGGCGTCCCTGCCCCGCCGCGAGGCATCGTGCATTATTCCGATGCGTTTCGGCAGACGGCCGCTGACTTGATGCAGCTCGTGCGCGTAATCGAGGTAGGGATCGACGCCGACGGCGACGGGCGTCACGATCTGGACCCCTCGCGGATCTACTTCGACGGGTCGTCCTGGAGTGGCGGTTACGGGACAGTTTTTCTCGGGGTCGAGCCAGATGTACGGGCGGCGGTGCTCAAGGCACAAGGGGACCCGGTGTGGTTTGCGCTGCGGGGACCGGCCATCAGGCGGACCGCCGCCGCGATCCTCGCGTCACGGCAGCCGTCGCCGCTCAACTTCCCGGGGATAAGCGTCTTCGCCGGCCTTCCCGCCGACCCGCCAGCCTTCGATGAGAACTGGCCCCTCAGGAATGGCATCCCTCTGACGGTTCAACTGGAGGACGGTGCGACACGGGTAATCCAGTCGCCGGTCAGCAATCGCGTCACAGGAGCCCTGGCGCTCCAGGAGATACTCGAGCGCTACGAATGGGTCTCCCATGCGGGGAGCCCGGTAGCCTATGCGCCGCACGTCCGAAAGGCCCCGTTGCGAGACGCGCCGGCCAAGAGCGTACTCTGCGTGGTTTTCAAGGGGGACGAGACCGCCCCCAACCCTACGACGACAGCCATCCTACGCGCCGGTGCTCTGGCAGATCGGACGATGTACTATCGCCACGACCTTGCGCGACTTGATTTCCCATCTCTGCCGCGAAACCCGCACGGCTTCAACATCGCTTCGATCGCGCCGGAGTATCTGCAGCTGGACGCGACCTTCTTCGTCACGGACGGCGCGGTAGTCAGCCACCCGGCGCCCGCTCGCTACTTCGAGTTTCCGATCGTTGGCATATTGCCGGAGGATCTGAACTTCATCCGATAACATGTGCACCCTACGGAGGTGGACGATGCTTAGGCGATTCGCGTCCGCGTCCTCAGTTGCTTCTGTGGTTGTCGCCGCTGGGGCACTCGTAAGCCTGCTCCCGCCCCGCTGGTCGCCGGCTGATGCGCGTGTGCTGACGACCGCGTGGTGCTTCGTTCCACTGGCATGGGGCCTGTGGGCGATGCTGTCCCCAGCGCACTGGGTTCCGCGCCGATTGCCGCTGTGGGGTGCAATTCTCGGGGTTGCCGCAGGGATCGTCGCCGGCCCCGTACTCGATCTCCCGCTACGTCTCGGAGGCCTGCGGGATCTTCGCTGGATCACACTGATTGTCGGACCCCTCTTTTATTACATGGTCTGGCTGTTAGTGCGTGTCGCTTATCGTTCCCTTTGCCTCAATGCCCAGCCTCCCGAGACAGTGGTCGGAGGAACGTGACGGCGCGGCCGGTCATCAGAGAAGGGATCCGTCACCGGCAGACGATATCGCCATCGTCGATGGCTCTGCCAATCAGCGCACCAGCGCCGGCACCGATGATCGTGCCGAGCGTTTTCGATCCGCCGGGGGCGATGATGTGGCCGAGCACGCCGCCGCTGATACCACCAATGATCAAGCCAGTGGTGCCATCGTCGCGCCGGCAGTAGTAGCGGTTGTCCGAGCCGCGGTAGATGTAGTCGTTGCGGCCGAGGCGACGCGGGCGATAGCGACGATCGTCACGTCGGTAGTACCGCGCGGCATCCCAATACCCCTCGCGGTAACCC
>JBAROV010000213.1:0-2283 GCA_049642465.1 Vicinamibacterales bacterium
GCCCGTCGCGGATTTCGAGAACCAACGGCGTTTCATCCAGTGAGCCGTATTTGGCGTTGAAGTAATCGCCGGCGGTGCCATCGCACACGAAAACGCCGTCCACCGAGGCAGGCGTCGTGAACACCTCGCCTGCCGGGAGATTCGACCAATACCGCGGGTTGATGAGCCCGCTCGTTTTGACCCAGGCAAGCGACCGATCGAATCGCGCTGTAAACGCAGTGCCGCCGGGAGTCCGAACGGACAACGCGTGTGCGGACTCCATCCGCTCGCACAACTCCTGGCTCAACCGATCGACCAACCGATAATCGGCGCGCATGCCTTCGCGCATGATGCGCGGCGTCACGCCAACCATATGGGCGTACCTGATGCGCCTGCGTTCTATCGTGCCGACGATCGCCATGCGCGCGGCCAGTTCACCTTCGTGCGGCTGCACGCAGAGGATCCCGACGTCAGCCCGCTCGAGGGCGGCCGTAACTTCGCGAGGCGCAACCCTCATCGGTCTGACCGTCACGCTCTCGATCAGCAAACACGCGGCTGTGGCATTCGACTCGGCCAGCGCGTGTTCGAGGCTGGCGGCGACGGCACGGCTCGCCTCGTCGGCGATCAATGCGACGCGCTCGTCTGGCCCGACTGCCAGACACGTCTCGATCGCATTGCGCGCGCCAGGAAGGAGATCCGCTGAAGCGGGGCCGAAATACATCGAATAATTGTAACGATTTCGGGAGGACGGGAGGACGGGAGGACGGGGATCAATCGACGACAAAGGGCGGGACCTGGCCGCCACCGGATGTCACGTTCGCGAGCCCGGTGGCGCTCAGTCGGGTCAGATAGCCGCTCATTCGGCCGCGGAACAAATACGGCGCCAGATCGACGAGCATCTCTCTCATCGTCACGGTGCCATCCTTGTCGAATTGCGGAAAGACTTCACGTCTGACGGCGATGCGCTCCTGCACGACCCATGATCCCGGTGGATCGAGGAGTGCCGCCTCCAGCGCTGCATCCCACTCTCCGGCAGGCGACTCCCATCCGAGCACCACACCCTTCCCCCCGTACTCGTCATTGGGTTTCAGTACGAGGTCTTCACGATCTCGTCGTGCGATGTCCAACAGCGAACGTGGTGTTCCGTTTTTCACCGTCGTCGCATCGGCAACGACTCTCGTCCACGGCACATGCGCGCTGATGACGGCGCGTTCGGATTGTGAAAACAGTCCGGCGTGTTCCGGATCGGTCAGCAACGCAAAAAAAGCTTTCTTGTGCGGCAGCTTGCAGCGGAACGTGTTGGCGACGCAGACGGCGCGTGCAGCGTAGGCCTCGACGAGCGGCGCACATTCCGAGGGACGCGCCACGATATCGTTCAACAGCACCCGGCGGTAGACCAGATCGATCTGCTCGCCGTTGGCGAACAGCACGCCTCGCTCGAACGTCAGCTCGCGCGGATCGTAGACGACGGTCGGAACGCCCGCATCGACGAACGCATCGCGGATGATCTCGAACTCCGACCACGTCGGCACATCGCGCCAGTCCACGATGGCAATTGACGGTGGCGAACGCCGCCCGCCCCATTCGCGGTAACTTGCCAGGAGCGCGTCGAGCAGCGGCTGAATCGTGCGATGAAACCGGACCGAATGAGTCTCTTTGAAGCGCGCCATTACCGGAAGCGCGTCGAACAACTGGCAGAGCCGCTCCGTATACGCGGGGCCTGCGGGCGATTCAGCGTTGTATTCGGCGAAGCGGAGCGAATCGGGCAGCAGGAAGGCGTCGAGCCGCGAAGCGGTACTCGCCGTCGCGTAGCCGGGATCGATTCTAATCAGCCGCTCTTCCGCCCCGGTCACGCCGAGAGCCTGAATCAGGCGCGGCGATTCGATGGCGAGGCGTGCCACGCGTTCCCCGAGCGCTGCAAGTGTCTCCGAGGCATTTCGAATGCGCGCCTCGTCCGCGGCAGAAAGAAAGAATGGCCTCAGGAACGGGCAATGAATGCGGTCGCCAAACGTCAGCCGTCGCCCTCGCATCGCCGCCGCAAGCGACTCACACGCCGCTGGCGAGTCGGCGCCGCTCTTGCGAAGCAATTCATGCCACGCGTCTCGTGCATCCATCAGCCAATCGCGGGGGCGCCAACGAAGCCGGACGAAGGACCGACGCCGAGCATCTCCTCCCAACGCGGCCACGACTGCGATGGCTGACCGTTGAGCGCTCGATCGAGCACGAGCTGCGACATCTTCTCGACAACGTGCCGGAAGTAGAAATCGGTTATCCGGTCCCGCTCGAAGTCCGGCGCAGGGTTGA
>JBAROV010000226.1:0-38484 GCA_049642465.1 Vicinamibacterales bacterium
GATTTTTGTCTGCTCCTTATTCTCGAAGGGCGACCATCGGGTCGGTCAGCGCGGCACGCCGCGCCGGCAGGTAGCTGGCGAGCAACGCGACCGTGCCCAGCACTGCGAACACCACTACATGTGTGGCGAGGTCCGTTGCCGTCACCCCGAAGAGCAACGAAGCGATCCACCTCGTGAGCCATCGTGTGACGATCGCGCCGGCCACGAGTCCTATCAACAACACACGGCCCGCTTCGGCGAGAATCTGCTTGAGGACGATCGGCGGCGTTGCGCCGAGAGCCATTCGCACGGCGATTTCGTGTCGGCGCTCGATGACGAGGTACGCCATCACGCCGTACAGCCCCACCGCCGCCAGCATCAGCGCCAGGGCCGCGAAGCCGGCGAGAAGCTGGACGACGAACCGCCGCGTTCGAACCGCGCCAGACTCCGCAATGCTCTGGCGCATCGGTTGAACAGGCCACCAGTCCATCGTGGGATCGGCGCCGCGGAGCACCGGTGTGAGCGCGGCGGCCACCCGGGGTGTGTCTCGATCGGTCCGCGTCCGGATCATCAGGAACATGTCGTGTTCGAAGATCTGGCCATACGGGCGGTAGATTGTCGCGGCGGGTGCCTCGTCCAAATTCGCCTGCCGGATGTCGCCGACCACCCCGACGATTTCGCGCCACGTGCCGTCGACCGGGGCAGCCGTGAGACAACAGCTCATCGGCGATCGCTCGTTGATGCGAATCCTGCGGCCAATAGGATCCTCGGTCTGGAACTGCTGCCGGGCGAGCGTCTCGCTGATGACGACCACCGGGGTCGAGGTGTGCGTGTCCAGGTCCGTGAACTCCCGCCCTTTGAGGAGCGGAATGCCCATCGTCCGGAAGTAGTCCGGACTGATCAGAATGTCGCCGGCGCGCGGTTCCAGGGAGAGGTCGACCGGCGGGCGCCCACTGATGCTGAATGACTGGAGCCGCCCCCCGTGCATCGGCGGGCGTGAGGACAAGGCGGCCGATTCGACGCCGGGAATCCCGCGGGCACGCTCGAGCGCGGCGCGCCACTTGGCCAGCGCTGGCCCGAACTCCCGCCCGGCGTCCGATCCCGTCTCGAGCAGCCTGTCTGGTACGAAGCCGTTGACGTTCGCGTAGAGTCCCAACAGGCTGCGCACGATCAGGCCGCATCCGACCAGCAGTACGACAGAGAGGGCAAGCTCGGCGACGATGAGGACGCGCCGCGCGCGGCCGCGCGACGAACCGCCTCGTTCGGTCTGGCTGGCGTCCTTCAGTCCCTCGCTGACGCTGACTGCAGACCCACGCAGCGCGGGAGCGAGGCCGAAGATCGCGGCCGTGGCCAGCGTGACGAACATGGCGAAGGCGAGCACTCGCGCATCGAGCGACACGACCAGTCGCTCGGGCACATAACCGCCTGAGACCCCGAGCGCAGTCATCAGATCCAAGCTCCACCACGCAAACAAGCATCCCAAACCGCCGCCGGCCAAGAACAGCAGGAAATTTTCGATCGCCAGTTGCCGCGCCAGCCGCCCGCGGCTCGCGCCGAGCGCGGAGCGGACGATGCACTCCCGCTCACGGGCCGTCGCGCGTGCCAGCAGGAGATTCGCGACGTTGACGCACGCAATCAGCAGGACCAGCACGACGGCGCCGAGCATCAACATGAAGCTCTGTGTTGCACCCGGACCGATCGACGCATAGTTCTTATCGAGCAGCGCTACCGAGAACCGCTGGTTCACGTTCGGCGACGAGTAGGCGAGTTCGAGTTGCCGGCCGAGCACATCGAGGGCGGCCTGCGCCGAAGCGATCGTCGCCTCGGGACGAAGCCGGGCCACCACGTCGAGGTTGCGGTACTCGCGCGAGGACGGATACGTGTCGAGTACGAGCGGCACAAGAAAGTCGGCGCCGTAGCGCAGGACGTTCGGCGGCAGCACACCGACGATGGTGCAGGGCCTGCCGTCGATGCGCACCGCGCGTCCGATCACCTCGGGATCGGCGCCAAACCGACGTTGCCAGTACACATGCGTCAGGATCACGACGTCGTCTCTCGACGCCTGAAATTCGTCCGGCAGGAACCCACGGCCGAGGGCCGGGTGCACGCCAAGAGTCGACAGCCACTCCGACGTGATCAGCGCGCCGTTGGCAACGTGTCGCGCCTCGCCAACCTCGACTTGGAAGCCGCTTCCGTCATCGGCGCCCACACGCTCAAAGAGTGCCGTCAGGTCTTTGATGCGGGTGAAATCGAGTAGCGCCATGTTGTCGGTCGGGTGGGCCGACGAGCGTCCCCAAATCTTCACCAGCCGCTCGGGCGCTTCGTACGGCAGCGGTCGGAAGACGATGGCGTCGGCGACGGTGAACGTCGCGGTGGTGGCGCCGATCCCGAGGGCAAGGGTCAGCACCGCGGCAGTCGTGAAGCCAAGGTTCCGACGCGCAATTCGGACGCCGTAAATGAGGTCTCGGGCGAGATCTTCGAGCATCGCGGCCCTCCAGTGTGCGTGCTGAGCAGGCATGAGGTGTACCACGTTGCGGAGGCACAGGAAACGGCCCACGAGGCTCGATCGGCCACGCCAGCCGTCCGGATGTGGAACGGCAATGTTCGGGGACGCACGCCCCCGAATGGCCGTCCGATCCCTCGACCGAGCGGCTATTGGATCGTGGATCAGCAGTTCACTGCACGCCAGGAGGCCACGCGCGGACTCTGGTGAGGAACATAAGGTCAGGCTGAATATTTCTGCGCCATCTCCTTCAGCCGGCGCAGCTGTGCGGGTATCGTCGTCTGCGGATCTGCGGTTCCCCCGTACTCGAGCCCCATGTATCCGCGGTATCCGTGCGCTGCGAACATCTTGAAGGTCCGGTCCCAGTCAGCAGGCGAGCGAGTCTTGCCATCGTCGTTCGCGACTTCGGTCTTGATATGGGTGCTGACCGCGTGCGGGATCGACATCTCGATCTGCTCGTAGACCTTCGGCGGACGGAAATTGCCGGTGTCGAGGTTCATCCCGGCGTACGGAGAGTCGGCGCGCTGCACGATCTCGATCGTCTCCTTGGCAAAATCGGTGATGCCTCCGTCGTCTTCGACGCCGAGCAGGATGCCGTTGGCGCCGGCGATTTCTGCTCCGCGTTTCAGCGTCTCGCCGGCGAATCCGACCGCCTGCTCGAGCGTCGCGCCGGCCGGCTTCTGTCCGCCGAAGACGCGGATGTGCGTCGCGCCGACGCGCTGCGCCACCTCGACCCAGTTCCGCAGGTCGGCCAGCTGCTTCGCTTGCAGATCGGGCGTCGGCTGGGCGAGCTGCACGCGAGTGCCGATGCTGTAGATCTCGACGCGATTCCGGTAGGCACGATGCCGCAGCGACCGCAGGTAGTCGGCCTCCGTGCTCGGCAGCCAGTAGACGGTCATGTCAATGCCGTCGGTCCCGGTGTCGACCGCGACGTTAATCAGATCCTCGTAGGTCATCGCTTTCGACTGGAGGGCCTGGCGATAGGAATAGGCGACGAGGCCAGTCCTGAAGCGGGCCTTCGGCGATGCTGTTTGCGGTGAGGCGGTTCGCGGTGCTGCAGCCACGACGACAGCGGCCCCGGCCATGTTTAGGAAGCTCCGTCTATCCATTGAATCCTTTCACTGTGTTCCGACAGCTTACTACCGCCCGGGACGACGGTTGCGTCTTGTGAGGTCGGCATAATCGGGGTCTCCTCTCCTGCCGCCAATCCTGGCGAGAAGGGAGAGGAGACATGCTCGGGCGCGACCCGCCTTTGCGGGTTACTATTCATTAGGCGGCCGTGAATACTCGGCAATCCAATGACGCGCATCCGGCGAGCCCTACCCACGCGAAGAGCGGGGGATGGTGGCGGAACTCGACTCGATTGCTGACCCGCCGAGCAAACGCGCTTCGCGCTGGGCGCCAATCGCTGCGATCGCTCGCCTGGTGCTTGGCGGTGACACCCGACCGACCACGACTTCTGTAAGAACGGAGGGCACAATGCGCTTTCCACTCAAGACGCGCCGTCGATACGACAAATCGTACTTTCGGATGGTTGGGATCGCTTTACTGCCCGCGCTGGGCGTGAGCATCATGACCCAGGTGGTTGGGGGAATGCTCGGCGGCTCCGAGTCGGTTGTCGACCGCGTTTCGCAGATCGTGTTCCCCACGACATTTTTTGCCGCGTGCTACTACATCCGCGCGCGTCACCCGCCGACGACGACCTGATTTGAAGTCCGGCACGACCGGCGCGCCGGCGGTCTTACCTGGGATTTGACCTGTCGGAGGCCATGGGAGCAAAAAGGCATCGCCTACTTCTGAATGTGATGCATCTCCCCGATGTCGGGCGCCGTGCCGGTGACCCAGCCCTTGATCACCTCGAATAGGACCACTGGCTGCGGCTTGTTCACTTCGAGGAACACCGCCGCGTGCACGTCGACGCCAATGAGGACCAGGCGCGGGTCGTCTTTCGTTCCGTGACGGGGATCGCCCTCGTCCGGGAACCACGCCCTCCAGTCGGGCGCGTAGAGCTCGTGGATCTTCCGACGGTCGCGCATGATGGCCGCGATCCCCGACACTGAAACCCACTCGCGCGTCCGGTCCTTGTAGTACGACAAGTTGATATGCGGATCCACGGCGAGGTCCCGCAGCTTCTGCGTTCCGTCGTTGGTGACGAACCAGAGGTCTGCTCCTTCCACCCGCTTCTGAGTCGCCATCGCGCGTGACTGCAGATGCCCGTCTTCCCGCCGCGTGGTCATCATGGCGATCTCGATGTCGTCGATGTGGTCGTAGAGTTTCGTCAGGTCTTGTTTCATGCTTTTCACCTCGTCCGGCGCGCTGATGTAGGGATGGTCATCCGAGTCTCCTTGTGATCTGTATTCAAGTTCAGGGCCGCGCGCGGGGTGTGGGTGAAGATCGTATTCCTCTGCTGCACACTTGCCACTCTCAGTTGACTCAGAGGAAAACGATCTCAGCTCGACGGGTACCACTGCCACGTCCTCGAGCACCACGCGGCCGGCATGATGGCGCACTTCGAAGTCGTTCGGTGAACCAGACGAGGAGCCTGGTTTCTCAGCCCCCGCTGGACGGACGCCGCACTGTCAGCTGCGGTACACTCATCGGGCGGCTGAACGCGGGAAGGAGTTCGCATGGCGAAGCGCGACAACGAAACAACACGAGCGAACGGTGGCACGACCACGGCCGACGCGATGGAGCAGCGAGTGGTGGCGTTTGCCGAGCAGCTCGGGCGAATCGCCGGGACCTTTCAAGCGAAGGCGGAAGGCTGGCTGGACCGCGAGGCGCTGACCAGGCAAATCGCCAGTGTGCGTGACAGCGCGACCGAGCTGCTCGAGCAACTCGCGGGCGGCGCGACCAAGGGCTCGAAGAGAAACCAGGCCGCCACGCCGGCACGCGGCAAAACGAAAGGGCGAAGCGGCGGCGTGGTCGACGCGCCGGGCAAGAAACATCGTAAGCCGATGCGGACCGATCCGGGCGCGAATATTGCGGACAGTCAGGCGGCCAAGATGCGGATGGCAAGGACGATGGTCAAGACGAACCGGCGCCGCGGGCGCGGCTAGCGATCGATCCGGAAGTGCTCCTTCACTCTCGCCACAATCTGCGGATCCGTGAGTTTGTCAGCGGTTTCCATATCGATCGTGCGTTCGGAAAACGTCTTGGATCGGCTGAGACGCTCCTTGAGTTCCAGCTTCGCCTCGCCGGGCCCGAAGATCAGAAGCGCCTCGGGTTGTCCCAGCTGACTGATGACGTCATCGTAGTACTGCTCAAGGCGCTCGCGGTGCCGTTCCTCGTATTTCTTCTCGCCTCCGTCATCCTGCTGCCCGGAATAACGAGGATGCGATCCGACTTCAGATTCCAAGCTCTTCGTGGTGGCGCGACCCGCTGATACAGACACGATGACCGCGCGCCTGTGGTCGATCCAAACGCCCACGGTGTGATTCATCAGCACCTCTTTAGCTGCGTTCCCGACGCGAGCAGTGGACCAGATTCTATCTCTCTACCCGGCGTGACCGACAGGGTATTGATGTGGTGTTGATCGTGCCTCTCAATCGGCGCTCAGTGTCGCCACTCGAGGCGGGTCAGGCTCAAGTGCCATTATGCGATGCGGCCGGCCGGCTTCGTCGTGAAGCGGCCGACGTGCAGGAGCCGCGCCGCTGCCAATGCCACCACCGCGCCGACGGCGGTGGCAAGCGCACCGAGCTTGAGTTCGCCGAGCAGCGGTCCGGGCGGCATCACAGACGTGGCGAAGAACAGTGCGAAGGTAAATCCCGCCGATGCGGCGAGCGACACGACGATCAGCTCGGGCCACCGGAGATGGGCAGGGAGACGCAAGCCTGCCGCCATGGCGAGCGCCACCGACACGAGGATCCCGATCGGCCGGCCGATGAGCGCCGCCGTCAGCACCGCCCACGCTCCGGGCATCTCACCCGTCAGGACCACGCCCCCGTTGACGAGGCCAAAGAACAGCAGCACGACCTGCACCGGATACCGGAACACGTGTTCGAAACGCCGAGGTGCCGTCGGGCGCGCCTCGGCAAACAGATCCAGGCCGCGTGGGCGGTGCGGCAGGAATGGGACGATCGGTACCAGCGCGAGGGCTGGTGGGATCCCGCCCCAGTAGCACGCGAGCCATGACAACGTGCCGCTGGTCACCAGATACAGCCAGATCCGATCACTTCGAGCGGAGCGCAGCCACGCCGCGAGCAGCATGGCCGCGGCCAGCAAGACCAGGGCGGCGGGATACCCGTCGGCGGCGGGAAACCCGATCGCGATGCTCACGATGCCAATCGCATTGCTGACGATCGCGAGGACCAGCAGAAACGCGACCGGCCCGCGACGACGGGGGAAGATCGCCTTGGCGACGAAGTACGCGAACGCGACGTCCAGCGCGGCAGCCACGGGCCAGCCGTCCAGAAGCATGAATTCGTAGATCGACTGCAGATACCACAGATACGCCGCCGTCGCGCCCAGCACACCACCAATCGCGGCGACGAAGGGGAGCAGCGTGCGTCGCCAGCGATACAGCGCGCCGCCCGGCATCACGGCTTCCAGCACTTCCTCGGCGATCATGCCGACGAAGAAGGCCATTCCGATGTCGTTGACGGAGAACCGCAGGGCATGCGCAAACCGAAAGTAGCTCTCGCCGGCGGTGTTGGCCCACGCCAGCGCGACCAGCACGCCGATGGGTAGCAGGAGGAAGTAATCGACCAGGAGGGCGAGTGTCGTGCCGCCGGTGCGCTCGACAAGAGCGACATCAACACGGTTGTGTGGCGCGAGGTGCTGTGTCATCGCCGTCTCCCTGGCCTCACATCGTTGGTCGCCGATCGATGGTGCCCACGTCGACGATCGCGCCGCCGCGTGACACGGCCTGGAAGTACAGCTGATGGCCGCTCACTTCGACCGCAATGAAGCTGCGGTCCTCATCGAACGAAGCGGCGGTAGCGGCGCTCGGCTGGATGTCTCTCTCATGTTGCCCACCAGCGCCGGCCACGAAGTAGTGGATGCCCTTCTGTGGTTTCAGCCGCTCGTAGAAGTGGTCGTGTCCGGAAAACACCGCGTCGACCCCGTGCTGGACAAGAATCGGCTCGAGCATCACGCGTAACTCGAGTGATGGACCGTGTTTCAGACCGTTGGAATACAGTGGGTGGTGGAAGGCGCAGATCTTCCAGTCGTCCGTGGAACGCCGCAGCGCCTGCTCCAACCACGCCAGCTGCGGCCGATCGAGCCGGTTCGTGTCGAGGACGAAGAAGCGCACGTTCTTCCTCGCAAACGTGTAGTACCGCTGGCCGTTCATGTTGAAGGGCGGGTACAAGAGGTTCGCCGGCTTGTCGTGGTTGCCGAGCGACGCGTGGAACCGAACCCCCGCGTCGAGCAGCGGCAAGAACGGGCGCTCGAACTTCTCAGCCAGGTCGGAGGGATCGTCCTGGTCGCCGATGATGTTGTCGCCGGTCGTGATCACGATCTCGAAAGGGAATCGCGCGCGAAGCGCCGCCATCTGTGCGGCGACCTCAAACGACGGTCGGTCGCCGGTGCCGAAATCGCCGATGACCGCAAACTTGAACGAGTCGGCCTTGTTCGGGAGGGCGAGATCGAGGGCGCCGGCACCCGACAGGGACGCGCCGATCGCCATCGCCAGTGACCATGTGCACGCCGACCGCCACCAACGCCGCGTTTCGACGACCACGGCTGGTCCTCCCCTGAGAAGCGTAAACGCGCTTCGAACGTGCAAAAGGCGAACCTCTCACCAGAGCCGCGGCGTGGCGCGCGAGCGCGCGAGGTCAACACGGCGAGCTTCTGGAACCATCGGCCCTTCCCGACCCTCAGGGTGGAGCGCCCGCCGAATTTCCCCCACCGGGTGCCGGAAATCCCGCGACCCCGTGGCACACCAGCACCGACACGCGAGCGTCAGCTCGGCCGCACTGGGACAGTTCAGGCATGACTCCACTTGGCCGCGACAGGTGCTGTATCGTTCGACGCAGCCGCGAAACTGATGGCACTGCTCAACCGCTATTCGGCGAAAGAGCCCGCAGTCGTGTCCACAACTGAACAGCGGGCGCGGCTCCAATCGCACAGAATTGGACACAGCATGGGCGAGGTTCGCGGAGCCATCGGCTTCACGAACCGATAGTCCGTGCGAGGGCGGCGGGTTCCGTCGCCCTCGTATTCAAGCGCGGAGTCGACACTTCGCCGGAGAATTCACATGCTGTACACCATTGCCGTCATCCTGTTGGTCGCGTGGCTATTGGGGTTCGTCGGGATCTATACCATCGGCTCGTTCGTCCATGTGCTCTTGGTGGTCGCGATCGTGCTCTTCCTCGTTGGGCTGCTCGGCGGGCGACGCGTCCTGGGATAGCCACATCGAATCGAGATGCCCGGCCGTTCGTGGCGCGGCAATGGCCGGGCGTGCCGAACGGGACGCGCCGGAGTCTGGGTTCTGGTGCGACGATAATCGCCAAGCGGCTCCTGCGGTTGCTGGTGATGGCGCCCCTCCTGGCGGTGCTCGGGCAGCTCGTCGATCAGCCGGCGAATTCGACAGCCGGTTGCGCGCGCTCCCCGGCTACGATCGCATCGAGCCTTACCGAGCGCAGATCCTCACCAAGCGCTCGGCGGACTCATGTTCTTTGGCGCGATGGGGTTCATCCTGCGTCCGATTCTGGCCGCGCTCTTCGTCACGGCGGCGAACACGAGCAGTGCGACCCGCGGCGCGCTGAACTCCAAACGCGAGCGGAGGCGGATGAGGAGCACGCTGTCGATTCGACACGAGCCACAAATGTACAAGCGTGAACTACTCGTGTCGGATCGCCGCGACCGCATCCAGGCGAGTCGCGGCTCGCACGGGGATGAAAAACGCCAACAGGGACATCAGTGCGAGCAGCGCGGCCATCGACGCGAACGTCGCGGCGTCGCCGGTCGACACGCCGAACAACAACGTCCCCGTTACTCGGGTGAATCCGAACGAACCGAGCAGTCCAAGACAGAGACCCACGGTTATCAGTGCGATGACGCGGGTGCCAATCACCTGGATGATGTGATGAGGCTGGGCACCAAGCGCCATCCGGATGCCGATGTCACGAGTCCGCCGGCTCACGGCGAGTGCTGTAACTCCGTAAACGCCGATGACGCTCAGCACCAGTGCCAGTAGGCCGAACGTCCCGGCCAGCAGCGCCGTCTGGCGGGTCTGTGCAAAGGACGCGGCGAGTTGTTCCTCGAGCGTGGTGATCTGAAACAAAGGAACGTTGCGGTCGATGTCCTGTATCGCCTGGCGGATTGGGCTGACGAGGGTTCCTGGATCCGCGGTTGCGCGAACGTGCAACACCATCGGATCGGTGGAGCGTGTCTGGAGGACGGAACGGTAGAACATCGGGCCCCCTTCGCCTCTGAGATCCCGGTGCTTCACATCGCGGACGACGCCGACGACTTCCGCCGTCGGGGTCCCAGCTTCGGGAACGCGAACGCCCTTGCCAATCGGGTCCTGCTGCGGCCAGAACGCCTGCGCGAGACGCTCGTTCACGATCACCACGGCCCTCGAGGCTCTTCCATCATCGTCGTTGAAGTCGCGCCCGCTGAGCAGAGGAATGCGCAGTGTTTGAAAGTACCGCGGTCCTACGAAGTTCGTGTCGATCTCGACCTTCTCGCCAGAGGTTGGATTCACCCAGGGCTGGCGTTGCCGGCCCGACGCCAAGGGCACTGTTCGGGCGAGGGAGACACTCTGTACTCCTTGGATGTTCATGATTCGCTCCAGCGCGGCGCGCCAAAAGCCATCGATGCGGTTTGACTCATAGCCTGCGGCCCTGGGGTCGAGTGATGTGAGCAAGAGATTGTCGGCGCGGAATCCGGGATCGACGGAGTTGAAGCCTCTAAGACTTTGCACCAACAATCCGGCACTGATCAGCATCGACAGTGCCATCGCGATCTGAAGCGCCACGATCGCGTCGTGCGCTGTCAGGCGGCGCGACGCGCGAGCGTCGCTGGTGCCGGAGCTCTCCGATCCCGGCGTCAATCTGACCTGCCTCGATGCAACGATCGGCACGACCGCGACGGTGAAACCGACCAACACTGACGCGAGCACGACGAAGACGAGAACGCGCGGATCGAGAGTCGGCTCGCTGGCGAGCTGTGTGGAATACGCCGTGACCAACGCTCGAGCCGTCCACGGGACCATGAGGAGAGCGGCAACTCCTCCGAGCGCCGCCAGCACGAGGCCCTCGGTGAGCAGCTGGCAGGCGAGGCGTGAACGGCTGGCCCCAATGGCGAGCCGTATCGCCATCTCTTTGTCGCGCGCCGTCGACCGCACCGCGGCGAGGCCCGCGACGTTGACCGCGGCAAGTGCCAGCGCGAGCCCGGTCAGCGCGAAGGTGATCAGCAACGCGGTCTTGCGTTCTCCGAGCGCAGGCGAACTGCCCCTGTCACCAGGCACGAGCACCATCAGCCTCACCGATGCTTGCGGCGGCAGCCCGGATGCGCGCTCCTGAAGATCGCGATTGAGTGCTTCCGCGGACTGTTCTCGACCCTGCCCGGTGCGGAGTCGTCCGATCATCTCAAGCCAGTTCGTGCGGGCATCGGTCATCAGACTTCGGCCCACCGCTCGCTGCATGGCCAGCGGTACCCAGATGTCCGCCGGCAGGCCGACATCCGTTCCTGTGAAGCCGTTCGCCGATACGCCGACAATCGTGAACACCTGACCGTTCACCAGCACGGTTCGGCCGACAATCGCAGGGTCCGAGGCAAACGCGCGTTTCCAGAAAGGTCCGCTGATCACCGCAACCGGGTGCCCGCCGGGCGTGCTGTCATCCTCTGGGAAGAGCGGCCGCCCTACGTCGGTGGTCGCGGCCAGGACCTCGAAATAGTTCCCGGACACGAGCTCGCCGCTCGCTCTCAGCGTCTGTCCATCCACCGTGACGTTCACACCGAGTGCCGAGCGCGCCGCAACGCCGTTCAGAATCGTGTTCTGGCGGACCACGGTGTAGAACGGGTAGGAGAAGCGTGGACTGGGTTGGGTCAGGATCCGTTCATCGGTGACATAGACCAGTTCGTGCGGATTCGAGACCGACAGCGGGCGGAGCAGCAATCGCTCGACAATCGTGAACATTGCGGCGTTGGCGCCGATGCCCATTGCCAGAGAAATTGTTGCCGTCAGGGTGAATACCGGCGAGTTCCGGAGCTGTCGCAACGTGTATCGCACGTCCTGGAGGAAATCATCGAGCCTCGGGAGTCTCTGCTCGTCGCGGCAGCTGTCCTTATCGCTTCAATCGGCCCGAACTTGAGAACCGCCTGGCGTCGAGCCTCTTCCGGCAACATGCCTGCGCGGACGTTCTCCGCGGCTTGCATGTGGAGGTGGGCTTCGAGTTCCTCCTTCAAGCGGGCCTCATCAGGCCGCCTCGCGGCAGACGCAAACAGCCGATTGAGAAATCGTCGCAGTGCCTTCACCGCACGTCCTCCGCTCTCACCTCGAAGAAGCGTGCGATGAGCGCCGTCGTTTGCTCCCAGCTCCGGGTCTCAGCCTGTAGTTGCCGCCGTCCCGCGGCAGTCAGTCGGTAGAAGCGCGCCCGACGGTTGTTGTCGGACGGTCCCCATTCCGAGGCGATAGCACCCTCATGCTCGAGCCTCAAGAGCAGCGGGTAGAGCGTGCCCTGGTTCACCGAAAGCGCATCCTTGCTGATCTGTTCGATGCGCTTGGCGAGCCCGTAGCCGTGCTGTGGGCCGAGGAGGTCGAGCGTCTTCAGCACCATCAAGGCGAGCGTCCCTTGCTGGACTTCCTTCTTCCGCCGCATGTCGCGTCCTCTTGGTTTCCAAAAGAGGCTGACACATCTCCTTTTGGAAAGCAACAGGAACGTGTGCTGGTCGGCCTGACGGAACAGTGTGCGAGTACGACCCGCTCACAACGCAGCGTCAATCGGAATCCTCCAGCGTCCCAGAAGGGATATCCTTCCGGGGCGAATTGGCGTTGGCGCCATAGGATACTTCCGAGTCCGAGCGCGTCAGCTGACCCCGTCGGCGTTAACGGACGCGCACTACTGGCATCTCGATGAAGCCACTGACGCGGTGCGCGCTGTGGCTTTGTCTTTGGCGCCAATCACCAGGTGCGAATTCTTCGAGGCCCAACCATGGCAACGGTCTCCACACAACGGGCGTCTCCCAGCGGTCGCTACCTGGCCACACTCTGCCTGCTGACGCTAGGCGTCGTTTACGGCGACATCGGCACCAGCCCTCTCTATGCGATCAGAGAATGCTTCTACGGCCCGCATGCTGTCGCGCCGACACCGGATCACATCCTCGGCGTGCTGTCGCTGATTTTCTGGGCGCTGGTCATCGTCATTTCGATTAAATACCTCGTATTCGTCCTGCGGGCCGACAACCGTGGTGAGGGCGGCATTCTGGCGCTGACTGCGCTCGCCACGCCGATCAGGCCCACCGGCAGACAGGAGCGCGCCGCGCTCATCCTAATTGGCATCTTCGGTGCCGCGCTGTTGTACGGCGACGGCATCATCACGCCGGCGATTTCCGTCCTCGGTGCGATGGAAGGTCTCAGCGTTGCCACGCCAGCTCTTGAACCGTATGTCGTCCCCATCACGCTGGCGATTCTGATCGCGCTCTTCCTCTTCCAGAGTCACGGCACCGCTCGTATCGGGAAGGTATTCGGACCGGTGACGCTGTTTTGGTTCTCCGTTTTGGCTGTTCTCGGTCTTCTCAAAATTACGCAACATCCTTCGGTGCTTGCGGCCGTGAACCCGCTGTACGGGGTGCGCTTCTTCGCCGACACAGGCTGGCATGGCTACCTGGTCCTTGGGTCAGTGTTCCTCGTCGTCACCGGTGGTGAAGCGCTGTACGCGGACATGGGGCATTTCGGCACGCGACCGATCCGGATCGACTGGTTCCTGATCGTGCTGCCATCGCTGCTCTTGAATTACTTCGGACAGGGGGCCCTGCTGCTTGAGAATCCGGGCGCCGCCGAAAACCCGTTCTACCTGCTCGCCCCCGCATGGGCGATCTACCCGATGATTCTGCTTGCGGTTGCTGCCGCCGTCATTGCATCGCAGGCAGTGATCTCCGGCGCGTACTCGCTGACGATGCAGGCCGTGCAACTCGGGTTCAGCCCCAGAATCAAGATCGATCACACGTCAGTACGCGAGTACGGCCAGATCTACATCGCTGGCGTGAACTGGGCACTCATGCTCGGTTGCATTCTGATCGTCCTCGCGTTTCGCACTTCGAGCAATCTGGCAGCGGCCTACGGCGTTGCGGTCACGTCGACGATGGTGATCACGACGCTGCTCCTCTATGTCGTCGAGCGTGATCAGTGGGGGTGGAGTCCGCTTAAGGCGGGTGTCATCGCGGCGCTGTTCCTGATCGTGGATCTTGCCTTCTTCGGTGCCAACATCATCAAGGTCGCCCAAGGAGGCTGGTTGCCTCTTCTCCTCGCCGCCGGGATCTTCACAGTGATGACGACATGGAAGAGAGGGCGGCGCGTTCTCGCCGAGCGCATCCAGGCGGAGGCGCGTTCCCTCGAGGAATTCATCACCGAGATTCCGCAACAGCAGGTCACCAGAGTGCCGGGAACTGCGATTTTCATGAGCGGCACAGCATCCAAGACTCCCTCTGCGTTGAGGCACAACTTGGAGCACAACAAGGTCTTGCACGAGCGCGTCGTCTTCGTGACCGTGAAGACTCAGCAGGTGCCACACGTCTCAGAAGACGAACACGTCCAAATCGAGGATTTTGGCAACGGCTTGTACCGTGTGAAGGTCCACTACGGCTTCATGGAGGAGCCGCACATTCCCGAGGCGCTGAACGCCGCCGCCGCAAAAGGGCTGGTGCTCGGCGATCCGAAACAGATCACGTACTTTCTCGGACGCGAGACGATCATCGCGACGCGCCGACCGGGAATGGCGATGTGGCGCGAGAGGCTGTTCGCGATGATGTCGCGCAATGCCACGACAGCGACTGCGTACTTCGGCATCCCGCCGGATCGCGTGGTAGAGCTCGGAGAGCAAATAGAGATTTAGCAATTGCTGCCGTGTCGTGGCGGCTTTGAAGAACGCGGATGGTACTCGGTGTCAGCTGGCGAGGACGGACACGCGGCGCGCGTAGAGTGCCGCAACGTTGTCACTGCGTTCCTCGGCGCGAGAGAACTGAATCGCGAACCCCAACCCGAACAGAAACGAGAACAGCGAGAAAAAACACGCGCCGACCCCCGTGATTACCGTCGCATCTTCTGTTCTCGTGGTCGGCAAGAGTTACGGGGACGCTCTGAAGCCTCGGATCCGTTTCGCGAGCCAGCCCCGGATCGTCGTGAAATACTCCGGCACGAAGCGCTGCAACGATCTCATCTCCGCGTTGTTGCCGACCTTCGCCTCGAGCAGCGCGTGATTCGCTTTCGGCAGGATTCGCAATGTGTAGTCACGGTGGCCGCCCGCCTTGAGGGCTGCTTCCCAGGCAGTCCGGTTCTTTTCGGCCATGATGTTGTTGTCCAGTTCGCCGAACAGGGCGAGCACCGGCAACTGGAGCTGGCGAATTGTGGGTGCGGGATCGTGCACGATCAATGGTCGAATCAATTGCAGGTAGGGATGATCCTGCGTTGCCGGGAATGCCTCTGGCGGATTTCCGCCCATCCGAGCGACCAGCCGTTCACGCATCGCCAGGTACTTGTCCCATCCTTCACCGGTGCGTAAGTACTCGTACTGCAGCTTCATGAGCTCGACGATCTGATCAATCATCTGCGGTCGCATGCCATTCGCGACCATCTCGTTTCGCGCCTGGTCGACCGTCGTCTCCCGGCCCGATACTCCCGCGCCCGAGATGCTGATTAGAAATGCCAAATCCTTCGCGCGTGTCGCGGCCAGTGGCATCACCCAGCCGGCTTGGCTCCACCCCAGCATGCCGACTTGCGCCCGCTGGATATCGGTGCGCGTCTTCAAGTATTCGAAGGCGGCGATGACGTCGCCGGCGAGATCGTCGAACGACGCCTTGTTCCAGTCGCCCGTCGAGCCGCCCACGCCGCGCTTGTCGTATCCCAAAACAGCCATCCCGTGCCGGATAAGGAAACGGGCAAAGGGCAGCAGATGCTCACGATTTTCGGCGCCAGACGCGTGTACCAGGATTACTGCGGGATGCGGTCCCGGATTGTTGGGACTGATCAGGGTGCCGGCGAGTTGCACGTCACCATTGGAGAAGCGAACGTCTTCACGGCGTTCGATGTCCACCCGGCGCGCCGTCCGCGCAGGCGCGCCCCCACGGGCCCAGGTTAGAGAGGTGATGTAGCCAGTCGTATCTCGCTGGAACTCAATTCGCGACTCGAGGGAAGCTGAGTCTGCAGCGCCGGGGCCCGCGAAGAAGTGGTCGCGATCGGTTGGATACAGCGTCCGAAGCTCACCGGATTCATCAAACGCCACGAGGTTTGGCTTGCCGAATCCGCTGAATTCCTCCCACATCTGGAGATAGAGAAGAGCAGTCGGTCCCCACTGATAGACGCCGGCGTATTCACGAAGAATCTTCTCATCCACCGAACGCACAGCGGGAGCCTGAAACACAGAGCGCACGATCACAGAACCGAGGACCATCGTGGCGACGGTTGCGCCGAGTGCTACCCGCGAACGCACAAATCTCCTGAGCTTTCGAAGCCGTGGGAAGCCGGTGAGAGAAGTACCTGATACCGCCAGCCCGAGAATCCTATCCCGGTCAATGGAATGCCGCCAATAAAGACCGAACGGTTTCAGAACCGTACAGATGCAATTCGCCGGACGTTTTCAGCTTCGTTCCCTAGTTGTCGAAGCGATTTACTTCGACTCTCCGGAAGCGGACGAGCCTTCGTCTCGCCACACTTCCAGAGTGTGAAGGCTACATCGACGCTTTCGCCGGGTATCGGGATCGGAAGCGTCTCCACACCAAGGTGGGGGAAACGATCAGGGCTACAATCGCGCGTCTCGACTGAAAGCAGCCCCCTAGCGCCGGGTCTCCTGTGTGCGCTTCATCGATGAGATGGCTTCTGAAAAAGTCTATCGAGATTTTGCACCGTCCTTCGCATGGCCTGCTCAACCGATCGTCTGACAAGCAGCCTGTCCAAGAGACCCGCAAAACCCGTTCTCGGCTCGTACTCGACGACGAGCCGGTATACGCATCCGTCATTCGCAGCTTCAAAGTGGCGTTCATGACGCACATCCGGCAACCCTCGTTGCCGGCTGACGTACGTGACTCGTGCGTCTTTCTGAAACGCTTCTAATTCCATATTCAAAGCGCGCTCGCGATTGAGTAGTTTGATCACGACTGTTGCTTTATCACCGCAGTTGCTCCAGCGTGCCGCAGCGGGGTTGTCGATGCGAATAAAATCTGGCCAATACTCAGGCCAATTCTTCATGTCTGTGATATAGGCAAACGCCTCGGGGACGGAGACAGGGAGGACGTGACTCACTTCGATGCGGACATGAGAACCTCGTGTGTCTGTCCTCATGACTCTCTCTCGACGTGCACTTGATGCTGTGCATCAACGACGTTCCTAACCTCTCTCCGAGGCTGTCGGGAAGCGATGTGCTCCACGACGTGCTCGGCGTCGCGGCCAACTCCGCCCAGCAGCGCCGAGCTGAGTGAGTAGAGGAACAGGAGCCCACACCGGGAGGTGCACACGCGTAAGGGCCGTCAGCTCTCAATCCGATAGATTTCACGCCGGCCGCTGGCCACGAGGTCGTGATAGTCCGCCATCGTCTTCCGGAGGGTCTCGTTGGCCATGAGGGTTTGCTCCATGGCGAAGAAGTCATCGATCCTCTCGACCTTCGCCTCGGCGATGAGGGTCCAGTAGGGCTCGCCCGTGACATCGGTGAGCACGCGGAGCGGTTCTTGCCCCATCTCTCTCAGCACCGTTGAGATCCCACGGAACTTCTCGACCATCTGGCGAACTTTTCCGGGCTTGCAGTTCAGAACCTCACGAATCACGTACATGACAGCCTCCTCGGATGCTGCTTACGGGTGGATCTCCTCAGGCTTCGCGGCAGCCATGATGCGGCCGATGTTGTCGTTCGACATGAACTCAGTCAGCGGAATGGCGCCCGTGATTGCCGACAGAAATGCATTCGTGGCGTCCTGGTTACCGCGCAGAGCGCCGAAGAGCGCCTGCATCTCGGGCGGAGGGGACTCGAGGGCCGCGAGGTGAGTGGTGAACTCGTACATCGGACGCACGCGTTCGTTGCGCGCCTTTTCGTGGGCGGCCAGCCGCTCCTCGAACGTACCGTTGCCCGAGAGGGCACAACTGAGGGCCTCGACGAGGCTCTCGGCATCGATGAAGGCGTCACTGATGCCCTGCGCTGTTATCGGATCCCTGTTATAGCTGGCGTCACCGACCAGCGCCCATCCCTCGCCGTATGGCTTGCGGAAATATCCCGGAATGCCCGCTGTGCCGTACCATCTTTCTTCGCGCCGGCCGCCGCGCACGCGTGCGCCGAAATCGGGCGAGCCCTCGAGCGCCTGCAAAACGTGACCTTCGATGTCCGCGCGCACGCGCGGAAAGTCGCTTGCCGGCCAGTTCACCATTACTAGATGGAGACCGTCGTTGGTCGGCGCACCGCCAAACGCGTAGTGCTCGCGTACGTACAGCTCGATGTCGTCCTGCGTCACGCCGCTGAAGTACGAGTAGTAGCCACACGCGGCGACCGGTCGGAGGTCGTACTCCGGCGCTCGTACCGTTCGCGCGACAAAGGAGTTCACGCCATCGGCGCCTATCACGACTCGACCGCGCTCCTCGATCGGCCGTTTGTTCCTTCCGCGCCCTCGTACTCCGACGACGGCACCATCGGTGATCAACAACTCATCGACGGAAAACCCTTCGCGGACCTCGACGCCCGACTCGGCTGCGGCGCTCAGCAGCAGGTGGTCGAGGACCGTTCGACGCGGACAGAAGCCGCCCCTGCCGTCGTTGGCGTCGGGAATCGTACCGTGCAACGCGAATGGTCCGACGTCGAATCGCATCCGCCGGCAGATGGGCGGAGCGCCGGTGCCCGCCAGCCGGTGGAGCAGTCCCCAGCGCCCCAGGATCTCAGCACCGTGAGGCCAGAGAATGTGCGTCGAGATGGTGTCGCTGGGGAAGGTGGCCCTGTCGAGCAGCAACACTTTGAATCCGCGACGCGCCAGGAGCATGGCGGTCGGAGAGCCGGCACATCGGGCGCCGACGATGATCGCGTCGTACATCGGAACCTCCGCTCGAGAGAGGGTACGGAGATCCGCATCGCTCGGGCATCGGCAGGACTACCCAAATCGTAAATGGCCGAAGAATGGGTAATTCTGTGTACGCCGCTCAGGTGAGGTTGTGGTGGAACGCCCAGGCAGCTGCGCCGGTGCGGCTCGAGACGCCAACCTTGTCAAAGATATTGCTGACGTGCCGGGCGACGGTCTTCTCGCTGATGAACAGCTCCTCGCCAATGGCGCGATTCGTCTTTCCGGCCGCAAGCAGGCGCAAGACCTGCAGCTCCCGCTCGCTCAGCGAACCTGGCCGGACAGTACGCTCTGACGGCTGCTCGAGCCGCGCCAGGCACGGATCGGCGTTGAGCTGCGTGAACAGCCGCCGCGCGGCGTCCAGATCGAGCAGATGCCCATCGTGATCGCCCAGTCGTTCACAAACTGCGGCCGTCAGCAGACGTGTTTGCGCTTCTTCGTACGGAGTGTCCAGATCCCGCCAGGCTTCGCATGCCTGCCGCAGCGACGTTGCCGCCACGGCGAGCTCGCCGTCGGCGAGCAGGACCGCGCCGGTGGCGTGGGCGGATACAGCGGACAGAAGCGGCGTGCCGATGGCGTTGGCGATATCACGGAGCTCCGCAACGGCGGCCCTCGCGCCTTCGACATCGCCGGCAGCAAGCAGGATCTCGACAGCAGCTGCCAGGACTCTTGCGCGTGCCGATCTGGCAGACGTGTCTACGAGGGCAGTCCGAATTGATGCAACCGCCTGATCGATGTCGCCCTGAGCGAGCCGGAGCAGTGACAGCCCTGGCTGGGGCCTTCGTCCGCACTCGTTCGCACGCGCGTAGGCCGCTTCGGCTTCCTGAAACTCACCGCGAAGGCGGTGGATTTCGCCCAGTCGATAGAACGCCGCTCCGGCCCGTCCGCGCCCGGGCGGGAGCAGCTCACAGGCGGTCCGTGCGTCCTGTTCCGCCGCATTCCAGTTGCCGCGCCACTGCATGATTTCGGCGCGATAGATCAGGCACTCGCCGCGATACCGTACGAGGTCAGGTTGACTTGCGCACCAGCGTGACAGCGATGTCGTCCACTCGTGTGCACGACGCAGATCGAAGATCTCCTGACAGCCTTCCAGCACGCTGCAGTAGATATCGCCCGCCAGCACAGGCAGCACGTCACCTGCGAGCACCGAGACCATCGCCTCATCGAGCAGCGCCACGCCCTCGGCGATGCGTCCGAGGCGGATGAGTGCGCGCCCGCGTCCGTGACAGGCCAGCGCCAACAGGTTCCGATCGCCAAACCGACTGGCGATGGCAGCCGCCTGCGTGAACGCCGCATGGCCGGCAGCCGGATCGCCTTGCATGATGTGTTGAATGGCGGCGGGAATCAGCAGATATCCGCGCACGACGCAATCGAGCTGTCGCTCGTCGAGTACACGTTGCGCGCGGGCGAACCACCCCGCTGCAGGCGCCATCGCGCCGCGCTCTACGAGTCCAAACCCTACCCAGAATGCCGCTCGCGCTGCTGCTTCGTATTCGTCCCGGTCCAGGAACGTCTGATGGGCGCGCGCCATCGCGCTCTCGCTCTCGTCGTCGCGTCCCATGAGATAGCCTGCCATCGCGAGCCGCTCGAGGTCTTCGGGTTCCAGCGCGGCCTCCCGCTCGGCCGCCTGCAGCAACTGGTACGATTCGGCCCACGCCTTTCGCTGGAATGCGTCCCGGCCACGCTCTAGCGCCTGCGCGTTCGTCATGTAGGTCCTGAGACGGCAGATCGTCGCCGTCTCAGCTTCAGCTCCCTCAGAAACGGATCATGACCCCAATGCCCAGCCGCCCGCCACCAGTCAGTGGCACGTAGTCCCGATTCACGACAATCCGCCCGCTCGTATCGAGCTTGCCAACCGACGCCCCCCGACCCATGTAACGAGCGACGGCCGCTGAGTCGTGCTGGTTCCAGGCGTCGAGATATCCGGACCGCCTCTTTCACGCCATTCGCCTCTTGAGCGAGCGCCGGGAAAGCTGTCCGCTGCTGGCCAGTGCGACCGCTGCCACGACGATCCACATCGCGCCGGCCAATGCCGACGTGTAGATCAGGAAGGAAGCCCCGGTGGCGGCGTGATCGTGATGCGTCGAAATGCAGCGGGTCGCCTCGATGCGATCGATGCTCACTCGCCATGCGTCACCCCTTCGCGATCGAACTACCGGTCGAATGGCCCATTAGCGCTTGGCTTTCCGCATCAGACGCGGTAATCAGTGATAGAACAGCTGCAACTGAATCGTGAACTTGTTTGATTTGCACTCCTGCGCTACCCGCGCCCCCGCTCCGCCGCCTGAATCATCAGAAACTCCCCAACATTGTCCATGGTGAGAAGACCGATCAGCGCGCCATGCTCGAGCACCGGTATCGTATGGCAGTCTCGCCCCTGGACCCGTCCGAGCACAGTCTCGAGCATCTCCGATGCGTCCGCCGTGGGACATTCGCGCATGCTGTCGCCGACGGATGCAGTTCGCCCACGCTGTGCCAGGGCCTTGACCAGGTCGCTTCGTGTCAGCATTCCCTGAATCCGTCCGTTTCCTACGACAGGAAAGTCCAGCTGCGACCCATCCAACAGAAAATCGACGGCATCGCCGAGCGTGCTCGTCGGCGTCAGCGTTCGAAAGTGGGTGAGCATGGCGCGCCGCAACGGGATACCAGCGAGTGCGGACTTCATTTGCACCATGCTGGCCTCTTGTCCGGCACCAATCCAGACGAACAGCGCGATGAAGAGGAGCATCGGATTGCCCTGCAATCCGAGAAAGGCGAAGAGTATAGCCATGCTCTGTCCGATCACGGCTGCCCGCTGCGTCGCTCGCGTGTACTCCATCCGTGTGGCGAGCAACGCCCGGAGCGCACGCCCTCCGTCCATCGGAAATGCCGGCAGCAGGTTGAACCCGGCCAGAAACACGTTTGCGAACATCACCCGTTCGACAAACCCGCCTGTGGTGAGTCCGATTCGGTCCGGGGATTCCCAGGCGCCGGACGCCTGCACCCAGCCGAAAAGCAGCACCGCAATCACCACATTCACGGCCGGTCCGGCCAGTGCGACCCAGAGTTCCTGGAGCGGCACATCCGGCATTCGCTCGAGTCGCGCCACGCCGCCAATAGGGAGCAACGTAATGTCCCTCGTGCGGATGCCGTAACGCGCGGCCGTGAGCGCGTGACCAAACTCATGGAGCACGACGCACGCAAACAGCGTCAGGATGAATCCGACGCCTTCGACGACCGCGGCGAGGCTCTTGCTCTCATTCCAGTGGATTAACGCGATCCACGCGACAACCATGAGAAATGTCGCGTGCATGTAGACGTCGATTCCGGCGATGCGTGCGATTTTCCAAGACCATGGCATGTCGATGTCCTCGTCGATATCGTGTCAACGGTGGACCAAACGGCAGACGCCGCGCAAGCGTTTCGAGGGAGCCGCCAAACCGCCGCTTATGCTGGAAGCGCAGGGTTCACAGCTTGGTGGCGCCGGGCGTCCACGTGACTGTAAATGATCGCGGCAGATTAGGGGGTCTTACACAATTCGGGTTTGCGGACTCATCCACTCGCCTGTAGACGATTGAGAGACACGGAGAGATGTCCGAGTGGTTGTCCGCCTACGCGGCGTCGCCACTACGGCTGAGACATCTCGCAACGCCGCCTCAGAAACAGGATTCACTGCTTGCAGTCGCAGGCGTCCGCCCGTGCAAGGAGAAATGCTCTTTCCCGCGCGTTGCGGGTCAGCGTGGCCGCAGCCTGGAATTCTGAACGCGCCTCGGCCAGTCGACCGGCCCGGAACAGAGAGTCGCCCCTCGACAGCGGCACCGAAATCAGAGGCTTCGCAGAAACGCTATCAGCGCTGTCTTGTCTTCAGGGCTGAGTTTCGTCAGGAACTCCAGACCCGGAATCGCGCCCTTGGTGACTTCCGGCGGACTCCAGCCCCTCCGCTCATACTCGGGATCCAGGCGCGCCGGATCGAACAACTCTTCGAGCGTGAGAATCGACGCGTCGTGCAACAGGCGCGGGCGGTACCACAGCCCGCGCAGCGAAGGAATCTTGTAGAACCCCGTGCCCTTGCGCGTCCTGAGCGCCAGTCCCGGCTCGGTGCCGACAGAGCGATCGCGAACGTCGCCGAAGTTGGGATGATCGAACGGCACGTCGAACCCCAGTGCGGGCGTCAGCTCCCCCGTCGTGTAGTCCGGCGCCGGATGACAGGCGCCGCACTTCTCGCGCCGGAAGATCTGCTCGCCGCGGGCGACGAGATCGGCAGGCGGCGGGTTCGGATTCTTCGGAGGCTCGAGCGACAGGAGATACACGCCGATCGCGTAGAGCACTTCATCCGCGTACCGGAACGCCACCTTGCGCTGCGCGTCGGTCAGCATCCGATGCTTGCCGAAGGTCAGAGGATCCGCGTCATTGATGAGCGCGGCGTATCGCGCCACATCTTCCGGTCCGCGCAGGCGGTGCGTGGCGGTCGCATCCATGTAGCGGCTGTAGCGGAGGAGTTGCAGATCGGGGACTCTCGTGCCGTAAAACAGGCTGCCATTCGTGCGGGCGAACACGCCGTGCGGGCTTGTCGCAAGCCCGGCCAGGTTCCCCTCCGTGAGCTTGAAATAGCGCTCCATTCGCGGATCGGGATCCCATGGGACGTCGAAGTTGCGCCTCAAGATCGTGCCGATTGGTTCGTCCCCGAAGCGGCGCGCGCCTGGGCGGAGCGACGGGAACCTCGGGGGGTTCGCGGGACCGGCGTTTCGAGGCGCGCCGGCGGGTCGCCCGGGAGGCGTCGCAAAGCGCAGCGTCCGATCGGCGGCGACGGTCGCGTGGCAGCTCGAGCATTGGAGGCTGGTCAGCATGACGCCGCGATCGGTGACAACCCAACGCGGCTCGCGGACCGTACCATCGGCCAGTCCCGGAACGTTCGCGAACGTCTTGGGATCTCGCGCCCTCGCGATGAGCGCTGGATCGTCCGTGCGGGAGAGCGGGTTGTCGAGATCGCTGAAGGCGCGCGCGCCGGCGGCGATCCAGTCCTGCGTTGTCCGGATCTTCGACGGATCGACGAGCGGTTCCGGCTTTTTCCTCTGAAGATCCTCCCAGTAACCGGGCGGCTCCTTACCGGGCAGATAAACGGGATACGTGCGAAGGTTGTGCGGGGGAGCGGAATAGTACTCTGCAGCGGTGTAGTGTCCCGGTCGAACTTTCAGCGCCGCGAGCGGGGTCGCCCAATCCTCGAGTGCCCGGTCGTCCCAGATCCTGGGCACACGCGCCTGCGTGTTCGTGATGACGCCCAGGGCGAGCGTCAACGACAGACCGAGAAGCGCCCGTCGCGCATGTCTGAGCATGATCAGCTCCGTCGCGACTATCTGAAAGTGGCGAATTCTAGCACGCCGCTGCACGATTCCCACTCGCACCGAACTCCCACGCGCGCACTTCCGCCTGGTCAACGCCGCGTACGTCTCCCTCTGATCCATCGGGACGGTCGTGTCGGCGTCGCCGTGGCAGATGAGCGAAGGAGCCGCTTCGAGCGAGACGACGCGACCGATGAACGCAAGCGCGGCTCACGGCTGCCGCCGGACGACTTCGTAGTCGCCCCTCCGTGCGCCTTCGCGCACCACCCAGCCTGCCGCCACCTTGAACGTCCAGCCATCTCCGGTGAAGGTCACGTCGTCGCGCCGGACTGGCGCCGACAGGCGGCGCGAGCGGCCATCACTCGCGATGAGCACGCCCTTTTCCGCGGTGAGCGTTCCCCATTCTCCGGAGGCGTTGTAGGGGCCGAAATACACCGTCCCGACGCCTGGAACCGAAACGGCGCCGATCGAGTTGAACTGAGCGCTGCCTGCCCCCGGGAACAGCAGCACCGGACCGTCAACGAACTGCCGGCGCAACTCGGCGAGACGTTGCTCCCGCTGTTGATCGCGCTGCTGTTCGGAGGCGCGGACCTGGGCGCCGTCGTATCGGGCGGCAGATGCCGTGGCGTCACTGGCTGGTTGAACCGCGAGCGCACGCATCACGAGCGTGCCGAGATCGTCGCTGCCGCGCACCATGCGCGTCCAGCCCGGAGACGATGCATCGAGCAGGAGGCCGTAGGCAGGACCGGACATGTACGCAAACGTGCGAACGAAGCTCGCCTCCAGAGCCGCTGCCTCCGTATTGACCAGCAGATCGATCGCGCTGGCGATCGCGTCGGCCGCAGAGTCTGCTGCGAGCACGGTGCCGGTGTACGCGGCGAGGCCTTCCGCGATCTCCTGGCCACGCTCGCTTTCGACATTGGCCGCGTAGAGCATGCGCCGAGCCTGCCGGAAGGCAAGCGCGTCGCGGACCGCGAGATTACGCGGCGCTCCAGATTCCCGCAGCGCCCGTGCGAGCGCGCGCCATTCAAGCCGCAGCCAATACCGTCCATCCGCGGCGTCAAGATGTTCACTGTCCAGTGACGCAGCGGTCAGTCCCAGCTGCGGCTGAACGCAGTGGAACATTTCGTGGAGGAAGAGCTCCTTGCGGCGGCTCGGCGGTCTGTTGACCACGTCGTCCCACATGTACGCGCTCCACGTCGCGTCGCCCCACCGGATCGGCGCGTTCAGAAGACCAAGCAGTGGTGGGCGAGCCGCGTCCGGTGCCCGCTGGCTGGTCGCGATCGTCTGTGTCCGCCTGTCGGCGATCACCATCGGCGCGCAGATCGACACGCCCCACAGACGGCCGCCGTCGCGCTCGCAGAGCGCCTCGGCTTCCTTGAAGTACTCCTGCGCGCGTTGTTGATCGACCTGCGCCGCCACTGGCGTCGGGTGGGCTGCAACCACGCACGCCAGGACTGCCATACACAACGCTGATATCCGCATGGCCTACTCCTGAAAGTTGCCTACCTTGGCACGACCCGCGTGCCGGCGATATGGTCGTGCGGTCCGCGCCCTGGATTCGCGATGGTCCACACGGCGCCAGCCGCCACCGACATCAGCGCAAGACCGCCGACTGCGTACGCCGCGGCCGGCGACATCGGGCGCAGCTCGCCAAACATCGGGTTGCCGACGTAGGCCATCGATGCGATGACCGGCGACCACGCGATCAGGAACCGGACTGCTGAACGGACGCGTCCAATCTCGCGGCCGTCGCGTCGGACCACCGCATGCTGGAGAGTCCGAGTGACCAGCCCGCCTGGCACGGCCAGCACCGATATCAGGCCGCACACGATCGACAACAACACCGGGATGGATGCAAACCCGCTGGCGACAAAGCCCCGGAGCGCCTCGCCGCCGCCGGGAAAGTTCGCGCGCCACTCTGCCACCTCTTGAATCTGCGGCGCGACGATGGCGGAGGCACGAGCGAGCTCGTCGGGAGACACCGCCGGATAGCGCGCGGCGATCTCCTCCGCCATTTGTCTCATGCTGACCAGCGGCCCCAACCGAGGCGCCTCAGTGTTCCAGAACTCGGCGCTCGTGAGCTCCGAGCCGAAATGCGCAGCCAGATATTGCTCCGCCGCAGTCCGCTGTTCCTGAGTCTTGAACTCGGCATCGGCACCCGACTCAGTGATCCACGTCATCCACATCAGGATCTCGCTGTTCTGCGCGCCTGTGGGAAGCATTACGGTGACGGCCAGGATAGGTACGGCCACCGGCATGGTCGCCATCACAATCGGCACGGCACGACGGATGCGTGAGGGGCGGCTGGGAATCGATGTGAGGCGCAGAAGCTCCGCCTTGACGTCAGCGAGCGCTGGCGGCGCTCCGCTCGCAAGTCGACTCAAGAGCGTTGTCGCCGACAGCGGCGCGGCCGGCTCCATGCCTGGCGCAACAAGGTGCCTCGAAACCGCCGCCAACAGCTCGGCAGGAGCTAGATGCTGATTGGCGTCCGATGCGGCCAGTCCTGGCCCCTCGACCCTGCTCGGGGTAGGCCACGGAAAATCGAGCAGAACGAGGTGCCCGTCCGGCCTCTTCCAGACATGCGCGAGAGTGGGCCGGACTTCCATCTCTTCGCGAACCGACGCGTCGAGCTCGATCGTGAGGCTCGAGAGTGAGCGGTGCACCTCGCGCCAGACGGATGTCGACGGCGCTGACAGCAGCGGCTCGCCGCCTGGTGCCTCGAAGGCATCCCAGTTCTCAGTAGGCAAACGGCGGCCGGCGAGCCAGTACAGCCGCCCGGGCCGCGACACGTCACGCCGGGTCGCATCGACCGGCGGTGTCCCCGGCGTAACTTCGTGAATCCATACATGACGGCGAAGGATCGGATCGACGCCGACGAACAATCGTCCGGCGCCGGTCTCGCCGATCATCGTGTGCACGGCGTACGGTCCAACGCGTCGCAAGGACGAAAGCGCGGGAACGAGATCGGCAGGTGACGCCTTTGGAGCGGCGGATGTGACGGACCGGAGGACGTTCCGCTGCACGACACGCGTACGGCTCAGGAGTTCGTGGACGCCGGTCCATCCGTTGCGACGGCGGGCGGTCGAGAACAGCAGAACGGTCAACAGCAGCGTCAGCAAGGCGTCCGGCGGCGCATTCCAGGTCCATCCGGTCGGCGCAGGGTTGGCCGTGTACACGACACCCGGGACCGTCGATCCCCTCGTGGCCCCCATAAAGAGAAGTGTGGGAATGACCATGGGCATATGGAACGCCGCGCTGCGCAGGCCAATGCGCGGCCACCAGCCGGTGCTGGCGCCCGAGGTCACCCGCAAGCCCATCAGCCGCTTGCCCAGCGAGGCGCCCCAGCAGCCTTCCAGAACGAAGTAGTAGATCGTCCCGGTGAGCCACGGCAACGCCGCCAGTTGGAGGAGCGTGGTCGCGGATCCGAGCGTCGCGGCCGTCCACGCCGAGACAGTGAGCACCCACGTCATGATCGCGAAGACGACCGCGTCCACGATCCAGGCGACGAAGCGCGCCCCGAGCGGGGCAGGGACTTCATCCGCGGATCCGTACGGCCTTAGGAGATCCGCCAGCTCGGCGTACGACTGTGGCCGTCCGGCGGGAGGCTTCGCGAGGCAGCGCAGCACGACGGCCGCGAGGCCGCGTGGAATGTCACGCCGAAGCACACGCGGCGACGCGGGCTTCTCGGAGTCCACCTTCGACACGAGCTCGCGCAGGTCCGGCGCGTCGAGCGGCGGCCGTCCCGTCAGGAGGTAGTAGAGCGTCGCGCCGACGGCGTAGATGTCGGCGCGGACGTCGAGCGGCTCGCCTCGCAACTGCTCCGGCGCCGCGAATTGCGGCGTGCCCTCGAAGCCGGCCGTCGCCAGCTCGTGCCGCACGTCGCGTGTCAGCGTGGAGATGGAGAGTCCGAAGTCACCAACCTTGACCGCGCCATCCGCGTCGACAAAGCAATTCGACGGCTTGATGTCGCGGTGGAGAATCCCCGCTGCCTGCGCCGCGTCGAGGCCGCCGATGATGTCGAGCACGGCCGATACGGCGGCGGATGGAGGCATCGGCCCCTCGGCCGAGACGCGATCCTTCAGCGTGCCGCCGGAGAGCAACTCCATTGTGATCGCGGGCGCGCCGCCCACTTCTTCGCTGCCGAAGATGTAGACCGTGTGCGCGTGGCTGATCGATGCCGCGAGCTGCCCCTCGCGAAGGAATCGCGCACGGTCTTCGTCGCCCCGCAACGTGTCGCGCAGGACTTTCAGCGCCAGGCGTCGTCCTGTCTCGAGCTGCTCCGCCTCGTAGACCTCGCCCATTCCGCCGCGGCCGAGCAAGCGGACGACCCGATACGGCCCCCAGACTTGCCCGTCGACGAGGCGGGGCGCGCCAAGTCGCGGCGGATGACCCGTGGGCGCGTTCAACTCGCTGGACCCGGTGAGCGTTTCCGCCCCGGCGGTCAGCAGGCACGACGCGCACAGACCCTCGGGTGCATCAGGCGGCAGTTGCCGTCCGCATCGTGGACAGCGTCGCGACAGGTGGGTGACCGTTTCGGACATCAGATCTCCCGGTTCGTTTGAGGCCAGATTTGGCCGTTTCATCCGCCTCCGCTCGCGCCTGAGTTCCACGCGAGCTACGGCGAGATGTCCCGCCGACCTGTCCGCCGTCGCGCGTGGCGCGAAGGCGGAAGCGGCGACTTGTCCGCCGTCTTGTCCACCGTAGCCTCGGCGGAGGTGGAAGCGCGAAGCGCGAAGGTGGAAGCCGCGAAGGCGGACATCTTGATCAGACAGAACCGTCGCCCGGGGTTACGCGCTCAACGCCTGAATGAGATGACGGACCTCGTCGTCGACGTCCCGCCCATCCGCGACGGTTTCCGCGACGCGCTGGCGCAACAGGGATTGAAACCGGCGTCTGAGACGATGCACCGCGGCTTTGACCGCGCCCTCCGACGTCTCGAGGCGGGCCGCCACGGCGGCGTATCCGCCAGCCGGCGTCTGCCCGAGCAGGCACGCTTTGAGCTCATCGAACTCGGAGGCGCGTCCCTCAGCTGTCCATTGCGTGCGAAGGTCGGTGAGGAGGCGCTCGACGACCGTCAACGCCCAGCGTCGCTCGAAGAGCGATTCGGGGGTCGCGTGATCCTTCGGTTCGACCACGTACCGGCCTTCAGCGTTCTCGAGCGGGACCATCTGCCAGCCACCGCCGCGCTTCTGCGTCCGTTCACGTGCCGACCAGTTGGACAGGTAGTGCTTCAGCGAGGCCAGAAGGAACGCGCGGAATCGGCCCCGATCCTGACGTAACCCCTCGAAGTCCTGCCGCTCGATGAGCGATGTCAAGAACCCCTGCGTCAGGTCGCGCGCATCTTCCGGATCGAGACCTCGGCGACGGAGGTAGGCGTAGAGCGGATACCAGTAGGTCTGGCAGAGCGACGAGAGGGCTTCACGCGCCGCCTGCGAGTCGTTCCCGGCGGCCGCCAGCACGAGACTCCACCGCGTCGTTTCGAAGGGCAAGACGGCGCATCGTACGCGAGATGGTCGCCGCTCGCCACCTGATGAACTGCATCCTCGCGGGATGCCGCAGCCCTTCTGTCGCGCTCAGTGGAGTCCAGGCCGCGTTCGATTCATCGACGTGGGAACCCGTAAGTGGGACAACCTGCAGGGTGACCGCTTCACCCATGCGAACGAGATACGCAATCGCGGAGGCGGTGCCCGGGTGTCCCGGCCAAAGGACAGGACTGGCGGTAGAATGGGGAGCGCTCTCAGTCCACTGCTGGTTCCACCGCGAAACGGAGGCCGTGATGACCCGACACACAGCTTTAGCGTTGACAGTCACCTTCACGCTGCCTGTAATTCTCTCCGCGCAGCACCTGCACTTCTCTCGGAGCGGACAAGCTCCAGCTTCCGCCAAGCCGACAATGCAGAAGATGACGGACGCCGAGAAGATCAAGAACGCGATGAGTGCGGCGCCCGCAACCATCAGCAAGGCCGCGACGATCATGGACTGGCCCGACACGGCGGGAGGCCAGGCGAGACAGCTGCGTGCCGGTTCGAACGGCTGGGTCTGCTACCCGACGACGCCATCGACCATGGGTGCGGCCGCTGGGGAAGATCCGATGTGCCTCGACAAGGCCTGGCAGGGCTGGGCGCAGGCGTGGATGAGCAAGGGCACCCCGCCTGCGGGGGCGACTGGAATTGCGTACATGCTTCGCGGTGACAAGGGTGCCAGCAACACGGATCCGTTCGCGACCGGACCGGCACCCACCAACGCCTGGGTGATCTCGCCCGCGCACATCATGGTGCTCTACGCCGATCCGAAAACGCTGGACGCGTTCCCGACGGATCCGAAGTCTGGCGGGCCGTGGGTGATGTGGAAGGGCACGCCGTACGCGCATTTGATGGTGCCAGTCTCAGCGTCGCAGGCCGCCACGATGAAGTAGACGTTGATGGCGGAGGCGAGCGTGCTGTGCATGTGCTGACGCACATCAAATTGCATCAACGCAGTTCCCATCAACGACTTCGGTCAACATCAATGTGCGTTGGCGTGAAATCCCTGGTCTCGGGAGGTATGTGACACAGTTCTGACACAATCCGGAAACCCCACTTACGTCACGCACACCAACACGCACGAAGCCACATTGACGTGACGCGGCACGCTTCCTTGGATTGTTGCGTCGCGGCCCCGGTATGCTTTTTTGCCTTCGCGAACGCGCCCCAGGGGGAATTGTGGAGGAAGATCGAGGATTTCCCTACCGCTTCTTCGTGGTCACGTTCGCTTGGTCGTGGCTGATGTGGCTGCCACTGCTCCTTGCAGGGGCGGGCATCATCCCACTCGCAAAGAACCTGTTGAGCGCATTGACTGTGCCGTGGATCAGTCTGGGTGCCTTCGGGCCTGCGGCGGGAGCGTTCCACAGCCTGCGGACATCGCGCGGCGAAGACGCGGTTCGCCAGTACCTGCGCGGCCTGCTGGATCTTCGTTTCGGCTGGCAGGCGTGGCTTGCGCCCCCGCTGGTGCTTGGCGGAACCACCTGGCTGGCGTGGATACTGCCGGAGCTATGGGGAGTACCGCACCTGCAGATGCTCCTGCCTTCCGTGTGGGCCTTCCTACCGTTTCTGCTGCTGATGATCTTCCTCGGCGGTGGACAGGAAGAACTGGGCTGGCGCGGATACATCCTGGACCCGCTTGAGGAACGACTGGGACCCTGGCTGGGCAACCTGGTGCTCGGGGTGGTCTGGGCCTTGTGGCACCTGCCGCTGTTCTTTATACCGGGAACCAGCCAGATCTTCGTGCCGTTCCTCGGATTCGCGCTCGTTCTGATCGGCCATTCCTACTTCTTCGCCGCGATACGCCAGGCCGCTGGCAAACGCATCATGGCGGGTCTCGTTGCCCACGGCTGGGGGAACGCGTTCGTTCCGCTGTTCCCAACGATTGTGATGGCCGAAGGGGCGGCACAGCAGCGCTATTGGATCTGGGCGAGCCTCACGCTACTGGCCGGTGTGCTGGCGATGATCGTTCGGTTGAGGAGGCGCCGCGTCGTAGTTGGCGGAATCGTGACGTCGGCTGGAGTTTCGGCCGGTATGATATGGCGCTAGCCGTCGTCGAATCGCTTCACGGGAAGGCAGTCGCTGACGAAACGGCGAAGTACATGGAGTCTCCCCGCCAGGCATCGTGATCGGGTGATCGAGCCCCAGAGTGCGGTCATGTCGATGCCCACGCAGACCGCTCAGCTGATGACGCCGGAATCCGCGAATCCGGCGTAAACCAGCTCATCAGTAATCCTAGCCGCTGTCTGCGGACCACTTGACGATCCCGCAACAGCTGGCGCGCGTGTGCTGTTTTGAACATCGCCGCGGCTCAGCTCGAGCATACGATGGACGCGATCGGAAATGTTCAATGCTCCACGAATTCATTGCCATGAACCGCGAGAGGATCATCAGGCGGTGCAGGGCGAAGGTCGCCACACGGTCGGTTCCATCGCCTCCCGAAACGGAGCTCGATCACGGCGTACCAGTGTTTCTGGATCAACTCGCGGACGCACTACGACGCCACTTGATCTCGAGTCCGGACATCGCCAGGAGCGCGGTTGAGCACGGGCATGAGCTGCTGCTTCAAGGGTTCACCGTGTCACAGGTCGTGCACGACTATGGCGACGTCTGTCAGGCCATCACCGAGCTCGCGGTGGAAATGAACGAGCCCATCAGCACGGATGACTTTCGCATGCTCAATCGGTGTCTTGACGACGGCATCGCGGGTGCCGTCACCGAATTCGGCCGCGAACAGAATCAGTCCACCCTGGATGGAGAGACCGCGCGAGGGAATGAGCGGGCAGGGTTCTTGGCTCATGAAATGCGGAACTTGCTCAACACGGCGATCGTCGCGTTCGAAGTGCTCAAGACGGGAAATGTTGGTGTCGGAGGAAGCACGGGGACTGTGCTGCATCGGAGCCTCATGCGAGCACGTGCTCTCACTGGCCGCTCGCTCGCCGAGGTCAGCCTCATTCAAGGCGTCCAGAATCGAGAGCAATTCCCCGTCGCCGGATTCATCGACGAACTCGCGCTGGCCGCAACAATGGAGGGAAGCTCCCGCGGCATCGAATTACGCGTGATGCCAGTCGAAGATGGAATAGTCATTGACGCTGACCGGCAGGTCCTCACCGCGGTCGTGATGAACCTCCTGCAGAACGCGTTCAAATTCACGCGCGCTGGTACCACCGTCGTGCTCAGGGTTGGCGCCAGCGCCGAACGCGTGCTCATCGAGATCCAGGACGAGTGCGGCGGTCTCCCGATTGGGAGTGTCAACGAGCTGTTTCGTCCGTTCGAGCAGCGGGGGGGCGACCGAACCGGCCTGGGCCTTGGCCTCGCCTTCAGCCGATGGGGCGTTGAAGCGAACAATGGCCGGATCTATGCCCGCAGCCTGCCTGAGACGGGATGCGTCTTCACCGTCGACCTCCCGCTGGTCCCGGTTCCCGCCATGGCGACTGTGTAGCCTCGAAGCTCCACGGCGCGAAGACATGGCCCGCAATGCAGGTCGAGCGCCTGAAACCCGAGACGGAGCTCTTAAGCAGGACGACGCCGCCAGGCACACCGCCCCCACGCCAAGCCACACTCGCAGCACCAACATTCCGCCGCTGTTCCTCAGCGCACGCTGCGGAGCTTGTCACGCCATCAACGGCGATATGCGCTGGAGGGTTCGATTTACGCCCGACGTCTGTAGAAGAATCCGCCGCCGCCGAGCAACAGCACCACGAGGACGATGACGAGCAGAGTAGTCGTGTCCATTTTTTACTCCCGTATAGTTCGCGGGTTATCCGCCACCCAACAGTATGCGGCGAACACGAACCTGTGTCTGTGCAGTTGAGAACACCCCTTACGTGGGCCAATTCCGCCGCGACCAGTCCGCTCCGCACCTTGTCCGGAAAGCGTTTCGATTTCCGCGCTACCATGTCAACAGCACTGCAGCGTCTGCTGCAACTCGGGCGGAGAAACGGAGCACGAACGTGGACGACACGTTGAAATCCGTGAAGCTCTGGTTGACGTTCGCCGGCGGCGTGCTCGTCGTCGCCGTTCTGTACTGGGCACAGGCCGTCCTCGTGCCGTTCGCGCTCGCCATCCTGCTCACGTTCGTCCTGACGCCGCCCGTCAACTGGCTTCAACGGTGGGTCGGTCGAGTCCCTGCCGTGCTGTTGGTCGTCACGGTGGTGTTCGCGGGGCTCGGCCTCGCCGGTTTGGGTCTGACTTGGCAGATGGACCAACTGGTCAAAGACCTCCCTGTCTATCGTGCCAACATCCGAACGAAGATTGCCGACGTGCGCCTTGCGGGCAGCGGAAGCGCGATCGAGAAGCTGCAAGAAGCGCTGGCGGGCATCAAGGCTGATCTGGGCACGTCGGAGACGCCGTCAGGAACCGAGTCGCGGCCCCTCGTGGTGACCTCCAGTCAGGTGACGGGTCTTCTGGCCTTCGCGTGGCTCGGGCCCGTCGTCGGGCCGTTGACCACGGCGGGGCTTGTCGCGGCGATGGTCATCTTCATGTTGCTCGAGCGCCGCGATCTGCGGGATCGCTTGATTGGGCTCATCGGGTTGGGGCAGCTCGCCACGACCACGAAGGCGTTCGACGAGGCCGGAACTCGCGTCAGCCGGCAGCTGTTGATGCAGTCCCTTGTGAGTCTGCTGTACGGCATCGCGGTCTTCGTCGGCCTGTACTTCCTCCACGTCCCGTACCCATTAGTGTGGGCGACGCTCGGCGCAGCGTTTCGATTCATCCCGTACATCGGTCCCGTGCTCGCGGCCGGCGCGCCGATCCTCGTCAGTCTCGCGGCCCTCGAGGGGTGGACGGGTCCATTAATGGTCGTCGCCCTGTTCGTCGTGCTCGAGCTGTTCACGAATCTCGTACTCGAAACCGTGCTGTATGCCGGGGCGGTCGGGGTGTCGCAGGTGGCGCTGCTCGTGTCCGTCGCGTTCTGGACGTGGCTGTGGGGACCGCTCGGGTTGCTGATGGCATCACCCTTGACCGTGTGCCTCGTTGTGCTCGGCAAGCACGTCCCCGGCCTCGCGTTCGTTGGAATGCTGATGGCCGACACGCCAGCCCTGGCACCTGAGTACGGCTTCTATCAGCGCCTGGTGGCTCGCGACCAGAGCGAAGCGGCCGAACTGATCGACAGCCACATCAAGGCCGGGCCGCCCGCATCGGTGTACGACGCGCTGCTGCTGCCGGCACTCAGTTATGCCGAGCGTGACCGTCTAGAACGCCGGCTTTCTTTGGAGGAAGAAGCGGCGGTGATCGAGACGACCCGGGAGTTGATCGCGGACGCGGCCGAGATCATCCGCCGCCACGCGGAGGCGGAGTCACCCGCCACGGCCGCCCATCCCTCGCTCTTGGGACCACGCGAGCCGCTGCGCGTCCTGGGTTATGCGGTCAACGGAGTCGCCGATGAAGTGGCGCTCGCGATGCTGGCACATCTGATCGACGATCTGCCGATCGCGATGGAGATCACCGCTGCGCGCATGCAGGCGGTGGAGTTAGTGTCGTTACTGAGAGGCCGAAAGTTCTCTGTCGTCTGCTTCGCTGATCTCCCACCCAGCTCGTCGTCGAAAACACGGTATCTCGTGAGGAGACTTCGCTCGACGCTGCCCGAGTTGCGAATTGCGGTGGGACGATGGGCACCGCCGGCGCTGGCGGACGAGAGCTCGCAAACGCTCCTGGACGTGGGCGCCGATCACGTCGCCTCTCTGTTGATCGAGAGTCGCAATTACTTTGGCGGCCTCCTGGAGATGCCGCGTCTTCCAATCTCCGACACCGCGGACGCCGCCGGCCTCGCGGCACCACGGCTTTCCATTGGTCGTGGGTCAGCTTGAACCGTGGATTCATAACCGGGTTCGGCGCGCTCGAACTGCTCGCCCGCGGGGGCTTCCTCGTGAAGGGTGTGGTGTATATCGTCGTCGGTGTGCTGGCCCTCCAGGTCGCGGCCCATCTTGGCGGACGAGTGACGGGGACGCGCGGCGCCTTCACAACGGTCCTCGCACAACCGTTCGGTCGCACCCTACTGCTCGTCGCCGCCGTTGGGCTTCTCGGCTACGCCGCCTGGCGCCTCCTCCAGGGTTTCTTCGATCCAGACCGCCTCGGGCACGGCTGGCGCGGCTTCGCGCTCCGTGTGAGCTTCGTCGCGCTCGGGGTCGTGCACGCGGCGCTGGGCCTGCAGGCATTCCGCGTCTATCGCGGGCTGTCGGCAGCGTCCGGAATCAGCGAGCGCGCGGTTGCCACCGAAGCGTTCGCGTGGCCGCTCGGTGATTGGCTCGTCGCGCTCGCAGGGCTCGGCCTCATCGGCTTCGCCGTGCAGCAGATCTACGCGGCGATTACCTGCCGACTGGAACGCGATCTCGATGTCGCAAAGATGCGACGCGAAGCCGGCGAGTGGGCGATCGCCCTCAGCCGGTTCGGCGTGGCGGCACGCGCTATCGTATTTGCGCTGCTCGGATGGGGCATCGTCGTCGCGGGTTGGTTCCGCGATGCGTCTGAGGTCGGCACCGCGGCGTCGTCGTTGCGTATCCTCGCCGCACAACCGGGAGGAGTGGGCCGCTGGCTTCTCGGCGTGACAGCAGCAGGTTTCGTCGCCTACGGCTTCTACCAAATCATCCACGCGCGCTATTTGCACATCCGAATCAAACGCTGACCGGTGAAGTGCAAGGGTCGCGGACGCGGGGCGGGCGACCATGTGGAGCCTCGCGTGTGAACTGATCGTGGCGGACGTTAACGCATCATCGGGCCACCGCCGAGGTTACCAGTGAGCCAGAGGATCAATAGGATGATCAGGACGAGACCGAGCAGTCCTCCGCCGTAGTGTGGTCCGCGCCACCCTGCACGCGAGCCGTAAAACGCGCCGCCGCCACCCAGGAGCAACACCAACACGATGATGAGCAGAATGATCGACATGACGGTCCATCTCCTTCCGACGTTCACGGCTGGCCGCGGCTCGACGACGGAAGATCCAGCTTCTTCTTCGTATCCTAGCGCCTCAGGTCAGCCTGGCGGATGTACCGATTGACACACGCGAATTGTTCGGCTCTTCGCATGCCTTTCCAACCCGTCGTCACGCCAGTTGGCCGAAACCTTTGACGCCGCGCAACCGGTGAAGCTCGGCGGACCGTCAAGGCAGTTGGAGGTATCTGCTGTGACGGCGCGGATCGTCCCGGTCTCCGATGACGTTGTCGCCGGTCGTGATCACCATCTCGAAGGGGAATCGAGCGCGAAGCGGCCGCCATTTGCGAGCCACGTCCTCGTCGTCCTTCTCCGCCAGAGAGACTCACGGAAAGATGTGCGATGTCCGCTTCACCTGTCTAGACTAGCCGGGGCGCTAAATCGAATTTCCACCACGTCCGGGGACTCTAAACCCTGAGGGTCGAGCGCGAGCCGTGAGAGAAGGACGCGGGATAGCTGCCTTTGCGTTCGCTCGCCTCATCGTCCGTAAGTGATCTCAAGAGATTGTGAGGTCTGACACGATCTTGTGCATCGGTACCCACTGAATGCGTGTGGGCACCGCGGGAAACCGCACTCCTGACTTCATGACGTTCTCTCAGGTTTGCATCCCCGCATCACGATGGCATGGGCACCGAGGGAGTGAGCGGCGCGGCGCGTGCTCGCGTTGACGCTGCCAGCGAAGTAGTCCATGTCGTGGAACACCTCGACGGACAAACCCGCAGCACGCAAGAGCGAGACGTAGTCATCCTCGGTGATCGCGCCGACGACGCACTCGGCCCAGAGCTTCGGATCGGCGCGTGCCTGATCCGACACCGGCACCCGGAGCGCGATGTCCGCGATCTGCAGTCGACCACCAGGCTTGAGGACTCGAGCGATTTCGCCAAACGCGGCCGGTTTGTCGGGCACGAGGTTCAGCACCCCGTTGCTGGTGACCACGTCGATGCTCGCGTCGGGAAGCGGAATCTGCTCGGCATTCCCTTCGACGACGCGCACCTGTCCGATCTTCGTCGCCGCCACGATACGCTGAAGCTTCTCCCGCATCGCCCGCGTCATGTCGAGGCCGTACACGACTCCGGACGGACCGGCCAACATCGCGGCGATCAGCGTGTCGGTGCCGGAACCGCTGCCGATGTCGAGCACGGTATCACCTTGGCGGATGACGCCTGCAGCAAACGGATAGCCCACACCGGCGAACGATTCGGTGGCTTCCTCCGGGAGGCCATCGAGCTGCTCGGCAGGATAGCCAACGAATAGACAGGCCAGGCGGCCCGTGGGAAAGTGGAATACGGCACCGGGGCGCGAGGCGACGTCGGTGTACATCTCTTCGACGGCTTTAAGGATGAATTCCTTCTTGTGACTCCAGAGCGCCATCGTGGGAACTCCTTCGCCGCGGCGAGCCGCGTTTGTCGCTCAGAATTTCTTGATCAGATCCCGGACCCGGTCGCGCGTTGTCGACGGCACGTCCCCAGTTGAGAGCGACGACAGGCGCTCCTTGAGCCGACGCTCGAACTCCATCCGTGAGCAGCAATTCCGACAGATGCGCAAATGTTGCTCCACGCTGTTGTGCTCGCTGTCGGGCAGTTCATGATCGACGAATTCTACGAGGCGTTTCAGGGCCTCCTCACAGCCCACATCGTCCGTTTCAGACATAGGATTCCTTCCGGCGCACTATCCGCGAGTGCCGAGCGCCCGCGACATCTGAAGGCCGTGATCGCGTGCGACAGTCCATAGCGTCCGTTGCAGCGCACTACGCCCGCGAGCGAGCCTGGAACGAACCGTGCCGATGGGCACGTCCAGCGCCTCCGCAACCTCGCCATACGTGAGTCCTTCCACGTCGGCCAACACGACCACGACGCGGTAATGCTCGGGCAACGCGGCCAGCGCTCGATCCAGATCCTCGCGCAGCAGTTTGTCGAGAAACTCCTGTTCGGGATTGGCGAACCACATCAGGAAGGGCTGGTGCAGACGCTCGAAGATCGAGAAGGCGCCCTCGTCGTCGCCGGACTCGTCCACCAGCAGTTCTTCCCTCGGTCGCGCCAGCGTC
>JBAROV010000228.1:0-18073 GCA_049642465.1 Vicinamibacterales bacterium
GCTGATCGGTAACTGAACCCAGTGTCGCTCTCAATCGCGCGGCTTGCGGCCTTCGCTGACGGACCTCGTCTGCAACCAGTCCGATCGCAGCGATGGTCAATGGCAGCAGGTAATACACGACGCGGTAGGCGATCAGTGTCGGCATGACCGTCGCTGAAGAGGCGAATGGTCTCAACAGCAGCACCATCAGCCCTTCGAAGACCCCTACACCTCCAGGGACGTGGCTCGTCAGCCCCAGCAACTGCGCGGCGAGAAACGCGCCGAGGAATGCGAGCAGCGGCACGCTGTCTGGCGGCAGCAGTACGAACAGCACCATTCCGGCAATCGTCCAGTCCAGCACCGAAAGTCCCAGCTGGGCGACGGCAAGAGACGCCGTCGGCAGCGGCAATTCCAGGCGGTGGAGGTGCAGCGGGCCGCGCCGGAGCGCGGCCGCGACAACGTAGCCAACGCTGACCAGCACCAGCACCCAACCCAGCGGCGCCGTCAGGCGTGGAAAAGGAAAGCCAAGTTCGCGCGGCAATGGGCTCAACCCGATGCTGAGTCCACCAATAAACAGCAGCCCGAGCCAGAACGTGACCACGTACGAGAACACGATCCGGGAGAGTTCCTCGGCCGAGACGCCCCACCGCGTATAGAACCGGTACCGCACTGATGCGCCTGACAACATCGCGAACCCAACGTTGTTGGCGATCGCATACGCGATGAACGATGCGGCAGCGACGCGTGCTGGAGGGAGGCGCCGGCCGAGATACGCAAACGCCAGGAAATCGTATCCGGTCAGAACCGCGTAATTCGTCGCGGTGAGCAGGACAGCGAGCGCGAGACGGCGGGTCGGAATGCTCGACAGGTCCGTCATGAGCTCGTGCCACGTGACGCTGCGGAGTTCGATTCTGAGAACTTCGAGGGCCGCGATGAATAACACCAGCGCGATAAAAGCAGGCAACGCGGCACGAAGGCGGTCCACCACAGCGTTCAGCGCGGGCTGTGCGTGCTGACCCAGGCAATCGCGTCGAGGAGCTGGCGATCGAACTCCGGCAGATTGTCGCTGAATCGGTGATTCGATGCGCTCACCACCCAGAGGCGCTTGGGCTCCTTGGCGCTCTTCAGGACGCGTTCGACTTCCGTCAGGGGAACGAACTCGTCGTGTGTCGAGTGAATGGCGGCGATCGGGAGCGGCGCAACGCGATCGACGGCGGCAGCGGCGCTGAACGTCGGTTCGTTGGGCGCCCGGTGAGTCAGGTAGATCAACATGTCCTTCCAGCGCCAACCGAGTTCATTGAGGTCCGGGAGCCCCAGACCGATCACGCCGGTGACGTCGGCCTTGGTTGAAGAGTCCGTCGCGGCGAGCACGGAGAGCCCGGCGCCTTCCGAAACGCCGATAAGAATCGGGCGCTTCCCCGTTGTCTTCCTCGCGAACTGCGTCAGGACCCGGTAGTCAGCGGGCTCCTCGCTGGTTTGCAGCGTCGTCTGCGCGGTCGTGAACGTGGACAGGTACGCCTTCACATCGAAGCCGACGACGAAGAACCCGCGAGAGCTGAGGAACTCGGCGACGTGAGGCGCCAGATGAATCCAGCCGCCATCTCCGCTCGAGACGATCACCGGTTCGCCGCTCGGCGATCCGTAGAGATAGAGCACCTGCTCATGTCCGCGGATCTGAATAGACTGTCGTACCTGTAACAAGGTGGGGGCGGCGAGTGCCACCGTCGCGGCGGTCAGGATGCCGATCGTGGACCACTTGGCGTGTCCCACGCACCGATTATGACGCTATGGGCTGGCCGCGAGGATCTGATTAACGCGTCGCCGCGGACTCGCGTCCGGCTGCAAGTATTCGCCGGCCGATCTCCGCCAATCGGCGGATCTCAGGTGGCAGCTCGCCCCCGTCATCCCAGCCCACGACATGACTCGTTTCACCCAATCGGACGCGGAGTTCTGTGTGGATCAGGTCGGCGCCGCGTGCAGGTGCAGGCGAGTGGATCTCCCAGAGGCGCGCGGCTTCGAGTTCCCGCCAGAGCGCCGTGTAGCGATCGACTTCGAGGGAACCCGTGCGTGGCGGAGCCGAGGGTGGCGCCTCTCGCGCACGGTACTCTACGTTCACGCGGCCGGCAGACACGACGAGGCGGACCGCGTGCACGCGACCCGCGATCCCGCCGCTCTCTGTCACCGAGATTTCCGAATCAGACAGCAGAACGGCCTGCGTCGCCGGACTTCGGGCTGGTTGCGCGGCAGACGAGGCCGGTTGCTGGCGCATCGGACCGGACACCACAGGAGCGAGCGCGCATACCACAGCAACAAGAGGCGCGCGCGTGTTCCACGCGCGCCTCTTCGTTTGACGTCTCACCTCCGTGGCGGTCCCGGCGGAGTCGTATCGTCGTCCACGATCGTGCCGACGGCTTCGCCATCAGCGATCGTCGCGTTGACGGCGCCGCTCAAACGCAGCACGAGCGTCTCGTTGCCTTCGGGCACGATATCACCCTTGATATTGACCAGGATCCTCGCGCTGGTGAAGCCCTGAGTCGCCGTCGAGGCCGGAATCACGATGGTACCCGCCACGCGGTCGAAATCGTTGCCGTGCGCCGCCGTTCCATCGACCACTTCGTAGTTCACGGACACCGCATTGATCGTGGGGGTCGAGAGCAGCACGGTAAACGCCAGCTGCGTTTCGCCGGCATTCCCTTCGGCAATTGAAACATCCGCCACGGAGATCGACGGAACCCTTGGCGTGCAACTGAACACGCTGACGTTGTCCAGATACCAGCCGGTTCGGCCGGCGCAGCCGTCGGTGCCGAAATTCCAACGCAAGCGGATGCTGTCCCCGGGATGCGCAAGGTTCCCGAGATTCACGTGGCTGCGGCCCCATGACCCGTCATTGACTGATCCGGCATCGGTTCCTGTCCACGCCGGTTGGCCAGCGAGCGGATTCGTGTTGCCCTGCGCAGCTGTGAAGAGCAGCGCCGTGTAGTTGTTGAACGTGAACTCAGACGGCGGGACAAGCTGCCACGAACCGCCGTTCACGCTGATCGCGAGATTGCCGCCGTCGAACCCCGGCTCGGTCGCCACCCAGTGTTCGAACGTCGCCCTCGCGAAACTCGACGAGGGCGGCAGTACGATGTCCGGGCTTGTGAGCTCGAGCACGCCGGCTTCGTTCTGAGCCGTACAGGAGCCGATGTTCGGATCCGGCGCGAAGAAACCGGAGCCCGGATTTCCGTCGGGCAGCCCACTCGTCCATGTCCAGTCGCGCGGCGTGAAGCCTGCTGCGGTGCCGCTTCGGCTGGCCGTCCAGCTCGCTGACGGATCGGTCTCGAAATCGAATGACGCGATGCCCTGCGTCACGCCCGTCGTCGTCGCGGTACTGCAGCTCGCCGCGGTGCGGGGGTCGAGGAGCGGCGCGAAGTTGCAGAACGTCGGCGGCGTTCGCAATTCTACCGCGGCAATCATCTTCGTCACCTCCGAACAATCGCCTGCGGTGATCACCTCGGACGCGGGGCCGCCGTTGAGCGCCGTGAGTGCCTGGCCGGCGAGGTCGGAGCACGAGGCCTCCAGCGCGTCGGCATGATCGGCGAAGTCACTGTCGAACACCTGATAGACGCTCTGCGCACGGTAGTAGATATGCGCGGCTTTGGTGAGGCCGATCGGCGCGATCGTCCGGCTGTTGTATGCACCGCCGTCAACGAGCAAGGCGAAGCCGTGGTTCGGAATCCCCGAGTTGATGTGAACGCCCCCGGCGTCGGCCGTCGAGCACAAGTAGAAGGGGTCGGAAACCTTTCCGGGATTGGAATAGCACGTCGGATTCCACATGTCGCGAAGGGCGCCCCCGAATGCGTCTGCGTCCTCCCCGATCAGCCATTTGTAGCTGGCATCGGTCCCCGCTTGGGGGCCAATACTCACGTTGACAATGGCCGACGCGGACAGCTGGGCTCGAATGGCGGTTCCCGTCGACTGCTGGACGCTGATTGAAGGAATGGTCACCTGGCTGCCCACCGCTCCAGGTCCCATCACGACGAGCCCTGTGGGGGAGTTGTCCGCAATGATCGCGGCGGCAGCACCGGCCTGCTGGGCATTCAGAACCTTCCGCGAAAATTCACAGGTACCTCTATTGATCAGCGCAATCTTTCCGGCGACTGCCGTGGCATTCGTCAGCGCCGTGCAGCCATCGAATGTCGACGGTCCCGCGGCATTGGCTTCGTCCAGAGCGGCGACGACGTCCCGCGTGAGCGTCGAAGTGAGCTGAGGTCCGAACTGCGCCGCGTTCGCGAAGTACGAGCCAGCGAGAGCGGCTGGCGAATTCACGACAAGTCGAAAGACGGGAGGTGAAAACGACGAGCATGAGGCCGCCGCGCGAGTGGCTGAGGGACTGTCGGTACCGCGATTGTTAATCTGATCGATCACTTCTCCCCAGATGTCGGAGTACGACTCGTTCAAGGCACCCGGCTGCCATTGATAAATCAAGCCGTGCGTGTGCTCCGTGTAGGCATGGCCCCACTCGTGCGCCGTCACATCGTCGGTTGTGGTCCCTGGACAGAACGAGATGAAGAGACCATTCCACGACGCGTTCGGACAGCTGTAGCCGCGATCGAAGATCGCGTCCATCACCGCGCCCTTTCCGTCGAACGAGTCGCGACCGAACGTCTGCTTGAAAAAGTCGTACGTCTCTTTGGAGGCGGCAAGCATGTTGTTCGCCTCCTGCGATCCCGTCGGATACTGTTGCCCTTCGAGCCAGTAAGCCCCATTTGGATAGTTCTGCGGAACAAACGGAAGGGAATGACCGTCGTAGGCACGCCGGAACATCTCATCGCGTACGGCGGACACGCTGTCGATCACCTTGCCGCTGTGCGCGCCAACGTACACGAGATCCCGGATTCCGGCGCCGTCGGTAACCTCGATTTCCCACGCGAGATGGTTGACACCCGGGACACCCTGCGCCAGACCCTCGCGGTAAACGTACAGCTTGGGGGCGCCAGTCCGCAAGGCATCGGAGTCACCACGCTCGGCCACTACGGCAGCACGCGCGACCTGCGCGGCCCGCGCACTTGGCCACGTCGGCGTGGGATCGAGCACGATGTCGGGTATCGCGGTCCCCGTCACCGCTTTGAGCCGATTCGCCCGATCGAAGTGAGTTTTGACCGTTCCGGCGAAAACCGGAATCGCGCCATAGAACTGCTGCCACGTCAGGTGCGTTTCGCCGATCGCGTCAGTCGTTGACGCGGTGAGGCGAAGCGAGGCCGGATCGCTCACGCCGATGAGGGCGCCGTAGTCGCGGAAGAACGCCACCGAGTGCTGCGCTTTTTCACCGGCAGTTGCGGCGGGCCCTGAACTGAGTCCGCGTGGGCTTCCAGGCTGTACCCGGATGAACCGCGCGGCACCGGTGGACTTGTGTTCGCTGGCGACAACGGCGCCGCCCGTCGCGGCCTCAAGACGTTGTCGGGCCTGTTCGCGGGCCTGGCTGCCGGTTGATGACTGCGCGAGCGCGATCGGCACACTAATAAAGGTTGCGAAAATTGTAATCACAGAGAGACGGCTGCAGGTCCACGGCATGGGCTCACCTCGTTCGGTGCGGGAGATGCGCAGCCTATGGAAGTGGTCCAGCCCTGTCAAGCTTTCTGTTGTGAGTTTAGGTTGTGAGCCAACGGGCGCGGCTTGCATGGCGGCGCCAGGTTGATCTATCCTCAGCACGCTTACTAAGAAATCTACATATGAGTCGATCCGACGCGTTGCAAGGTGCCCTCCCGATCCTGGTGCTCAAGATTCTCGCGCGGCGTGGACCGCTGCACGGGTATGCGATTACCACGCACATCGAAACCGTCTCTTCGGAAGTGCTGCGCGTCGAGGAGGGCTCGTTGTACCCGGCGCTGCATCGCCTGGAGGAATCGCGATTGGTCAAGGCGCGCTGGGTGGTCACGACGAACAAGCGGCGCGCGCGCGTCTACGAGATCACCGAAGCGGGTCGCCGCCAGCTCGAAACCGAGGAAAAGCGTTGGCGCCTGGTGACCCTCGCCGTCGGTCAGCTACTCGAACGGATTTAGCCGGGAGGCACATGTCCTGGTGGTCGCGGATTTCGAACACGCTTGGTCCGACTCGACTCGATGAAGAACTCGAGGAGGAGCAGCGTTTTCACATCGACGCGCGCGCCGACGAACTCGAAGCCCAGGGACTCCCGCGCCGCGCTGCGCTCGAACAGGCGACGCGTCAATTCGGACATCCTTTGCTCCTGCGGGAGTCGAGCCGCGACGTCAAGCTTCTGACCTCAGTCGAATCCGTATGGCGAGACTTTCGACTCGGACTCCGTCTTCTCAGGAAAGACGCGGTCGTGTCGTCTGCCGCAATCCTGTCGCTCGGCCTCGCGATCGGCGCGTGCACCGCGGCGTACTCGCTGATCGATGCGCTGATCCTGCGGGAGCTGCCGGTCCGCGATCCCACTGGTCTCGTGTATCTGAATCGCAGCGGTCCGAAAACCAACGAGCTGCGCTTCTCGACCGTGTTGAGTTATCCCTTCTTCGAGCGCATCCGTCAGGCGGCGGCGCCGCATCTCGAGGCGTTCAGCATGAGCCACCAGTCGCTGCGGCAGGCCGCTCTGCCGGATGCCGGCGGCACCGAGGAAAAATTGCGAACGCAGTTTGTCTCCGGGAATGCGTTCAACGTCCTGGGAGTGGACGCCGCTCTGGGACGCGTGCTGCTGCCCACTGACGACGTGACGCCAGGTGGGCATCCGGTCGCCGTCATCAGCCACGCCTTCTGGACGCGCCGGCTCGGCGCAAATCCAGCCGCGCTCGGACGGTGGATTCAACTCGAGCAGCGGCCCTACCAGATCGTCGGCGTCGCACGCGCCGGATTTACCGGAGCGCAGCCAGGGGCCCTGACGGACATCTGGATTCCGAACATGATGTTCCAGGCCGATTCGTTGCAGTCCCCTACCTGGAACTGGCTGCAGATCTGGGGCCGGCTTGCGCCGCACGCGACACGTGAGACGGTCCAGCCCATCGTCTTGGCGACGTTCGCGAACTTCGAGGCGGAGCAGGGCAGCGCCGCGAAGGCCCGCGAGCAGCAGACGGCGGAGGCGGCGATCGACGTTCGCGATGCGTCCAGCGGCATTTCGCAAGTTCGCCAGAACTTCGAACGCCCCCTCCTCGCGCTGGCGGCGATCGTGGCGGTGGTGCTGCTGATCGCGTGCTCGAACGTTGCGAATCTGCTGCTCGCGCGTGGCGCAGCGCGCACCCGTGAGATGGCGTTGCGCGCCTCGATCGGTGCCGGCCGCCGCCGGCTCGTGCAGCAGGTTCTAGTGGAATCGAGTGTGCTGACATTGGCAGCGACCGCACTCGGCCTCGTTTGTGCGACGTTGACCGTTCCGCTGGTTGTCGGGATGCTGACGACGAACGAGAATCCGGTGTATCTCGACGCGCGCGCCGACTGGCGAGCGCTCCTGTTCGTCGCCGCCCTCGGAAGTCTCACCACAGTGTTCTTCGGTCTCGTCCCGGCGTTGCGCGCATCAACAATCACGCCCGCGGACGTCACCGCGCTCGGCGACCGGCACCACACCACAAGCGGGGTGGTACGGCCGCTCGTTGCCGTGCAAATCGCGTTCAGCCTGATGGTGCTGTTCGTGGCGGCCCTGTTGCTCCGTTCCTTCGACCGGCTTCTTGCGGTCGATCTTGGCTTTTTCCCGAAACATCTCGTGCTCCTGACGGTTGAAGCGCGGGATCGCCTCGAATCAGAACGGGCGCGCGAGGTAGGTCGTCAACTGCTCGAGCGCGTGCAATCGATGCCAGGAGTCGACAGCGCCAGCCTGTCCGGGTGGGCGCTCTTCAGAGGATGGTCGTGGGGAAACAACGTCGAGCTGCCCGGAGGAGGGCGGGCGCAGACCTTCCGGCTGGCCGTCGCCCCCAATTTCTTCAAGACCATGAACACGCGTCTCCTAGATGGCCGCGAATTCACGCCGCGCGACACCGATCGGACCAATCCGATGCCGGTCATCGTGAATGCGACGTTTGCCCGCAAGTACTTCCCCGGCGAGCGCGCGGTCGGCCAGCGCGTCTCAACAACAAGCCGCGGCCAGGCGCTGACCTACGAGATCGTCGGCGTCGCCGCGGACGCTCGCGACGGTTCGGTGCGTGGCGAAATGAACCCTTTCCTCTTCACGCCGATCGAAGATGCGGGAGGCACAGTGCTCATCCGGTCGACGCTCGATGCCCGCACGCTGGCGGACCATCTGCGGGCGGAGCTTCCGCGCGTCCATCCATCGCTCCGGCTCGTCGACGTCACCCTGCAAAGCTCGCTCGTCGGCGCCACGCTCCTGCGCGAGCGTCTGCTGGCGGTCTTGTCGGGATTCTTTGCGGCGCTCGGCCTCGCGCTCGCCGGCGTCGGCCTCTACGGCGTCTCGAGCCACACCGTCGTGCGGCGGACCAGGGAGATCGGTATCCGCCTCACGCTCGGCGCGCGGCCGGCCGCTATCGTTCGAGCGGTCCTCGGTCGTGTCGCCACGGCGTTGGCGGTAGGCATCGTCATCGGGCTTGCCGGCGGAGTGTATTTCGCGAGGTTCGTGCAGGCGTTCCTGTATGAGATCGAACCGCTCAGTCCATCCAGTCTTGTGCTGCCCGTGCTCGGTCTGCTTGGCGTGGCGCTCCTCGCCTCATGGGTTCCTGTACGAAGAGCCACGCGTGTGGATCCTGCCGAGGCGCTGCGGATGGAGTAGGACGAGAGCGCGAACCCGGTTACGATCACGACCCTCCGTGATGGCGGTCGTGCGCGCGGCGCGCCTCGTCCACTGCGGCTTTTTTCGGAAACTCTTTACCCGTGAGCTCCTTGTAAACCTGCGCCACCTGCGCCTCGAACGCGGTGACTGGTTTGGCGCTGGTGTCGATATACGTCGCGTGCCGCTCAAGCAGCGACTGGCGGATGGCCGGGACGTCGGCCTGGACGCGATCGGCCGGCGCGTTCTGTCTTTTTTCCACTTCCGCCCGCAACGCAACGAAGTATTGGCGCTGCGTGTCGATGACGCTGCCGTCCCCGATGGCCCCGTGTCCGGGCGCCACGACTGACGCCCCGAGCTTCTGAACTTTGCCGAGCGTTTCAATCCAGGCGGCGCTGTCGCCATCGCCCATGTAGTTGTACGGGCCGTTGACGGCGGCGTCGCCGGTAAAGAGGATCCGCTCCTTCGGCAGCCACGCAAAGCCATCGCCGTGGGTGTGCCCGACGCCGAAATATCGCAACTCGACACGATGGGTTCCGTCATCGAACACCATCAGGTCGCGATACAGCAGTGACGGTGGCTTGAGCTTGGTGGTTCTGAGATCCTCGCGCTCTTTGGCCTCACCCTCCCAGCGCCCCGGCTTTCCGCCGAAGAATCCTGTTTCGTACTTCCGCATCTCGGCGACGACATTCTCGTGGGCGACAGGAACTGCGCCGTTGTCGACCCAGATCTGGTTGCCATATGCGTGGTCGCCGTGATGGTGGGTGTCGAAGGCGAATCGAATGGGCTTGGCCGTTTGCGCCTTGATCTTGGGAATGATCTCCTGCGCACCGGAAGGAAAGTTGGCATCCAGCACGAGCACGTAGTCGTCGAAAATCACCCAGCCGTTGTTGCAGTGCCCCTTCCCGCGCAGATCGCCTTCGTGGAAGTAGACGCCCGGGGCGAGCTCCTTGACCGTGTTGATTTGGCTGGCGAAATCGCGCTGAGTGAGGAGGCCCAGGAGCAGACACGCGATCAGCCCACAAAGAATGGTGAGACGCTGCATGTTGAGTCCTCCATGGATGCCAGGTCCTTACGGGCTCACGCGCTCGAAGGTCGCCGCGCCATCCTCGATTCGCGCGAAGTAGGCCTCGATCCGTCCGGCGAAGCGGTCACTGAACTCGCGCTGGATGTCACGGAGATCCGCGAGCTGCCGCGCGCGGACGCGTTCCGGCTCGGTCGCCTGCAGCATCGTAAAGTACCAGCGGCAGTCGTCGTGGTTGATCAGTATGACGCGCTCCGGCTTCGTGAGGTCGACGAGGAATTTCAGCCAGCGCCAGCCTACCCAGGAAAATTTCGGCAGGAAATCGAGCCGCGCGAGCGACTGCGGGCCGCCAGGGACGGCGACCAGCCCGTACTCACGCACGCCCAACCCATTCCTCAGGAATTCGTGGAAGTGCCACTGGTAACGCGGGTCGCTGCAGTGGACGACGATGACACCGGCGTCTTTCGGGATGCCGTGAGGAGACGTGCGGTAGACGATAGACACACACGATAGCTTATGGCACCTGCGTGGAATTCGTCAGTCCGAAGCGGCGCCCGAACGAGACCGAACTCAAGCGCGCAGATTGAGCCAGGCGCAGCCAAAAACGTAGACGGTCTATATCCTGTTCGCTTCGACTCGCTGCGCTCGCTCAGGATGTCGCGGAGTCGTCCAGGTACTTCACGAACACGACCTCGTTGCGCTGTTCGTTGTAGAGCAGCTCATCGACACTGGCGCGCACCGTCAGCAGGCCGAAGCCGCCCGGACGGATGCCCTTCGCCTCGCGAACGTGCATGTGGGCGATCGGATCCTCGGGCGGCTGGCCGATTGCCGCATGCGGCAGGTCCTCGATGTTGAATCCGGTCCCCGGGTCGGCAATGCGGTACATGAGCATGCGCCGCGCGCGCAGACACGCAATCCGCACCGTGCGCGACGGATCCAGCTTGCCGCCCCATTCGACGGCGTTCAGCAGCAGCTCACGGAATGCATAAGCGATCGATTCGCGCACCTCTGGGGCGAGTTTCGCATCGAGCCGGGCCATGACGGTTTCGATCCGTCCGGCCGCTTCCCGTGTACACGGCACGACGAGTTCGACCCAGTCGGGCCTCGCGGAAATCACCTCGATGGGTGGCACGTCGGGCGCGGCGAGCGCGTCACGGACGGTCTGGAGCAGCTCCGAAGCTTCCACAGGTTTGTGCACGTACTTGAAGGCCTGTTCGCGCACAGCCTTGAGCAGTGTTTCCGGCGCCTCGTCCGACGTCATCACGACGACGCGCGGCCGCGTCTTGAGTGCGCGGAGCTTCGCGAGCAGGTCCAAGCCGTTCATTCGCGGCATCCACACGTCGAGCAGCAGCAAATCGAAGCGTCGGGTGCGGAGCGCTTTGAGCGCCGCGACGCCGTCCTCTGCGACGGAGATCGAAAAACCAGCGCCCGTCAGGATCGAACGCAACACGTGACGTGTGCCCTTGTCATCGTCGACCACGAGGATCTTGCTCATGATGGCCTGCGCTTTCGGGTTGGTGATCGCCGCTTCTTCGGACGCGCGGTCGAACGGCGGCGGCGTGACGGGGCGATGAGATGGGCTTTGAGGAACATGCTCTCGAGCCGCTCGATCTCCTGGCGAAGTTTCGCAGACGCGCGCCCTGCCTCGTCGAAGCGCCGCGAAAGCGCCGCCTGCTCGAGTTCCGCCGCGGCCTGGCGGCCCGCAGAACCGCCCACCGTGGCGATCGCCCCTTTCAACCGGTGCGCGGCCAGCCGCAGCGCCTCGCTGTCGCGTTGGCGGAGCGCCAGGTCGATGCGGCGAAGAGAAGCGGGATAGTCCGCTCGAAAGAGCTTGATGACGTCCTGAAGGAGGCGGCGCTCGCCGCCGCAGTACGCGAGCGCGGCGCGTTCGTCGAACGTCGTGTCGCGGGCCAGCGTGTCGGGTGCCTCAGGGCCTTTGGCCGCCACCCCGCCTCCAAACCGCTCGACGGTTGCGATCAACTCGTCGACGTCAATCGGTTTCGACAGATAGCCGTCCATGCCAGCGTCCAAACAGCGCTCGCGATCGCCGCGCATGGCGTGCGCCGTCAAGGCAATGATCGGGAGCCGGGTGTCGCGCGTCCGCTCCCGCTCGCGAATCGCCTGCGCCGCCTCGAAGCCGCTCATTTCGGGCATCTGGATGTCCATCAAGGCGACATCGAATCCTCTCTTCCCGACCGATTCGATGGCCTCGACGGCCTCCCGCCCGTTGTCAACCGCCGTGACTGTGTGGCCGCGTTTCTGGAGCAGCGTCGTCACGAGTTTCCGGTTCACCGGATTATCTTCCGCCACGAGCACGTGCAACGTGCGCGCGCGCGAACCAATCCGTCCGGCCGTTGGCTCCGTTCGTCCATTTTTGGTCGCCACTCCGAAGAGGCGTGCGAGCGCCTCGAGCAGGTCGGAATGCTTGATCGGCTTGGTGAGGACGACGTTGATGTCTTTCCTGTGGCGGCGCATGAGGTCATCGGATTGCCCGACCGACGACAACATGACGATCGGCGTCCTGGCAAGCCGGCGTGTGCGCTTCACCTGTCGCGCGAGCATGAACCCGTCCACGTCGGGCATCTGGCAGTCAGTGATCAACACGTCGAAACGAGCGTTCGTGCCGGCGGCCGCCGTGAGTGTGGACACCGCCGCTGCGGCGTCGCTGACCACCGTTGGCTTCATCTGCCAGCTCGCGAGCATCTCCTCGAGAATGCGACGGTTCGTCGCGTTGTCGTCGACGACGAGCACACGCAGCCCCTGGAGTGCCCGTGGTTTCGCGACGGTCTGGCGTTCGGGCGTGGTAGCCGTCCGCTCAAAGGTCGCCGTAAAGAAAAAGGTGCTGCCACGGCCTTCCGCGCTCTCGACCCAGAGCTGCCCGCCCATGAGCTCGACGAGTCGCAAGGCGATCGCCAGACCCAGGCCGGTGCCGCCATAGCGCCGCGTCGTCGAACTGTCCGCCTGGGTGAACGGGCGAAAGATCTGGCGCTGCTTCTCCGGCGCGATGCCGATGCCGGTGTCGCTGACCGCGAAATGCAGCGTCGCGCGGTCGGCAGTGACCTGCTGCACGCTGACGTGGAGCACGACCTCACCCTCGGTCGTGAACTTGACGGCATTGCCCATCACGTTGAGCAGCACCTGACGAAGACGACCCGCGTCTCCGAGCAGCGTCTCTGGAACGTCGGGCATGATGTGGCACGCCAGCTCAATCCCCTTTTCCGCGGCGCGGAGTGCGAGCAGCTTTGCCGCATCGCCGACGGTTTCACGAACGTCGAGCTCCGCGCGCTCGAGGTCGAGCCTCTGGGCCTCGATCTTCGAGAAATCAAGGATGTCGTTGATGATCTCCAGCAGCGATTCCGCCGACGACTTGACCGTGGTCAAGTATTCTCGCTGCTCCGCCGACAATCGAGTCTGCAGCGCAAGCGTCGTCATTCCGAGGATGCCGTTGAGCGGGGTCCGGATCTCGTGGCTCATGTTGGCGAGGAACGCGCTCTTGGCTTCCGTCGCCTCTTCAGCGTGCCGCTTGGCGATCTCGAGCTCCTTGACGAGCTGCGCCAGACGACCGGCTTGCACCTCGAGCTCACGCTGGCTCGTCTCGAGGTCGCGGGCGTAACTCGCCAGGGTTTCTTCGGCGGCCTTTCGCTCGGTGATGTCCCGGGCAGCGCCGAACACGACCTGTTGCTCGGGAAACGGCGTGGACGTCCACATCAACCAGCGCAGCGTGCCGTCCTTGTGGAAGTACCGGTTCTCGAAGTAGATGACTTCCTGACCGCGCTCGATCTGCTTTATCGACTCGGCCCGCGTCGCCTCACGATCGTCGGGATGCACGAAGTCCATGAACGGCCGCGACAGCAGATCCTCCTGGGTGTAGCCCAGGATGCGTTCCCACGCGGGGTTCACCCGTTTGAAATATCCGTCGAACCCCGCGATGCAGAGCATGTCGAGCGAGAGCATGAAGAACCGATCGAGCTCCTCCTGCGCTCGCCGGCGATCCATGAAGAGCCCGATTTGGTTGCCGATACTCGTGAGCATCGACAGCAGGTCTTCGTCTGGCGCGCGAATCTCACGGCTGAAGAATTCCATCACGCTGACGACGTTGCCGCGGAGCAGGATGGGGAATCCGAACGCACCGTGCAGCCCTTCGCGAGCGGCTATCGGCGCGCGTGGGAAATTCGAGTCGTGCACGACGTCTGGGATCCACGCGGGTTCGCCGCTCTCCCAGACACGGCCGGGCAGGCCGATCCCTCGAGGGAACGTCGCTCGTCTGCTGGCAGCGCTGAACTCAGGGAAACTACCGGCGGCGGCGGTCCAGATCTGGGCACACCGCAACACCTCCGGCTGGCGGTCGATCGTCCAGAGCGCGCCATGCTCCCAGTCGAGCGCTTTGCAGATTGCCTCGAGGATTTTCGGAACAGCATCCGCGAACGTCGATGCTTCGGCGAGCGCGCGCGCAATCTCATGTTCAGCCCTGAGACGTCGCTCGGCCAGTTCCGAACCGCCCAGCGCTCGCGCGTGAGATGTCATCGGCTGAGGAGTGGGGCGATTATAGTCTGGGCCACGATGAACAAAGGACCAGCTGCAGCGTCTAATCGCTATCGACCATGATTGTCGACAGCCTGGCCCGGGACATCAAGATTGGCCTGCGCATCCTCATCAAGGAAAGGGGTTTCTGCGCCCTGGCCGTCTTCGTGCTCGCCCTCGGCATCGCTGGCGTCACCACCATGTTCAGCGTCGTCAATGGCGTGATGCTGCGCGGTTTCTCCTTTCCGAACGCCGGGCGACTCGTCAGCGTGAACTTTGTCGATCCCACGAGCACTACGTTCTTTGGTGTGAACGGCCAGATCTCCGCGACGGACTTCGAGGAGCTCGTGGCTCAGCAACAGTCATACGACGCCCTCGCCGCGTATTTGAGCGGCTCGACGGTCAACGTGACGGTCAACGGCCATCCGCAGCGCTATACGGGCGCGTACGTGACCGAACATTTCCTGCGAATCCTGGGCGTCGCACCGGCAATGGGGCGTGATTTCGCCGCCTCGGACAACGTCCCGGGAGCGGCCAAGGTGGCGATCATCGGCCATGGCATCTGGCAGAGGGATTTCGGCGGCGATCCGGAGATCCTCGGCAAAGCCGTTCGCATCAACGGCAGGCCCGCGACAATCGTCGGCGTCATGTCACCGGGCTTTGCGTTTCCGACAAACGAGGACCTGTGGATTCCTCTCTATACCGAGTTCCCTCCGCGGCCGCGCGGCGATCCCGGTGCCATCAACCCCGGCGTCGTTGGCCTGCTGAGAAAGGGCGTCTCACTCGACCAGGCGAACGCTGAAGCCGCGACGATCGCCAGACGCATGGCCGCGTCGTACCCGGAAACGAACAAGCAGTTCAACACCGGACAGGTCAAACATCTGCTGGACGCCTTCACTCCGCGTCCGCTGCGCGGCACCTTGTGGACGATGCTGGGGTTCTGCGTCGGTGTGCTGCTGATCTCCTGTGTCAATGTCATGAACATGCAGTTCGCCCGGGCGACACTGCGCGCCAAGGAACTGGCGGTCCGATCGGCACTCGGGGCGTCGAGGCTGCGGCTCGTGCGTCAGATGCTCACCGAGAGCCTGCTGATCGCCAGCATCGGTGCAGTGATCGGTATCGCGCTGGCCTACGCCTCGATCGACTGGCTGTCGGCAACCGTTCGGAACCTGGAGAACCGGCCGCCAGCCTGGATCACGTTCGACGTCGATTCGTCGGTGCTCCTGTTCACGGTTCTCGCCACCGTCAGCGCCGCGGTGCTGTCCGGGCTCCTGCCGGCGCTGATGTCGTCGCGGGCCAACGCGGTCGAAGTGTTACGAGACGGCGGACGAGGCAACACGAGTCGTGCGGTGAACCTGCTCTCGCGAGGACTGGTTGTCTTTCAGATCGTCGTCACCTGCGTGCTGCTGGTCGGTTCCCTGCTGCAGATTCGTTCGATCACGGCGCAGCAGACCATCGATTACGGCTATGACACGAATGGCCTGATTTCGGCTCGAATGGGCCTGATGGAAGGCGATTACCCGACCGCCGCGTCGCGAAAGATCTTCTACGACCGGGTGATTCAGCATTTTCAAAACGAATCGGAGTTCGAATCGGTTGCGCTCACGAACCGCTTCCGCATGGTGTTTTCAGGCAGCAGTCCCATCGAAATCGAAGGGCGCGAGTACCGCGAGAGGAGCGACAGAACGACCGCTAACTTCGAGCAGGTGACGGGCAGCTTCTTTTCGGTCATCGGGCAAACCCTGCTGGAGGGCCGGACGTTCGGCGCCGACGACCTCGATGCCCGCCAGCCCGTGGCGATCGTCAACGCGGCCTTTGCGACGAAGCACTTCGGCACCTCAAGCGCGGTCGGCCGCCGTTTCCGTACGGCCAGGGCCGACGGAAATCCGCAACAGGCTGGTCCATGGCGCACGATCGTTGGTGTCGTAACGACCGTGCGCATGCTCGGACCATTCAACCAGCCGGGGGTGGACGAGGCTGGATTCTACGTGCCGTTCTTCTCGAACCCCGCAGGTCCGCTCCAGCGAGAGCCTGTCGCCGGCCAGTTCTCGACGATCCTGGCCAAGCCGCGCGGCGGCCAGCGAGCCGATGCCATGGCCGTCCCGCTTCGGCGGCACATCGCCAACCTCGATCCCAACCTGCCGCTGTATTTCGTCGGCACGCCGAAGTCGCAGCTCGACGGCTTCGTCGCGCAGAACCGCATCATCGCGACGATGTTTTCCATCTTCGGTCTGGTGGCGATGGTGCTGGCCTCGGTTGGGATGTACGGCGTCATGTCGTTCTCGGTCAACCAGCGCCGGCAGGAGTTCGGCGTGCGCATGGCACTCGGCGCCCACCACTCACGGATTCTGAAAATGGTGTTGCGGCAGGGAGTGCTTCAACTCTTCGTTGGCCTGTGTCTCGGGCTTGGCCTGGCGCTGACGCTGGCCACGATCGGCGGTGCCGGAATCCAGAACGTGCTGTTCGGCGTCAGTGCCCGCGATCCGTTTACCTACAGCGTAGTCACGATCCTGATCGCGGTTGTCTCACTCATCGCCACACTCGTCCCTGCGCACCGTGCCACGCAAGTGGATCCCATGATTGCGCTCCGTGCGGAGTGACATCGCCTTCAGTTGATCCGAGCCCCGAGCCCCGGGCCACTGAGCATCGGCTCGAGCCGGACGTACCAGAGATAGAACGCGACGGGCGTCGCGGCCGGCAGCCAGGCGAAACGCGGTCCGGATTGGTCGGCCCGGACCGTGTGCGAGGCGATGAGATCGAGGCGGCCGAACAGTTTTCCCGTCAGCTCCTGTGGAATCCTCATCCGATACGCCCCGACGCGGGAGGGATTGTCGTTGAATCTCACCTGCCCAATCGTCTGCTTGTCCAAAAAGATCGTAACCCGCGGCTGATAGGCGGGGTCAGCGAGGCCCGGGCCATCCATCCTCAACGTCAACGTGTAGTCCACGGGCAGTGGCAGCGGAATGCGCATCGACACGCGGTCTGCCATGGCGACGCGGACCATCACGTTGCCGCCGCCCACGGCCTCGGACCACCCGCTGGAAAAAAACAGGTAGTCCCGATCGCTGACACCCACGGAGACCGCCTCCCCGGCGATGAGCGACTCGCGCAGCACGAACAGCGGCAGCACGGCGTACAGGCTCCAGCCGATCGCCATCGCCGCCCCTAATGCGACGGCCGGCTTCAGGCGAATGGCGCGGAGAGCGCGCCAATCGAGGCGCCGCGTGATCGCGCGCCAGATTCCGTGAGCCACGGCGACGATCGCCGCCCCGGCGGCCACGAGATAAAACGGATAGGCGTGCTGCGTGAAGCGCCACTCGGCTCCCCCGCCAATCGGCCAGGTCACTGAATAAGGAATGAGCGAGGTAATGAGGACCACCCACAGCAGCCGGCCCTCTCGCGTCAGCGCCGCGAGGATCAGGCCAAGCACCGCGAACCATTTGAGGATCGACGCGAGGCTGGCTGACCAGGCCCGGAAGCCGGTCCATTTGTTGCTGAATGGAAACACGAACAGGCCGACTCCGGCTGTATCAATGGTCGCAATCGGCCGCTCGTGCAGTTTATGGCCAACGTAATCGAATGCGTCGACTGATGTGTCGAGCGGCAGGCCTTCGTGCCCGCGGTAGTAACGCGTGTGATGGTTGATCGCGAAGAACGGATCGCCCAGTTCGATCCAACAGTTAATGAGGAAGGGAGCAATGAGCGCGGCGGTCACGGCAGCCGAAATGATTGCGCCGCGTGCAGCGGGAAATCGCCGGGATTCAGCAGGCACGCGGCGGGCGCCAATCCACACGAGTGCCGGTATGACAAAGGACAGCGAGGTAATGCGAGTCAGACACGCGCCGGCG
>JBAROV010000229.1:0-83304 GCA_049642465.1 Vicinamibacterales bacterium
GCTCGCACGTGACGAATCGGGCATGAGCTACGTCTTCATCGGGATGGGGCTGATGGCGTTCTTGAGCGCCAGCATGCTCGCAATCGACGTCGGCATGCTCATGACCGCCCGCAGCCAGGCGCAGAACTCTGCCGACGCGGGAGCGCTCGCTGGTGCGACCGCGCTCTTGTACGACGACTACGACGATCGTTCGCCGACCGGGCCGGCGGTGCAGAACGCTCGTCAGGCGGCGACGTTCAACCAGGTGGTCGGGAGCAACGTCTCGGTAAAAGTGGAAGACGTTGAGTTCCGAGCCGACCCGACTGGTGAGATGAATCGTGTCCGAGTGACCGTGCGCCGGACCGCGTCGCGCGGTAACCCGGTATCGACACTCATCGCGTCGTACTTCGGTGTCCGGACGACCGACATCGGCGCGGTCGCGATGGCCGAGGCGTCACCCGCCAACGCCATGACGTGCGTGAAGCCGTTCACGATTCCTGACCGGTGGATCGAGGGGCAGACGGGCCTGCCCTCCCAGCCGGACGACAGCTTCGATTATGTCGACAAAAAGGGCAACGCCGTGAACCCGCAGGACATCTACCACGGCGATGCGGACAGCGACAGCTACACCGGGTACAACGCCGAACGCGACAAGGGAATGTTGATCACGCTGAAGGCGAACAACGACACGAAGATCGCACCCTCGTTCTATTACCCGTGGAACATGGAAGGCGAGGACAGCGGCGCTGATGACTATCGTTGGAACATCGGCAACTGCAACACGCAAATCATGGGTTTCGGGGAGATATTCGAGGCAGAGCCGGGCAACATGGTCGGCCCCACACAGCAGGGCATGGAGGACCTGATCGCACGGGATCCGAACGCGTATTGGGGTTCAAACAACGAGCCTGTGAGCTCGATGAAGCCGAGCCCCCGAGTAGTCGCGATCCCGTTGTTCGATCCGATCTACTACGCCGAGGGCAAGACGCAGGGCCGCAATGCGAGCCTGAAATTCGTGAACTACCTCGGGTTCTTCATCGAAAGAATGCAGGGCAACGAAGTCGTCGGCCGCATTACGCCCATCGGTGGGCTCCGCAGGGGCGTCGGTCCGGCACCGAAGAACGCATTTCCAAAAGCCATTCGACTGGTCGAATAACAACCATGGCGCAGCTTGCAGCAGCAATCGTCAGTCACGACGAAGAGTTCAAACGGCAGGTATCACGGCTGCTGCGGGCGGGCGGCGTTCCTGTAGGCATTGTCGAGGGCCGCGCCACGGCTGAAGGCGTTGGCCCCGACCTCGTCGTCGTCGACATTCGGTCGGATGCGTCATCCGGCCTCGCCGCAATCGAACGCCTGCGTGCGGGAAACGCCAACGTCGCCGTCTTCGCGATTGCGACGGCCGCTGATCCCAATCTCATCCTTCAGGCGATGCGCGCCGGCGCCAACGAGTTCTTTCCGTGGGCGCCAGGCGGCGGCACCCAGGAATCGCGCGCGATGGAGGAGTCGTTTCACGGCGCGGTTCGACGAACTGCCGCACGCCGTGAAGCCGCTCACCAGGGCGCGAGGCCCCCATGCATGGCCGTCGTCTTTCTCGGCGCCAAGGGAGGCGCCGGAACGACGACTGTGGCGGTGAACTGCGCGGTGGAGCTGGCGCGGCTCACGAAGCGGGCGACCCTCGCACTCGATCTCAAGGCGACACTCGGGGAGGTTGCGCTCTTTCTCGGCGTGCGACCGCGGTTCACGATTCTTGATGCGATTGAAAACCTGCATCGGCTCGACAAGGACTTTCTCAAGGAACTCGTGTCGAAACACAAGTCGGGTCTCGACATCCTCGCCGGTTCGGAGCAGTTCGATCGCCCCGGTCCGCAGGACGCCCCTGCGATCGAGGAGCTGCTGCGGGTGCTCGGCAAGACCTACGACTACCTCGTCATCGACGCCGGCAACATGATCAATTCGTCTTCGGCGGCGGCGCTGTACGCGGCAGATTCGATCTTCCTGGTGACGAATCCCGACGTGCCATCGATCCGCAACGCGCAGCGACTCGTCGATCGGGTCCGGCAGCTCGGCGCGGGCAGCGAGCGAATCAAGATCCTGCTGAACCGCGACTCCGACCAGAACATCATTGCGCCGAAGCAAATCGAGACGGCGCTCGGCTACGGAATCCACCACACGTTCTCGAGCGACTATCGGACGGTGTCGACGGCACTCAATTCGGGCGTGCCGCTGGCGCTGACGAACCAGTCGGAGATCTCTTCACAGTTTGCGAGCTTCACGAGGCATCTCCTCGGCCAGCACGATCAGCAGGCGGCCGCGGCGGAGCCCGAGAAGCGTCGCGCGTTCCTGGGACTGCTGTAAACCGGGGCCATCCTCATGAGTCTCTCGCTCAACACGCCCGCTTCACCGTCGACACGCTCCGGCCGCGTGGACGCTCCGCGTCCGCAATATCTGGAGCTGAAAGCCAACGTCCACCGCAAGCTCCTCAATCGCTTGAATCTCGAGGCGCTCGCCTCCGCGGAACGTTCTCGGGCCGAAGCGGAAATCCGAACGCTTCTTTTCGACCTGATCGCCGAGGAAGGGACGCCGCTCAGCATGACCGAGCGAGAGGTCATCCTGGGCGACGTGATCGACGAGGTCTTTGGTCTCGGACCGCTGGAGCCGCTGCTGCGCGACCCGGGGGTCAGCGACATCCTGGTGAACACGTATCAGCAGGTGTACGTGGAGCGCGGCGGCAAACTCGAGCGTCTGCCGACGACATTCCAGGACGACAAACATTTGATGCGGGTGATCGATCGGATCGTCAGCGGCGTGGGACGTCGCGTGGACGACAGCTCGCCGATGGTCGACGCTCGTCTGCCTGACGGTTCCCGCGTCAACGCCATCATCCCGCCGCTGGCGGTTGATGGTCCGCTGCTGTCGATCCGCCGCTTTCCAGCCGAACGACTGAAGGCGGAAGACCTCGTCGCGATCCGTTCGATGACGCGTCCGATGCTCGAGTTCCTGGAGCACTGCGTCCGCTCGAAGCTGAACATCCTGATCAGCGGAGGAACCGGCGCCGGTAAGACGACGCTGCTGAACGTGCTGTCGGGGTTCATCTCCGAGCGCGAGCGCATCGTCACGATCGAGGACGCGGCCGAGTTGCAGCTGCACCAGGAACACGTGGCTCGGCTTGAAACGCGACCCCCGAACGTCGAGGGCAAGGGCGCGATTCGTCAGCGCCAGTTGCTCGTCAACGCCCTGCGTATGCGGCCAGACCGCATAGTCGTCGGCGAAACGCGAGGTGAAGAAGCGCTCGACATGTTGCAGGCGATGAATACCGGCCACGATGGATCGCTGACCACGGTTCACGCGAACACGCCGCGCGACGCGCTGTCGAGGATCGAAACGATGATCGCGATGGGCGCGACCAACCTGCCCGAGCGCGCCATGCGGCAGCAGATTGCCGCCGCCATTCAGATCGTCATCCAGCAGTCTCGTTTGACGGACGGCACCCGTAAGGTGACCAGCATTTCGGAGATCACCGGCATGGAAGGGGACGTCATCACCATGCAGGAAATCTTCATGTTCGAGAAGGCTGGTCTCGATCAGAACGGCAAGGTCATCGGCCGCTTCCGCGCCACCGGCGTTCGGCCGAAAGCGTGCGAGCGGTTGAAGTCTGCGGGAGTCATCCTGCCACCCGACATGTTCGAGGGTGTTGTGGAGGTGCGCTAGTGGCTCCGATGCTCGTCCTGCTCGCGTTCGTGTTCGGCGTCGGCCTGGTGATGGCCATGTATCTCGGTGCGACGAAGCTGCCCGGGATGATGATGCAGAAGAAACTCGAGGGACGTCTGCAGGAGTTGACGCAGCCGCTCGAGGACAAGGACACGCCCAAAGTCATCGTCAAGGTCGCGGCCGAGGGCCCATTTCCCGCAATCGACCGCCTGCTCGGCGGTACCACACGCGGGTCGAATGTTGGCCGCTGGCTCGAGCAGTCAGGCATGAAGGTGAGCATCAGCGGCGTCCTGCTGATCGCCGTAGGCCTTGGCGTGGGTGTCGCCCTGCTTGCCGGACTGATTACGCGAGCGCCGTGGGGGCTCCCCGCCGGTTTCGCGATTGGCGTCGGACTTCCGTTTCTCGTGCTCAACATCAAACGCGGCCGCCGCATGCGGACCTTCGAGGAACAGTTTCCCGAAGCCCTCGATCTGATCGCCCGTGCGCTGAAGGCGGGCCACGCGTTTGCGACCGGGCTCAAGATGGCGGCTGACGAACTGCCAGAGCCAGTCGGTCCAGAGTTTCGAAAGACCTTCGACGAACAGAACTTCGGTCTGCCGCTCAAGGACGCGCTCGACAATCTGACGCTTCGGGTCCCGCATCTCGACGTGCGGTTCTTTGCGACCGCGGTGCTGATTCAGCGTGAGACCGGCGGCAATCTCGCGGAGATTCTCGAGAACCTCGCGCACGTCGTTCGCGAGCGGTTCAAGATATTGCGCCAGGTGCGCGTCTACACGGCGCACGGCCGATTCACCGGGTACGTGCTGCTCGCGCTCCCGGCGGTGCTTGGTATCGCGTTGTCGTTCATCAACCCCGACCACATGAACATGCTGTTCCGCGAGCGCATGGGGCAGATGATGCTGCTCGGCGCCCTCGTAATGCAGACGATCGGGTACCTGTGGATCAAGCAGGTCATCAAGATCGAGGTGTAGCGTGCCGATGTTGCTGCCGCTTCTGGCGTTTGTCTTTGGTTCGGTGATCATTGCCGCGGCGGCAATGGCGCTCTTGCCCAACCGCGCCGCGGCCATCGACCGCCGGCTCGAAGAGCTGGCCAGCGGCCGCGGCGGCTCCGAGGAGCTGAAGCCGCGCTTCCAGCGATTCATTGGGCTGGCGAAACGGATCGGCGAGAAAGTTCCTCGTTCACCCAAGGAGATGGGCTCGCTGCGTCTGCGGCTCGTGCAGGCTGGCTATCGCCGCGACGAAGCGCTGACGATTTTCTTCGGCATCCGCGTGCTCTTCGCGCTGACGCTCTTCGCGCTCTTCTCGACCTCCATCATCGCGCGGCCGAACCTGACGCTGGCTCTCGGCGGCCTCGGCGTGGGCTACGTGCTGCCGGGCATGGTGCTGGCTCGTCTTGCGAAGCGCCGCGCGCACCGGATCCGCCTGTCGCTCGCCGACATGCTGGACCTCCTCGTCGTCAGCGTTGAAGCGGGCCTCGGTCTCGATCAGGCTCTTTCGCGGGTTGGCGCCGAGCTCCAGTTCGCGTACCCCGAGCTTGCAGACGAGCTCAAACTCATCAACCTGGAACTGCGTGCGGGCAAGCCCCGCTCCGAAGCCCTGCGAAACCTGGCCGATCGTACGGGAGTCGACGATCTCAGCTCCCTGGTGACGATGCTGATTCAGACGGACAAGTTCGGCACCAGCGTCGCGCAGTCGCTGCGCGTGTATTCCGAGACGCTCCGCACGAAGCGTCGGCAGCGCGCCGAGGAAGCCGCCGCCAAGACCGGCGTGAAGATGGTGTTCCCACTCGTGTTCTGCATTTTTCCGGCAATCTGGATCGTGACGATCGGGCCGGCCGCCATCAAGTTCGTGACCGTGCTGTTCCCGCTGATCGAGAACACGAAATAGCAGATGGCTCTCATCGCGCGCAACCTCGATACCGGCGTCATCGTCGCCGACAACGTTGCCGTCGCGGCAACCCATGCCGAGCGTGCGGTTGGTCTGCTCTCGCGAACCGGGCTGGAGCCTGGCGAGGGGCTCTGGATCATTCCCAGCCGCGGCGTCCACACCTGGGGCATGAGGTTCGCTATTGATGTTGTCGCGCTCGACGACCGCGGTGTCGTGATCGATCGTGTGGAAGCGTTGAAGCCCTGGCGCATCCGACTGCCTCGTCGCGGCACGGCCGGTGTGCTCGAACTTCCGTCTGGCACGCTCAGCGCGTCAGGCACTGCACTCGGACATCGGATCGAGTTCCAACCAGTACGACCTGAGGACCGGAGATGACCCCTATCACCGCTGTAGCCAACGGTGTCACGGCGCTCCAGCCGACGCCACCACCGCCGCCGGCAACGATTGCCGAAACCGGACTCCATCCCGACACGCTCTCGCAGCTGATGTTGAAGACGCTGGTCGCGGGAGAGGCGAGCGGCACCGGGCTTTCGGAGAAGCTGCGGCTGCCGTACTCAGTCCTCGAATCGCTGATTCAGCACGCTCGAGTCGAGAAGCTCGTCGAAGTGCGTGGAGCGGCCGGAACGGGATCCGCCGGCTACCGATACGTCCTGACCGATCTCGGACGCGACCGCGCCAATCAGTTCCTCGACATGTCACGCTACGTTGGCCCGGCGCCAGTGCCGTTGGCGCAGTACAACGCCTACGTTCGCGCCTGCATGGCCGCACGCCCGTTCGTGGATCGGCACATCCTCGTTTCCGGATTCGACAACCTCATCGTCAACAAGGCGATGCTGGACCAGCTCGGCCCGGCCGTGAACTCCGGAAAATCGCTGTTCCTGTACGGCGCACCCGGCAACGGAAAAACAGTCATCGCACAGGGGATCGGCCGGTCGCTCGGGACGGAGATGTTCGTGCCGTTTGCGATGGACGTCGACGGTCAGACGATCACGATGTTCGATCCGGTCAATCACCAGCTGGTTTCCGGTCCAAGCGAGAGCAGCAGCGTCGTGGCGGCAGCAAGCCAGGACCGGCGCTGGGAGCGCATCACTCGTCCGGTCATCGTCGTCGGTGGCGAGTTGACGCTGGAAATGCTGGACCTGACGTTCAACCCGATTTCGCGCTTCTATGAAGCGCCGATTCAGCTCAAAGCCAACGGTGGCGTTTTCGTCGTCGACGACTTCGGGCGCCAGCGAATTCCGCCCCGCGACCTGCTCAACCGCTGGATCGTCCCGCTCGAGAGCCGCGTCGACTTCCTCACGCTGCATACCGGACGGAAGTTCGAGATTCCGTTCAACGTGCTCATCATCTTCGCGACGAACCTGAAACCCGAGTCGTTGGCGGATGAAGCATTTCTCCGCCGTATCCCCTACAAGATCATGGCGAAGAACCCCACGATGGACGAGTTCTGCCAGATTTTCGAGCTGAACTGCCGGCGGCGAAACATCGCATTCGATCCAGTGCTGGTCGAGTACTTGAACCGCAAGTATTACCAGCCGCGGCGCCTGCAGATGCGCGCCTGCCACCCGCGCGATCTCGTGGAGCAGGTCGTGGATCGATGCCGCTACTACGGACGCGAACTGGCCATCACGCGCGAGCTGCTGGACGCAGCCTGCGCGAGCTACTTCCTCGAAGAGACCGATTCGCAGGGAGCCGAGAAGAAGTGAAGCGCCCGGCCGTTGCCGTGTTGCCGTGGCGAGGCAGGGCGGCCGGCTCAGTGGATTCGGGTGCAGCCGGCGACCTTCGTAGCGCATCGACCTTCGATCTCCAGCTCCTTGCCGGAGACCGGCGATCCGGGTCGGCTCAGCCCGGACAGCGGGACCTGCCAGACGTCATCGCCCGGATCCTTATCATTACCCTCTTCACCCTGATGGCGGTGCGCATCGGCGCCGATTTCCTGGCGACAGGACGCCTGACCGGCCTGCTCCTGCTTGCGAGTGAAACCCTGGTGGTGGTTTTTACCGTCGTTCGCCGCGCGCCGTCGATTGTCGACCGCAGCCTGCGCGCCCGGCTGCTGACGGCGATTTCGATGATGGGGCCACCGCTCGTGCGTCCTGCCACGGTGACCGCGATGCTGTCCGAACCGGTGACGGTTGCGCTCTCGGCCGCCGGACTCCTCGTCGTCATCGGCGGGAAGATGTCGCTCGGCCGCAGCTTTGGCCTGATGCCGGCCAACCGGGGCATCGTGTCAACGGGTCTCTATCGGCTCGTTCGTCACCCGATCTACATGGGGTATCTCATTACCCACGTCGGATTCCTTGCCGCGAATCCAACGATCTGGAATGCGCTCACCCTGGTTGGCGCGGATATCGCCCTGATGATTCGCGCGACGTGCGAAGAGAAGACGCTCGCGAAGGATCCTGCCTATCGGTCGTACCAAGAACGAGTGCGTTGGCGGGTAGTTCCGGGCCTGTTCTAACCCCAACTCTCCACTGCCAATTCCCAGCTCCCAACCGTTCGGCTAGTGGCGGCGTGCTGATGGTCAGTAAGCCCGTGCTACTCGTTGAGCCGTCGAAGTCTCGCGATGGTCGCTCCAAGGTGCGCAGCGTGATCGTCCCAGAATTCGACAACAGCGGGATGCTTCTCCAGCGCTGCCTGGACGATTCCGCGCTGAACTCCTATCCCTCGCCCGTGCACCAGCCTCACCTCGGGAAATCCGGCTGCCGAGGCCGCTGTGATGTACTCCTCGACCACCGATGCAATCTCTCGCGGATTGAAGGAGTGAAGATCCAATTCGGCTTCGACAGGCAGTCGGTGAGTCATGGGGTTTGGGAGTTGGGAATGGGGAGTTATCGTTCCGTCGACAGTTGACCCGGTTTTTCGTACGCAGCCGTGACGGTCGTGCTGATTCCGCCGCGCACGGTAAACGCGCCCACCACGGTCATACGTCTCGGGCTGCAGGCGGCGACGAGATCGTCCAGGATCTGGTTGGTCACGGCCTCGTAGAAAATGCCGCGGTTGCGGAACTCAATCATGTAGTACTTCAGCGCTTTCAGTTCGATGCAGCGGTGGTCGGGGACATACGTGATTCTGATCTCGCCAAAGTCCGGAAGGCCGGTCTTGGGACACACCGACGTGAACTCCGGACACCGGATGTCGATCTCGTAATCGCGTTCCGGACTCGGGTTGGGGAACGTCTCGAGGGTTGGTGCCGGCATCAGAAAAGTGTAGCATTCAGGCCGATTTTGCCGAGGTTCGGGCGGGTCGTTCGATTGACAGCGCAAAAGTGTGCGCGTTAGGATACCGAACTGATTCACGCGATCGACTCGGGCCGATGTCGAGCGATGCATTTTTTCTCGCTGCCGCCGCACGCGCGCGCGGCCGTCTGCGGGATGTCAGAGAGCGCGCCCAAGCAAGGGGAATAGCCGATGGCAGAGGCCCGCAGAATGGGCAAATCCGAACTCTTCTCGCACTTCGCGGATCGCTTCGAAGTCAAGCGAACGCAGGCGCGGGAGTACTTCGACGAGCTGAACACGCTGGCCGAGAAGGAACTCAAACGGTCTGGCGAGTTCGTGCTGCCGGGGATGGTGAAGCTGGTCGTTCAGAAGCGCAAGGCGCGCATGGGACGCAATCCCGCGACCGGTGAAGCCATCAAGATCCCGGCCAAGACGGTCGTCAAGGCTCGGATTGCCAAACAACTGAAGGACGCGGTACTCCCGCGCAAGTAGTTGCGGTTGCGCTGCGGAACGAACGGCCGACTGGCGGTTCGTGAGGTGCGCGACGGCGCAGTTCCGCATCGGCCGCTCCACCCCGCCGCGCAAGAACGCGCGGTGGGGACCCCGGCCCCTGGCGCGCCTGATTCAGGGCGCCGCGCAGTTCGCGCGGCGGGTCTCTCTGAACGGCTGCGAGCCGCCAGTGGGCCGATGGTTTTTTGAGCCCTTGCCGGGTCCTTGGCAGTTTGGCACCCAGGCACCCTCAGGCCGCTACCGATCCTCGCGCAGCCAGCAGCCGGCTTTCCACGGTTGCCGGCGCGAGTCGCATCACCTTGGACTCGAGACCCATCATCGAGTCGTCATCCAGGATGACACGGTCGTCGTCGCCGAGTTGCACTTCACAGCTGTAGCGGCGACCGCCACGAATGGTCTGCTGGACGTAATAGTGCAACGCATAGGTGCGGCCGTCGATTTCCAGGTTGTTAGTTGATACCAGTGTTCGCCCCACGTCTCACTCCTCCTCTTCCGCGCTAGCCGGCGGCCACGGCGACGGGCCGCGGCTGCGTACGGGGAAAATCCAGTACAAAGGTCGTGCCCTTTCCGACTTCGCTCGCGACGGTGATCTGCCCGCCCAGTTGCTCGACGATCTTCTTCGAAATCGCGAGGCCGAGCCCAAGGCCGCGCCGCTTCGTCGTCACGAAATCTTCGAAGATGGCGCCCAGCCGATCCGGCGGGATGCCGCACCCCGTGTCGTACACGCGAATCTGCACCCGGCGCTCCTGCGCCTCGGTGGCGATGACGACCAGTCCGCCAGGCGCGGTGGCCTGAATCGCGTTGATGATGAGATTGCGGTAGACACGGCCGAGCGCGAACAGATCGCCGTCGATGAACGCCGCCTCGGGCGACAGTTCCGCGCGAAGCGTGACGCCCGCCGTCTCCGAGTGCTGCTGCATCGACTCGACCACTTCGGCGACCGACCGGTTGATGTCCACGGGGAAGCGCTCGAGCGGGATCGGCCGCGCGATATTGCGCAGGTCATCCAGCACCCGCTTGACCACGACCATCTCGCGATCGACCGTCCGCTTGAAGGTCTCGCGGTACTCCACGTCGTCGAACATCTTGAGAATCAGCTTGCAGCTGTTGCCGATGTTCTGAATCGGGTGCGACAGGTCATGCACCAGTCCGGCCGCAATCCGTCCGAACATCGCCTGGCGTTCCTGCTTTCTGACGTCTTCCTGCAGTTCGACGAGGCGGTCCGCCATCGAGTTGAAGGAGTCGCCAAGCTGTCGGATCTCGTCGCGGCCGGTGATCGAGACGCGTTCGTCCATGCGCCCTTCAGCAATCGCGCGCGTCGCCTTGGTGAGCGCGAAGATGCGCGTGATGAACGAGCGCCCCCACAGCCAGCCGAGGACGACGGTGCCGAGCAGCGCAAGCGCGATGGCGGCGAGCAACTGGCGTTCGAGGACGCGGGTGATGGCAAAGGCCTCGTTGGTCGGTTGCTCGACGATCACCGTCCATTGGGGTGCTTCGACGCGTGCAGCCACCGCGAGCATTCGTCGCCCACTCGAATCGACATATTCAGCGACGTTGTCCGATTGACTCGATGTTGCCAATAACGTTGCGGTCGTTCCACGTTCCGGTTCCGAGCCAGTTAAAGGAGCGGCAATGAGTCGCTTTTTGTCAGGATTTCCATGCGCGATGAAACTGCCGTCGGCCGCGACGAGAAGAGCGTAACCTTCCGTGCCCACGCGGATCGCGTCAACCATTCGCCACAGTTCTTCGAGCGATATCTCAGCGACTAACCATCCGGAACTTCGAGCCCCCGGTCCTAGACGAACGGCGATCGTCGTGCTCGGGAGCGCGTCGTCATCGAGCCTGAGCGGTGCGATATAGACGCCTGATTCCGGGATGTTCGCAGGGTCGGGCAGCTCGATCCTCGATCTTACGAGCCGGCTTGTCGCGAGAAGTCGACCCGCCGCGTCAAACAGGGAGACGTGCCGGAACTCCGGGAAGTCAAGGACATGATTCCTCAGGATCCGTTCTTGTTGCCACGCAACAAGATGGGTGTCGAGAAGCTCTGAACCAACAGACTGGAGTACGCGTACGTTATTGTCGAAGTAGAGGCGAATTCGATCGGAAATCTGCCCTGCAATCTGGCGGTTTCCGTCGGTCACTGAAACCTCAGTCCCCCTTTGCAGATAACTCACCGACACGAGACCGTACAAGACCAGGGGCGCCACCGCAGCGCTCGCGATCAGGAGAACGAAACGGGAAGTGATGCGCGTCATTTTCTGGCGCTGACGTCTGGCAAAACACGAGGTTTCAATTGCCAGATGGTCCCGAGAATGTCTCGTCCTTTTTCCTCAAGCGGCACTGCAAACGAGTCATCCACTGCACGCGCGGTCTCGGGTCTCACCAGGAAGGCCGCCGGCGGATCCTCGTACAGCACGCGCTGCAGATCTGCTACGGCGATTCGTGTTTCATCGTCGGATTGCGCGCCGCGCAATCGATCAAGGGCTGGGTCAGCCGCTGTGTAGCCGAGACGCGCGATCCCTGTGACCTTCGGCGGAGCTGAACGCCAGAACCAATAGACCCAATCCAGCGAACGGCCGCTCACCATTTGCACCAGAAGCGCCTCGAAGTCGCCGGAGGCGTGGCGCTCTCCGATTTCTCTCAGGGTCATTGGCACCATCTCGACATCGATGCCAATCTCGAAAAGCTGCTTCTGAACCACCAGAGCGATTCGTTCGAACATCGCATCCTCGGCCCAGAACAGACATTTGAACTTAAACCGGCGCGGCATCTGTCCGGTTGCACCCGATTTCACAGGCAGTCCGGCTGCATCGAGCCGAATCCGCGCCGCTTCGGGATTATACGAATACGTACGTGATGCCGAGTTGTACGCCCAGTGATACGGCCAGATTGGACCATCCGCCGGTTGCCCACGATTGTTCAAAGCCTTCGCAACGATCTCCGAGCGGTCGATCGCTTCGTTAATTGCCTGACGAACGGAGCGGCGGCCGAGAACAGGGTGTTGGGTGTTGAAGACGATTGGGATGTAATACGGCCGCGGAAACGAAAACGTCTGGATTCGCGACCCTGCCTCAACAAATCCGACGGCGTCGCGATTCACCTCGTAAAGAAATGACACGTCGCCCCTCATCATTGCGGCCCACGACGCTCGTGGAGTTTCGTATGTCCGGACGACTACCCGCGAAATCGCCGGCGGCCCCAAGTGGTACTGAGGAAATGGTTCGAGGACAACCTCGGGCGTTCTGCTGCGCAGCACGAACGGACCCGTTGCGACGGCTTGATTTTTCCCGATTTTGACTGTCGCCTTGCTTAGTTCGCCGAGCAAAAAGGCGTCCGGTTCGTGCAGACGGAGCACGATGACATCGGGGCCCTCGACGTCGATTGCTTTGACACGGTCGTAACCGGGTTCCTTGAGCAACTCGCGGAGCTGACCCACGACGATGTCCGCTGTGAGTGGAGTTCCGTCGTGGAAGACGACGCCACTTCGCAGCTGCAGCTTGATTGTCCGCGCGCCATCTTCCACGGACCATCGGACGGCTAGCCTGGGCAGCGCCCGTCCATTCCAGCCAATGGCGACGAGCGGTTCAGAGGATAAAGTGTCGATGAAATTCTGAAGCGCCCCGGCAAGGGCGGTACCGCCAAAGCCGAACCCGACTGTAAGAGTGGTGTTTGCGCGTGTTTCTGTTGAGTGCCCGCTGCACGCAGGGCCGAGAACCGCGACGACAGTCAGGCAGGCCACCGCAAGGCAGAATTTCACCCTCAGAGCGAAGGCCTCCACCTTGTTCCCGAACTGACTCTCCAACGGCTCCAACGGCTCCCGGCCTCGTTTAACGGGCCAGCCGAAGGTGAGCCCTAAGGCGCGCCTACGACTTGGCTACTTCTGGCGGAACGTCCACGACGTACGGGCAAACCGACATGACCTTTTTCGGTCCGCCCTTTTTGACTACTACTATCTTCATATCGGCAAATCCCCTATGAAACTGAACGGTTTACGGCCCACCATCCGTCCCGTTACTCCTTTTTCGAGGCTTCGGGCGGAACGTCGACCACGTAGGGGCATACGCTCATCGTCTTTACCTTGGTGTTCCCCTTCTTGATGACCTGAACTTTCATGACGCTCTCCTCTGAGTGACTAAATAGTGCGTGATCGGGCGCTACCGCAGGTGTTCGACCATCACATCAACGAGCCACGGCTTCAGCGTGCCTCGCTTCTTGTCGGCCGGCTTCTTCATTGCTCCTCCTTTTGGGCCCGGGGGCTTTGCCCCCTCCGGAACCCTCCATCGCGCGCCCAGGGCGCGCTAGTTGACCGTCGCATGTGCCGAGGCGGCGGCTTGACGCGCCAGCGTGACGAGTCCCGCTTCGAAACTCGTCTTGTGGCAGTTCGGCGCATTCAGATCGCCCAGTTCGGTGTGGGCGGCAACGCTGCAGCCGCCGGCACAAACCGGGATGAACGCGCAGTCATTGCACTGCTTCCAGGCGGCCAGCGCATCGAACCGGGCGGCTGCCGTCTGTTGCCAGGACTCCTGACGACCGTCGATGTGTCCGGTAGACATCTTCGGGTCCCCCGTGAACCCCGGGCAGGCGTAAATCGCGCCGTCGGGGCCGATGGTGTGCGCGTGCTTCCGATGTATTTCGCACGGGCCCATGTGGACCCCATCGACGGTGGCAAACCCCCGTTTAATCGTCTCCTCGCGCAGAAACGACATCTTTTCGTCGATGAAGTTGCAGTTGTCGCAGATGCTGGTGCCGCCGCCTGCCGACGTCATGCAGGTTCCATTCAGCGGCTTGGTTTCGCTGCCGACGGCGGTGAGGGCGATGAACTTGTTACCAGCGCTCTGAGTCACCGCGTCGGTCACGCGAAGAGCGGATCGGGGCGTGGGGGTCCCCGCGAGCGGCGAGCTTGGCGGGTTGCAGGCGTCTCCGCCAGTTGAAAGATGCGTGCGAATCACCGGCTTGAACGCGACGCGCGTCAGCTTGTCGGCGAACTCCTGCTCGCGCAGAAAGTCAAGCAGCGCGGGATAGGTATCGACCGACTCCTCATCGAAGTTTCCGCCGATCGAGATGCGGCACTTGCCAGCAACGCGGCGAATGTTGTTGACGATCTTGTCGAAGGTGCCCTGACCACCGCGCAGCGGCCGCATCTTGTTGTGCATGTCGCGGTCGCCATCGAGCGTGATCTTCACACCGTTCAAACCATACGGCGCCATCCGATCCACGACGTCCGGGGTGAGCAGCAGCCCATTCGTGATGATGTTGACCAGCATCCGGACGCCGCGCGCATCACACGACTTCCAGAGCCGTTCGGCGAGGAAGTACATGACCGGCAGGTTGAGCAGCGGTTCGCCGCCGAAGAACGTCAGCGCAAAGCTCTCGGGACGGAGCGTATCCAGCCGCTCTTCCGCCCAGCGCGCCACGCGCTCCGCGGTTTCGAGCGACATCTTGGCGGCGTGCTTGTTGTAGTCGCCGTGATCCCCCTGAAAACAGTATCCGCACGCGAAATTGCACTGCAGCGTCGTCAGCACGGTCAGGCGGAGCTGGTCCTGGTTCTCGTGCACGCGGTGGAAGAAGTCGCGCACGTTCTGCCGGTCAGCGTCGCGGCTTTCGACGATGAAGCCATTTTCTGAGAGCGCGTTCAGGGCATCGCGCTGATCGTCGGTGAGGGTGCTGGGGAGCCTCCCCGCCTTGAGTCCATCGAGCAGGTCCGCAACGTCGTGGGACACAATCAGCTGCGCATCCGTGAAGGTGTTCATCAGGAACACCTCGCCGCCCTCGAGCGGGACGCGCACGTTGAACATCGAGGGCTGCATGCGAGCTCCTTTACCGGCCTGTCGAACTGAAAAAGCAGGGAATGCGCTTGAATGCCGCGGCGTTCATGACCCGGGCTGCGGCAGCGAAAGTGCAACCGATATTCCGAAGGAAACAAAACTGTCCAAAGAGTCGCATCAGGACCTAATCGGAGCACTGCACCCCACAAATACAGAATTGTCCACCTGACTCTTTAGATCCGGCAAACCGAAGATGGGTGGGCGGAAAACGCACAAAATGGCGCTCACATGAGCTAGAAACGGCCAATGGGTTGGCTGCACAGGCCAACAAATTAGCCGGATGAAAAAAAGGGGACAGTCCCCCTTTTGCGGAGGTGTTCGGTTCCGCAAAAGGGGGACTGTCCCCTTTTTCAGGCGCCGCGAAGTTTGCGGGCGAGGTCGCGGAGGTCGAGCCGCGCCATCTTGTGTTTCAGCGTGCTGAGGGGGATCCCGAGGTAGCGGGCGGTCGCGGTCACGTTCCAGTCGGACTTTTCGAGCGCCCGCAGGATGAAGTTGCGTTCGAACGTGTCGCAGGCCTCCTGGAACAGGGCTTCACCGGATCCCGGCGTGGAATCGAGCTTCGCGAAGTGATATTCGAGCGGCAGGTCTTCGTCCGTGATCCATTCCTTGTCACTCACCGCGACCAGGCGCTCGATGAGATTCTCCAGCTCGCGGATGTTGCCCGGCCACCAGTAGGTCGCCAGAATTTTCAGGGCGGAATCAGAGATGCCCCGTACCGGTTTTCGGAACTTGCCGCGGTAGCGTTCGAGGAACAGCCGCGCCAGTTCCGGGAGGTCTTCAATCCGATCGCGCAGCGGGGGCATGCGGATGGGGATGACGTTGATGCGATAGTACAAATCCTCGCGAAACCGCCCATCCTTGACGGCCTTCTCGAGGTCGACGTTTGTCGCCACGACCAGTCGGAATTCCGTGCGGATAGGTTTCGCTCCTCCGACGCGTTCGATCTCGCCTTCCTGAATCGCCCGCAGCAGCTTGGCCTGTAGATCGAACCGAAGGTCGCCGATTTCGTCGAGAAACAGCGTGCCTCCCGCGGCCAGCTCGAATTTTCCAAGCTGTTGCTTGTGGGCGCCGGTAAACGCGCCGCGCTCGTGGCCGAATAACGTACTCTCCACGAGCTCGTGCGGAATCGCCGAGAGATTCACCGCGATGAATGGCGAACCGCCGCGGCCGGATTCGCGATGGAGCAGCCGCGCCAGGAGTTCTTTGCCAGTGCCGCTCTCACCGAGAATCAGCACGGTCGCCGACAGCTTCGCGACCTTGTGCACCAGATCGACGATGTCGCGGATCTGTTTGCTGGGACCGATCAGGAATTCGCGCTCCCCTTGTTCGGCAACCTGCGCGCTGAGCGTGATCACCTGGCGGTTGAGGTCCTGACGCTCGCAGGCATTGCGAACGAGCGATCGCAGCTCGTCGTAATCGAAGTTCTTGGTGATGTAGTGGTAGGCGCCGTGCTTCATCGCCTGCACCGCGGTCTCGACTTCGTTAATCGCCGAGATCATGATGCATTCGATGAGGCTGTAGTTCTCCTTGACGATACGAAGCACGTCGAAACCGCTGATCCCCGGCAGCCGCACGTCGAGCAGAATGAGATCCACATCTTCCTGCTTGACGAGCGACAGGGCGGCCTCGCCGCTCGACACCGTCAGCACGCGATAATCGCGCTTCAGGATGGCGGCAATCGTGTCCCGCATCCCCTGATCGTCGTCGCAGATCAGGATCGTCTTGGAGTGCGCCATGAAATGAGGCGATTGTAGCAAGGGCAACGCCAAGGCGCGAATAAACCGTGGCGCCGCACAGCTGCGCGGAGGCCGCTCTCGCGAAGGAAGGACCGGGGTCCAATGTGCTAAGGTACCGCGGTTGTGGCCCTGTGGATATTGGCTGTTCTTGCCCTGCTCACGGCGCTTGCCGGCTGCGCCTGGGCCCGGCGGGTCGGGCGTAAGCTCGACGCCCTGACGCAATCGTATTGGGAATTACGGTACGATTACACGCGGCTGCGCTCCCAGGTCGCGCGTCTCGATCCCGAGCAGCCGGACCCCACCGCGTCGCAAGCTCCCCCGCCTGCATCTGTGTCGTTCGTGCCGCTCTCGTCCATTCGCAAGAAGGAGTCGTAACGCTCCACCATCATGGCCAACGAATTCGATGTCGTCATTATCGGGTCCGGGACGGGCGGCTATGTCGCCGGAATCCGTGCCGCGCAGCTCGGGTTGAAGACCGCCGTCGTGGAACGCGAGCCTGTGCTCGGCGGCACCTGCCTGAACTGGGGATGCATTCCAACGAAAGCACTTCTGGAACACGCGCACGCCCTCAAGATTGCGCAGGAATGGCGAGAGTGGGGGCTGACCATCGGGGAAGCGGCAATCGGCCTCGATATGAATCAGGTGCACGCGCGCAAGGACAAGATCGTCAAGGGCCTCACCGGCGGCATCGAGCTGCTGTTCAAGAAAAACAAGATTGAATGGATCAAGGGAAACGGGCGGCTGGCGGGAAAGAACAGCGTCGAAATCACCGAAGGCCAGAAACAGACACTCGTCGCGCGGAAAGAAATCATCGTGGCGACCGGTTCTCAGCCGCGCAGCGTGCCCGGAATCGAGATCGACAAGAAGCGAATCATTACCAGCGATGAGGCCATCAACCTGCGGGATGTGCCGAAGTCGATTGTCATTCTGGGCAGCGGAGCAGTGGGCGTCGAGTTCGCGTCAATCTTCCGCCGCTTCGGCAGCGACGTCACGATTGTCGAACTGCTTCCACGCCTGGTCCCAATTGAGGACGAAGCCGTTTCGACGGAGCTCGAGCGATCCTTCAAGAAACAGGGGATCAAAGTGCTGACGAGCACCAAGGTCACGTCCGCACGCGTGGGTTCAAGTGGTGTGGATCTGGAAGCTCAGAGCGGCGACGGCAAGTCGACAAGGTTGACCGGCGAGTATCTGCTGGTCGCGACTGGGCGCGGCCCGGTCACCAACGGACTTGGCGCGGAAGAGGCCGGCCTCCGGATGGAGCGCGGATACGTGCGCGTCGACCGTGACTTCCGGACGAGTGTGCCGGGCGTTTCGGCGATCGGTGACGTGATTACGTTCGAACAGCCCGGACACCCGCAGCTTGCGCACCTTTCCTCGGCTGAAGGCATCGCGCTCGCGGAGCGGATCGCCGGGAAAGATTACCGTCCCATACACTACGACCAGGTACCGGGGTGCACGTATTGCGATCCGGAGATTGGCAGCGTCGGCCTCACGGAGAAGGAGGCGCAGGCGCGCGGCTACGACGTCCGGGTCGGCACGTTCAAGTTCGGCGTCCTCGCGCGAGCTCGCATCGCGGCGGAAACCGAAGGGTTCGTCAAGATAGTTGCCGATCGGAAGTACGATGAGATCCTCGGCGTCCACATGATAGGTCCGCGCGCGACCGAACTGGTCGCGGAGGCCACGCTGGCGCTCCGGCTGGAGTGCACGGTTGAGGAGCTCATCCGCACGATCCACGCGCATCCAACGATGTCGGAGGCGGTGGGAGAAGCGGCGCATGCAACCCATGGCGCGGCGATACATGTGTAGAGTTTCCAGCTCCGGCTGCCAGGTTTCCGGCTTTCGGATCGAAGCTGGAAGGTGAAAGGCAGCAGCCGATAGCAGGAAGCAGGAAGCTATTTCCTATGCCAACTAACGTCGTGATGCCGCAGATGGGTGAATCCATCGCCGAGGGAACGATCGTCCGGTGGATCAAGAAGGTTGGCGATCAGGTGGACCGCGACGAGCCGTTGTTCGAGATCTCGACCGACAAGGTTGACGCGGAGATTCCATCCCCAGCCGCCGGCGTGCTCGCCGACATCAGAGTCAAAGAAGGGGAAACAGTTCCTGTCAACAGCGTGGTGGCAGTGATCGGTTCAGCGGGGGATGTCCAGGGAGCCGCCACAAGCGGAAATGGCGATCGCGCCGCATCAGCAGGAGCAGAGGCCTCGCAACACGAGACGAGCGAGTTGCCGCAGGCAACCGTCGGGCAGGGGGAGGACGAGGAAGAAGAGATTTTCGAGGAAGAGGGAGAGACAGACGAAAGCGGCGGCCGGCCGTCGCGTGAGGATCTGCGGCGGCAGAAGTCGTCTCCCCTGGTTCGACGAATCGCCAAAGAGCACAACGTCGATATTCGGCTCGTGAAGGGCACAGGGATCAGCGGCCGCGTCACGAAGAGCGACATTCTCGGCTACATCGAGTCCGGAGCCGTCGCCGGCACGGCGCCTCAGCCAGGTGCCGCAACCAAGCCTGGCACCTCGGCGCCCGCCGCGGCTCAAGGCGGTCCGACATTCAAGCCGGGCGAAAGCGTTCAGATCGTTCCGATGAGCGTGATGCGCAAGAAGATTGCCGAGCACATGGTGCTCAGCGCGCACACCTCACCTCACGTCTATTCGGTATACGAGGTGAACTTTGGACGCGTCGCAGCGCTCCGCGACAAACACAAGGCGCAGTACGAAAGCGCCGGCGCGAAGCTGACCTTCACCGCATTCATCGCCAAGGTCATCGTCGATGCGCTGCGCCAGTTCCCGCTCGTCAATGCCTCCGTAGACGGGGACAACATCGTTTACAAGAAAGACATCAATCTCGGGATCGCAGTCGCACTCGATAACGGCCTCATCGTGCCGGTCATTCGCAATGCGGATGAAAAAAACCTGTTAGGACTCAGTCGCGCCATCAACGATATTGCCGCACGGGCACGAACGAAGAAGCTGAACCCGGAGGAAGTTCAGGGCGGGACGTTTACGATTACCAACCCGGGGATCTTCGGTGCGCTCTACGGCCTTCCACTGATCAATCAACCGCAGGTCGCGATTCTTGGCGTCGGATCGATTGAAAAGCGCGCGGTCGTCGTCGACGACGCGATCGGCATCCGACCGATGTGCCACCTGACACTTGGCCATGACCATCGCCTCGTCGACGGCGCAGATGCCGGGCGTTTCCTCCTGTTCGTGAAAGAGCGATTGGAGCAGTTCGAGGACGGATGGATGTGATAGAAGTCCGGCGCCTTGGCACTGTTCCATACGCCGAAGCTCTCGAGCTCCAGCAACAGTTCGTCGAGCGGCGCAAAGCGGGACAAATACCTGACCAACTCCTGTTGCTGCAACATCCGCCCGTCATCACACTTGGCGTGAAGGCCCGCAGCGATCATTCGCACGTGCTTGCCAGCGAGGATTCGCTGTCGCTCCGCGGTGTGGAAGTATTCGAGAGCGGCCGTGGGGGAGATGTCACCTTCCACGGTCCCGGGCAGATCGTCGGCTACCCGATTCTGGATCTGCGGCCCGATCGCTGCGACGTTCATAAATACGTACGGGATCTGGAAGAGGTGCTGATCCGGACTCTCGCCAGCTTCGGCCTGGCAGCAGAGCGGTCATCCGGCCTCACCGGCGTGTGGGTGGGGCGAGACAAGGTCGCTGCGATTGGTGTCCGAATCGCGAGATGGATCACGAGCCACGGCTTTGCGCTGAACGTGAACACCGATCTCTCCTATTTCGATCTGATCGTTCCCTGCGGCATTCGCGATCGCGGAGTGACCTCATTGGAGCGGTTACTTGGACGAACGGTTGAGCTGGCGACGGTGGAGGACGCCATCGTCACGGCGTTTTCGGAGGTCTTCGGTATTCGAGCCGTGGGCAGGAATCCCGCCTTGCCGTATCCGGTAAACTACTGAATTCATTCCATATATCCATTTCGTACCCCGGCCCCGGAATAAGAGCCGGTCCTGCGGTGTTGTGTCGGATACGGAGGCACCACCAATGCGGCAGGTCGGGGCGGAACGAGAGCTCATCGGTCGGATGCAAGCGGGCGATTCTACGGCGGTCGGCGATCTGGCCACGGCTTACGGTCCGCGCATCCATCAGCTCGCGTTTCGCTACATGAAGAACTGGGAAGACGCGGAAGAGGTCACGCAGGACGTCCTGTTGAAGGTGACGCGAAAGATCGACGCCTTCCGTGGCGACGCGGCGCTCTCATCGTGGATTTACCGAATCACGTTTAATACCGCGATGTCGCGGCTGCGCACGGGCCGGCAGGCTCGCGCGGTCGAGCAGTCGCGATCGGATACCGTCCCTGCCGATCCCTCACCCAGGCCTTCACAGGATCCTGCGGATTGGTCGGCGCTTGCCGACGATCAGGTGCTGCGCCGCGAGATGCGGGAGCAACTGCTTCAAGCTCTGACGCATCTGCCTGATGTCTACCGGATTCCTGTGCTTCTTCGAGATATTCAGGGATTGTCCACTGAGGAAGCGAGTGCGGTATTGCGCGTCAAGACGCAGACCCTGAAGTCGCGCCTGCACCGGGGACGGTTGATACTGCGCGAGTATCTTTCTGATTTCGCCGGAGGTCTCGCCCTCCACGCCAGAGACGCCAGTCAGAACTGACGGGCGTCAAGTCGCTAGTCGCCAGTCAGTCCTGCTCGAACTCGTTCGTGTTGTGTGAGCGAGGGCTCGAGCACGCGGACAACGCCTTGCGGTCCGAGTTCGACCGGCATGGCCGCAATCGCATGCCGGATCGGCCCGGACTCCAACGCGACAAAGCAAGAAAATCTCCTCCGGCTTCCATTCACGATTGCTTCAACCACCGGTGCGCCGGCTGATGCCAGCGCGTACGGACCGGGCGGCCACAGGCCGGCGATCCGTTGTGTCAATGCCGCGATCGCGTGAGGGGCGAGCTGCGACCGCAGCGGCAGCCCGAACGCCGTCGCTTCTTCCCAGCCGACGGCGACGCGGTTCGGCGGCGAACCGGCAATCCGAAGTTGCACCTCCACGCCTGAGGCATCGATTGCGAGGCCGGCCAACGCGCGTAGTCCGGACTCGAGCGCACCTGGCGCGCTGCCGACGACGCGCGGGTGGCGAACCTGGAGCTCGGTTATGGCGCGTTCCATCAATTCACGTTGCCTGGCGCCGGCAAACACGAGGGGGCAGTCCTTCTCGACACTGACGATCGCCCGAACCATCGACAGCCCGTTTTCTCCGCTGTGCTCTACAGAGGTTGCCGCCGAGTCGGCAATCACGATCGCTCGAGCGCCTGCCGCACTGTGCAGCGCCTGAGCCGCAGTGATCTTCGTCGTGAAACGCTCAACCGGTGACGATTGCAGGATGTCGAGGGCCTTTCCCTGCGCCACGCCGGCATGGGGATCGATGAGGCGTACCTCCGCCACGCGATTGCGCAGCGCGATTCTCTGAGCAATGGCACCGCCCAGCGGGCCCGCGCCGATAACCGCAATGAATGCCATTGAGGCGGTATTCTAGCTGCATGGAATCGGAGTCTTCTATTCTTCCGCCAAGAGGCGGACGCCAGTCGAATGACGCACCCCGAGTGGCACTCATCACCGGCGGCTCACGCGGGATTGGATTGGGCATTGCCGCAGCGCTATCGGCCACTGGCGTCTCGGTGAGCATTACCGGCCGCGATGCTCGATCGCTTGAAGCGGCGCAGCGGAAGCTGGGCAGCGCCGCGTTGGCGGTACGCGCCGACGTGCAGAACGAGCAGGATGCCGCAACGGCGGTCGATGAAACCGTTGCTCGTTTCGGCGGTCTCGACATTCTCGTGAACAATGCTGGCGTTGGCGTCTTCGCGCCGGTTGCCGACATGACGCCAGCGCAATGGCGCCAGGTGCTGGAAACCAATCTCCATGGCGTGTTCTATTGCTGCCACGCTGCCATCCCGCATCTTCGGCGGCGCGGTGGAGGTTGGATCATCAACATCAGCAGCCTGGCCTCGAAGAATCCCTTCGCCAATGCGGCGGCGTATTGCGCCTCGAAAGCCGGGCTCAATGCATTCAGCGAGGTGTTGATGCAAGAGGTGCGTCACGACAACATCCGCGTCAGCTACATCCTGCCGGGGTCAGTCGCCACGGGATTTGCCTCGCGGGGCGAGCACGGTTCTGCGGATTGGAAACTGACGCCGGAGGATGTCGCGCAGGTTGTGGTCGATCTGATCGCGCACCCTGCTCGCAGCCTGCCGAGCCGGGTTGAACTGCGTCCGTCCAAACCGCCAATCCGCGGCTGACTGGCGCGTGACGAGCCTATAATCGCGTCGCTCGACTATGGACGTCACCGTTGCGCACTATCGTTTGCTGGATCGGCTCGGCGAGGGCGGGCTCGGTGAAGTGTTTCGCGCTCGCGACACCAAAGTCGGCCGGACCGTCGCGTTGAAACTGCTGCGCCCCGGCTTCCTGGACGACGCCGCGACGCGCGAACGCTTCCTCGCCGATGCCTCTGCAGCCGCGGCCTTATCTCATCCCAACATCGCCACGCTGTTTGACGTCGGCCAGCATGAGGGCCGTTGGTATCTCGCGTACGAGTACGTCACGGGCGAGACACTGCGCCAGCAGCTGGGCGGCCGGCCGATGCATCCCCGGCACGCGCTCGAAACCGCCATTCAGCTCGCCGACGCGCTCGCGGAAGCGCACTCACGCGGAGTGCTGCACACGGACCTCCGTCCTGAAAACATCATCGTGAGCGCAAAGGGCAGTTCCAAGCTGATGGACATCGGTATGGGCGCCTGGACGAGAGGTGGGGCGACGCGTGCACACATCGCCGCCTCCTCGGTTGGCGGAGCCATCGCGACGTCGGTTGCTGCGTACATGTCGCCCGAGCAGATTATTGGCGGCAAGGTGGACGCGCGGACCGACATCTTCTCGCTCGGGGTGATCGTCTACGAAATGCTGACGGGCCGCACGCCGTTTGGCGCATCAACGGCCGCCGACACGCTCGTCAACGTCACCGCTCGGATGCCTCTTCCCTCCTCGGGCGCCGTCGTCGAACTGCCGAAAGAAGTGGACGCGACGATCGGCCGTGCCCTGGCCAAGGATCTTGCGAGCCGACAGCAGAGCGCGGTGACGTTTGCTGCCGAACTCCGGAGCATCGCGGCCATGTTCGACGTGCGCTCGGGCGATACCGTCCACTCAACGCTGCTGCCGCTCGATGATGATTCTCCGAGCTCCGCAAAATGGTGGACGCTGGCCGCCGTGCTTGGCGCGGCCGGTGTGGGGCTCTGGCTCTGGTTCAGATGATCGCTCGGAGCGTCTCGGCATCAATATTTGCTCCGGACAATACCACCGCGACTTTCTGAGCCGTTCGTTCAGCCGGCTTGAACCGCTGCCGTCGCGCGCCCGCGACCGCAACAGCCGCCGCGGCTTCCACAACCAGGCGCTCTTCGTTCACTACGCGGCCGAGCGCCGAACGGATCTCATCTTCTGCGACGATTTCAATCCTGCTGACCAGACGTCTGACGATATCGAACGTCACGGCATCTGGATCGAGATTTCCGGCCAAGCCATCGGCAATTGTCGGCGCCACCTCGATGGCCACGATTCGCCCGGCCTCGAGACTTCGGGTGAACGGACACGACGCCTGCGCCTCAATACCCACCACACTCGCGCGCGTGCTCTCGAGCGCGATTGCGATGCCGCTGATCAGCCCTCCGCCTCCGACGGGCACGAAGGCGATGTCGAGATCGGGACAGTCTTCGAGAATCTCGAGGCCCACGGTACCTGCGCCCGCGATGACGTCCGCATGGGAGTATGGGGAAATGAACACAGCGGCAGTTCGTTCCGCATCCGCTTTCGCGCTCCGCTCCGCCGCGTCGTAGTCCTCCGTCAATCGCACGTCTGCTCCCAAAGACCGCATGCCTTCAAGTTTGGTTTGCGGCGCAGTTGCGGGCGCGTAGACGCGCAGCGGCCGACCTTCCAGGCGCGCGGCATAGGCGAGCCCCCGGCCATGGTTACCGGCCGATGCGGTAACGATGGCGCGGCTGTCGCCGCGTTCTGTCATCGCGAGCACGGCGTTCCAGGCCCCGCGAATCTTGTAGGAAAAGGTGGGCTGAAGCGTCTCGAGCTTGAGATACACCTCGGCGCCGGTTTCGCCGGAGAGCCATTCCGACCGCCGGAGCGGCGTCCGCAAAACTCGACCGCGGAGGCGGCGAGCGGCGGTCCTGATGTCGGCTATGCCAATCAGGGAGCGGGCGTCCTTGCCGAGAGCAGGATGTCGGCGAGGTTGCCCGCGAATGCCGACCGCGGGAGTACCTGCTCGGCTCCGGCCTTCCGCGCCGCGCCGATCACGTCAGTGTGGACGTGTGACGCGAATCCAAGAGTCCTGATGCGGGCGAGCGCCGGATCCGCCTTGAGCGCCGCAATCGTTCGCACGGGATCCGTCTTGGCGCAGTCGAGATCGAAGATCACCAGAGCCGGCCGATCCTGCTTCACGCGCTCGAGGATGTCCGCGGGCGTGCGCGCAAACGCGAGCTCGACGCCGACCTGTTTGGCCACCGTCCGGATTTTGGAGCTGAAGAGAAGATCGTCAACCGCAACGAGCACCATGGAGGATCGATGATACCAGCTATGTTCGCTGTCAGCGGCCACGTTCAGCCGCCGCGCGGTGGTAGTCAGGTAGTCGCGACTCTCTGGTGGACTATGCCGGGTTTTCCCCGTTCGCCTCCCGCCCCGGTACGATCGATCGGCTCGGCTATGTACAGCTTCCGCGTATTGGCGATCGCAGCCGAAGCGAACGTCACGAGCAGACCGAGGATTGCCACAACACCTCCGACATCGAACAGCAGGAAGCGGTGACCGGCGATCACGACGCCATCGCTTCGCAGCAGCATCAGCGTGCCAATCGCCAACAAAATGCGGAGTTCCGTCGGTCCCATCTTCCAGTAGGACAGCCGGAAGGTGCCGAGCGCGTGCGTGGCGAGGGCGATTTCGATCGTCAGCAGGTAGTACGCGACGAGGAATCCCGCGCCAACGGCGAGACTCATATAGCCACCGAGCATCAGGCCGCCCATCAGAAACAATATCCCGAGCGCGTCGAGCACGTGGTCCACGTAAAAGCCGTACCGAGGGCGTTCCTGGTGACGTACGCGTGCGAGCGTGCCATCGAGGCTGTCGCCGAACCAGTTGACCGCCAGGAGAACGACCACCATGACGAGCGCGGCGGGCAGCTGATGTCCAACGGCGTAGCAAATGCCGGCAACGAGCAACGCCGCAGCTCCGACGGCGGTGAGGTGGTCGGAGTTTACCCAACGCGGCAGACGTTCGGCGATCCAGATGAGTGCCCGCTTTTCAACCGCCGCCAGCATGCTGCCGTGGATCCGTGTTTCTCGCGCTTGGGTGGCCATAGAGGTGCTCCTGTCCCGTAATGCGAAAATGGTCCTGGAACAGGCTCACATGATCATCGAGACGCGTGCGGTCGGCCCTTTTTTCAAGAACGGTTACATTGTCGGCTGCGAAGACACTCGTCAGGGCGTGCTCATCGATCCCGGGGACGAAGTCGAGGAATTGCTGCAGGTCGTGGCGGCGCAGCAGCTCTCGGTTCGCTACATCCTGCTGACGCACGCGCATCTGGATCACATCACGGGGGTAGCGCAGGCGAAGAAGGCACTCGGCGCACCGGTCGGACTGCACCGGGCTGACGAGTTCCTGTACCGAGCCGTCGTCCAGCAGGGAATGGCGTTCGGTTTTCGAGTGGAGCCCCAGCCACCAGTCGATTTCTATTTCGATGACGCAGGCCCGTGGCGGTTTGGCAGATATGGCGTGTGGGTGTCGCACACGCCTGGGCATTGCCCAGGCGGCGTATGCCTCGCGATTGGGAAAGAATCAGAAACAGGGCGGTCGTTGTTCGTAGGCGATACGCTGTTCGCTGGATCGATTGGCCGCACCGATCTTCCAGGCGGCGATACGGCAACCTTGCTGCGTTCGATCCGACAAGTCCTCTTCAGTTTTCCGGATGAAACGCCAGTGTACTCAGGGCATGGCGAGCCGACTACGATTGGACGGGAGAAGAAGACGAACCCGTTTCTGACGACTTGCTGATTGTCAGCTCGACTCGGCCAATACCGAGTCGGTCCCCTTCGTTCAGCACGGCGCGCGCGACGCGCGCGCCGTTGACGAACGTTCCATTCGTACTGTCGAGATCCAGAACTTCGAGCTGTTTCGCACCGGCCGTCAGCCGGCAGTGGATGCGGGAGACCATGCCGGCATCCAGAACGAAGTCCGCACGAGCAGCGCGCCCGACGGTTTTGATATTCCCGGGCAGAATGCGAAAGGTGAAGGGCCGATCGGCTCCCTCCAGCGTCTTGAGCAACCACATGGCCGACGATTAGGCAGGCTGGCTGAGCAACTCCCGTACGCGCGAGTGGACCACGTCGCCTCCCTGCGTCAGCAGCGTCTCACGGGTAATCTCATCGTCTGAAGAGAGCGCCAGGGTGGGCTGCTTCGCGCCGTCTTTGCCAAGGAGATGCAACAAGAACGTCGTGATGTTCTTTGAATACATCTGGCTGGCGTGATACGGCACGAGCGCCGGCGGGTTTGCAGGTCCAATGATGGTGACGCCGCGATGCGACACGACCTCGTCCGGCACCGTCAGTTCGCAATTGCCGCCGCGTTCCGCCGCCAGATCGACCACGACGGAACCGGGGGCCATCGTCTCCACCATCTCGCGCGTCACGAGAATCGGGGCGCGCTTTCCCGGAATCAGCGCCGTCGTAATCACGACGTCGTTGGCAGCAACGACCTTCAGCATCATCTCGCGCTGGCGGCGATAGAACGACTCGTCCTGCGCTTTCGCGTACCCACCCTTGTCTTCGGCGTCGGCTGACTCGAGCGGCAACTCGACGAACTTTGCGCCGAGACTCTGTACCTGTTCTTTGACGGCGGGTCGTACGTCGTAGGCTTCCACCTTTGCGCCGAGCCGGCGCGCCACGGAAATGGCCTGCAGTCCTGCAACGCCGGCGCCCATCACGAACACCCGAGCGGCAGAAATCGTTCCCGCCGCGGTCATGAGCATCGGAAACATTCGCGGGAGCGCATTGGCGGCCAGCAGCACGCCCTTATATCCGGCGATTGTGGCCATGGACGAAAGCGCATCCATGCTCTGGGCACGGGTGATGCGCGGCATCAACTCCATCGACAGTAGAGATGCGCCAGTGGCAGCGAAGTCGCGGACAGACTGCGGGGATCCGAGCGGGTCGGCGAACCCGATGACGATTTGTCCCGCACGAAGCGCGTCGGTCCGCGGCAGCGCACGAACCTCCACGAGAATGTCGGACGAGCCGAAGACTTCGGCGCGCGGAACAATCGTTGCGCCCTGGTCGCGAAATACGGTGTCAGGAAATCCGGCGGCATCGCCAGCCCCGGTTTCAACGACTACCTCGAGGCCGGCCTTCTTCAGGGTGGCGACACCGGCAGGTATGAGGGCGACGCGCGTCTCCCGCGCAGCGGTTTCCTTGGGAACTCCAACTCTCATGGGGCAGAAGTCTAGTCGATTTTTGGTGGTGCCGGAGACTTCGACCCAGGTGCAGCGAGCCAGTCGGCAATCGCCCGTGCGACTTCGGGACTGATTCGTTTGCCCGCTAGCGACGCGTACTCCCCGATGTCGCCAGTTGTGGCGGGGACAAGCAGGTGGTTCAAACCTGGCAGCAGTCGCAGAGTCGCCGGCGGTGCCTTCTTGCGCGCGTTCGCCAATTTCATCAGCAGTTTTGCGTGGTGCGTGGCGACTTGCTTGTCGAGCTCTCCGTGAACGACAAGGACCGGCTGCTTGATCCTCGGCATCGTCTCGGAAGGATCGAACAGCAGCAGGCTGCGGTACCACGGCGAGTCCACACGAGCCCGGATCTCAGGGGGAAGATCGTCCAGACCTTTTCCTGTCATGGCGGCGTCGAGAATCGTCTTCTGCAGCTCGACTTTCGACGCACGTTCGGCGTCTGGCGTCTTCAAGAGGTCGAGTGAATACCGCTGCTGCTCGAGGATCAGGTCCACCCCGCGGGTGCCCATCGATGACATCACTGTCAAGGCGGAGATCTTCTTTTCGCGCGCTGCCGCGAGCATCGACACGGCGCCCCCTTCGCTGTGCCCGGCCACCGAGATTCGCCTCTTGTCAACGTCCTTTCTCTTCTCCAGCCATTTGACCGCAGCAACGACGTCCTCCGCATATTCCTGCAAAGTGACGGTCTCGACCCGGCCGCCGCTCTGGCCGACACCGCGTTTGTCGTAGCGCAAAACGATGAAGCCACGGTCGGCCAGATCCCCCGCGAGCTGAGCGAAGAGAGGGATGCCTGCGACGATTCCGTCGCGCTCGATCGGGCCGGAACCGGCGACGAGGACGACGGCAGGGCTGCGCATGCGCGCCGCGGTTGCCGGAGGAGTCGTGAGCGTGCCAGCGAGGCTGAACCCCGCCGCCGGCACTCGAACATCCGCGTCCGTCGGATTGCGCACCGTCTGCACGCGGCTGCTGACGCTCGCGAGATCCTGACGCGCGACGATGAGAGACCCGGTTGGGATCTCGAGCCGTGCGAAACGCCCCTTCTCGTCCACGCTGATTTCAGCCGGCAACTCTCCACCCGGATTGTGGAACGTGAGGCTGTAGCGCTGCGTGTTGACGAGCCCGGCCGCCGTCTGAAACTGGCCTGGCGTGATGCTCCGGACGGTCAGCTTGATTTCAGCCTGCGGAGCCACGTAAGCCGTGAATTCTGCGCCAACGCTCGACCCCGACAGCCTCGCGGCAAGTGCTTCGTACGGAGCAAAGAGGTTGTTCGGGAGGACAATCGTTCGAGCGGAGATCTGGTCCGTCTTCGAGTTGGTCACGCCATTTTGCGTGATCTCGTTGACTGCCGTCGTGAGTCCGAACGAGGTTGCAAGGGCGATGCTGTTCTGACGCATCCGCGCGTCGAGTTTCAATTCGATGGGTTGCCAATCGGCGCTGTATTTGATCTCGAAGCGGTTGACGGTGACGTCAAGAGGTGCCCCTATGCGGCTCGTCGCGGTCAGGATCCAATCGCTGCCCGTCCTCGAAAGGCGAACCTGTTCGCGTCCAATCTCCCGGCCGGCTAGAAACACCGAGAACGTCGCTTCGCCTGGCACTGGCGTGGCGCCTTGCTGCGTACCAGCCCGCACCGCGATGACGCTCGAGAGCGCCAACGCCGCGGCGCACGCAGCCATACAATAAGAAGAGAGAGAACGCATCAGCTCATGTTAGCGGATCAGCGGATCAGCGGGTCAGCGGATCACCGGATGGAAAGTTACAAAGCAGCTCACACGGGCGCCGTTGTCGCCGACCGATCGGTTCGTGGCCGATTACGCCTGACCGGGATCGACCGGCTGTCGTATCTCCAGGGGGTGCTGACCAACGACGTGGCTGTTCTTGCCCCGGGCAGCGGCTGCTATGCCGCGCTCTTGACCCCACAGGGGCGCATGATTTCGGACATGCGCGTTCTTGAACTTGGGGACGCGACGCTTCTCGATCTGCCTGGCGGGTCCACCGCGCGTGTCTCCACGCAGTTGACCGACTTCGTCTTCAGTGAAGACGTCGTGGTCCAAGACGTCAGCCAGACTCTGTCACATCTTGTCGTAATCGGCAGCGCAGCGACGCGTGCGCTGTCAGTCGCGCCACTGCGACCGTTCGAAAACCGTCGGATTTCTGTGGCCGGGGTGGAAGTCGTCGCATCGGGCAATGACGAATTTGGCGTGTCTGCCATCGACCTGTTCGTTGACGCCGAAAAGAAGTCCGCAGTACTCCAGAGCCTCCTCGAAGCAGGTCTCATGCAGGTGGAGGACGATATTCTGGAGACGATGAGGATCGAAGCGGGTGTTCCGCGGTTTGGCGTCGATATGGATCAGGACACGATTCCCCTGGAAGCGGGAATTGAGGACCGGGCAATCAGCCTGACGAAGGGGTGCTACGTTGGGCAGGAAGTCATTGTCCGGGTCCTGCACCGTGGTCACGGACGCGTAGCCCGGCGCCTGGTGGGCTTGACGCTTCCGCAGGGAGCGCAGGTTCCTGCCCGAGGTGAACGGGTGGGGAGTGGCGACCGGCAGATAGGGTCAGTCACGAGCAGCACCTGGTCTCCGGCCCTCGCGAGGCCCATCGCCCTTGGCTACGTGCATCGCGACTTCGTGGAGCCAGGAACGTCTGTCGAAGTTGGCGAACAAACGGGAATCGTCACCGCTTTGCCATTCACCGTTCCAGCAACGCGATGAGCTCCGCGTCTGCAGGTGGAAACCTCAGTAAGCGCAATTCAGATCTCGAGACCCACCGCAGTTCCTGACCGAGGACACCGCGCGGTTCTCCGAGCAGCGCACACGCAAAAAAATGCAATTCCACACTGCGTTCGGGGTAGGCGTGTGTGGTGGTAAGGACCTCACGCCCGACGTCGACGTCGCACCCGAGCTCTTCCTGAATTTCCCGGACCAGACACGCCTCCAGCGACTCGTCGCCGTCACACTTTCCGCCGGGAAATTCCCAGAGACCCTCGAGGTGGACACCGGCAGGCCGGCGCGTCACGAGGTAGGAGCCATCGCGTTCGATGATTGCCGCGGTGACGACCACCCCCGGCACGTCAGTTGCGCTCGTTTGCAGGATTGTGTGGATAGGCGGCGCAATCCGGTCGCATTGGGCAGCGCAGACACTTGGGCTTTCTCGCCGTGCAGAGCGTTGCCCCGAAGTCCATCAGTGCCTGGTTGAAGTCGAACACATGGCGGAACGGAAGCACGGCCCTCGAGACGCTCCACAGATGGCGTCGCATCGCATGTGACTTCAGGTCGCCTGACCCGACGAACATTCGAAAAAGCACGCGGGCGACGTTGGTGTCGAGAATTGCCGCTCGCTCGCCGAACGCAAAGCTCCGCACCGCCCCTGCGGTGTACGCGCCGATGCCTTTGAACGATCGCAGCGTTTCATCGTCTGACGGCAGTTCGCCGCCAAAACGCGCGACAGATTCACGTGCGATGGCGTGCAGGCGGCGCGGCCGGATGTTGTAGCCAAGCGGTCGCCAAGTGGTCGTGACATCCGATTCCGGCGCGGCCGCCAGTGCGCCCAAGGTCGGGTACTTTTCCAGCCATTCGTGGTACTTCGGAACGACGCGGTCCACCTGCGTCTGCTGCAGCATCACTTCCGAGACGAGGATGTGATACGGATCGCGGGTACGCCGCCAGGGCAGGTCCCGACCATTCCGCCGGTACCAGTCGAGAAGCCGCCGGCGAAACCTGCGGCGGAGTTGAGGATTTGGCGATGTCAGAGAGGGACGAGATCTCGGCGGCATCTATAATTGAGGGTCGTGAAAATTTACACCAGGACGGGCGACACTGGCGAAACGTCGCTGTTTGACGGCACACGCGTTCGGAAGTCGGACGCGCGGGTTGCGGCGTACGGAGATGTCGACGAATTGAATGCGTGGCTGGGGCTGGTGCGAGCCAACGGCGTCGGCGACGACTTGTCGGAAATGATCGTCCAGATCCAACGCGACCTGTTTGCCCTTGGCGCAAGACTCGCCGATCCGGCGCACCGGATTGCCGAGCGCGTGGCGAAAGCGGCGGTTGCGTCGGCAGACATTCTGCGGCTCGAGCAGTGGATTGACGCGTTGGAGAGCGAGTTGCCGCCGCTGCGCCGGTTCATTTTGCCTGGCGGAACGGCCGCCGGCGCCTTGCTCCACGTTGCGCGGACGACCTGCCGCCGCGCCGAGCGCGCCATCGTCCTGTTGGAGCCGCAGTCGATCGAGCCAGAAGTCCTGGTGTACGTGAACAGGCTTTCTGACCTGCTTTTTGTCATGGCGCGCGCGACCAATCAGCGGTCCGCGGTGCCGGAACTGGAGTGGTGATCGATCGCCGCGGCACATCGCGCGCCGAGATCGATCGTGCCTACGAATGGTGCGGACGCATCGCGCGCGAACACTACGAGAACTTTCCTGTTGCCTCCCTGCTCCTGCCACAACGGATGCGCCCCGCGATCTCGGCGATCTACGCCTTTGCCCGCCGCGCCGACGATTTTGCGGACGAGCCGGGACCCACGGACTCCGAGCGCTTGCGTTTGCTGGACGATTGGCTGTGCAGGCTCCGCCGCATCGCCTCGAGCGAAAAGGCCGGAGCCTCTGCATCCGCGGAGGAATCTTCGAATGATGACCTGGTGTTCGTGGCGCTGGCGGATGCGATCGAGCGTCATCGCCTGCCGATTTCGTTGTTTGAGGATTTGTTGAGCGCATTTCGTCAGGACGTGTTGACCACGCGCTATTCGAGTTGGACTGACCTACTCGACTACTGTCGCCGGTCAGCGAATCCGGTCGGCCGACTCGTGATGCGTGTGGCCGGGTATGACGCGCGCGATCTCGACGCTCAGTCCGATGCCATCTGCACCGCGCTGCAATTGACAAATTTCTGGCAGGATTTTGCCGTTGACTGGCGGCGTGGGCGCCTGTATCTGCCGAGTGAGGATCGGGAGCGAGCCGGTGCGGACGAGCGCGATCTTCACGCTGGCCGATGGACGGCTGACTGGCGCCGGGCCCTCGAGGCTGTAATCAACAGGACTCGAGAGCTGTTCCTGACGGGGCGCCCCTTGTGCGACGCGGTCACCGGGCGGCTGAAGTGGGAGTTGCGCGTCACCTGGCTGGGGGGCTGGCGCGTTCTCGACAAGGTCCAGTCCTCGTCGAACGCACTCCACGAGCGGCCGCGACTTACCCGGGGTGATTTCGTGATCCTTCTGGGACAGGCGGCTGCCTGGCGTTAACGCTGAAACGTGGCCCGCGACACGAATTTTTACTACTCGTTCCTGGTGCTCCCCGCACGCAAGCGGCAGGCAATCGTCGCCGTCTGGGATTTTTGCCGCGCCGTAGACGATGCCGTGGACAACGCCGCTGAAGGGGATGCAAGCAGCGCTGACCGCGAGCTGGCGCGGTGGCGCCGGGAGCTGTGTGCGTGCTTCGAAGGCGGGCAGCCGGCGACATCCCAAGGGCGGGCGCTGGCGCCGTTGATCGCTCCCTTCAATCTGAAGAAGCGCCATTTCGATCGACTGATTGAGGGGGTCGAGATGGACGTTCACCCTCGCCGCTACGAGACATTCGCGGATCTCTACGAGTACTGCATTCGAGTGGCCTCCGCCGTGGGATTGATGTGCCTGGACATTTTTGGCGCGTCGACGTCTGCAGCCGAGGAGTATGCGATCAACCTTGGCGTCGCGCTTCAGTTGACGAACATTCTTCGTGACGTCCCGACCGATCTGGCAAGCGGGCGTGTCTACATTCCGTTGGAGGACTTTCGGATGCACGGCTGCACCGAAAGCGACCTGCAACGTGAAGCATCGCGACGTGGCCAGGGGATTCGGTCAGCGGCTGTAAAAGCATTGCTCGTCCACCAGGGCCGGCGGGCACGTGATTACTACCGACGCGCCGCACGTTCGTTGCCGTCCGAAGAAGCGCGGTCGCTTGTCGCCGCGGAAATCATGGGTGCGATCTATCGGGCCATTCTCTCCCGCATCGAGTCGCGCGATTACGACGTCTTTCGTGAAGTCGCGCGGATCCCTCGATCACGCCGTGCAGTCATTGCGGCTCGAGTGTGGGCGCGGACTATGCTGTTGCCGCCGGCGTTTCGGAGGGGAGTCGATGTCGCATGATGCCGGCCGTCCGCTCTCCCGACGTCGTCGTGATCGGCGGCGGGTTCGCGGGGCTGAGCGCTGCCTGCCTTCTTGCGGAAAAGGGAGCCCGGGTGCTCGTCCTCGAAGCTCGCCCGCAGCTTGGCGGCCGCGCCACGGCCTTCGTCGACCGGGAGACCGGCGAGCGGGTTGACAACGGTCAACACGTCCTCTTCGGCTGCTATCGCGCTACGTTCGAGTTCCTGCGGCGAATCGGAGCAGAGCACAACGTTTCACGACCATCGACGCTGGAGATTCCCTGCTACGACACGGCTGGCCTCCGGTCCACGCTACGGTGTCCGGCGCTGCCGGCGCCGTTGCACCTGCTCGCGGGTGTGCTGAATTGGCGTCCCATTCCGTGGTCCGATCGGCTCGCCGTTCTGCGACTGGTTCCGCCGTTGATCGAGGCCCGCAGGCAGTTGCACCGAGGCGCTTCGCTCTCCGCGACGGCCGACGAGAATGTTCATCAATGGCTGAAGCGACACGGTCAAGGCAAGATTCTCACTGAATGGCTGTGGGAACCACTCGCGGTCGCGGCGCTGAACCAGTCGATCGATCATGCGTCGGCGGCCCCGTTCGTGCGCGTACTGGCAGAGATGTTTTCGACGGACCGGTCGGCGGCGGCCATCGTGCTCCCCCTGAAGCCGCTCGACGAAACCTATGCGAACCCGGCACGCGACTTCATCGTTCGGCGCGGTGGCGAGGTGAGAACGTCGGCACTGGCGCGTGTGCAGATCAGCGACGGCAGAACTCGCTCCGTGGAAGTCGGTCGCGAGAAACTTGAAGCGCCCATCGTCCTCGCAGCCGTGGCCTGGCATTCGCTCGGAAATCTCTTCCCCGGCACGCCAGGTTCTCTGGAAGGGCCGCTGTCCGACGCGGGACGGATGCAGTCCATGCCAATTGTCACCGTGAATCTGTGGTACGACCGTACTGTGATGACCGAACCCTTCGCCGGACTGCCCGGCCGAACCATGCAATGGGTGTTCGACAAGCGGCTGACGTTTGGCGAGAGCGCGTCGCATCTGTCGCTGGTGTCGAGCGGAGCATCCGCAATCGCTGGCCGTCCGAACCAGGAAATCATCGCCGTTGCGAGCGATGAGATTCGCGTGTCGTTACCGGCCGCGCGGCACGCCAACGTCCTTCGTGCCACGGTCATTCGCGAAAAGCGCGCGACGTTTTCACTGGCGGCGGGCCAACCGTCACGGCCGGGACCGCGAACGGCTGTTTCCGGCCTCTTTCTCGCCGGCGATTGGACGGACACGGGCCTTCCGGCAACGATCGAGGGGGCGGTTGTCAGCGGCCACGCGGCTGCCCGCGCGATTCTCGGATGAAATCCGTCGTTGTCCATTACCAGGAGATCGCCTTGAAGGGGCGAAACCGTCCATGGTTTGTCGCGCGACTGGTTCGAAACCTCCGCGAAGCGGTCGCCGATCTGGACGTGCGCGAGGTGCGTGCGCTCATGGGGCGCATCGAACTCGTGCTTGGTCCGGACGCCGAATGGCCGGTCGTCCGCCAACGCCTCAGCCGGGTGTTCGGGATCGCGAACTTCGCCCGGGCGGGCCGCACCATGCTCGATGTGGACACGATCGCATCCGAGATTCTCCACGACCTCGGCGACATCAATCCCGCCACGTTTCGCGTCTCGGCCCGGCGGGCCGACAAGCGTTTTTCGTTGACGTCCCCGCAAATCGAACGCGAAGTCGGCGGCCGAATCAAGGAAGCGCGTGGCTGGCGTGTCGATCTCGGCCATCCGGCGTTCACGATTCGCGTCGAAACCCTCACCAACGAAGCGTTTTATTCGTTCGGAAAGGAACCCGGCGCCGGCGGTCTCCCGAGCGGCTCGAGCGGGAGAGTCGTGTGTCTGCTTTCGGGAGGTATCGATTCGCCCGTGGCAGCCTGGCGAATGATGCGGCGCGGCTGTCGCGTGCTGTTCGTGCACTTCCACAGTTATCCGATCCTGTCGCGTGCTTCACAGGAGAAAGTGCGGGAGCTTGCGACATTGCTCACCGAGTACCAACTGCACTCGCGCCTGTTTCTCGTACCGTTCGGCGAGATTCAGCAACGTGTAGTGCTCACCGTGGACCCACCGCTGCGCGTCGTGATTTACCGACGGCTGATGATGCGAATCGCCGAAAGCATCGCGCGGACGCATCGGGCGCGCGCGCTCGTGACGGGAGAAGTCGTCGGTCAGGTCGCGTCGCAAACGCTCGAGAACATGAAACAGATCAACGATGTGGTCGAGTTGCCGGTGCTTCGGCCGCTGGTCGGAATGGACAAGGAAGAGATCATCGAGCAGGCTCAGCGCCTTGGCACGTATCCCATTTCGATCATTCCCGATCAGGATTGCTGCACGCTCTTCACGCCGCGACACCCGGCAACGCGGGCGCGCGCCGACGAGGTCAAGGCGGCGGAAGCGTCGCTTCCACTTGATGAGATGGTGGCGCAGGCGCTCGCCACCGCATCGGTCGAGCGGTTCGATTTTCCTGTATTAGAATGAGCGGCTTACGCGACCAAAGACCGAAGACCTCAGCGGGAGTACAGATCGTGAGAATCACATCAGGGAAGCTGTCGGGAATGAAGGCCGTGTCAGACGAAAGAGGTGTCATCGCCGCGGCAGCGATGGATCAACGTGGTTCGCTCCAGAAGGCTCTTGCCAAGGAAAAGGGCGGAGAGATCTCGGACCGTGACATGGAGGAATTCAAGATCCTCGTCACCGAGGTGCTCACGCAGCACGCGAGCGCGATCCTGCTCGATCCGGAATGGGGCTTGCCGGCGAGCCGTCGTCGGGCGAAGGGAGCAGGCCTGCTGCTCGCCTACGAAAAGACCGGCTACGACAAGACAGGGCCGGGGCGACTGCCCGATCTCCTGGAAGAATGGTCCGTCAGACGGATCAAGGAAGCTGGTGCTGATTGCATCAAGATCCTTCTCTACTACACGCCGGACGATGCCAAATCCGTCAACGACAAGAAGCACGCGTGGGTCGAGCGAATTGGCGACGAGTGCCGCGCGAATGACATCCCGTTTTTTCTCGAGTTCGTGGGTTACGAGGAAGGAGCCGACGAAAAGGGGCTCGAGTTCGCGAAGAAGAAGCCTCGCATCGTCACCGAGAGCATGCGCGAGTTCACGAAGGATCGCTACGGCGTGGACGTGATGAAAGTCGAAGTGCCGATCAACATGAAATTCGTTGAAGGTGCCAAGGCATACGGCGGGCAGAAGGCCTACACCCGTCAGGAAGCGATGGAGCACTTCCGCCGCGCCGCAGACGTGGCCAGCAGGCCGTTCATTTACCTTTCGGCTGGCGTGAGCAACGCCGAGTTCACTGAATCGCTCGAGCTGGCCGCTGAAGCGGGCACGCGTTTCTCCGGCGTCCTGTGCGGCCGTGCGACGTGGAAGGATGGGATTTCGGTCTACGCCAGGCAGGGCGGGGCGGCGTTTCGCAAATGGCTCGAGAGTGAAGGCGTCAAGAACATCCAGAACGTGAATGCCCGGCTCAAGGCCGCGCATCCATGGTTCGAGTTCTATGGGGCGACGTCAGTCGAAGCGCTCGTGTAAGCCAGTCGTCGCTTGGGCTTCCGCCTGCAGGCGGAAGCGAAGCTACTGCTTGCGAAGCACCTCGACACCACTGACGTGTCCCAGACAGGTCTCGCCCGAGTAGGGCACGCGAATGGAATCGACGCCAAGCTCCGCGGTGCCTGAGAGCGAGATTGCGCACGAAACGAGGCCGGCTGCCGTGGCCGTCCCCTGCGCACTCCAGTTGACCAGTGAGCCGTTGAGCGTCCCTTGCGCCGTGCCGGCGAGCTTCAGGTCGTTGGCGCAGGTGGCGCTGAATGCGCCGCGCGCGCTGTTGCCCGTCTGTTCCGTTACGTTCCACTTGAAGTCGGTGCAGCTCGATGGCGATGGAATGATGTTCGAGGAGGTCCAGTTGCCCATGAGCGCACTGAGGCCGGACGCTGTGGGGGCTGTGACAGTGCTTTTGTGCTCGAATCCGAAACACCCAGCGGCGCTGATCGCCGCGACGAAGGACACGCCAAGCGTGAGAATGTTCTTCATGGTCGATTCTCTCGGGAATATCGGGCACACGTCCGCCCGTCAACAGTCGCAGGGGAGAACCTGATTATACTGCGATAGACGCTGGCTTGTCTCCGGTCTTTGGTCTCTGGTTTGGGTTTTCGTCTCCAGTCGACCAGAGACGAGAGACCAGAGACTGTCCGAGTAATCACCACATGTCTATTCTCAAAGTCGCCCGAATGGGCCATCCCGTGCTCCGCGCCAGGGCCCGCGCGCTCGATGTCGCCGAGATACGCTCCCCCCGGATCCAGCAGCTGATCGACGACATGTTCGAGACGATGCACGAATACCAGGGCGTGGGGCTGGCAGCGCCGCAGGTGCACGAGAGCCTGCGGTTGTTTGTCGCCGGATTTCCTCCCTCGCGCGAGCGGCGAGACGACGAGAGTGAAATCGAGCGCGTTCCCGAGATGGCGTTGATCAATCCGGAGTGGCGACCCGACGGGACGGAAACGGTTGAAGACTGGGAGGGGTGCCTCAGCATTCCGGACATTCGCGGCAGGGTGCCACGCGCACGACGGATCGTGGTTCAGGCCTACGATCGGCGCGGAAAAGCCATCGAGCTTCGTGCCGCCGGCTTCACAGCGCGGGTCATCCAGCACGAGACCGATCACCTTGACGGCGTAGTCTTTTTCGACCGGATGAAGTCGTTCGAGACGCTGACGTTCCTCGACGAATTTGGACGCTACTGGAGCGGGCAAGAAGTTCCCGCGGAATAGTCCTTCAGATCTCGGGATTACTGAGTCTCTCGTGTCGTGCGCTTCCGCTCGAGCGCGCGTTCCGAACCGAGCCGCTCGAGTTCCACCACCGAGTGATCCGTGAACGTCATCGCCGCTGCAATGCACCTGTGACCGGCCACGTCGGCGATGAGCCGATGCATCTCCTGACACACACGCCGATAGGCCGGGTGCCCTTGCGGCGCCGTGCGCAGTTCAATGAGGTGCATGGCCTCGCGCGCGTTCATGTCGAGATAGAACCGCACGCGGTACGCCATTGGCACCGCGTACGGCGCGACATCGCGAAGACCTGCACCGCGTATCGCCTCGTAGAGTTCGGCAGACCCCTCCATCACGCGGGCCCAGTCGTCGCCCGCACCGGCTTCGCGAATGGCCTCAGGCTCGGTGAACCCGTGTCTTGTAGAGAGCGGCTGCCACTCCAGCGTCAACAACCGGTGCCGCTGCAAATCGCGGAACGCGCCGTAATCGGTCAAGATGTCGAAGCGATAGCCGGTGCGTTCGAACGCGCGCCCGGGCCGGTGGCGGCGATTCGCACGAGTGCCCACGTACGCGCGCAACACGTGGGCCCGCTCGTCCGCCGTCATTCTCCGTGCGATGGCGAGGATTTGATCGTCCGGTAGGTCCGATACCGAGTAAAGCGCTGCTGCGACCACGTTGATTTCGCCGTCTGGATCGAAGTCGGTCAGCGTGACCTCCTGGCGCGCCTGAGCGCGTTCGCCCGCAAGTAGATCCTCTGCGATCGATTCAACGGCGTTTCTGGTATCCGCCAGATACCCGCTCCATCGTCCTCCTCGATCCGGTTGATCGATTCGAGTCAGAAAGGCGGGGATGACCTTGCGTAACTCGATCAGTATCTCGTCAGCGAACGCGCGGACCTCGGCAAGCGGGTTCGCGCGCATTCGCAGCAGCAGAGACTCGAACGCCTGACCGGTGCCAAAGATTCCAACGTTCGACTGAGTCGCGGCGGGGAGCATCCCGCGGAGGGTATCGAGCGCCTTGGCGCGTACGGCCGAACGATGCACGGCATCCGAGTCACCGGGTGACTTCGGATGGCGCCTGCCGAAGTGCTCCTGCATGGGAGCAATCCACCTCGAATATCGCTCGAACGTATCGTCGAGCATCCGCACGTAGCGATCGCACAGCGCACCACTGAGTTCCGCCGGCACGTGGTACCGCCAGCGTCCGTGAAGCTTGTCGGTATACGGGACGTATCTCGTGGATTGCTCGAGATACGCCATGAGACGTCCCCACTCGAGGACCTTGGTCAAGATGTTGGAGGCGTACTCGCAGGCAATGTGCGCGCCACCAAGCTGCGCGACGGAGTCATCGCCGTAGTCATTGAAGACCTTGGCGTACAGCTTCTCGGCACGATCGATACCGACGTTCGACGTCCGAGCAGTATCGGTGTCGACGTGATCCGCGAACTCATCGAGAAACAACCGGCGAAGCGATTTGGAGGAACGCGAATAACGGGCAAAGAGCGCCCCCTTGACCGTCTCCGGCAAGTTGGTCAGCGCGAATACATGCCCGTCAAGGTTTGTGAAGTACGGCGCGAGACGTGCCCGTTCGATCTCGGTAAAAGGTTCGGCGCGATCCGTGATTTCAGTCACGCGGGGAATTGTAACGCGGGTGCTATGCTCACGGTCGATGCGCGCCATCTTCACTCATCGCATTGAAGTTCGCTTCCGTGACTGCGATCCCCTCGGCCACGTCAATAACGCCGTGTACCTCACCTACCTCGAGCAGGCGCGCCTGGTCCAGTGGCAATCGTTTTGGAGATTTGGTGGGCTGCGGAACCCGAGTGAAGGCCAGGCGCCGGGCGACGCGGCGCCGGATGCTCCAGGGGTGATACTCGCAAGGGTGGAGATCGACTACAAGCGGCCGGCACGGTACGGCGACATGCTGGACGTCCGAATTGGACTGGCCGCGGTGGGCCGGACCAGCTTTACCTACGACTACGAAATCGTTGATGCCGCGGAACGGCTTGTCGCAACCGCTCGAAGCGTGCAGGTGTTTTACGACTATCGCACCAACCGTGCAGTGACCATCCCGGACGACCTCCGCCGCGCGTTTGACACTTTGTGAAACGTTTCACATAATCGAGAGAAACCCATTCAAATATGCGGTTTTTGGTCGATTCCTGTGCGCTCGTCCTGGCTGCAACGCTCACCGTGGGCGGTGATCTGCCGCAAACGGGTCAGCTCACCGCCGAGGCCGTCGCGCGACGCGTGCAGGACCGCGACACCGGCCGCGATTCGCGCATGACGTTCCGTATGCGGCTTTTCGACCGCCACCACCGGGTCCGCGAACGCGTCATGACGCTCACTGCTCTCAGGGGCAACACGCCGTCCGGGGCATCCACTTCTGCACCCGAAGGCGACCGGCTCCTGATTCGATTCACCTACCCGAACGACATTCGCGGCACCGGTTTTCTCGTGTGGGAACATCCCAACGCAGACGATGAGCGGTTTCTCTATCTTCCATCGCTCGGGCGGGTGCGAAGGATAGCCGGCACGGAAACGCAGGAAAGCTTCGTCGGCAGTGACTTCACGTACGAGGAAATCGGTGGGCGTGAGTTCGACGAGTACACGTATGCGTTTGCCGGACCGGATGCGGAACGGACGTCGTGGACACCACCGTCTGGCGGATCCGCAAGAGACGCCTGGCGTCTCGAATCGAAGCGGAAGGATACCTCAGCGCAGTTTCCCCGTGTTGTGTCGCTCGTGCTGAAAGACAGCTTTGTGGTCGTTCACGCGGACATCTACAACCGTCGCAACGAAAAGCAGAAGGTCTACACCGTCGGGCGGCTGGAACAGGTCGAGAAGATCTGGACGGTGATGAGCTCGGCGATGACCAACGCCCTCGAGAAGTCGCGCACCGAACTCGACGTCGAAGCCGTTGATTACCACGTCGGCTTGAAGGAGGCGGACTTCAGCCGTCGTGAGCTCGAACGCGGCGTCAGCCGTCCGCCAGCCCCCTGACAGCGATGTCGCGGTTTCTCGCTGCCTTCATCTACCGGCGGCGGTTTGTGCTCTCGGGTTTCATCCTCGCCGTTGCGATAGCGTTCGTGCCTCGCGCGAACATTACCGATATCGACAACGACATAACGGCGTGGTTCTCCAAAGAAGATCCCGTCTATCAGGACTACGAGCGGTTCCGGCAGGAGTTTGGCGGCACCCGGTCGCTGATCGTCGCGCTCAAAGCCGAGTCAGCCGACATCCTGTTCTCCCGCGACTCGCTTCAGCTCCTCGAGCAGATCATCGGTGACATCGAGCGCGTTGAGACCGTACAACGCGTCGACAGCCTGGCCACCGCAACCATCGTGGACGCCGTCCCCGACGGTCTGGATGTCCGACCGCTCCTCGATCGACTCGACACCACCGATCCGAAGGCAATCCTGCGCCGGGCGCTCGAAGACGATCTCATTCGCGGCGACCTCGTCTCCGAAGACGGCACCGTCACCGCGATTATCGTCAGCTTCGACGAGGACCGCATTGATGCAGTCCGCGCGGGTGTCATCCAGCAGATTCACGAGATCATCGACCCGCGGCTTCCACCTGGCGCGCGCGCCTACTACAACGGCAGCCTGGAGATCAGCGAGACCTACAATCGAATCACGCTCGACAACCAACTTCGATTCACACCGCCAATTCTGATCGTCACAGTCCTGGCGATCTACCTGACGTTCCGATCGTGGCGAAAGACCCTCCTCTCTGTCATCGCAATTGCGACCAGCGTTCTCTGGACGCTGGGGCTCTACTCCCTGATGGGGTTCAGCTACAACGTGCTCTCCAGCATGATCGTTCCGCTCATTGTCGTTCTTGCGATTGCCGACGATGTGCACATCATGCAGCACTGGGACGAGGAGCGACGCAACGGAGACGCCGAGTTCGCCTTCAAAGAGACCGTATCGCACCTGACCGCGCCGCTCCTTGGCGCCAGTGCCACCACGGCGCTCGGGATGCTGTCTCTCGCCACCAGCGAAGTCGTCGCGGTTCGGACGTTCGGCATCGGATCTGCGGTAGGGATCATGGTGGACTTCATGATTTCGCTGGTGCTGATGCCGACGCTTCTGAGCCTGGTCCAGCCCGAGACGGGCGAGGCACCGCACGAGCGTTATCTGATCCCACCGCTTCAATCAATTGCGAGATTGTCCACACGACGGCCGCGGCTTGTTGCTGCAGCGTCGATGGCAGTGGGCCTTATCGCCGCGTTGGGGATCCTGCGGCTGCGTGTAGACACGAATCACATCAACTTCTTCAGCAAATCGCATCCGCTCAGCGAATCGGCCGCAGTCATCGATCGCGAGCTCGCAGGGGTTTACAGCTTTCAGATGATGCTCGAGGGGCCGCCAGAGTCGCTGCGAACACCCGATGCCCTGCAGCGGCTCGATCGACTCTCGAACCAGCTGCGCAGGTTTGAATCCGTCAGGAAGGTGACGTCGATTGCGGATTACGTGAAACGTATCAACAAGGAACTCCACGACGGCCGGCCCGAAGCCAGCGTCGTGCCAGACGACGCGGATACGATCTCTCAGGAGCTGTTCGTATTTACGCTTGGCGGCGAGGGGCGACACGAGCTGGAACGCATCGTCGCCAGTGACTACTCGCGTGCGCAGATCAGCATCAAGCTTCAGTCAATGAGCTCGGACGTCGTCCTGCAAGAAGTCGAGCGCGCCGACGCCCTTGCCAAGCAGACGTTCGCCGGGACAGGGATCACCGTAATGACCACGGGGTCGGGCCGACTATTCAGCACTCTCGACCACTATCTGGTCGTGTCGCAAATGAGCAGCTTTGCGACGGCGTTTTTCACCGTGTTTGGCGTCATCTTCGTCGTGTTTCGTTCCGCGCGTTTTGGTCTGCTGACGATCGTACCTAACGTGCTGCCGGTGCTCGCCGTGCTCGGCGTGATGGGCTACCTCGACATCTCATTGAACATCGCAACCATCATGGTGGCTAGCATCGCGCTGGGCGTTGTTGATGACGACACGATTCATTTCATCAATCGCTACCGGCGAGAAATTGCCGCGGGCGCCAGCACGGACGAGGCAATCCACATCGCGACAACCCACGAGGGGCGGGCCTCCCTGACGACGGCCCTCATCAACAGCGCGGGGTACGCCGTGTTGCTGCTGTCGGAATACAAGCCCACGGCCTGGTTCGGCGGGCTGCTCGCACTCACGATGGCAGTGGCATTTCTCGCAGAAGTGTTCATTCTGCCCGCAACAATCAAGCTGCTGCCGGGCATCTTTGGCCCCGGCGCGCTGACGCGCCGGCGGATGGGTATTCGTGCGGCCCTGACGCTTGTGTCAGCGTGCGTGTTCACCCCGGCCGCCCAGGCGCAGGGGACGCCAACTGGGTACGTGTCCACTCTGGTGGATTACTTTCCAAGCCGGGACGACAGCGCCGAGGTACGCGCCCGAGTTTTTGCCGAGGAAAAGCTGCAGCCCGCGTCACGACTGACGATCACAGCGTCCGGCTTTGCGGAGGGCCTCGTCGGCCGGCGCCTTCCGGATCCATCTTCGCTCTCAACCGATCCGAGCCGAGGGGCGTCGGCGGGGATCGTCCGCGTTCAGGAAGCGAGCGTTCACCTCACGGGCAGCGCGGCCGATCTGCTTGCCGGGTTCAGCCGGGTCGTGTGGGGACGGCTCGATGAACTGCAGCCAACCGACGTCATCAATCCGCTCGACGTGTCGCGATTCTTCTTCGAAGGTCGCACCGAAGCGCGTCTGCCCGTGGCGATGGTCCGCGGCCGACTGTTTTTCGGCGATCGCGCCACGATCGAAGGCGTCTATGTCCCAGTGTTTCGAAAGGGGCGGTTCGACCAGGTGGAGGAAGCGCGGTCGCCATTCAACATTGCGAGTGAGCTCGAAGATCCGATCGGCGTGTGTCTCGCGATCGGCTGTCCGACCCTTCCGGCGGCTCTCATCGATGAGAAGCCGGCGGTGGCTGTCAGAAGTGCCCAGGGTGGTGTACGGGTGGGCGGCACGGTCAGACGTGTTGATTGGAGCGTGAGCGCGTTTCGCGGTTTCGAGCCGTTCGGCCTGGTGGCGTTAGCGCCGTCGTCGCCATTTTCAGGCGGCCCGGTCACGCTCCGCCGGACCTTTCCGCGCTTCACGATGATTGGCGGCGATTTCGAAACGGTTCGCGGCGAGTGGGGTTTGCGGGCTGAAGTCGCGGCGTTTGTCGAGGACAACTTTCAGGCAGCCGATTTGCGGGTCCTGACAGGCAGCAGCGTTGACGCAGGGGTTGGGATCGATCGAAAGGCGGGCGATTACCGGGTGAGCGGGACCCTGCTTGTTCACCGCGAGGATCTCGACGAGCCAGGCCTCGGATCTGAATCAGCCGAACGCACGGACGTCTCGCTGATCGCCTCGGCCGATCGAGGTTTTTCGCGCGAGAAGTACCACATCAGCACGTTCGCCGTCGTCACACCGTCAGAATCATCGGCATTTCTTCGGACGATCGCGACCGCATCGCTCCGAGACAACGTGGCCCTCGAAGGCTCGGCAGGATGGTTTGCGGGCTCCGGCCGCGATGTTGTGGGACGATTTGCCGACTGCGATTTCCTCTACGTCCGGCTGAAATACTATTTCTGATGTGATCGTCATCCCTGCCGGTAACCCTTCGCAGTGGACCGGACCGACTGGCAACAACACCTATCTTTTTGCCGGCCGCACGACGGCTTTGATTGATGGCGGTGTTGGAAATCCCGCGCACCTGAACGCAATCGAGGCCGCTCTACAAGGTCGTCCCCTCGACCTGATCCTTTTGACTCACTCCCACACCGACCACGCATCGGGGGTGCCTGCGTTGCTCAAACGGTGGCCTCACGCGATGGTTCGTCCCACTTCGCAATCCCTCGCGGACGGGGAGGCGATTCAGGCGGGCGACGAGGTGCTGATCGCGCTTCACACACCTGGCCATGCGCCCGATCACTTCTCGTTTCTGGACGAGGCGAAGCAGGAAATCTACTGCGGGGACCTGGTGCGCCTCGGCGGCACGATCGTCATACCCGCGAACCACGGCGGAGACCTGCGCGCCTACCTCGCGTCGCTCCACCGCATTCGCCATCTCCGCCCGCGCCGTTTGTGGCCCGGCCATGGCCCCGTCATCGAGGATCCGTTGCGAGTGATTGAGGAGTACCTCGAGCATCGGAAACTGCGCGAAGCCCAAGTCCTTGCCGCCCTCAGACGAGGGCGGTCGACACCAGCGGAGATCGTCAGCGACGTGTACACGAGTCTCTCCGCTACGCTCGTCGCCGCCGCGTCGGAGAGTGTGTTGGCGCACCTGCGGAAGTTGGCACAGGAGGGAGTGGTGGAGGTGAAAGACAATCGCTGGACGGTCGTTCAGTCACACGACCTCAGCTGAATCGCGGAACTTCCTGTCTAGGCGGGCTGCCAGCCCGCCGGAACATCCGGCACGCGTTCGCTGCGCCGTGCAGCCTTTGGCATCGCATCGCGAATGACCTGCTCGAGCTCCTCGAGATACGCCAGGAAGCGCTGGCGTCCTTCGGGCGACAAGCGGCAGAGCGTCTGCGGCCGGCGGTTCTCGAATCCCTTCCACACTTCCACCAGCCCCGCTGCGTGCAGCACGTCGAGATGACGGCTGAGATTTCCATCAGTCAATGCACAGAGCCGCTTCAGTTCGCCAAATAGGAGTCCTTCGGGGCGGGTCACCAGTGACGTCATGATCCCGAGCCGTGCCTTCTCGTGGAGGACTCGATCGAGTCCCTCGTATGCAAAGCGGCCCGGCTGGCCGCGCTCGTCGTGTTTCTTTCGCTTCGACATATTCATTCTTCTTCCGTGACACGTTCGTGTCGTTCCAGATGCCAATACAAGACGATCGCCGTCAGCAACTGACCGATGCCGAATGTGCCGCCAACCCACCACGGATCAAGGCTCTCAGGTCCGCTCGCGCGCCAGAGCAGGAGAATTCCGGCGGCGTAGTAGAAGAGCGCCACGAAACCACTCGCGCGAGGCAGGTATGGCCGCGAGGCGAACACGCCGATTCCAAAGCAGATCGCCCAGATCCCGGGCAGAAGCGGCACGAGCGCGGCACTCAGGTGCACAAAGCTTCCGGTGACCGCGACTGCAGCGAGCAATCCCGGCAAGAACTGACTGATCACCCGTCGGGTGCGCCGACGGTCCGCGACGTTCTCCCGAACGACGTAGTTGTAGACAATCTCGCTGATGCCAACGAGGCCCGCAATGCCGGCGACGATGGACCAGTAGAGAACGAAGGCAATGGGGTCCTGCGTTTCGAGGTGCCGCGGCTGGAGCACGGCGGCAACCAATCCGATGACGCCTGACGCCGCCACGGGCACCGACCGGTAGCCGCGATAGACTTCGCCCTTCGCGATCTGCTGGTGAATCTCGGCGATTTGGCTCAGGGCGCGACCGACGTCCATTTGGGGCTCCTCTTACTTTGCATCACAAAGGGTCGCAGCGTCAATGTCAGTCGCTGGTCGCTGGTCGCCAGCCGGTCGTCGCTCGTCTCTGGTCTCTCGTCTCTGGGGCCAGGGGCGGCTCGAAGATCAAGCCACGTTGTGACAACATTCAAAGACCAAAGACCCAAGACGCCATGGCTGACAAAGGCTTCCAAAACGCCCACCTGCTCATGACGCCGCACGAGCTGGCGCATGCGCTCGGACAGACGACCTCACCACGCCCGCTGGTCCTCGACATGCGGCCGCCCGACGCGTATGCCACCGGACATGTGCCGGGCGCGATGCATCTCGATCTCTGGGGCGTCAGCCTGATTGATACAGATCCGGCGCCGTTGAATGCGTTCATGTGGATGATCGAACACGTCCTCGCGGTTCACGGAGTCGAGTCATCGACGCCGATCGTGGTGTACGACGAACAGTCCGGTGTGCGCGCGGCACGCGCTTTCTGGTTTCTCGAGTATTTCGGCCATCCATCGGTTCGAGTGATGGACGGCGGCTTTGGTGCATGGACCCGGGCGGGATTGCCCGTCACTCGGGATGCCGAGCCGGCGCGACTGACCGAGTGGACCGGCAGCCGAGAAGAGGCCGCACTCGCGACGTGGAAAGACGTGCGCGCCGCCATCAACCGGCCCGACACCGTCATCGTCGACGCCAGAACCGATGGCGAATACTGCGGCACCACGGTGCGAGCCAAGCGCGGGGGGGCGGTGCCTGGCGCCGTCCACATTGAGTGGACTCGAAATCTGACTCCCGCGGGTGACTTCAAATCTGCGGACGAGTTGCGGCAGATGTACGAGAGCGCGGGCGTGACGCCCGATCGGCAGGTGATCACTTACTGCCAGGGCGGGTACCGCGCGGCACATTCGTATCTCGCTCTTCGGCTTCTCGGTTACCCACGCGTGCGCAACTATGTCGGATCGTGGAAGGAATGGGGCGACCGGGAGGATCTGCCTATAGAAGAGCCATCTGCGTCGTAGGTGTCAGGGGAGTTGGGAGTTGGGAGTTGGGAATTGACTAGAATCTGTTCATGAACAACGTCATAGATTTCATCAACACGAATCGCGACCGGTATGTGGATCAGCTCAAGGAGTACCTCGCGATTCCGAGCATCAGTGCGCTGCCGCAGCACCAGGCGGACGTCAGAAAGTGCGCCGAGTGGACGGCGGAAGAGATGCGGCGGATCGGGCTCGAGAATGTTCGCCTGATCGAAACGCCAGGCAATCCCGTCGTCTATGGCGACTGGCTCCACGCGTCGGGAAAGCCGACGATTCTCTTCTACGGCCACTACGACGTCCAGCCGGTGGATCCGATCGACCTTTGGGAATCCCCGCCGTTTGAAGCCACAATTCGCGACGGTGAGATCTACGCGCGAGGCTCGGCCGACGACAAGGGCCAGGTCTTCATGCACTTCAAAGCGATCGAAGCTCACATCAAGCAGAACGGCCGGCTTCCGGTCAACATGCGGATCATCCTTGAAGGCGAAGAAGAAGTTGGTTCGGCCAACCTCGATAACTTCGTCAAGGCGCACAAAGACGAACTCTCCGCCGACGTCGTGGTCATCTCGGATTCGCCGATGTTCGATCGCGGAATCCCTTCTATCTGTTACGGGCTTCGCGGCCTCGTCTATTTTCAGATCGACCTCCGCGGCACGAAAAGCGATCTGCACTCCGGCTCCTTCGGCGGTGCCGTCGCAAACCCCGCCATGGTCCTGAGCCAGATCCTCGCGCAGATGAAAGACAAAGGCGGACGCGTCAAAATTCCTGGTTTTTACGACGATGTGAGACCGTTGAGAGACGAGGAACGCGCGGAGTTCAAGAAGCTGCCGTTCAACGAGACGCGCTATCGGAAAGAGCTGGGCGCGCCGAAACTCTTCGGCGAGAGCGGGTATTCCACGTTGGAACGCGTCTGGGGTCGGCCGACGTTCGAAGTGAACGGACTGCTCGCCGGATTCACGGGCGAAGGAGCAAAAACCGTGATTCCCGCGGTCTCGATGGCGAAAGTCAGCATGCGACTCGTGCCGGATCAGGATCCCGACAAGATAGCGAAGTTGTTCGAAGCGCACGTCACCAAGGTGGCGCCCAAAACCGTCGAAGTCAAAGTCACCAGAATGCACGGCGGCAAGCCCTGGATGACCGAGTTCGACAATCCCTACGTACAGGCAGCGGGCCGCGCGATCGAGAAGGGGTTCGGCAAGGCTCCGGTCTTCAACCGCGAAGGGGGATCGATTCCTGTGGTCGCCACGTTTCAGGAGATCCTGGGGCTGCCGTCGGTGCTGTTTGGTGTCGGCCTTCCCGACGAAAACGCGCACGCGCCGAACGAGAAACTGGATCTCGGGAACTTTCACGGTGGCGTGATCGCGTCGGCATTTCTCTACGAGGAGATCGCAAGCACACGATGAGGTCAGCAGGGGGGAACGCGATGTGCACGATTGCCGTGGCGCTCCTCGTCTGCTCGAGTTGCTCCGATCCGGAACGCGACCGGCTGAAGGCGACCACGCAAGCGACCTACGATGAGCGTTCGGGCCGCCTCAAGGAGTTGACCTACGACGCGAATCGCAACGGCCGCATCGACACCTGGACGGAAATGGATGGGAGCCGGCCCGTCCGTTCGCGGCTGGATCGCAACGAGGATGGCCGGATCGATCGGTGGGAGTCCTACGACGCCAGCGGGCGGCTGGTGAAGGTCGGATTCTCCCGTCGAGACAACGGGCAGCCAGATGCCTGGGCCGAGCTCGGACCGGAAGGGCGGATCGGGCGCGTGCTGGTTTCTTCGACAGGAGATGAAGCCAGGATCGACCGCTGGGAAACCTACGATCCAGCTGCGCCAGACGTTCTTGCCGCCGTTGAAGAGGACGCGAACCACGACGGCCGGCCCGACAAGTGGGAAACGTATGCAGCAGGACAGCTTCAGAAGGCCTCGTTCGACGAGAACGGAGACGGCCGTGCCGATCGCCGGCTCACCTATCGCGCTGGCTCACTGGTGCTCATTGAGAGCGAACCGGATGGCACGGGACAGTTTCAGCGGCGCGTCGAAGTAAAGTAATCCTATGGACACCGGTTCCCGCATCTTCGTGGCAGGCCACCGCGGCCTGGTTGGCTCCGCTGTCGTCCGCCGCCTTCAACAAGCCGGCTGCACGAATGTGCTGACCGCCACTCGCGATCAGCTCGATCTGCGCGACCAGGCCGCCGTCAATTACTGGTTCCGCGCCAACCGGCCGGAGGACGTCTATCTGGTGGCCGGAACCGTCGGCGGGATCCTGGCGAACTCGACGCGTCCGGCGGAGTTCATCTACGACAACATGCTGATTCACGCGACGGTCGTGCATGCCGCGCACCAGTTCGGTGTGCGAAAGCTGCTGTATCTCGGCAGCTCCTGCATCTACCCGCGCGAGTCCAGCCAGCCCATGAGCGAAGAGCAGTTGCTGACCGGGGCGCTCGAACCGACCAACGAGGCGTATGCGATCGCGAAAATCGCGGGCATCAAACTCTGCGAAGCCTACCGCCGGCAATACGGCGACGATTTCATCTCCGCCATGCCAACCAACCTCTACGGGCCGAATGACAACTTCGATCTCGCCAGCTCGCACGTCCTGCCGGCGCTGATTCGGAAGTTCCACGAGGCCAAGGCGGCAGGACAGAGCGAGGTCGTCATCTGGGGGACCGGATCGCCGAGACGTGAGTTTCTCCACGTCGACGATCTGGCCGATGCGTGTGTCTTTCTGATGGAGCGCTACGACGGCCGGCAGCACATCAACGTCGGCACCGGCGAAGATCTCTCGATTCGAGAGCTCGCCGAGCTGATTCGCGACATCGTGCACCCGCGCGCGGCGCTCCGCTTCGATACGACCAAGCCAGACGGGATGCCGCGGAAGCTGCTCGATGTGTCGAGACTTCATGCGCTTGGCTGGCGGCACCGCATACCGCTTCGCGAGGGGATCGCCTCCACCTACGAATGGTTCCTTCGGAACCAGGCGTCGCTGCGGACCTCCGGGGTCGCGACCGCAGGAGTCACCGGTTGACAGGTGCGACGCCGCAGCACGCCCGCGAGGACTGCTGATGTCGATCCGCGTCGGCTTTGACGTCGACGGCGTGGTCGCCGACTTCGCCCGCGGCTACCGCGAAATCGAGCAGCGGCTGTTCGACGACCGGCCTGGCAGACCCGACGAACCGGAGCGGGAGGCACGCGAGCAGGAGCAGCGTGCGTCCGGCTCCGCATACGACGTCGGTGAGCCCGACGCCGGTTCGATCGACACACGGTCGTCCGGCGATCTTCGCAGACGCCGCGATGCAATCTGGAAGGAAATCCAGGCCACAGCCAATTTCTGGACAACGCTGCGGCCGATCGAAGAGAACGGCGTGCGGCGCATTCACGAGCTGATGATGAGGCACGCGTGGGAAGTGTTCTTCATCACCCAGCGGCCGGCGGCGGCCGGTGACACCGTCCAGCGTCAGACGCAGCAGTGGCTGGTGCAGCAGGGCTTCGACCTTCCCACAGTGATCGTGATCAGTGGTTCACGCGGGCGCGCGGCGGCGACGCTCGGACTCTCGTACCACGTGGACGACAACCCGCAGAATTGCCTCGACGTCCGCACCGGATCCTCGGCGAAACCGCTGCTGATTGCCGGCGACGATGATGAAGCGACCGTGACGAGCGCGCGGAAAGTCGGCATCGGCGTCGCGCCGAGCCTCACGGCCTGTCTGGAGATTCTGGAAAAAGCGAGCGTGGCGCAATCGCAGCCAGACCTGCTGGAACGATTGGCCGCGCTCGTCGGGTGGAGGTGATCGGGCTCGGGGTCCGGGGCTCGGATCCGGAATCCCTACTTGCAAGCCGCCGAGATCATCTTCACTGAATCAACGGCAATCTTCCTGACCACAAACGGAATATTGCGTTCCTTGTCGCCGACCGATCCGGCCGTGCCGACGCTTGGCGGAACGTCAGGCACTTTCACCGTGACCTTCTTGTCTCCTTCGATCTTGAATTCGAGTTCGACAAGGCCTCCTTCGCGTTCAGCGGAGATGTTGCCTTTCTCGATGTCACCTTCGAGTTCTCCAGTGACTTCGACTTTGTGTCCTGCGTGCGCCGCCAGATCGGCATCGTCCTTCAGCCAATAGAAGACGCGGCCCGGCATCACCGTTCCCGCCGGTTGCGGGGTTGACGGCGTTCCAGCTGCCACCGCGGCCGCGGCGTTCTCGCTGGAGACATCCGACAGGACGTACCCGCCGTCACCTTTCACGACGCAGCCGGTAATTGTGACGTTCTTCTTCTCCTGCTGAGGTGCGGCCGTCGCGACGGACTGCGCAGTCGCAGAGATCGCGGAAAGTCCTGATGCGAGCACGATTGCAGCGACGAGGCTCATCCGTTTCATGTGCTTCCCTCCTTGATCGATCGGAAGAGAAGTAGCCAAGTGCGGGCCAGGTGTCCGCCGTACAAAAGCATGGCCGGGCTTAGGCCCGGCCATGTGTCCTGCAACTGCCGCCTTTCGACGTGCTCAGGGCGGACCCTGAGGGAAGCGCCGAAGGGCCGGCACGCACAAGCGCCTTACCAGTTCACTCGGACGCCGAAGCGGATGACGCGCGGCGCGATGATGCCGCTGATGTTGTTCGCGTTGCTCGCCCCCTGTAGACGTCGACGGGCCAAGACCGTATTCACGTTCGTTGCATTGAAGACGTCCATGCTGGGCGTCAAGCTCATGGTTCCGAATGTGAAGAGCCGGTCGATACGAAGGTCCAACGTGTAAGAGTTCGGGTGGCGTACGTCGCCTAACTCGTCGAGCAGCACGTTGATGGTGCCGGCTCGATTTGCGCGACTGGGCGTCTGCACCGCTTGCGGGAACGGGTATCCCTGGCGGAGATTGTAGTTGCCTGCCACGTTGATGTTTACGACGGGCAGCCGGTACATCCCGCTGGCTTTGACGAGCCACTTCGCGTTGGTGAAGACGTTGTCGATACCGGAACCTCCAGACTCCGGCGCGAACTGTGCGCCATCCTGCTGCTCGATATTCGTCGGGTCCTCGTACGCGTTCGGCGACGCATAATGGTCGATAGCCGTGTTGAAGGCGTAGCTGAAGGAACCCATCCACCGATCCGAGTAGCGCTTCGTGAGCACGAATTCGAGCCCGTTGTAATCCCGGTAGCGGTCCGGCCGATTGGTCGTGATGTAGGGGGCCGGAATCGCCCTGGTGGGCTCGTAATATGTGACGCTTTCGCAGCGCGCATTGCTGACAGTGCACGTGGGTGTGTAGGTCCGCGCCACATAGTCAGCGCTGCCGAAATCCAGCGTGTCGTCCCACGCGAACCGATCGTATTTGCGCCAGATGTAGGCGCCCCCGACCGCGAGATTGCGCCTCAGTTCATGGTCGAATCCGAGGATAAACTCGCGCGTTCGGTCATTCTTGATGTTCGGATCGACGGATCCGGTCGTCGTGAGCGCAGACGGGTTATCCGGGTTGTAGTTGCCGCCGAACGAGAGGATTCTCGTGTAGTCCAACTCACTTGGCTGCACGACTGTGTCGCCGTTCGAGTCGCTCCAGGGGAATCGGATGTTCGCCGCGGTCACCGGATTCAATGCGCCCACGAGCTGCCCGGGCGATCGCTGGCCGTAGTAAATGGCGTACGACGACTTGGCGATCGTTCTCCCGGTCCCCGAGAAGTCGTAGGTCATTCCCAGACGCGGCGACCAGTCGTTCCAGGTGACACCACTGTCCGCACCATCGAACGAGATGGCTGGCAACCACTGCGGCGCAAATGGATGCGCCGGCACAGCGCTGGGCAGGGCCTCGTTCCCCTGGCGATCCCAACGAACCCCCAGGTTCACTGTCAGACGCTGGATGGTCAGCGTGTCCTGGACGTGAAAGGCGTGAGTGACGAGCTGGTAATCGACGATCGAGTCTCGATAGAGGGTGGCTTCCGATGCGGCGCCCGTGCGATAGCGGGCCTCCGTGTTGCCGCCGATGTGCGATTCCGAATGTTCCTTCGCGGTCCGATAGCGGTAGCCCGCCTTGAAGGCGTGATCCCCTCCGAGCCTGGCCGGAAGGAAGTAGTTCGTGTTCACGTCGAGGCTTGCCGTCGGCCTGATGAACGGCCCCGATCGCTGGTACGATCGCGAATATATGCCTGTTGGGATATCCACGATCCGCTGAACGTCAGCCAGGTCATCTTCATGAAAATCGAGCACGAAGTTGTTTCCGAGATGCGACCACTGGACGTCCACTAGCCAACGATCGTTGATGATGTGCTGATCGCCGGCCTTCCATAACGGCGACGGTCCGACGTCCCACCCGAACGTGCCGAAGTCGCTCGAAACCGCCTTCTGTCTGAACGTCGTCTCAATGGGACGTGTATCAGACGCGTCGCGGGCGTTCTTGAACTTTTCAGCCCAGGTATTCTGAAACGAGAAGTTGTTGCCCTTGACGGGCGCCCAGTTGATTTTCCAGTTGTAGTTGTTGAGTTTTGTACCGTCGGTGCCGAGACAGGCTCGCTGATCCTTGGTCGGATAGGGGGCGAGCGGATCCGCCGCAAGGGCCGCCTTCATCGCCTGACACGCAGGTGTGGGCAGATAAAATCCAACGATTCCCGCCTTGATGTCCTGCTTTCCATAGCTGCCCCAGTACCAGAGCCTGCCTCGCTTGATGGGTCCGCCCACTTCGAATCCGTAATCCTTGATGTTCTGGATGGGGGCCCCGGAGCCCGAACGCTGAAGCTTCACTTCATCGGTGATGTTGTCGCTCTGGAGGCTGTCATCGGTCAGGTAGTAACGGCCGGACCCTTTGAAGCGATCCGTTCCCGAACGCGTGACGAAGTTGATGCCGACACCACCGGTTTGTTGAGCCGCGTCGGCGCCTCCAGTAGTAACTTGCATTTCCTGCAACATGTCGAAGTCGTAGTAAATCGGGGAAGCGCCGGTCGCCGACATGTCGGTGATGTCGACACCGTCGATCGCCCACTTATTGTTGCCGCTCCCGCTGCCTCGCGAAACGTATCCAGACTGCTGACCCGACTGCGTGCCGCCGACATTCACGCGGTCCATCGCAATGCCAGGCGTCCGTTCGAGCATGACCCACGGATCGCGCGCCGAGGGGATGTTCTGCAGCGTCTCGAGATCGAATGTCGTTTTCGCGCCACTGTTCTTGGTGTCGACGACCGGACTTTCGCCCGTGACTGTGACGGTCTCCTGCACAGTCGAGATCTCGAGCGACTGGTCGACCTGCGCGGTGAAGCCCAGCGTCAGCCTGATACTCTCGCGGACGACTGTCTTGAAGCCGGGTAGCTCGAATTTCAGGGAGTAGGTGCCGATCGGCAGCCGTGGAAAACTGTACGTGCCAGCTTCACTGGTCGTGGCCGATTGCGGCTGGATCAAGGTGGTGCCGGTCAGCGTGACGGTTGCACCCGGCAAGATCGCCCCGGTGTTGTCGGTGACTTTCCCCGTGATGTCGCCCGTCTGGACCTGCCCGAGCACAGGAGACGCGCCGGCGACGAGCACCAGGGCCGCCAGAACGGCGGTCAAACGCATCCTCATCTCACACCCTCCGTCGGAATTGAAAGCCTTACAAAGTTGCCGGACGAAACTTGCGCCGGCAGGCAGCAGATTATGTGCCAGACAGTGGGATGAATGGTAGAGGCATCAGACGCGAAATGTGGGGCGAATGGCGGCTTTTCTTTGGGGTTTGAAAGGGGGACGAGAATTGGCAGTCGAATAGGGCAGCCGATACGGCCACCCTATTCAACCCATTGGATTCAGTGATCCGAAAATGCCCACCACTGGGACGGTTCAACAACCAAATGGTGCGGATGACCGGGCGACCAGCCACCCGACCTCCCCGCATTCGCGCCAAGGCTCCGGCGGGCGGACCTCCGACTTCCCCGCCTTCGCCAAGGCTCCGGCGGGCCTCGCCGTAGCTGTGCGCGCGACAGCGAAGGCGGGCCGACCTCCCGACCTCCCGACCTCCCGACTTAGAACCCGACGCGCACGCCGAAGCGAAGAATCCGGGGACTCAGGTTCTGCGCGATACGGCCAAACGTCGGCGAATCAACGTTGCGATTGCGCACCAGCACCGTATTGGCATTGAACACATTGAACAGGTCCGCGATGACCTGCGTCGATGCTCTGCCAAACCGGAAGGTGCGCGCGACGCGCAAATCGAGGTTCCAGAGATCGTCGTACCGCATGGAATCGAGATCTGGCGACACAAGGACACGCCGTGACGAGTCTCGCCCCAGCGTCACTTCCTTGTAAACGGGATAGGGGTAACCCTGCCTCCCGAACAGGCTCGCGCCGAATTCGATTTCTTTTGGCAGCACGTACAGCGCGTTCGCACTGAGCTGCCACTTGCCGTGAATGAACATATCGCCCACACCACTCGCTGAGCTGCGCACGGTGAACGGCCCTCCATTGTCGAGCGGCTCGGTGTCGAGCGGCGTGGGGTTGCCAAGGTTGTCGCGCGGCGGACTCGTGCTGTAGTGCTCAGTCGCATTGTTCCACGCCGCGCCGACGCGCGCCATCCAGCGATCGGACATCCGCTTCACGAGAGACATTTCGATCCCGTGATACCGGCTGGAGTAGCCTTCGTAGTTCGTGAGGATGCGCCCGTTGCCGTTTGCGGTGATCTTTGCGGAGTCTGGCGTCCACGTCTGGATGCTGAACTGCTCACCGTTGGGTAACGCCCCCGTCAACACGGTCGCTGCGGTGTAATCCCCGGCCGTCAGGCCAACCCAGGGCGTAAAAGTCCCGGTGCCGGCGTAATTGTGAGTGCGCGTGAAGCTGTAGTTCACCTGCACCGCGAGGTTGCGCATCAATTCGCGATCGATCCCGATGACGGCGGATTGCGTGACTGGCGCTTTGAGATTGGGATCGATGACGTTCGCGGAAGTCACCGCGGTGGGAGCCGCGGGATTGAAGCCACCACCCTGCGTGACGAAATGCGTGAAGTCCACTTCGTTCCCCTGCACAAAGTGATCGGCATTGAGATCGTTCCACCAGTACTCCACGAACCCCACGTTGCCACTCGGGTTGCTGTAGCCGACGATCCCGGTGTCGAGCTGCCCGGCGTAGCGGCTGTAGCTCGCGCGGAGGATCGTGCGGCGCGACTCGTCGAGCGCGAACGTGAGCCCGGCTCTCGGTGAAACGGTGTTCCACGTAAACGGCGCCTTGTACCCGCTGAAGCTGATCCCCGGAACAACATCCGGGAACTCAGCGTTCGACCTCGTGTCGCTCGGGAGCGCCTGACCCCCCTGACGGTCGTATCGCACCCCCAGGTCCAATGTGATGCGGCCTTTGGCGATCGTGTCGCCGAGGTAAAAGTCGAGGTATTCGGTGCGATTCGTCCCCGCACCCTCTCGGTAGATGCGGGCGAGGCTGCCGCCCTGGGGGTTCGTGTTGTTCTGAAGTCCGAGAATCATGTTGCCCGGCCACAGCGTGCCGGTGAACGCATCGGTTCGCCGCAAGCCGAATCCGAACTTGAAGTCGTGCGACGCACCGAGCGCGTTGCGGAAGTAGTTGCCGTCGATGTTCGCGATGTGCTGCGGTCTGATGTTCAGACTTTGCCGCGTGCTGCCAAACGATTGCCCGAGCACCTGGCTCTGCCCCGCCTGAATGTCCATTCCGCCCATCGGATCGAGACCAAAACCGGTGTTGTAGTACGCGTACTTGCCCGAGACGAACAGGTTGGAATTGAAGACGTGGTTGTCTTCAATCTTGGTGAGCCCGTGCGGCCGGCCGTCAACATAGCTTCCGCCCTGGAACCACGTGGCGCTCTCCGCGTCGCGGACGATGCCGCCATCGCCGGGCGACCGGCCAGTCTTTTCCTTGGCGTGCAGGTACCACAACACCGAGACCATGTCCTTGGACGAGGCCTGCCAGTTCCCCTTCGCATTGATGTTCTTCAGAATGGTCTTGTCGATGAAGTTACCCGACGAACGGACCAGGCGGATGTCCTGGTTGGACCAGGAGCCGTAGAACCACGCGCGGTCTCGCACGATCGGTCCTCCGAGCTCAAAGCCGTAGTCCGATATCTGCTGGTTGTGATCGGCGGATTTCGGGGTCACGCTGATTGCCGCCAGTTCTTCCGGTACGTTGGCGCTCTCGAGCTTGTCGTTCGTGAAAAACCCGCGCACGCCGCCGTGGTACGCGTTCGTGCCGCGCTTGACGACGAAGTTCAAGCCCACTCCGCCGGTCGGCTGTTTGATGTCCTGCCCGGCCGTCGAGATCTGGATCTCTTCGAAGTTGTCGTAGTTGAAGTAGGCCGGCGACGCGCCAATCGCCGCCATGTCGGTGATCACCACGCCATCGAGCGTCCACACGGCGTCGGCGGGCCGCGTGCCCTTGGACTGGAAGTTTGACTGCTGGCCCGTTTCGTTGCCCGCGATGTTGACGCGGTCCACCAGCACGCCAGGCACCGTCCGCAACAGCGCCCACGGATCGCGCGACGTCGGAATCTTGTCGAGCTCTGCCTGCGTGAAGTTCGTCGACGTCCCCATCGCCTTCGAATCGACGATCGGCGACTCACCGCTCACCGTGATCGTTTCCTGCACGGTCGCCACTTTCATGGTGAACGTCAGATCCAGATTCGAGCCGACTCGGACCTCGAGATCTTCTCGGACGACCTTGCTGAATCCGGGGAGCTCAGCCGAAACGGTGTAGTCCCCAGGAGGAAGGTTGAGGAACCGGAATCGTCCGTCGGATTCCGTGGTGAACGTTGCGGTGCGTTCGGTACCGGACAGTGTGACGACCGCGCCGGGTAGCACGCCCCCCTGTTCATCTTTGATCGTTCCCGCGATGATGCCGCTCGAGACTTGCGCACGTGCAGGCAGCGCAAGCGCGACGAGCAGTACGAGCCAGGAGCACGTCCGGAGATGTCGTGGCATTGAGGTTCTCCTCGTTCGCAGGCCCCGGACAGCGGAGCCTCGGCAAAACTCGCGTCCGCCTTCGCTCGCGTTGCGAGCTTCGGCACGACGAGAGCCAACCGACATGAGCAGCCAATATGCCAATGGCCTCTGTGACGAACGTCGTGACGTCTCGTCACATCACTCGACACGAACGGTACATTTCGAGCGCGATCGACTGTCCGAACGGACAGAAAGCGGTCAAAACACGATCGTCAGTCGGATCGCGGGGACGAATGGCACGTGGGGTCGTTCAAGTAGTTGGATGGGAAATCAAACGGTCGTGTCACCGTTCGTCACCGGAGGCCATCTCAGTTGAATCCAGCGACTCGCTTCCGAAGATTCTTCACGTGCTCCCACAGTTCGCTGTTCGGGTTTTCCTCGCCGGCTTCGTCGGCCGCCGGAGGGTCGGCTACTTGCCGGTCGTCGGTCGCGGGTTCAGGACGCGGAGACAGCCGGAGGTATTCCTCGAGATCGCGAAGAGCCGCGGCAAAGTCCTGCAAGTGGTAGGCAAGCAGGCCACGGTCGCGCAGCTCCGAAATTGCCGACGGATCAACGGTCAGCAGCAGGTGAGAGATAAATCGTGCCTGAGGGAACGAACGCATGCGAACGTAAAGCCTCTTGAGGTTCACCAGCATGCGCACGATGATCTGATGCTTCGTCGCCGGTTCGAGCAGGGCGTGGTCGAATGCGGCTTCGTCACCGACATGCTGCCGCAGAAGTTCGCGACAATCCACTTCCGAGAGGAGAGCGCCGCCGTGGAACGGATCGATGATGACGAAATCGGAGCCCTCCTGGTGCGACGCATTGTCTGATGCGCGCAGGAGGAAGTGACCGGGGAAGTTCACACCCGCGACGCGCAGGCCCGCCCGTCGTGCGACTTCGAGATAGACGACGGCAAGGGTGATCGGGATGCCAGTGCGGCGCTCGAGCACTTCGTTGAGAAAGCTGTTGCGCGGATCGTCGTAGCGATCGCGGTTACCGACGAAGCCCTGCTCGTCGTAGAGGTACTCGTTCAGGATCTTGATGGCACCGAGACGGTCGCCGCCGCCACGCGCGATCCGTTCGGACGCTTCTTGACCCATCCGCGCCAGTTGCTCGAGGTAGGTGCCAATGTCGAGCGAGGGATACTCGACCCGGGCAAGCGTGAGCGCTGCCGTGGCAAGCTCCTCGCCGCCGGCATTCATCGCCGACTGCAGGTCCGCCGCGACCTGGGCCGTCCTCGACTGCAGGTGCAGGGCGTAGGTCACAGTGGGATTCTACAACGTGCGAATCAGCTCGGGCGTCAACTGTTCGAGTGAATGGACGACCAGATCGGCCGAGGACAGTTCTGAGGCGGAGTAGGTGTGGGTGATGCCAATGCAGCGCATGCCCGCCGCGGACGCCGACTCGATTCCCCATCGTGAATCTTCAATCGCGACGCAGGATTCCGCGGGCAGCCGATGGATCGCGGCTGCCCTGAGGTACGGGTCCGGCGCCGGCTTGCCGGTCGGGGTCTCCCCCGAGGCCACGATAAAGCTGAAATGACGCTCGAGAGCCTCGGCTCGAAGGATGGCCTCGATTTCGTGGCGAAGCGCCCCCGACGCAATGCCAAGGGGGTAGTGAGGAGCGAGGCGCTCGATGCAGGCTGCCGCTCCCGCGTAGAGAACCCCACCCGCAGCAACGAGCGACTGGTACACGACCGATTTCGAGGCAATGAGCGACGCAATTTGCGCGTCGCTCAACTCGATACCCATGTTCTCGCCAATCGCCTTGAACGTGCCTACATCGTCGTAGCCGAGGTAGCGCTCGTAGTATTCGGCACGGCCGATCGTGATGCCAAGTGGCGCTACGACGTCCTGGAGCGCGCGAAGGTGCAGCGGCTCGGAATCGGCAATCACGCCGTCGAAATCAAAGACGATTCCCCGGATCACTGACCTGCCAGGCGCTCTCCCGCGCTGATCGCGACGTTCAGATGGTTCTCGCGCGGTGGGATGGGACATTCATAGGTCGGATTGAACAGGCAGAATGGATGGTAGGCGCGGTTGAAATCGAGATCGTAGAGACCGGTTGCTGTTCTGTCGAGGTCGAGATAACGGCCGGCCCGGTAGGTTTCCTTGCCGTTCGTGGTGTCGCCGAACGGAACGAACAGCCGCTGCAAGGTGGTGTCAGAAGCCTCGGTGAACGCCGTCAAGGTCAATGGTCGGCCGCGCACCGTAAAGGCCAGGCTGCCGATTCGGCGCATCGCGCGACGGGTGCCCGTAGATGTGGACATTTCCATGACGTCTTCACCGCGAACGACGGTGAGTGCCGCAGGCACACGAAAGCTCTCGTCGATGGGAAAGTAGTCGAGTGGCGGAAATGTCCGGCGACGTTCAGGCGGAACCGGAGATTCGCCGGACCGCATGAACTGGTCCTTCATGTTCCGCCACGCGACGATCTCTTCAGTGTAAGGGCGTTCGGCCGGCGAGCAGGCCGCTACGCCGGCGCAGAAGCCCAGAACGACCAGACACCCTTTCACGCGAATGGATACCCCTTGCGACTCGTGACGACGTCGGCAACCGTGCGGCGCAGCGCGACGGTATTCACCGGCGTTATCTTCAGGATCCGGCGGAGCGCAGCCAACATCGTCCGAAGTGTATCGCCTTCTGTCATGGCCGCGAGACCGGCGCGGGCGGCGATTTCCACCCGTCCGGCGGCGTCATTGATGAACACCCGGGCGGCGGCCTCATGGACGTGCGCCCGATCGGACGATCCCCGCGGCAGAGTAGAGGCGCGGATCAGCACGCTTTCGGCGGCATACGTGTCCATGACGATGTCGGCGGCGATCAGCAGGATCTCCTGCTGGTCTGCGAGTTGGACGCCGTAGTTCTGCATCGCGGTTCCGAGCACCATCAGGGCCGTCTTCTTCATCGCGGCAACTGCACGGCGCTCGCCCTCGAATGGCTCGCCCGAAGAAGGTTCGGGAAGCGCCGGTGTCATGATCTCGTCCTGGAGCTTCCGCGCTGCGGCGATGATGGGGAGTGTTCCCTTGGCCGCTCGCTTTGCCAGCATGCCGGGGATCAACATGCGGTTGATCTCGTTGGTGCCTTCAAAGATTCGATTGACCCGCGCGTCGCGATAGTGGCGCTCGGCCGGGTAATCGCTGACGAAGCCGTTCCCGCCGTGCACTTGCACGTTCTCGTCAAGCACGAAGTCGATCATTTCGCTACTCGCCACTTTCAGGATCGATGCCTCGATAGCAAACTCCTCCAGCGCCGCCAGAATGCGGTCGCTCTCGTGGCTTCCCTGGAGCATCCCGTCGATGAGGCCGGCGGTTCGATAGAGCATCGACTCGATCGCGTATTCGCGAATGGTCATCTCGGCCAGCTTGTGTCTGATCGCGCCAAACGTGGCGAGCGGCTGACCGAACTGACGCCGGTCGCTGGCATAGCGCGCGGATTCGGCGACGGCAAGCTTGGCCCCGCCGCTGCACATCGCGGCCAGCTTGAATCGGCCGTAATTTAGGACGTTGAATGCGACCTTGTGCCCTTTCCCGACTTCTCCGAGGACGTTGCCGGCCGGAACTCGCGCATCCTGCAGAATCAGCGGCGTCGTCGACGACCCGTGCAGGCCCATCTTGTGTTCTTCCTTGCCGGTACTGACGCCCGGGAAGGATCGCTCGACGAGAAACGCCGTGAAGTGCTCACCGTCAACTTTGGCGAAGACGATGTACAAATCGGCGAAGCCGCCGTTGGTGATCCACATCTTTTCGCCGGTGAGGAGATAGCTGCCATCAGGCTGTTTCGTGGCCCTCGCGCGAGCGCCCAACGCGTCGGAGCCGGAGGCGGACTCGCTGAGTGCGTAGGCGCCGACGAGTTCGCCACTGACGAGGCCTGGCAGGTACTTCTGCTGCTGTTCGGGAGACCCGAAACAGAGGAGCGGCGTAATCGCCAGGCCGGTCTGCGCGCCGAAGGTCGTCGCAAACGAAGCGCTTCGGCCGACTGCTTCGCCAACGAGCACCGACGAGACCTTGTCGAGTCCGACGCCGCCAAGCGCGTCGGGCACGTCGGTCCCGAGCAGGCCCAGTTCACCGCAGCGTTGCACGAGCGAGCGTGCAAGCGCCCAGTCTTTCTGCTCGAGTCGCTCGATTGCCGGCTCGACTTCGGTATCGATGAATTCCGCGGCGGTTTGCGCAATGAGCCGGTGTTCGTCGGTCAACTGCTCGGGAGTGAAGACGGTGCCCGTATCCGTCTCCTCCGTCAACCACCCGCCCCCGCGTGTTGTCGTGTCTGCGACTTTCGTGGTCATTCCACTGCTCCTGATGAGCCGATCGTTTCTATAGACGCTCAAAAACTCCCGCTGCCCCCATGCCGCCACCGACGCACATCTGTCAGGGCTCGTGGGGCCCCACCCCCACTCGCTCTCGCTCGGCGGCTCCGCGCCTCGTCGGGCCGCAGGCGCTGTCGCGTTCCTGCAACGTGACGATGTGCGTCGTTGTCAGACGCGCTCGAAGATTCCTGCAGCGCCCATGCCGCCACCAACGCACATCGTCACGAGTCCGTACTTCGCGTTTCGTCGCTTCATTTCGTACAGCAGCGTCGCCGTGAGCTTTGCACCGGTGCAGCCGAGGGGATGACCAAGCGCAATGGCGCCGCCATTGACGTTCAGCCGCTCCGGGTCGATCGGCAGTTCGCGCAAGCATGCCAGCACCTGCGCGGCAAATGCCTCGTTCAACTCGACCAGATCGATCTGTTCGAGCGACAAACCCGTCAGCTTGAGTACTTTTCGGATGGCGGGCACCGGCCCAATACCGAAGCGTTCCGGCTCGACTCCGGCGGTGGTGAAGGCTACAAACCGGCCCATTGGCGTGAGACCCAAATCGCGGGCCCGCGAGGTTTCCATGACGACAACCGCTGCGGCGCCGTCACTCGTTTGCGAGGAGTTGCCGGCGGTGACCGTGCCGTTCGCGTGGAACGCGGCTCGCAGCTTGCCAAGCGCTTCGATCGACGTATCGCGGCGGGGACCTTCGTCCACAGTGACCGGGGTTCCGTTGTTACCCGGCACAGGGACGAGCTCGTCTTTGAAGCGGCCGCCATCGATGGCCTGAATCGCGCGCTGATGACTCCGCAGCGCAAATGCGTCCTGGGCCTCGCGCGAGATTGACGATTCGCGCGCGTGGTTCTCAGCCACGAGACCCGTGCTCAGGTACACATCCGGATAGCTCTCGACGAGCGATGGATTGGGCGACACTTTGTTGCCGCCCATCGGAATGAGGCTCATCGACTCAGTCCCGCCGGCGATGACGATGTTGGCTGTGCCAGCCATGATCCGTTCCGCCGCGAAGGCAATGGCCTGCAATCCCGACGAACAGAATCGATTGACGGTGATGGCGGATGCGGACACGGGCAGCCCAGCACGGAGCGACGCGATTCGGGCGACGTTCAGTCCCTGCTCGGCCTCCGGCATGGCACAGCCGAAAATCACATCGTCCACTTCCGCAGGGTCGAGGCCGGGGGCGCGCGCGAGCGCTTCCCGAATGACAATTGCCGCCAGGTCGTCCGGACGCGTCGTGCGCAGGATGCCGTTGGGTGCCTTGCCGACCGGTGTTCTGACTGCCGAAACGATGACTGCTTCCCTCATTTTTCATCCGGGGGAATATCGCCCCTCGGCTCCTGACATTTGTCCCGGGGCGCTTTCCCCGGACCCCCTGCCTCGCTCCACTCGCGGGGCCGCTTCGCCCCGCTCCGATCGACTCGCCCTTTTACTGGAAAAAATCGCTCAGGAGATCTTCGAGCGCTTCGCCAACCTCCTGGGTTTTTCCGTCGAACAGATGATCGGCGCCGTCGATGACCACGAGCTCCTTAGGCTCCGGCAGCTTGCCGTAGAACGCCCACATCGCTTCGAGCGGGCAGACGTCATCAGCCTCTCCCTGGACGAAGAACTTCGGCTTCGTGCTCACCAGCGTTCGGCCGAACGTGTACGCCTGCCCGGAGACCGACGTTGCGACCGGCGGGGCGATTCCAATCAGCGCGCTCACGCGGTCGTCTACGGCGCCAGATTCCAGTGCGACCCAGGCGCCGAAGGAGAACCCGGCCGTCCACACGCGCGCTCGCGGATAGCGGGCGCTCATGAAGTCCACCGCGGCACCGAAATCCTCCATTTCGCCGCTGCCACCGCCGAAGGTCCCCCTGCTTCGACCAACCCCTCGGAAGTTGAATCTGAGGACGGCGCATCCGATTCTCGCCAGCGCCTTCGCACCCTGATAGACGACCTTCGTGTGCATCGTTCCGCCGAACTGCGGATGCGGATGGGCAAACACGACAGCGGCCCGGACTTGCGCTCGGTCAGGCTCCTCGAGGATGGCCTCCAGTGGTCCCGCCGGACCTGCGAGATCAGTGATGGTGGGCATGAACGAAGCCGCTCACCATTTCAGCGAAGTGCGCTGGTTGCGTCAGGACGCCAATGTGTCCTGTGCGTGGCAGCACGTGATACTCGGCGGAGCGAATGAGGGACGCGTACGTGCGCGTGCTGGTCACCGGAACTACGCGGTCGAGTTCCTCCTCGCCCGACAGCACGAGTGTGGGGACGTCAATGCACGCGCAGTCTTCGGCGAAATTCAGACGCTGCGCTTCGCGGATGCGCCGCGCCATCAAAGAGGGGATCATGGGCGATCGCGCGGCGCGCAAACCCTGCCTCGCAAAAAATCCCAGGCGCGCGGTTGGTGTCGGGAAGGCGGCGCGCACCTCGGGCCACAATCTGACCGGAGAGGTGACGACAAACACCGGAGCCGACAACCATGGTGTCGCAATCCACCGTGCCTGCTGAGAAGTGGGCTGCCAGCCCGGGGCCGGGGCGGACGCGAGAATGAGCCCTTCGACTCGTGCACGTCTTTGAGCCGCGTATCTAAGCGCGACGAAGCCACCAAACGAAATTCCGCACACCACCGCTTTCCTCACCTCAGTCTCGTTCAGCAAGTCGTCGAGCTGCCGGATGTAACTGTCGAAGTCCCTCGATCCGTTCAGTCGATGTCCCGATCCGAAATCCCCGCTCAGCGAATAAGAAATGACGCGGCAGTGTTCCGACAGCTTGTGCAGCGCCGGCTTCATCCATTCCCACCGGCCATGCAGCCCTGGCACCACGACCACCGTGGGTCCCGTACCTTTGTCGAAGATTTTGGTTCGTGCCTGCATTCGTGAGCCCGCTAGTTCCGTAGAGTCTTTCCAGTTTTCAGCGTGTACGCGATCCGCTCGAGCGTCCGCCGCTCACCGCAGAGGCTGAGGAACGCCTCGCGCTCGAGATCGAGCAGCTGTTGCTCGGTCACGGTGCCGTTGGAGGCGAGCGTTCCGCCGGAGAGGATCGTCGCCAGCTTGCGGCCGATGAGCGCGTCGTGATCGCTGATCCGCCCTCCGCGCCAGGCGAGGTGGATGCCGAGCTTGAGCGCGGCAAGCAGGCTCTCGCCACCCGCGCGCACGAGGGCGGGCTGGGGCGGGACATATGCGGCGCTTCGCGCAATGACCTGAGCCTTGGCGTCAGCGATGAGCCGTTCGCGGTTCATCGTGACGCGATCGCGATCGCGCAAAAAACCCAGCCGTCGCGCATCCGCCGCGCTGGTTGAGACGCGGCCGAAGCCGAGCGTCTCGAACGCACGCTGGACGAAAGGCAACATGTCCGCTCCCGCCGGCAGGTCGGCCACCGCGCGCGCCAGCATCTCTTTGGTGCCGCCGCCTGCCGGAATCAGTCCCACGCCCACTTCGACCTGGCCGATATAGGCTTCGGCCGCGCTCTGGACCAGATCGGCGTGCAGCACGATCTCGCAGCCGCCGCCGAGCGTCAGCCCCGCCGGTGCGACGACGACGGGAACCGCCGCGTATTTCAGTCCCATCGTGGCGCGCTGAAACGCGCGCACCATCAAGTCCACTTCGTCCCAGTTGCCTTCCTGCGCCTCGAGGAGCAGGAGCATGAGATTTGCGCCGGCCGAAAAGTTCGCCGCGTCGTTACCGACGACGAGCCCAACGAAGCCGGACTCGGCCTGCCGCACACCGGCGGCGAGCATGTCAACCGTGTCGCCGCCGATGGCGTTCATCTTCGAATGGAACTCAACGCACAGAACACCGTCGCCGAGGTCAACGAGGCTTGCGCCGGCGTTGCGTCGAAGGACTGCGGTGCGTTCCTTCGCGCTGCGAAGCAGTTGCAGGTCGGGAGCTGCTGGAGGAACCAGTCGCAGCGAGACGCTTGTGCGCGTGGCCGATGATTCGGCGGCGCTGGGCGCCGGTCTTTCGACGGGACGGAATCCGCCGCGGTCGAGAGCATCTCGCACGAGCGGCGGAACCGACTCGGTGCGAGCCGCAGCCATGACATCCGCCAGGCCAATTGCATCCCATGTTTCAAACGGCCCGAGTTCCCACCCAAACCCCCACCGCATGGCACGGTCCACATCGTCAATCGAGTGGGCGATTGCCGGTGTCACCTCCGCCGTGTAGAGAAGTGTCGGTGCGAGCGTGGCCCGCAGGAATCGGCCGACCGGGTCATCGCCGTGAAAGAGGGTTCTGATCCGCGAGGCCGTGTCCTCGATACTGCGCGCGGCATCGAGCGCCGGCAGCCGAACCTTTTTCTGCTCGTTGTATTCGAAAGTGGCAGGATCGAGGGTCAGGATCTTGCCGTCCTGCGCCTTCGTGTAGAATCCCTGGCCCGCTTTGGTTCCCGTCCACCCCCGACCGAGCAGTCCCTCAACGACGGGCGGCAGTTCGAAGGCGGCGCGCTCCGCCGGATCCGTCAGTCGCTCCGCGAGATTTCGAATGACGTGCGCGAGAACGTCGAGGCCCGCCAGATCCATCGTTCGAAATGTGGCGGTCTTGGGACGTCCGATCGCGGGGCCCGTAATCGCGTCAATGTCGTCGATGGAGAGCATTCCGTCCATCGCGCGAAAGATCTGCATGACCCCGAAGAGTCCGATGCGATTGGCGATGAAGTTCGGGGCATCTTTCGCGATGACGATCCCCTTTCCCAGTCGGGCGTCGGCGAACTTCGTCAGCGCGGCGAGGACTTGGGCGTCTGTTTCAGCGATTGGGATGACTTCCAGAAGACGCAAATATCGCGGCGGATTGAAGAAATGCGTGCCGAGAAAGTGTCGTCGGAATCCCTCCGACTTTCCCTCGGCGAGCGCCGCGATCGGGATGCCTGAGGTATTTGAGGACACAATCGCGTCGGGTGCGCGATGCCGTTCCACTTGTGCGAAAAGCGCCTGTTTGGCGTCGAGACGTTCGATGACGGCTTCAACGATCCAGTCGGCACCTTTTATCGCGGCAAGGTCTGTGTCGAATCCACCGGTTCGAACGAGCGCTGCCGCTGCCGGGGCAAAAAACGGGTCCGGTGAGAGGCCGCGAGCGCGTTTGAACCCGTCACTGGCCGCTTGTGCATTCACGTCGAGCAAGAGCGTTGGCACACCGGCATTCGCGAGGTGCGCGGCAATCTGCGCGCCCATCGTTCCGGCGCCAAGGACGGCAGCTGAGCGAATGTGGACCACTTAGTTTCGACGCCCCCGTGCGGAAATCCCGCGGATGAACAGATCGGCAATCGGGTCGGCTTCGGACACCAGCGAGTACTTGCGTTTGCTCAGAATCCAATTGGTGGCCATTTCGTCGAGCATTCCGAAAAAGAGCTTCGCGGCAAACGTGGCGTTGACGTCTGTGCGGAAGACTCCGGCGTGCTGTCCTTCTGCGATCACGTCGCGGATGATGCCGAGATACTCTCGAAGCTCGGTCGTCGAGAACCGTTCCATGAACTTCGTCGACTGGCGCAGTTCGATCTGAAAGACGACGGCCAGCGGCCGATCGCGTCCGAGCCGATCGAGGTGCATGCGGGCAATCGTCCGAACCCGGGCCGGCGCATCGGGCAGGTGTTCAATCGCCCGCCTTCCCTCGGCGATCGCTTCAGCCATCGTTCGCTCGAAAATGGAGATGAGCAGGTCGTCCTTGCTGCGAAAGTAGAGGTAGACGGTTCCCGCGGCCACGCCCGCCGCGCGAGCCACATCAGCGACCTGCGCGTTGAAGAAGCCGCGCGCGGCGAAGGTCTCAATCGCGGCCCTCAGCAGCGCGTCGCGCTTGTCGGTGCGTTCGGCTCGAGGTCCGATCCGACGGGCGGCGACACTCATATGAATGAATGTTCATTCATTAGCGACCGCCTGTCAACTGCGAACCCCTTCTGAACGCTTGAACCCCTTCTGAACCCCTGAACCCCTTCTGAACCCCTGAACCCTTTCTGAACCCTTCCTGAACCCTTCTGAACCTCCTCTGAACCCTTTCCCGCGTATATTGTGCAGATGCTCGACGAGACGCAGCAGCAGTCCCTCATCACGCGCCTCAACCGCATCGAGGGTCAGATCCGCGGCATTCGCCGCATGGTCCAGGAACCGCGACTCTGCGTCGACATCCTCCAGCAACTCGCCGCGGCCGAAGCGGCGCTGAACCGCATCAGTCTCGCCGTGCTGCGTTATCACGTCGAGCAATGCGTGCCAGACGGCATCGCGCGTGGTGAACCGGAGCGCTCCAAGCGGCTGGCGGAGCTGCTCGACATCTTCGATCGCTTTGGGAAGTGAAAGGTTGCGCGATAGACTGGGCGGCCGGGGCAATGTGCCCCTTTCTTCGGGTTTTAGCGTCGAGCTCGGAGGCTCGAGGGGGTTGCATGAGGGCAAGGCAGGGAATTCTCACGCTGGCGTTCGCGCTGGCAGCCGTCACGATGTCGGGTGCGACGTGGTCCGCGTGGGCGCAGCAGACGCGCGGCGAGGCGCGTATCGGAGGAAAGGTCGTTGACGATGCCGGAAAGCCCGCGGCCAATGTGGTCGTCAAGGCGCAGCTGACCGGCCAGATGCCGCCGCTTCAGACCAAGACCAACAACAAGGGTGAGTGGTCGATCAACAACATGGCGGGCGGAGTGTGGGAGCTGGAGTTCAGCAAGGAAGGATTCGCGCCGCAACGCATCACGCTCGATCTGAAACCGGATCAGCGGATCTCGAACATGGAGGTCAAGCTGGCGCCCCCCGCTCCCGATCCGAACGCTGAGATCCAGGCTGAAGTGAAACGAGCGGCGGAACTCTTCCAGAACAAACAGATCGCCGAGGGCCGCAAGGTCTACGAGACGCTGCTGGTGAAGTATCCGACACTCCACCAGCTTCACGAGTTCATCGGCCGGACCTATGCGGCCGAAGGGCAGTACGACCAGGCAGTTGAACACGTGCGCATCGCCGTGGAGAAAGATCCCGAAAACGTTCAGGCCAAGGTTTTCCTCGGCGATCTGCTGATGGAAAAGGGAGACAAGGCCGAGGCGCAAAAGATCCTCGATTCCGTCGATTTGACGAAGGTCGAAGACCCTGCCCCTTTCATCAACCTCGCGATTGGAAAGATCAACGAGCAGAAGTCAGACGAGGCCCTGGCCCTGCTGGAGAAGCTGATGGCCCGGTTTCCAAAGGATGCCTCGCTTTTCTACTATCGCGGTCGCGCCAACCTGGCTGCCAAGAAGCTGCCCGAAGCCAAGGCCGATCTCGAGAAATTTGTCTCCATGGCGCTGCCTGACGCCCGCGAACTCCCCGATGCGCGGCGGATACTCGAGCAGATGAAAGACGTCAAATGACACGAGCGCTGCCGGCACTTCTGCTGGCCGCGAGCATCGCGTGCGGTGGTGGGGACGGCGGCTCGTCTCCACCGTCCTCGCAACCTCCCTCAGGCAATCAAAACCCTTGCGCGGTGGCTGACACGGCGCCGGTCGATCTGGAACGTTCCACGCCACCTCCTTCCGCCTCCGACCGCGCGACAGCGGCCGTCGTCAAACGCGAACAATCAATCGATACGAGCACGCGGTGGCGAGTCCTCGAGGATCTCTGGATTCATCGTCAGGCTGAGGCCCAGCGTGCGGCCGAACGTCGCACCGCGGCCGCGCCTCCCGTTGACAGCGCAGACGTTGGCGCCATCGCGGTGCTCCAGGACGAAGGCGATCTGCTGGTGCCGCCGAATCCCTGGGATCTGCGCAACACGGGATTACGCTTCACGGCAAACGGTTCGGGCGGGTACGACATCCGTCAGATTGACGGTGCATTTCGCTCCAGCCTCGGAAACCGGCTGGTGCTCAGCGACGATGACACGGAGCGAGTTGAGGTGCCGTTTGCGTTCCAGTTTTTTGGGCGGGCGCAGACGGCGGCATTCGTCAACTCTGACGGCAACTTCACGTTTGGTGTCGGCGATATTGCGACGAGCGAACGGAATGTCGCGCGTCTCCTGACGGGGCCTCCGCGGGTCGCGCCGTTTCTCGCCGACCTCGATCCGAGCACGGCCGGCAACGTTTACGTGCGCGCGGCGCCCGATCAGTACACGGTCACGTGGTGCGGTGTTCGGGGGTTCGAGTCGTCGCGAGTGACGAACGTCCAGGCGACGCTGCTGCCCGACAATAGCATCGAGATGAAGTTCGGCACGATCTCGTTACAGGAGGCTGTTGTCGGAATCTCGCCAGGCGCCACCGCCGATTTTGCCGCTGTCGATCTCAGCGCCGCCGGCCCTGTTGGCGGCGGGTCGGCGGCTGTTGGTGAACGCTTTGCGGCGTTCAATCAACTCGACGTCGTTGCTGTGGCGAACAAGTTCTACCGCACGCATCCCGATGCCTACGATCAACTCGTTGTCTGGACAGACGTCGCGGTGGTGCGCGATGCGTTCGCGTATGAAACGACCGTCGCCAACGAGATCCGCGGGCTGGGCATCGACGTCTACGATCTCGCGAGCGGGTTCGGCAGTGCCGGTCGTTTGCAGAGCCTCGCCATTATGGATTTTCTCGGGAAGTATCCCGACGATCCGTCGGCGAAAGCGCTGCGGGAGGGCAGCACACTCGCGGTGCTCGCGCATGAAGTCGCCCATAGGTGGCTGGCGTTCTTCCGATTTCGCAACCATCGCGGTGACGTGTCGGACGAACTGCTCGGGCGGAGCCTGTCGCACTGGAGTTTCTTCCACGACACCGATTCGTCGGTGATGGAAGGCAACGACATCCGGGATCTCGGCGGCGGATCGTTTCGGACGGTCGGGGCGATGTCCACCTACAGTCGCCTGGATCTGTATGCGATGGGACTGGTCAATGAGTCGGAGGTCCCCCCCTTCTTCTACGTCGAGAGCCCGGTGAATACGTCTTCAGGGGTGAATCGCGAATCGGCTCCCACTCTCGACGTCACGTTCAACGGCACACGTCGCGACGTTCTCATCCAGGACGTCGTCGTCGCCAACGGTCCGCGGGTGCCGTCGGCAGCGCAGGCGCCGCGACTGCATACGCAGGCATTTGTGTATGTGGTTGGTGCCGGGCGCACGGCGGCCTCCGATCAGGTCGACAAGCTCGACCGTATCCGTCGTCAGTGGGAGACGTTCTTCTCGACCGCCACCGAAGGCCGCATGCGGGTGCAAACGCAATAATGGGGACTGTCCCCTTTTCCCAAATCCGGACGGTTCGCGGAAAGGGGGACTGTCCCCTTTTCCGATTTTGGGAAAAGGGGACAGTCCCCCTTTCTTAGCGGACGGCTCGACGGGGCGGTAAGGGGGACGCGACGTAACCGCGGCGAGCGCGGACCTCGACGCCGGACCACTTTGGACGCAGTTCGATTCGGCGGAACTTGCCGTCGAGGACTGGATTGGTCGGAGAGTAGGCGAGCACATAGTAAGTGCTCGTGTCCGCGGCGATCGACGAGAGCGCCGCGCGGTAGTCGTCGCTATTCCGAAACGCCAGCCCTCCGGTTTCGGCGGCCAGCAGGTGGAGGCCGTCCTGGGACGTTTCTCCGAAGGTGGACAACATGCCTCGCTCCACGCTGGCGTCAGGCAGGATCCGCCCGGCCACCCCTGCCGTTCCGCGCGCGTTTAGCGTGTAAATCGTGATCCCCGCCCGTGCGGCCTGACCGGCGATTTGCGGGAGTTCCGCTCGCAGTTCGTCGACGAAGAAACCTTCGGAAACGAGGAGGATGGTCTTGCGTCCCTCCAGGCGTGCGAGGTTTCGGGTCGCGTGGCCAAGCATCCCGACGGTTGACGCCGCTGCGCGCCGCGCTTCCTGAATATAGGTCTTTGCTTTCGTCTCGACGCGCTCTTCGACGTATTCCCGCCCACCTTCCTGCAGGCACGACGTCGGCTCCGACGTGCAATTCTCTTGTGCGATCTCTTCGACGCGACGCTTGTCGCCACGCTCGATGCGCAGGGCATCGAACTCGCTCGGAATTCGAGGGTAGGTGGTGAGCGCAGCGAGCCGCTTGGCCGGCGTTTCGAGCGACGGCGTGAGCGCGCGGACGCCGTCCAGCAACTCCTGACGATCGTTGGTCAGTCGGCCACGCCACAACGAACCGTTGACGTACATCCCGGCAAGATCCGCCGGCTGCAGTTGGCCGTTGATGAATTGGGTGACTTCATGCTTCAGCCGGGGCACGAGCGGCGCTGACAGGTGCTCGCCGTCGAAGATGACGAGGAACACTCTCCGGCCTGTCTGGTCGGGCGACCGCGGGAGAACGACCGTCGCAGAAAGGTCACCTTTGACCGTGGGCGTTTCGGTAACCAGATAGAAGTGCTGAATCGGTTGAGGTGTGCCTTCTTCGAGCACCTCAAAGTCCTCAGCGGTCAGACCCGAAACAAACCGCCCATCCTTGTCCTTGACGATGACATCCACTTCGACGAGGCTCGTCGAGGATCGAAACGTTCCGGTCATTCCAGGCGACGTGGGTTGTTGCTGGCCACCAACGAGGCCGCTCCAGGCCGTGGCGCAGACGATAGCGGCGCTCAGCGCTGGATGTCTCGTCATTGCTTGTTCAATCGGCTGATGGCGGACTGCGCGGCAGCATTGCCGGGCTCGAGCTCGGCCAGACGTCTGTATTCCGCCAGCGCGCTCGACGGCTCGTGACGGGCCTCGTGCAGCGCGCCGATACGGAGATAGATCGACGTGAGCGACGGAACGCCGCTCAGAATCTCCCGGTATGCGCTGATCGCGCCCGTAAGATCGCCCGATGCTGCCCGCGACTCGGCCGCATCGATCTTCCCTTGAATTGCTCTCGCATCAACTCCAGTCAGCGGTCCAGGTCGCGACGGTTCGGGCGTTTTCTCCAACCGCACGTTGAGCGGGGGATTGGGCCGGACGGTGACGACATCGAGTCGGGTAGAGGCCACCTCGAATCCAGGTGCCTGGATTGTGAACGTCCAGGTACCGCGCTTCATGCCGAGGATGGAGAAACGCCCCTTTGAGTCCGATGAAGAAGTGAAAGTGGCCGGCGCCTGCTCACGGTTGTCTGCGACGATCGTCGCCCCCTTCACGGGGCGACCATCCTCGTCAGTGATCGTTCCCGCCACGCGGCCGATTTGCGCGTGAGCCACCCCGGAAAACAGCACGAAAATCACCGCAACGGGAGCGAGAGCGCGCATGACGCAAAGTATAATTCACCCACGTATGCACAGAATTCTGGCGCTGGGCGTTGTCCTGGCGCTTTCTTCCGCCGTGGCGGGCCAGGCGCAGCGCGTCTCATCACCAACCGCCAGCAGCGCGAACGTGATCGATGCTGCCAAGCTGAATGGCATCGACGCGCTGATTCGTGAAGACATCGAACAGAAAAAGCTACCAGGCGCCGTCGTCATTGTCGGTCGTGGCGACCGCACGCTCTATCAGAGAGCGATCGGCCAGCGCGCCCTGGCCCCTGCGCCCGAGCCGATGACGCTCGACACGATCTTCGATCTCGCGTCGCTGACCAAGGTGGTCGTCACCACTACCAGCATGACGATGCTGATCGAACAGGGGAAAGTGCGCCTGAATGACCGCGTGTCAACGTTCATCCCCGGATTCGAGCGCTACGGGAAGGACAACATCACCATCCGCCATCTCCTCACACACATGTCCGGCCTGCGGCCGGACGTGGATCTTGCGGATAACTGGAGCGGATACGACACGGCCATCTCTCTCGCGATCGAAGAGGTGCCAACATCTGCTCCGGGAACGCGCTTCGTCTACAGCGACATCAACTTCTTTCTGCTGGGCGACATCATTTTCCGCGTCACGAAACAGCCTCTCGATCAATTTGCGCGCGAGCACATTTTCGAGCCGCTCGGTATGAAGGACACGATGTTTCTGCCGCCGGCGTCATTGCGCTCCAGGATTGCGCCGACCGAACGGTGTACCGCCCTCGGCTGGCCGTGCGATCCAGCGATGGCCGGAGCAACTCCCACCCACGCCGCCCCCACTGAGATGCTGCGGGGGGTCGTTCACGATCCCACGGCAAGACGGATGGGCGGCGTGGCCGGCCATGCCGGTTTGTTCAGCACCGCCGCCGATCTGGCGATCTTCTGCCGGATGCTGCTGAGCGGCGGCGTGTATCGGGGAACGCGACTCCTCTCGCCGCTGGCCGTCACGAAGATGACGACGCCGGCGACGCCCTTTGACGAGCGGAACGTGCGGTCGCTTGGTTGGGACGTGGATTCCTCGTTTTCCGGTAACCGTGGAGAACTCCTTCCGATCGGCTCCTTCGGCCACACGGGGTTCACGGGCACATCGTTGTGGATCGATCCGGCCACGAATCTCTTCGTCATCTTCCTGTCGAACCGGGTCCACCCGGACGGCAAGGGCGATGTGACGCCGCTCCGCGCACGCGTGTCGACGGTTGCCGCCTCGGCAATCAACGCCCTTCCACCCGCGGCTCGCGAACTTGCGTGGACCGGCCGCGATTTCGGTCCCGGCCCGCAGCCGCCATCGGCGCGCCCGACCGTCGGCGTTCTATCCGGCATCGACGTCATGCGTGCGTCAGGTTTTGCGGCGCTCAAAGGGAAGCGCGTCGGACTGGTCACGAATCACACCGGTCGAGCGCGCGACGGCGCAACCACGATCGATCTGCTGCACGGTGCGCCCGACGTCAAACTCGTCGCGCTCTTCAGCCCGGAGCACGGCATCCGCGGAATCCTCGATTCCAAGGTGCCGTCAGAGACTGACGAGAAAACGGGACTGCCGATCCACTCCCTCTACGGCGAGTCGCGCAGGCCGTCATCAGCGATGCTCGACAACCTCGACGCCATCGTCATCGATCTCCAGGACATTGGCGCGCGCTTCTACACCTACATGACGACGATGGCGTATGTCATGGAAGAGGCCGCGAAAAAGGGAATCAACGTCGTCGTGCTCGACCGGCCCAATCCGATTGGCGGGGTGCAGATCGAAGGGCCGCCGCTCGATCCGGCGAACATTGGATTCACTGGTTACTTCCCGGCCATGCCGATACGCCATAGCCTCACGCTTGGGGAACTGGCCAGGCTGTTCAATGCCGAGAACAAGATCGCCGCAAACCTCACGGTGGTGTCGATGAAGAATTGGCAACGAGGTGAGTGGTTCGACGAGACCGGCTTGCCCTGGATTAACCCCTCGCCGAACATGCGCAATCTGCTCCAGGCGACGGTGTATCCCGGGATAGGGGCGATCGAAGGGACGAACATATCGGTCGGCCGGGGTACGGATACGCCGTTCGAACAAATCGGTGCGCCATGGATTGACGGTGTCCAACTCTCCGAGGCGCTGAACGCGCGCGGTATTCCTGGCGTGCGCTTCTACCCGGTGCGATTTACCCCGACGTCGAGCAAGTACGCGAAGGAGGAATGCCAGGGAGTGTTTCTGGTCGTCACCGATCGGTCGGCACTTCGCCCCGTGAGACTTGGTCTCGAAGTCGCGGCCATCCTGAGCAAGCTGTACGGAACCAAGTACGAGCTCGAGTCCGCGGATCGACTGTTCGGCTCGCGCGATACCCTGACGCGCATTCGCGCCGGCGACGATCCAGCGCAGATTGCCGCAAGCTGGGGCGCCGCCGAAGCACGGTGGCGATTGCTCAGAGCGAAGTATCTGCTGTATCGGTAAACAGACCCATGTCGCTTCCGCCTTCAGGCGGCGGATTCTCCCCTACGCCCTGGTTGCGCGCTTGTTCTCGTACATCCGCTCGTCGGCCAGCTTCACAAACTGCAGCACATCGTCGGTGTCGAGCGGGACGCCGACGGAACCGATGCTGAGACCAACACCGGCCGGCAGTCCGTCGGCCTCGCTGGAGCCGAGAAATGCCGATTGCAGCATCTCACCTCGCCGGCGCGCCTGGTCCTCGGTGCACGAGAGCAACAACAGGAATTCGTCTCCACCCCAGCGGAACACGTAGTCCGCTCCGCGGACGCTCCGCACGATGAATCTGGCGACTTGTTGTAGTACCCGATCTCCCGTTTCGTGGCCCATCGTGTCGTTGATCGCCTTGAACCGGTCGATATCAACGAAAAGCAGGGACATTGGCACCACGTCCCGGCGATGTCGCTTCAGTTCGCGACCGATCACCTGATCGAAGAATCGCCGGTTCCGACAGCCGGTCAGTGGATCGGTCACGGCCATCTCCTGCAGCTTGGTTCGCACCGCCTCGAGCCGCCGGTTGGTCGCGCGTAGCTCGAGGGTCATGTCCTCGAACGTCATCACCTGCATACCGAGCGCGGCCATCAGATACAAACCGAAGGCGGCAAAAAGCGCGCGGCCCGCGACGATGTCGTTGGGGCGGGGAATCCAGAAGGCAATCCAGACGTGTGACGCGGCGACGAGCACGAGCGTGGAACCGACCAGCGCGGCGCCCACGAGCCTGGTTCGCCTCGCGAGGACAAAGTATCCCGCGCCCGCCGCACACAATGTTCCAGCGGTGATGAGGTGGCCGGAGGCAAAGACCGCCGAGGGCCCCAACGAGACGGGGGCAAGAGCGAACCAGATGAACATCAGCAGCAGCGAGCGCGAATACCAGTGCGGCAGCCGCGGGGGAGCGTCGTACGCATCCGCACCCATGACGAAGCTGATCGCGGCGGCGACGCTGCAGAACTGCGAGAGACCATAAACCAGGAATTCCAGCTTGAGCGGCCCGTAGCGGCTGGCTGCCAGGAACATCGAAGCGGCGACGAATGACCAGCCCGCAATCCAGTAAAGGACGTAGAGGCGCCGGCGATAGGAATAGACCAGCAGGAGGAAGGCGACGACGAGGCACGCGCCAACACCGGCCAGGAGCCGGGCGTTGACCGACGTCGGCTCCGGTGCAAACTCGGGCTGCGCGCCGAGAAGCCACAGCGCCAGCCCTGGCCTGAGCGAGCCTCGCGGCAGGCGAGTCGAAAGCATGGCAGGTCAGAACCAGTGGTAGAGCATGAAATACACCACGACGCCGGTCACCGAAACATACAGCCAGATGGGCAACGTCCACCGGGCGATCGCCCGGTGTCTGTCGAATCGTTCACGCAGGGCGCGCGTGAGCGTAATCACTGCAAGCGGAAGGATCGCGGCGGCAAGGATGACGTGCGAGATCAGAATGACGAAGTAGACGAGCCGGACCGATCCTTGCCCCATGAACGGTCTCGAGCCCGCATGCGCGTGATAGGTGACGTAGGACGCTAGAAACAGCGTTGACGTGATGCAGGCGGCAATCATGAACGCGCGATGACGCGCCATTCGACCGCGGCGAATTTCACGATAGCCAAGGAGCAGCAGGACCGCTGCCAGGCCGTTCAGTGACGCATTGACCGCAGGGAGATCCGCGATGGTCAATGACGGTCCGCGATCATGACGATCCACAGAAGCGGCAGGTAGATGATCGAGCCGAAAAAGAGACGGCGCGCGGCGGCAACGCTCCGTTCGACGCCGAAGCGGACGGTGAGGGCGAGCAGTGCGGCGGACAGCACGAATGCCGCGGCAAAGTACGTCGTCCCCGTCATTCCGAGCAGCGTGGGTGCCATCGCCACTGGCAGAAGTGCCGCCGCATAGGCTATGGCCTGACGCGCCGTGCTTCGGCCGTCGGGCTCGATCACGGGCAGCATCGGCAGCCCAGCGCGCGCATAGTCCTCACGGTAGATCCACGCAATCGCGAGGAAGTGCGGGAGTTGCCACAGGAAGACGATCCCGAATAACACCCAGGCACCCTGGGAGAGGTCGCCGCGGCCCGCTGCCCAGCCGATGGTCGGCGGCAGTGCACCAGGGATCGCACCGACAACGGTCGCGAGCGAAGTGCGCCGTTTGAGCGGGGTATAGATGACGGCGTAAATCGCGAGTGTCGTGAATGCCACAGCGGCGCTCAGCATCGTGGCGCCCACTCCAAGAATGATCAAGCCGATCACCGACAGCACCGTCGCGAACGCAAATGCTTCGGACGACTGAAGCCGCCCGTCGGGCAGCGGACGCAATCGCGTGCGCCGCATCAACGCGTCGGAGTCGCGCTCGATGAGCTGGTTGAACGCGGATGCGCCACCGGCGACCAGCCCCGTTCCGACCACCGTTGAGAAAACGCGCGCGACATCTGACGTATCGCCGCCCGACATCGCATAGCCGGCCAGGGCAGACGCCACGACCAGCCCATTCAGGCGTGGTTTGGCAAGCGCCGCGTAGTCCGACGCTCTGGTTCGATAGGCCGGAAGCGCGGCAGCGTCGGTTTTCATGGATGCGCCTCGAGCGGTGGCATGTGTGCGCGCCGGCCCTGCGCAGCACGAAGGTCTGCCCGAGCGGCCATTGAAATCCAGTAGCTGCGCAGAGCCAGCACCACCGAGGCCGCCAGCAGCAGCGCGCCGTTCACCAGATGTGCGGTGTTCACAATCGGCTGAAGGCCCGTCAGCACGACAAAGGCTCCAAGCGTGACCTGGATGAGAACCAATCCGACCATTAACACCGCTGGCCGCTTGAGTGGCGGTTGTCGGCGATGCCACCAGTACACGTGCGCCGCGACTGCCACGACCATCGCTGTGACGACGAGGGCCCCAACGCGATGTGCGTAATGGATCGCAATGTCAGCCGACCAGAACGGCGGCACCAGGCGCCCGTACGCCCAGGGAAAATCCGGAATCGCGAGGCCGGCCTCGCGATGTCGCATCGTGGCACCGAGCAGCATCTGCGCATAGATCAGAACGGTCGTCACCGGCGCGATCACCCGCAGCGTCGTGTCATCTGGCAAGGGAGACGACGGAGCGAGCCACCCGCGCGACGTGAACAGCGCAAGGCTGACCGTGATGCAGAAGAACAGTTGGGCGAGCGCCGCGTGGCCGACGGAAACCGGCGCAGGCAGTCGCAGCAGGACCGTGAGCCCGCCAAGGAGTCCCTGTAGAACGACGGCCGCGAGCGCGCCAACCGCCAGCCATCGGACCCACCGACGTTGATCGACACGCCAGGTCCATATCGTGAGGACGATCGTCAGCATCCCGACCAGGCTCGCAATCATCCGGTGCCCGTGCTCGTAGAGAATTCCCCCAACCATCTTTTCGAACGGGAACGAGAACATGAAATGGCCGTACGTATTTGGCCAATCGGGCACGGCGAGGCCTGACCGTGTACTGGTGACCATCCCACCGGCTGCCAGCAGGATCACCGTGCACGCAGCCACGAACCACGTAAACCGATGGAGCTTTGTCACGGTGTGGTCTGAGCTTTGAACGTGAAGCTCAGCTCCTTCGATTCATTGTCGCCGAGTGTGACGTTATGCGTTTGCGTCCCGAGCTTTTCGTGCCAGGCCTCGACGGTGTAAGTGCCGGGAGGAACGTTTTTCAGCTCGAACTTCCCGCCCCCGGTCGTGACAGCGTAGTAGGGATGCGGCACCACACCCACGTAGGCGCTCATCCACTCGTGAACGTCGCACTTCAAGCGGACCATGACCTCGGGTACCCTGAACGTCGCCGTGTTCTTCAGCCCCTGCATCGGTTGAGAGAAGTTGAATGCACGGTTCACCTGTGTGACGGCGCTCACGTTGTGGGAGGTTGCATCGCTGTTGCCGATCTCGACCGGCTGTCCCGTCTGGACCCCCAACACGTGCGGGGTGTAGCGGCAGGCCTGCTGGTCCAGCTTCACCGGCTGCGAAGGCGTATCGAAGTAGTAATGGCCCAACCCATCCTTGATGTGGACGAACACATTATTGACCCCGCCGTTCTCGACGACAACGTTTTCGAGCGAGTGGCCGTTCTTGTTCTCGCGCGCGCAGAACGAATCCTCTATCCTGGCGATCGGGTTTTCAGGAACCGGACCTTCGACGAGCACACGGCCCGTGATCGTTCCGGCCTTCGATTGATCGACGCGTTTTGCGTCCGGGGGCGGAGTCCGTTGCGGCGGCGCATCTCCGCCGCATCCGGCTGCCAGCGCTGCCGCAAGCAGGGCTGCCGCCGGCAAACGACTCGATGTCATGGCCTTTCTTGAATATCACAGATCACGCAGCGGGAGGACAGTATCGGGCGTCACTGCGCCGGCGTTGTCGCGCCCGCCGCACGCAGCTTGCGAAGAATTCGGTCCTCCACCCAGTGCGAATCCCACCATTCAACCGGATTCACCATTCTCCCGTTCACGAGCATCGTGAAATGCAAGTGGTCGCCGCCGGCCAGGCCCGTCATCCCGCTTCGTCCGAGCGTGGCTTCTTTCTCCACCATCTGCCCTGGTTTCACGTCGATCGACGACAGATGCGCGTAGAGAGATTGCACGCCCATGCCGTGATCGACGATGACGCAGTTGCCGTAGATGCCGAGCTCGTCAGCAAAGACAACTTTTCCTCGATTGGCGGCCACGATTGGAGTGCCGGTGTAGGAGGCGAGGTCGAATCCCAGATGGATCTGTTGATCGACTTCTTTCCCCTGGTAGACGTAGGTCCGATGGTCGGCAAAGGCGGATTCGACGGCGTTGTTTCTGAATGGATGAAACACCGTACCGCCCCAGAGCAGTTCAGCGCTCGTCTGCGAGGCAAATGACGCGATCTTTTCCGCGTTCTTGCGCCGGAGCTCTCCGTTGATGACCAGAAATTTCGCCAGTGTGTTGCCCTCCGGTTTGATCTCGGTCGTGCCCTCGAGAATTGCCGACACGACGCGCTCGAGAAAGGGATCATCCAGCTTGATCTGGCTGCGCTTGAACGGCTTGGGAAAGCTTCGGTAGTCGAAATCCGCGCGCGCGGTGTTGCCGGCCTCGTCTCTGGCGAAGAGCCGGATCGGCGTGTTGAGATCCTGGTCGTGCAGCAGCGCGAAGAATGCCACGCGGAGATCGGGGTCCGAGATTCGCACTCCTTCGACGTTCGCTCCGGTCGCCGGGTAGCCGGGGTACTCGACATCGCCGACCAGCACTCCCGACGTCACGTCCGACGGAGTCACTCGATACACGGCCATCTCCGCGCCGCCGTGATTGACGTAATGGTGCGTCGAGACGATTGAGATGCGCGGACGCTCGAGTCTGACCTGCACATCTTTCGTGGCTGTCGACTGAATCGTCCGAATCCCGTAAACGACCGCGCGTGATGCCGTGACGACAATCCGCGCCGCCCCTGATTTGAGATCGGGGACCTGCTGGCGTCCGACCGTTCCCGTGACGAGCAGTTTGTCCGCGCCGTCCTGTTTGACGGTGGCGCCTTTTTGATCGGCGAGCGTGAACAAGGTGTGCTGCTTGCTTTCCTGCTCGAGCACAATCTGGAGATCCTTCAGGTTTGCTCCCGGTGCCGAGACCGTCACCTCGATCGGCGACGAGGCTCCGACGAACTTTGCCGGTTTGGCGATCTCAATGGCTGGGCCGGCCATGCGCCCGGCGACAACGAAGACGCCGCCGATCGCGACGAGCATGGCGAGGATAAAGGCAAAAACGAAGCGCATGGGCTCATGATACCTTGACCCTTTTTTCGGCTCCTTGCTACCATTAGAGGTTCCGCTCAACGTGCCGGTATCGTCTAGGGGTCAGGAC
>JBAROV010000019.1:0-64611 GCA_049642465.1 Vicinamibacterales bacterium
GTTTTTGCAAGAAACAAGATCTGACCCCAGCGTCACACCCCCTGCCCTCAGAAGCTGTACCTCAGGAGGAATCGGAGGTACGAGTTCCTACGGTATTGGCCGATGAAATCGTCAGTGTCGCCCGCAAGCGCGACGCCGCTCACAATCGCGCGCCAGTGCTGCCTGTACGCCTGTGAGTATTCCGCCTTCACGTAGACGCCATCGCCGTTGTATCGAACGGCCGCTTCGAGCTCCACGGAACGGTTGCCATCGATCGTGTAGGTCGAGCGGCCGAGAAACGCCCGGCTCACCCCCCGGTCGGGTGCAAACACGAACGGCGATCGACGTTTGGTGACCACTTCGCCGGCGTATCCGCCGATCAGGAGCCACTCGCCAATCTGACGCTCGACCTGCACGACGTAGAGCAGGTACTCATCCGTGCTGGGCGAAGACGACGTGAAGTAGGCGGCCTCGGTCTTCAGCGTGAACCACGGCAGAGGCACAGCGGCGTCAGCACCGTACGAGCGGAGCGGCGGATAGACGCGTGTCAGAGCGATCGTCGCGGACGACGGGTTGAATTCGTCGAACCGTAGCTCGGGAAGATGATTGAATCCGTCGTAGAACGACAAGGAGTACTCGAAGCGATCGCGGATCTGGCCGTATCGCAGGCCAGCCTGGCCCCGGCTGGGAAACGCCACGGGCGCTTCGACGATCCAGAGGTTCGACGGTGCGGTCGAGGGGAGTACGGCCCACCGCTGGCCGAGGAGGGGAAGACGGCTGGGCGTCAGCCGTGGCGACCACACCGCCTCCAGCGTGTGGCTGCCGGCCTGGACCGTGCCTCGCAGCGCCGTAATCGCCAGGTACGGAGCGTCGATGACGGTCAGGAAGTCGCGCGGCGCAAACCGGTCCGTTGGTACTACGACATCGGTCTTGCCCCAGCGCACGAACTGCTTGCCGACTTCCAGAGTCAGTCGCCCGCGCGTCAAGGTGGCAGCGAGCCGGCGGATCGAAAGGCGCGGCCGCGCGCTTCCGCGGTCGTCCCAGTCAAGTTCCCAGCTGTCCTGTACCTGATCGTCGGTGTTGGCGCGGAAATCGACGCCGGCCCCCACCAGCAGCCACTTCGCGGGCCGCAGCGACACTTCCTCGCGCGCCAGCAGATCGCCAACCAGGTGGGTCGGATCGTTTCGCTCCTCGACGGGGAAGACAAAAGCGGCGCCTTCGATGAATCCACGGTGCGCAATCGCCTGGCCGTGAGCCGTAGCAGCGGTGCCAGCCCAGAGCGCCACTGCGAGCAGCGAGCGGGCACAGCGTCGCAGAACCGGTCTGGTAAGAACGAGTCGCATGCGGCCGGTCAACTATTGCCGTCGCAATGCCTGAACGGTGAAGTCCTGGTCGTTGAGGGAGACGTTGTACTGCAGCTTGTCCAGCGTCAGCCGCGTCCGGCTGCCACGAGCCAGATCGTGCATCTCGAGGTGATGGGCCGTCCAGATTCCCTGCACGTTGCGGATGTCGCTGTAGTTCAGGCGGCGGGCGACACCGGATTTGGTGTAGTTCTCGATCCGCGTCCAGGCGTAGTTGTCTTTGCGAATCCAGACGGTCGAGCGCGTGTACTGAGAAGATTTCGTCTCTTTGGGCGTGGAGCCGATCTTCCAGCACGCCTGGCCGTCGATCGTGTCCTCGCCGTCGAGCGTGTAGGTGTATTGATCAACGTCGCGCTCCTCGAGATCCTCGAAGCTGAAGTCAGTGCCGAAGAACCGCGTGGAACGGTCCTGTAACGCTATCCTGCGGTCGCGCTCGAGGGCTGGCGTCCACATCCACTGGTCCGACGCACGATCCGGATGGTTGACGATCAACAACGCGACGCCTTTCACTTCTGCTGGTGCGTTGAATCTCAGGACCGCCTTGCTGCGGCCGTGCGACCCGACGCGTTCGAACGTCCAGCGCTTGTCGCTGATCGTGCCCTTCGCATCCAGAACCTGGAGCAGGCCCTCGTAGCGTTGTGAGCTGCTGGAATTCCGGCGCTGCGCTTCGTCCACGATCTGCCGCGCATCGGCTGCACCCGATCTCGAGGTTGACAATGCGAGCACGCAGAGGAGCGCCATCGCTGTCCATCCCTGGACGTGCGGGGGGGATGATTGCTCATTCATATTCCAGGGCCTCGACGAGACGCCCGCGCACGGCGGCCTCAGCTGGCCAAATGGCCGCCAGAAACGCCGCGATCAGGATGACAGGAGCGACAACCAGGGTCACCGTCAGCGGAAACTGATACTCGAGTTGCATGCCGGCGACGTCGCGCCGAACGATCTCCAGAATGTAGTAAAGATTCACCGCGCCGAGGGCGAACCCCAGGACCAACCCGATGGCGCCGGTGCTTAGCGCCTCCAGCCAAATCGTGCGCCGGATTTGTGTCTTGAGGCCACCGACCGCGCGCAGCACGCCGAGCTCGCGCCGCCGATCGGTGATCGACACCGTCAGCGTGTTGACTATGCCCAGGATCGCTACCAGCACGGCAATGGCGACCTGGATATACGTCAACCCAAACCATTGACCAGTGATGCGGAGGATATAAGCGCGGAGCTCGTCGTTGTTGAGCACGAATACCTGCCGGACGCCGGCATATTTTTCCAGAATCCGTCGCTTCACGTCGGCCACGTTGGCACCGGCGTCCAGGTAGACCCGGAAGAAATTCACTGAATCGTCCTGCCAGTAGCGCAGGAAGAGCGTCCGGTCGATCAGAATGGCGCCCTGCTGGTCCGAATAGTCGACCACGACGCCGACGATCGGCAGCTGAATGCTGCCCTTCGGCGTCGCCAGCGCCAGAATCTCACCCACCCGCAACCGCTGTAGCTCCGCAAGGTTGGCCGACACCAGCACCCCGCGACCCGCCGCGGCCTCGCGAAACATGTCACGGTTGCCGGAGACGATCTTCACCGGCGTCAACTCCTCGACGCTCAGCAGATCGAGCGCGAGCAGCATGACCGGCGTGTTTCTGAAGGATATGCGTCCGTTCCGAACGGGCTGCAGCCGGCGAATGCCAGGCAGCGCCGCGAGCTCGGCGATCATCGTCTCGGGAAAGCGAATCGTGCGAATCACGAGGTCGTGCGACGGCATGACGAACAGATCCGGATTGAGCGTGGTGCGCACCCAGTCGAGGATCGACTGATAGCTCGCGCGCGCCATCCCGCCAAATGCGACAACCAGCGCCAGTGACAGCATGAGTGCGGCGACGGTTGCCGACGTTCGGCGCGGCGCCTGAATCAGGCTGTCGGCGGCCAGTGCGCCCTCGACGGGCCGCGCGCGTTTCAGCACCGGCCTGATGCCACGCGCGAGTGCCACCGACAGGATCGGCGTGAGCAAGAGCGCGGCGATGATGGCGAGCGCGTAGCTCGTATAGAACCAGGCGCGCGATTCACCGAAAGCCAGACTGCCAACCGAAGCCGCGGCACAGGCCGCGGCGGCCACCAGGCGTGTCCTGGCCTCAGCAGTGTCAAGTGCCTGGTACTTGCCCTTTTGCAGCGTCAGCACCGGTTCGACGCGCGACGCCGCGCGCGCCGGAATCAGCGCGGCGACGACGCTCGTGATGACGCCGATCACGAGCGCCGATGCGAGTACCATCGGGCTTGTCGACACGGCGCCTGTTTCCCGCGCCACGCCAAACGTGTCGCTGATCACTGCGCTGACCGCCGTGGCGATCCCGCTGGCGAGCGCCATGCCCATCGCCAGCCCAATCAACGATCCGATCAGGCCGGTGACGGCGCTCTCGCCCAGGAACAACCAGCGAATCTGCCGGCGCGTGGCGCCAAGCGCGCGCAGGATGCCGATTTCGAATCGCCGTTGGGTCACGGCGATCGCGAACGAGTTGTAGATGATGAACATGCCGATGAACAGCGCAAAGAAGCTGGAGGCGCCCATCATCACCGCAAACGACGCGATCATCGTCTCGAACTGCTGCGTGCGTTGCGCCGGCGGGTCTACTTGAAATGCCGGTCCGAGCAATGCCCGCAGTTCGTCTACCGCTTCCGCGACGGTACGCCCCGGTTTCAGCGCGAGATCGATCCGGTCGAACATCTGGCCTCGGCCGAACATCTTCTGCACCGCGTAGATGTCCATGACCGCGAGATTGCCGCCGAACGCGCTCGCCAGCCCGCCAGCCTTCATGATGCCGCGGACGATGAATCGCTTCTCGCCGTTGGCGGTGCCAAGCGCCACCGCCTGACCGATGGCGATGCCGTTACGCGCGGCAAACTCGCCGGACAACATGATCGAGTCGGGCTGCGCCAGAAACACCAGCGGATCGTCGATCACCGCGGCGTCACCGCTGTCGAGGTCGTAGTCGCGCAGGCTGCGATCGCCCATCAGATCAACGCCAAGGATGAGCAGGCTGCCTTCGCCCGAGATTGCGGTGCGGGCGACCGCTTCGATAACGGGAACGGCGACCCGCACGGACGCCGCCGACTGCACCTGTTCGAGCACGCTTTCCGGAAACCCGTTGTCGCCCGCGCTCACCTGGAGCTCAGTTTTGCCGGCGATGCGATCCACGGTTCTCGAGAACGCCAGAAGGACGCTCTCGTTGGCGTTGTTCATCCCGACGAACACGGCCACGCCCAGGGCGATTCCGCCGGCCGTGAGCGCCGATCTGAGCAGGTGCTTGCGAAAGTATGGCCAGGTAATCAGCCGCAGCAGGATCATCGGCGGACGTCCTCGACGATGCGGCCGTCTCGCAAGGAGATGATGCGTTCGCAGGTGTCCGCCACTCTCATGTCGTGGGTCACGATCACCAGCGTCGTTCCGAGCCGTTGGTGGAGGTCGCGAAAGAGTGCGAGGATCTCGTTGCCAGTGCGGGTGTCGAGGTTCCCGGTCGGCTCGTCGGCGAGGACGATTGGCGGATACACCGAAAGCGCCCGCGCAATCGCCACGCGCTGCCGCTCGCCACCGGAGAGCTCCTCCGGGAGGTGATGCATGCGGCCGCCGAGCTCCACGACCGTCAACAATTCGCGTGCGCGGGCCGATGCCTTACCGCGGCGCCAGCCCCGCAGGTGCAGCGGCAGCGCGACGTTCTCGAGACACGTCAGCGTCGGCAGCAGATTGAAGAATTGGAACACGAAGCCGATGATGTCGCGTCGCACGCGCGTGAGATCGTCATCTGATAACCCGGCGAGCGGTTTGCCATCGATGCGAACCTCGCCCGAGGTTGGTCGATCGAGGGCGCCAACGAGGTTGAGCAGTGTCGACTTACCTGATCCGGACGGTCCGATGATGGCCACGCGCTCGGCCTTGGCGATCGTCACGTGCACATCGTTCAGCGCGGACACGTTGCGCTTGCCCCCGAAGTGCTTGCTGACGTGTTCCAGCTCAATCATCGACGAATCGCAGCTGGAGCATTATTGACGATCTTGCGGACGTCGAGGCCAAAAGAGCGTCTCAGGAACACGAAGCGGCTCCGCAACCAATCCATCCGTGCAACCGCTGGCCTCTCGGGAGATGCGGATCGAGCGACCTCAGGGCGCGCTCTTGTGATCACCCGATTGGAGACCGTATGCGGCGGCAGCGGGCGTGGAGGGCCTGGTCGACCCCGTAGGCCGTGAGGCCGAGGGCGATGATGATGAGCACCCATCGCCCCTCGAAAAAGCCGACCAGATCGACGATGGATTCACGGAGTCCGTGGGCTTCATGCGGGTCGTGTTTGATAGCGGACCGCAACAGGAAGAATCCGAGCACGACGATAATCAACGCCCGGGCGCCCACGCCGAACCGACCAATCTTCAATAGCGGGTCGCGCATGTGCCTGGGGATCGGCGAAAGGTCGATCTTCGAGTGACTGTGACCGACCAGCACTTCGCGGATCTGCGAAATGCCATAAGCGACGACGATTGCGCCCGCCATGCCGAGGATCCACTCGCCAAGCGGCCAGTCCAGTATGCGGGCCGCCCAGGCTCGTGTCCCGTTGCCGCGCGAGGTGCGCAGCCCGGCCGCGAGCCGGAACGCTTCGACACCCAGCGCTCCGTACACCATGGCGCGGACAACGTTGCCAATGCGGGTGACGAGGCCGTTGAAACCCGTCCCGTGGCGGTCGGGATCGAACAGGGCGTCCAGCACGCGCCAGAGCGCATAACCGCACAGACCGATCGCCAGGACGAAGAGCAGGGTGTTCCCCAGGGGTCTGGAGAGGATGGCGCGCAACGCCCCGCTTCGGTCCGTGATAGCCCCTCCAGTGTTGACTCCGGCCGAGAGCGCGAGCACGCCGACGATTCCGTACACGATGGCTTTCGAGGCGTACCCGAGCCGGGCGAGGGGTTCGATCATGCGCTTCGGCAGCTCTTGGCCGATTCTATCGCTTCACGAGATCCGATCAGGCTGCCTTTGCGGACCCGATGGGCGGCGTGCGCCCTTCGGTTCGAACCCAGTTCGCCACTCAGTCTCGTCGCCTTGTGTCACGCCGTCTCCCCTCGATGAGATAGTAGTGCTTCGGCAGTTGGGCTAAGACAAAGCGAATTGAGCGTGTCGATCCGGCGACCTCTCATTCGACGTATGGATAGGGCGCGAGACGCGCAACTCTAAAAGGAGAGACCACATGCGATTCCTGTCGATCTACAAGACCCGGGAAAGAAACACACCGCCGAGCCTCGAAGAAGTAACCCGAATGGAGAAGCTCATCGACGAGAGTATGAAGGCGGGTAAACTCCTGGCGACCGAGGGATGCCTTCCGAGCGCCTTGGGTGCGCGCGTTCGGCGCACGGGAAACGGAATGACCGTGACCGACGGCCCTTTCACCGAATCCAAAGAACTGATCGCGGGGTTCGCGCTGCTCGAGGCGAACTCAAAAGAAGAGGCCATCGAGCTCGCCAAACAGTTCCTCGACGTGGCCGGCGAGGGTGAGTGCGAGATTCGGCAGATTTTCACGGCGGACGACACCCAGGGGTGCCATCCGGTCGAGCATCAGGCCCAACTCAAGGAGCAGTTCGCACAGTAGGCCGATCGCGGAGGGCGAAGCGCACGTGGCGCGATGGCTGGGGGCGCCATCGTCGTCACGGCGTCGCAGGCAACGATGTCTGACGGTCTTGACGCCCCCTCGCTTCGCGCCGCAGAATGTGTCCCAGCGCGCTGTTGGGGCGCCCCCTGTCCGCGGCAAGGAAGTTCGACTTCCACCCAATCGGTCCGGGCTAGTCTTCGAGAACCTTCTTCCAGCCTGGGATTCAGCGGACTTCCGGCATTTGAGGAGGAAGGTCCATGCCTCGTCCGATCACATCCAAGACCACGCTCGACGGTTTGAGAGCAGAAGCGAAGCGCTGGCTCAAAGCGATTCGCGCGAACGTGGACGGGGCGCGAGCGCGCTTTGAGCGTGCCGTGCCCAACCCAAACGCGACACCAACGCTCCGCGATGTCCAGCACGCGCTTGCACGCGAACATGGTCTCTCCGGCTGGAGGGCGCTCACGGATCGACTCTCGCCGCACTCGCCGATGAGGCGCTATGAAATTGTCGCGGACGCTCTGGTCGTTGCCTATCGCACCGGCGAAACCGAGGCGATGCGCATCGTGTGGGACTACTTCGGACACATGCGCACGTGGGAGGTGACGCGTCGTTATATCCGCCTCGATCTTGGCAAAACCGAACAGCCATCAAGCTCGGAAGTCGATGAGATCACGCTCGCGGAGGCCCAGTCTCTCGTGGCGCGTGCGCAGGATTTCGAAAGCTGGGAAGCGCTCGAAGCGTACGTGTCAACGGTGCCGCGAGGTCGAACGATTGCCGCGAAGGCCTTCGGCCTGTACGCGTTGCCGCAATCGAGCGAGCCAGAAGTTGCCGCGCGTTCACGCGACTGGGAAGAAGTGCTCGATCTGATCCGAACACGGCGCTTCGAGGGGTTCGCCGCGAGCGGTCAGATGACAGACGAGATGCTCGAACGGCTGTCGCACCTGGAGCACATCGCCGCGCTCGATCTGAACTCGTCGAAAGCATTGACGGACCAAGGCCTCCATTACTTGTCACGCTTGGCCAGGCTTCGCCGGCTGAATCTGAGTGGGTGCCGTGGCCTTTCGGATCGCAGCCTCGAGGTGTTGCGACATCTGCCTGGGCTCGAGGCCGTGAGTCTGGCCTGGACTCTGATTACCGATGAGGGCGCTCGACATCTTGCCGCTTGCACTGAGCTGCGCGCCGTCGATCTCTCTGCCACGCCGACCGGCGACGGCGCGATTCGCGCGCTGGCCGACAAGGAGCATCTCTCCGACTTTCGATCCGGCAACACAGTGACAGATGCAGGCCTCGCGGACCTGCACCACCTCCCCGTATTCAAACGCTGGCACGGCGGAGACGCTCGCATGTCGCTGCTTGGGTTCGATGCCGGACCGAACTTCCTGATGCTCCGCGGCACATTCACCGACGCCGGATTTTCACAGCTCGTGGGTCTCGATGGCCTGTTTGCGTTGAACGTCGATAACGGTCAACTTGCGATTACCGGGCGGGCGCTGACACCGCTCGTCGACTTGCCACACCTGGAGTGGCTGGCGTTCGACGCCAAAGATGACTCGATGCCATCTATCGCGTCGCTGCCGCACCTGCGGTTCCTCATGTGCCAGGACACGACGGCGGGCGACGAGGGATTCGTCGCCCTCAGCCGTTCACGGTCGATCGAGCACATCTGGGGGCGCCGGTGCTACAACCTGCAGCGTCGCGGGTTTGTTGCGCTCGCTGACATGCCTGTGCTCACGCATCTGTCTGTGAGTTGTAAGAATGTGGACGATATTGGTCTCGCGGCGCTGCCGCGTTTTCCGGCGCTTCGCGAACTCATGCCAATGGACGTGCCAGACGAGGGATACCGTCACATCGGCCAGTGTTCGGGCCTGACGTCGCTCGTTCTGATGTATTGCCGTGACACGGGCGATGTCGCGACCTCTCACATAGTCGGACTCCAGAGCCTCGAAAAGTATTTCGCCAGCTATACCCGGATCACGGATCGAACACCGGAGATGTTGAGCACGATGAGGTCACTCGAGGAAATCACGTTCGACACGTGCGCCGGGCTGACGAATGCTGGCATCAGCGCGTTGGCGCGCATGCCGCAGTTACGACGCCTGAACATCTCAGGCATGAAGAAGGTCACCGCGGACGTCGTGACGGCATTCGTGCCGGGAGTGCAGGTGCGTTATGCCACGTGAGGGAATGCAGATGCGGTCAAGGCCGCCGCCCGTACGTCCATGCAGCTACGCCGTATCCGGCCGCTACTTGGTAATCAGAACGTTGGTAGCAGGCCGCGGCGGGCCGCCGCTGCGCATATGACCGTGCGTGCCAATGAAGCTGGAGTACGCCGCCGTAAGGTCGCCGGCCGTGTTCACGATACCGTCGGCCGGGAAACCCACGAGGTTGTTCGAGACGAGCACCCTCTCCGGCGCCGAGACGTTCTGATGCTGAATGTGAGAGCCGGCCGGTGTGCCGGCGTCGGAGTTGACGATGACGTTGTAGCTGAAGCTGAAGGGACCATCATCCGACGACGTGTTCGTCACCAGAACCCGGCCCTGGAACGTATTGCGGTAGACGTAGGTTGGGCCGGCTTCTCCCTGGAGGTTCATGACGAGTGCGGCGGTCCTCGCATCCCTCACGTTGTTGAAGAGAATCTCGCCATAGTGCCCATGATCGTTGGCGTCGTCGCCATCGAACATATTGCCGCCGATCGCTTCGTTGCTGATGCTCGAGAAGGTGTTGCCGCGAATCGTAAACTGCCGATTGCGCATTTTGACGGCGAGCGTCTCGTTGCCGGCTGTCGTGAAGGTGCAATCCTCCACCAGCAATTTGGTCGTGTAATAGAACTTCAGCGCGGCTGACACGCCGGTGTTGTTGGTGAACGCGCTGTCCTGCACGACCATGCCGTACGCTTCGAGGCCCGCTCCCGTGTTCATCGTGGTGATGAAGGCGGAGTTGGAACTATCCACGCCGTTCATCAGGTCGCGGGCACTCAACCGCCTGAATATGGAGCCGTTGATGCCGGTGTGGCCGACCTGGAAGCCCATGGCCCCGATGCGCGTCAACGCGAATCCGTCGATGTAAATCGCGCCGCCAAGCAAGCGAATTCGAGGCGTCGCGGTTCCCGTGTACATGAAGTCGATCACCGGCGCCGCACCTGGATAAGCCAGCCACATGACCGAGTTGCTCGACTGATTGAATTCGACCCTCAGTTCGGCGCCGGAATCGATCGTCATGATTCCGGTTACGTTGTACGTACCCGTTTTGAAATAGACGATGTCGTTCGCGAGACTGCGGTTGTAAACGTCCGATAGCGTTCGCAGGGGACTCCCCGGCGAACCCGAACCGCTCGACGACCCGTTGACCGCATCGACGAACCTGAACCCGGACGCAGTCACCGTGATCCTCCACGTTTCGGAGACGCGCGTGCCTTCGAAGTCGGTCACGTTCAACGTGACGGTTGTGGTCGTCTGAGGATTCGTCCAGTTGATTTCCCCAGTCGCCGGATGGATTGTCATGTCGGGGGGAGCATTCGACAACGAATAGACATACGGAAATGCGCCGCCGACAACAGCGGCGCGGATCACGTACGCCAGCCCCGGATACGCCCGCAACATACGATGCTGCGTCGGGAGGTTGGCGCGCGGGGCAATAATCTCGAGCGGATAATTTGCGGCCAGCGCGGGCTGCACAGGCGCCAGAACGGCAAACGCCAATGCCGGCCAGGCAATTCGCGGCTTCAATATCCGATGCAGTTTGACGAGTGCGCTCATCATTGCGGAATCCCGTCCTTCGAATCCCGCAAAAGTGATCACCCGACGTGTTCTCCCGGGCTAACAGCATTTGGGGCTGCGGTTGGGGCTAAGGTCCCGTTTGGGGACCGCAATGTCTATGCCGCCCTGCTAACCGCTGCCCACATTTGCATCGCGCGATTCTTCCGGCACTTACCTTGTTGGCACACGGCGGAGACACGACCGCATCCATCGAGTCCGTCCGATGAATGACGGATCTGCAAGTCGAAGAAAACGCGCGCGGCGTCAGGCCGGTCGTGCAACCTGCGCCAGATGGCCCTTCGGCGTCATCGGACTTCGGCGTACGGCGCGGGAACCTCCTGCCCAGACGCAAGCGCCGCCTTGACGTCCCGCGCATGGCGGCACTGTCCGCGATACTCGAACCCCGGACACGTGCAGGTCACATCAGCGTCAGCGACGACGATTTCGTACTCGAGACCCTTGTGTGAGGTACTCGCGATCCGGAAACGTTTCGCCGATGAACCCGACAACACCTTCAACAGACCCTCGAGCGCGCGTGTGAACGCCTGAATCTCAGCCGCGCTCCGGGCGGCGGTCGGCCCGGGTGATTCGGCTTGATGGCTTGCACGAAACTCCTCGGATGCCTGCTTCAGCAGCCGTTCGACCGCTACCTCGTCACTCATACCATCCTGTACGTCGGCCAGCCCTGAAGAAAGCGAGTGCAACGCGCGCTGCAGTTCGTCGAGCACGTCTCCGCCAAGACCGTCGGCCAGGGCTTTACCGTCGACGATCGCGCTGACGAGGCCCGCCTTGGCCTCGAGAACCGCCTGGACGAAATCGTCGATGGTGTTCTGGGCGACGAAGTAACTGACGTTGACGGTTCGAGTCTGGCCGATCCGATAGGCCCGGTCCTCCGCTTGCCAGTGATTTGTCGGCAGCCAATCGAGGTCGTTGAACACGACCTGCGTCGCCGCGGTCAAATTCAGTCCGGTGCCGCCGGCAACGATGTTCGCGATGAACACCCGGACGTTCCCGTCACGCTGAAACCGATCGACCAGCTCCTGCCGTTTTGCGGCGGGCGTCTTTCCGGTGACGACCACGGCCGTCTGACCGAGCTCCCGGGCGAGCTTCTGAATCGGATCGTCGAAGCAGGAGAAGACAATGACTTTCTCTCCCTGGTCGAGAGCGCCTCTGACGAAGTCGAGCGTCGCGAACGTCTTCGCAGACGCCAGCGCCTGCCGTGTTTCGGTGATGAACGCGAGCAGCTTTCCGCGCTTTCGAGGATCAGGCGTTCTGGAAGGCCTCCCGGTTTCTTCGTCGTGTTTACCGGCGAGCAGCGCGAAGACCTTCTTGATCGCCCGCGAGCCTGTCCCCGGCGCGACGGCAACAGGCAGCCACGTCCGCAGCTTTGGCGGCAGCGCAAGGACGTTGTCCTTCGTTCGCCGCAGCATGACGCCGTGCAACTGGACGGTCAGCTCGTCGATGTTCGACGCGCCGCCGGTCTTCCAGCCAAACTCCCCCTTTTCCGCCGCGCAGTAGCGCCTCGCGAACGCCAGGAAGCTGCGGCCGAGCGGGTGCCCGACGAGTTGAAGCAGGACGAAGAGATCGCGAGGACGGCTGGTGAGCGGCGTGCCGGTCAGCAGTTGAACCGCCAGGGGCTGCGCGGCGCCCGCGGCCGCGCGCAGGGTCAACTCGCGCGCGAGCTTGCTCCGCGCGCTGGTGTGGTTCTTCAGATAGTGGGCCTCGTCGAATACCAGCGCCGCCCACGCGACTTGCTGGAGTGCGTCGACATGTCGGCCGAGGATGTCGTAATTGACGATGACCCAGTGCGCAGTTGGCGCGACCGGCGCGCTCCCCTCGATCACCAGGATGGCCGCGTCGGAAGCGACCAGTCCGATCTCGCGCGCCCAGTTTCGCTTCACCGAGGCCGGGCAGACGACCAGGTACGGACCGGCGGGCGCAAGATGCCGGAGCGATACGATCGCCTGCCGCGTCTTGCCAAGACCCATGTCGTCCGCGAGGATGGCCCGGCGGCGGCCGAGCAGAAAGGCCACGCCCTCGACCTGGTGCGGAAACAGTCCTTCGGCCAGCGCGATCGCTTTCCGGAATGCGGCGTCCGCGTCGTTGCCGGATATCCCCAGCAGGCGCGCGAACGCGGCGGCTTGCCAGTCGAGCGTGTCGGCCATCGGACAATCCGATTGTCTTTGATTCCGGTCACCATGATCGAGACAATCCGGGAACTCTCCGCTGGCGGGACCGCGGCGTTCGGATTCGGACGGTAGGCGCTCGGCGCCGGTAATGACGCGGGCATTTTCTGGCGTGGCACGCCGTGGCGCCGTCCGGTACCAGCTTTGCTCCTGACGGCCTCTACGATTCCCGACCAGGCGTCACGATCCTGTCATGGAGGGCTCGATGTACCGGCGATTCGATCACGTGTCACGCGACCTTCGCTTTGCGTTGCGGCAGTTCCGGCGCGCTCCCGGGCTCACCCTTGCCGCGATGCTCGCGCTTGCCTGCGGGATTGGCGGCGTAACAACCGTCTTCACCCTGGTCGACGCGGTGGTGCTGCGCCCGCTGCCGGTCGCGGCTCCGGACGAACTGGTCTGGCTGCGCGATCCGTCGTTTTCCTACCCCATGTTCGAGCGGATCCGCGATCGGGGACACATGCTCAGGGGCGTGTTCGCGTGGGAGCCGCGCATGCTACATGCGATGTGGACCAGCGAGCCCGAGCCGACCTCGGCGCTGCTCGTGACGGGCGCGTTTCATGAAACGTTGGGACTCCAGCCGTCAGCTGGCCGCCTGCTCAGTCGGGCCGACGTGGGGAACAGCGCTGCCGATGCGCAACCGGTGGCAGTTCTGAGCTACGCAGCCTGGCAGCGGCGCTTCGGCGGAGATCCGGCCGCTATTGGACGTACCCTTCGCATCGAAGGGCAGCCGTTCACTATCGTTGGCGTGACTCCACCAGGCTTCTTCGGGGTCTCTGTCGGAATGTCACCAGAACTCACGATCCCGCTGACGATCCTCCCGCGTCTCCGGAGCGATGAGCAAGACGCCCTGGTCAGTGCCGATCGGTTCTGGCTCTACATCATGGGCCGCGTTCGGCCAGGCATGTCTCTCGCCGAGGCCGACGCCGCGTTTCAACCAGTGTGGACGCAGGCGCTTGCCGCGACGGCGTCCTACGAATGGCAAGCCAATCGGCGCGCTCGCTATCTGACCTTCACGAGCGGCCTCGAACCTGGCGCTGCAGGGTACTCGCCCGTTCGGCGTCAGTTCCAGGACGCGCTATGGCTGCTGTTCGCACTGGTGGGGCTGGTGCTGGTCGTCGCCTGCGCGACCGTGGCCAATCTGCTGCTCGCCGCAGCCGCCGATCGTCGTCACGAGTTGGCGCTGCGACTTGCAATCGGCGCGAGCCGCGCGCGCCTGGTTCAGCAGCTGTTCCTCGAAGGCTTGGTGCTCGCCGGCGCGGGCGGCGGAGTCGCCATTCTCTTCTCGACCTGGGCGGCGGATCTGCTGGTACGGCTCCTCTCGACGAGCTACGACCCGGTGGCGATGGCGCTCGGTGTCGACGGCCGCGTGCTCGCCTTCACGGTGGTCGCTAGCGTCATCGCGGCGCTCGCCTTCAGCCTCGCGCCGATCGGCAGAGCCGTCCGCCTCGATCCTGGTCCGGTGCTCAAGGCGGGGGCGCGCCAGGCCGGCGGCGATCGCCGGCCCGCCGGCGTCGCACGAGCACTGGTGGCCGCGCAGGTGGCGCTGTCGGTGGTTCTGCTGGTGGGCTCGGCGCTGTTCGTGCGCAACTTGACGCTGTTGCTGACGAAGGACGCGGGCTTCGACCGCGACGGACTTCTGGTGGTCAACGTCGACGTGCTGTCACCGGTGAGCGCGCACTCGACAGCCGGCGATCGGGCTCAGGATCTCGTCCTCTGGTACGCAGAATTGTTGCGGCGTCTGCGCGAGACGCCCGGAGTGCGTTCGGCGAGCCTGTCGCGAAAGCCGCCGATCAGCAACGAGCTGGGATACTGGTTCGAGAGCTTCAACGTCGAAGGACGGCCGGCGGATGGACGCTGGGCGACGACGGCGAGTGGCCGGATCTTCCTCAACGCCGTGTCGCCCGGCTATTTTGCGACGGTGGCTACGGCGTTCATCGCCGGCCGGGACTTTTCGGAGAGCGATTCCGAGGGCCGCCCCAACGTCGCCGTGATCAACGCGTCGATGGCCGCGGCGTTCTTCGGTCGTGAGAATCCAATCGGACAGCATCTCAAGATGGGGGATGGCGCCGGGAGCAAGAGTGTCGCAGTGATCGGCGTCGTCCGCGACTCGGTCTACCAACGCCTCCAGGAGGAGCAGCGTCGCGTCGTTTACCTTCCCTACATGCAGACACCGGAGATCCTGAAGAGGAGCAGCCTCTACGCCGAGGTTCGAACGGCGGAAAGCGGATCGATCGGTCAAGCGCTGCACGCCGCTGTCAGAGGTCTCGACGCTACGGCGCCGATCCGTGTCGAGACGGTTCGCACTCGAATAGACGAGTCTCTGGTGCAGGAGCGGCTGGTCACCGTCATCGCCATGTTCCTCGGGGTCGTGTCGTTGTTGCTCGCGTGCGGCGCGCTCGGCGGCCTGATGTCACACATGGTCGCGAGCCGCACGAGCGAGATCGGGCTGCGAATCGCGCTTGGCGCCGAGCACCAGGCTGTCACGGCGCTGGTCATGCGCGAAGCGCTCGCGCTGGCCCTCGTCGGCGCGGTTGCGGGCGTCGGCCTCGCGCTCGCTGGAGGCCGACTCGTGGCCGGCTTCCTCCACGGTCTGCAGCCCACCGATCCGGTGGCCGTCGGCGCCGCAGCTGCGCTGATGCTGCTGACCGCGACGCTGACCTGTTACCTGCCGGCACGCCGTGCCGCGCGTGTCGATCCGATGGAGGCGCTCCGCGCGCAATGATGGCCAACCGTCGGTGCACAGACGCGCCCATTCCCGGCGTAGGTTGATGATTACCGGCATCAGGCGGCAGACCGCTCGTGATTCACACGGTGCTTGATCCTTCTCCACGAGAGAGACGAGAACCTCGCCAGCCGGCCGACAGTGGCCGTCCACATGGTCGTCACCAACCAGGGGCCGCGCTTGATTCGTGCCTCGAGCCATTCAGGGTCGAACCCCGCCCACTCGCCTGCGATCGCATACGTGTTCGTCCAACACGCTGGATAGACCTCCCACAAGAGAATGTCGTCCAGTTCTTCGAGCGAGTAGGGGGATTGGGCGAGGGTCTTCGCAATGCGAGTCAGATCGGCCGAATCGAGATTCGTGTCGAGGAATAGCTCCGAGATCGCCAGCCAAACCGGACGACGATGCTCGAGATCCGATGGCGTCATTGGAGACCAGGCTCGAGACGTAGTATGACGGTTACATCAGACGTTTCCACTGTTTCCTGCGGCACGGACCAAGGGTCTAAACTGATGTCAGATGTAGCGCAAGCGGAGGGCTTCGAATGGCCAGACTATCCAGACGTCGACGGGCACGCCCGAACAGCTTCCTGATGGCGTCAGCATTTCTCGCGGCGCTCTGTCTGGGTCCGGCCGAAGCCCAGGCGCAACGCCGCGACTCCCTGGCAAATGGCGCCATCATCGGGGCGGCCGTTGGCGCGGGACTAGGGATCGGGTTCACCCACGCTGTGCGCGACTCCGACCTGACGTTCGGTCAGTACGCGTACGGCGCGTTGGTGTTCGGTGCGATCGGCGCAGGCGTGGGCGTCGGCGTGGATGCACTGCTCAATCATTCCTCCCGGGTGGCCGTCGCAAAGCCACGAAAACTGTTCATTGCACCGGCCGCCTGGCGCAACGTCGCCGGCGTGGCCGTCGTGTGGCGATGGTGAGGCACCCTCCGTCGCAGGAATAAGTGCAAGGACACTAGACGGCTTTGGTCAGCCGCTGACTTGTGAGCCGGCATTCCGACCGCTGGGCAGCGACGCCAGAAACTTCGTGAGGACGTCGTGGTCCACCGGCTTGACCATGTGGGCATCGAATCCAGCTTCGGTGGACCGATGTCGATCCTCATCCTGTCCCCAGCCGGTGAGTGCCACGATCACCAGATCCTTTCCCCACGGCTGGCTCCGGATCCGGCGGCAGGCATCATAGCCGTTCAGTCGAGGCAGACCGAGGTCCAGCAGCACCGCATCAGGGCGAAGCCGCTCGGCGGCGTCAATCGCTTGGAGACCGTCGTGTGCCTTGTAGGTCTCGTGCCCCTCGAACTGCAGCAACATGGCAAGCGACTCCGCGCCGTCTTCGCTGTCGTCCACGATCAAAATACGGCGCCGCTCGGCCGGTTTTGGTTTGGTGACAGGCCGATCTGATGGTGCCTCCGGAACGTGGAGCAGGACGGGAAGGCGCACAGTGAGTTCACTGCCGCGGCCGAGTCCGTCGCTGTGGGCTTCGACGGTCCCGCCATGCATCTCCACGAGGGTCTTCACCAGAGTCAAACCGATGCCGAGGCCGTCCCGCGACCGCTCCAACGACGAATCCACCTGCGCGAACATTTCGAACAGGTGGGGAATATTCTCGGCGGCGATACCGATGCCGGTGTCACGCACGCGGATGAGTGCATGCTCGCCTGCCTGCTCAACGGTCAGCCAGACGTGTCCCCCCTTGTCCGTGAATTTGCAGGCGTTGTTGAGCAGATTGCCGATAACCTGCGCCAGGCGTGCGGGGTCCGCATCAAGATGGACCGGTTGGGACGGCAGCGTGACGGTGAGCTCATGGTCCATGCTCTTATACAGCGCACGAACGGCTTCTACGGCCTGGTGAACAATCGGCGCCAACTCGATGCGCTCCTTCCGGAGGTCGATCTTGCCGCGCGTGATGCGGCTCATGTCGAGCAGGTCGTCCACCAGACGCGCCATCTGCCCGATTTGACGCTCCAGCATTTCGGACGCCGAGCGTAGTGCCGCACCGTCGTGGCCGCCCAGACGCAGGACTCGCGCCGCGTTGCTGATCGGCGCCAGCGGGTTGCGCAGTTCGTGCGCCAGCATCGCCAGGAACTCATTCTTGCGGCGGTCTGCTTCGGACAAGTCCGCCGCGAGACTCCTGAGGTTGTCTTCGAGTCGCCGCCGTTCGGTCACGTCCTGGCTGACCGTGGCAAAGGCGACGGGCCTCCCCTCAGCATCCGGCAACGTCAGGACCTTGTAGGCCATCCACCGGGCATCGCCCGTCTTGAAATGCCGGAAGCGGATATCGATCTCGCCGTGGCCTTCCTCGAGAACCGATGGCAGGAACTCGTGCGTAATTCTGTCCTGGTCTTCGGGGAAGAAGAAAGAGGCGACGGGAGTGCGGCGCGCCTGCGCCATGTCGTCGAGGCCCACCATCGCGAGCCCTGCGCGGTTGACGAAGAAGGGAATCCCCGCCATATCGCACATGCCGATGAAGTCCGTACTGTTCTCGACGAGCGTCACGAATTTTTCGCGATCTGATTCGGCTCGTTTGCGGTCGGTGATGTCGATTCCAATTGGCGCGACAAACAGCACACGGCCGGTGTGGTCCCGGATCGGCTGGATGGTGACATCCGCGATCCGTTCGCCGCCGTCTCCCACGAAGTAGGGCAGTTCTTCGCGAAATGTGTGACCCGCGGCGGCCAGAACCGAGGCGGTCTTGATTTTCTCCACGAGCAGCGGCGACGGGGTCCACCAGGGGCCCTCCCAGAACGGCTTTCCGAGGATTTGCTCGCGGGTGAAGCCGCAGCCTTCCCACGACAGACGGTTGGCTTCGAGAAGCGTGCCGTTCACATCCATGATCCCGGCAAACAGCGGACCCTGCTCGAAGAACGCGTAGAACTTCGCGTTTGCGGCCGCTGCCTCCGCCAGCAGCTCGCGTTCGCGTTGCGCGGCCTGCCGCTGCCTGGTCACGTCGCGGACGATCTTGGACGCCCCGACGACATTGCCCTCGTCGTCCTTGATCGGCGAAATCGTCAGGGAGACCAGGATCCGGCTGCCGTCGGATCGCAGCCGCTCCGTCTCGAAGTGCTCGATCGGCCGCCCCTGACTCAGATTGGCGATGATGTGCTCTTCTTCGGCGAGCCGTTCAGTCGGGATGACCAAGGAGACGTGGCGCCCGACGGCTTCAGCCGTGGTATAGCCGAAGAGCCGTTCGGCACCGGCGTTCCAGCTCTGAATCATGCCGTCGAGCGTCTTGCTGATGATCGCGTCATCGGTGGACTCCACGATCGACGAGAGCAGGCGCGCGGTGCTGAGTTGCTTCGCCTTGTCCCGCTCGACGCGACGCTGCGCGGTGACGTCGCGGAAAATCAGCACGCATCCGGCGACGTTGCCGTGTTCGTCCGTGATCGGCGCCGCGCTGTCGTCAATCGGGCACTCACCGCCGCTTTTCTGAATCAGCACCGTGTGATTCGCCAGACCGACGACGACGCCGTGTTGAAGCGCCTTGACCGCCGGGCTCTCGACCGGCTGCCGGGTCTCTTCGTTTACGATTCGAAAGACCTGGTTGAGCGGTTGCCCCATCGCCTCGTGCTGCGACCACCCGGTCAATGATTCGGCTACCGCATTCAGGTAGGTGACCCGACCATCGACGTCGGTCGTGATGACCGCGTCACCAATGCTGCGCAGCGTGACTCGGAGCAGCTCGCGCCGCTCGTTGGCGCGCACCTGTGCACGCCGCATCGCTTCTCCGAACACGATGATGAAAGCACACGTGAAGAGATACGCCAGGAAGCCAATCTCGTTGGTATAACTGTCGAAACGGAAGCTACGGCGAGGGTCGATGAAGAGGTACGAGCAGGCGAAATACCCGACAGCGACGACGACGACGGCCGGCCGATAGCCACCCACCCAGACGGCAGCCGCGACCGCCGCGAACAGCGTGACGAGCGGCAAGGTATCGCCCATCCACGGGTCGAGCACGTAGCGAATCAATACGGCCACAGCCAGGGCGAGGAGAGCCAACGGGTAAGCGATGGCCGCGCTACGCACCGCAGTTCCTGATCGGTCGACTGAAGGAATGCTCCCCTCTGACATGGCTGACCGTGGAATGCCGACGGGCATGCTAGCGCGCAACCTCAGACGCGCCAACGTCTTCCATCCGTTGCGGGTTTATCGCGCTCGCTGACATGCCTGTGTTGGTCAAGCTTTTGTCAGTTGCAAGAATGAGGACGTGCCGGTCTGGCGACCTTGCCGGGTCTTCCAGCACTTCGCGAATGCATAACAATTGATATGCCAGAGAAGGGATACCAGCACGATGCGGTCTCTCGAGACATCGCGTTCGACGCGGGTGCGCCATTCCAGGCACGGAGGAACGCACGCGATGGGATGGGTCATTCTGTGGGCGGCCGTGACGATCGTGGGTGCGGTCGGGGCTGTTGCGTCGCTGAACAGCGTCCGCTTCAAGCAGCGCGTTGAACGGGAGGCGCGGGCGATGGCCGCGGCCTCGCGTGAATCGACTACCCTCACGCGGTCAGAATCGACCGCGCTGCCGGCGCCGGTTCAGCGCTACCTCCGAAAAGCGCTTGGCGAACGATCGCGTCCGATCGCGAGGGTGCGACTTCGTCACGGTGGGCAGTTTCGCCCGTCCCTGAGCGGTTCGTGGCTGCCGATTCGCGGGGAGCAGTACTTCACGACGGATCCACCCGCATTCATCTGGTGGGGGAGGGTTCGCATCGCGCCAGGCGTCTGGATTGACGCACGCGATCGGTCTGTGAGTGGTGAAGGAAACATGTGGGTCACGATGGAGTCCACTGTCACCATGGCGAACAGTAGCGGTCCCGAGCTCGATCAAGGCGCGCTGCTGCGTTTGCTTGGCGAGATGGCATGGTTTCCGACGGCGTTTCTCGACAACGCCTACGTCACGTGGACGGCCGTGGACAACCAGAGAGCCAAAGCAACGCTGCAGGTGAACGGCCGAACCGTGTCGGGGGAGTTCGTCTTTGGTGCCGACGACCTCCCCTCGGCATTCCACGCGGAACGGTACCGGGATATCGGCGGCGGCAAGAGTATCCTCACGCCGTTTGTGGGCCGAGTCGGAGACTTTCGAGCCGTCGAAAGTATACTGGTCCCCTATCGCGTGATCGGCGCATGGACAGTCGAAGACAAGACGGTGGATTACGCGAATTTCGAAGTCGAGCAGATCGAGTTTGACTGGCGTGTGCCGTAGTGAGCGGCGGAATCTGGATAGAGCATGTATCCTTAGTCAGGATTGTGCTCGACGAGGACACGCTGCTGCGTTCATTCGAGGCCGGAGAAGTACCCGACGGCGGATTCCACCACGCCCAGCACGTGCGAGTTGCCTGGTATTACCTGAAGCGTCACCCGTTTCCGGAGGCTCTGGCGCGTTTCAGCGCCGGTCTCCGCCACTTCGCCGAGCGGCAGCACAAGCCTGACCTCTATCACGAGACGATCACGGTCGCCTACGTGCTGTTGATTAACGAACGGATCGCGGAGGATCCTGAGGTGGAGTGGCTGGAATTCGCGCGCCGCAATCCCGATCTGTTCTCATGGCGTCCATCAGTGCTCGATCGCTACTATCGCCCGGAAACGCTCGCGTCTCCTCGCGCGAAGCGGACGTTCGTCATGCCTGATCGGCTGGAACGATAGCGGAATTGCCGAGTCCCTGCGGCCCCGCCTAAGATTAGAGAGTTCATCAACGACGAAAGAGGATTCCGCGCACAAGGAGGTGTGCAATGGCTTTGACGATTGGCGATGTGGCACCGGATTTCGAAGCCGACACGACCGAGGGCCGCATTCGCTTTCACGAATGGATCGGCAATTCGTGGGCAGTGCTGTTCTCGCATCCCAAGGACTTCACCCCGGTCTGCACCACTGAGCTTGGCTACATGGCAAAGCTCAAGCCCGAGTTCGATAAACGCAATACCAGGATCATTGGCCTCAGCGTCGATCCAGTCGAGAACCACACGCGTTGGTCGAACGACATCAAGGAGACTCAGGGTTACGCGCCGAATTATCCGATGATCGGCGACACCGATCTCAAAATCTCGAAGTTGTATGGAATGCTGCCCGCGAACCTCGAAGGGACGTGTGAGGGTCGCACGCCAACGGACAACCAGACGGTCAGGAATGTGTTCGTCATCGGCCCCGACAAGAAAATCAAACTCGTCATCGTTTACCCGATGTCAACGGGCCGGAATTTCGACGAGGTGTTGCGCGTGATCGATTCGCTGCAGCTCACGGCGAAACACCGCGTGTCCACGCCCGTGAACTGGCAGCGCGGAGACGACGTGATTATTTCAGGGGCGGTGTCGGACGAAGAGGCCAGGAAGATCTATCCGCAGGGGTGGAAATCGCCGCGTCCCTACCTTCGCATCGTGCCGCAGCCGCCTGCCTGACCGAGGCGCGGACGTCTGTGCCGCCGCATTTGGCACGAACGTTGATAGTTCGCATGCGGTATGCAAGAGGCGGGAGTACCGGAGCGGCGGACGACCGCCAAATCGCGCTTTAGTGGAGCTGCGCGACGCAATCTGGTCATCGCCTTCACACTGCTTCTGATTTGCGCGGCGATCCTCCTGTCGTTCGCGACGCGTCTGACGCCGTATGTTCGCGATCAGGCGGTCACCGCCCTCAACGAGCGATTTCAGAGTGGCGTTGAGCTCGACGTGCTCCAGGTCTCGGCGTTTCCGCGGCCCGAGGTGACCGGCGGCGGCCTGAAGCTGCGGCACAACGGTCGGACCGACGTGGCACCGCTCATCAACATCGATACGTATGCCGCCAGCGCCGGCCTGTTTGGCTTGTTCAGGTCCCCGGTGCGATTGCGCACCGTTGAGCTGCATGGACTTGAAATCAGTATCCCTCCAGGCGGGATAAAGAAAGACAACGAAAACAAATCCCGCGAGCGACCAGGCGGCGCTCACTCGCCGGCGCGGCTCACCATCGATCGCCTGGTGTCGCGCGCCGCCCGTCTCGAGATCGTGCCGCGGGAGCGCGGAAAGCTTCCACGCATTTTCGAAATCCACGATCTCGTGATGCACGGGTTCGGCGAGGGGGATGGGGCAGAGTTCGAGGCGGCGCTCACGAATCCGACGCCGCGCGGGCTGATCGAGACGCACGGCACGTTCGGTCCCTGGAATGGCGCCGAGCCGGGCAACACAGGCGTCAAGGGGGACTATGTTTTCAAGAACGCCAACCTGAACACCATTAAGGGCATTGCTGGAACATTGTCCTCCACCGGATCGTACTCGGGTGTGCTGGAGCGCATTGACGTAAAAGGGGAGACCGACACACCGGATTTCTCGATTGACGTCGCGGGACAACCCGTTCCACTCACGACGCGGTTCCACGCGGTGGTGGATGGCACGAACGGCAACACCTGGCTTCAAGATGTGCAGGCACGTCTCATCGAGACGGTGATTCTCGCCAAAGGCGCGGTCGTACGGACCGAGGACGTGAAGGGCCGGAAGGTCGCGCTCGACGTCACGATAGACGAGGGCCGCATCGAGGACATATTGAAGCTTGCGGTGAAGTCCACCAAGCCGTTGATGACTGGCGGCATCCGGCTCACGACGAAATTCGTTCTGCCCGCCGGCGAGCAGGACGTCGTCGACAAGCTGCAGTTGGCCGGGAGCTTCAAACTCGAGCGGGCCCGCTTTACCAGTGTGAACGTCCAGGAAAAGATCAACACGCTCAGTCACCGAGGCCAGGGACAACCCGACGGCGAGAGTCCGGGTGTGGTGTCGAACCTTTCAGGGAAGTTCGCGCTGCGGAACGCGGCGGTGAACTTCACCGATTTGACGTTCTCCGTTCCGGGGGCAGTCGTCGCGCTCGCGGGAACGTTCGACTTGAAAAGGGAAGCGATCGATTTCAGCGGACACCTGCTGCTCGACGCCAGTCTCGCAGAGACCACGACGGGGATGAAATCGGTCCTTGCACGAATCGCGCAGCCGCTCTTCCGCAGGCCCGGTGGCGGTTCAAAACTTCCCATTCGTATCTCGGGCCCGTTCGCCAAACCAGAGTTCGGCCTCGACGTGAAACGCGCGTTGACGCCAGGCAACTGATCACACACCCGAAGTCCTCTGCACGTCGCGACACGCGTGTGCACATGTGCGCGTGAAACGATTCTGTCCGCGCATGATTCGAATCGGCACAACGAAAATAATTCCTGAGAATCACCCGGGATTTCCCCGATAATCGTTGCGCTCCCAAGCAACGAGCGGCGTTCACGTGCGTCCCTGGAGGACTCATGCACGCGTCGCGTCGCGGTCGTTTTCGTCAGGCTGGTCTCTTCGTCGGAATTCTTATTACAGCGCTCGCCAGCAATCCCGGCAGCCGAGCCGCCGCGCAATCGCCCGCGATGCGCTGGGACGGCCTCCTAGAACTGATTTCGGGCCGCTATAACTATCTGCCGCCCGTGATCGAGCCGCCGACGCCCGCTGATTCCGGCAGCACGATGTCGCGGCACGGCGTGACCGCCGACGGTCGATACATTCTTTTCAATTCAGACGCCTCGAACATCGGAATGGGGTACAGCGCGCCCGCGCTGTACATTCGCGACCGGCGCAGCAGCGAAACTCGAGTGCTGATGGCTGGTCCGGCGTTGAACGGGACCATCAGTGCGGATGGCAATCACATCGCGTTTGAGGTCTGCGATCAGTACGGTCGTCCACAACCACGTCCCGACAACCTCCCGGTGTGCGACGTGTTTGGGATCGAGCTGCAGACGTGGCAGTGGAACCTGCTGAGCAGCATGCCCGACGGCAACTACGGCGACGAGGACAGCCGTACGCCGGTGTTGAGCAGCAACGGCCGGTTCGCGGTGTTTCGCAGCAAGTCAGCGAACCTCTCCGGCGGGACGCAGGGCGTCTACCATCTCGTGCTGCGCGATCGCGATCCGGACGGCAACGGAGTGTACGACGAGCCCGGAAGCGTCACGCTCGACACCGTGAGCGCCGGAGGACCGGACGGGAATACGCCGGGGAACGCAGATAGCGACACCGCCGAGGTAAGCGATGACGGGCGGTTTGTCGCGTTTCGCTCGCTCGCGTCCAACCTCGTGGCAGGGGATTCCAACCAGCTGTGGGACGTGTTCATCCGTGACCGTCAGACGCGTCAAACGAAGCGGATCAACCTGAGATCGGGCATTGAGGAATCGTTCTCCCCAATCGACTCACCTCAGATATCCATGACGCCCGACGGGCGCTACGTTGCGTACACGTCGGCGGACCCGTTGCTGGCGCCGGCGTCCTATGACGATGTCAACGGCGTCAATGACGTGTTTGTTTACGATCGCGTGGGGAACTCGACCAGCCGCGTCGATGTTGGGTGGGGACCGCCCGTAGCCTCAGGCCTCATGCCGGGCAACGCGCCGACTGAGTGGCCAACGCTGAGCGCCGACGGCCGGTATGTCTCAGTCCAGTCGGACGCCTCAAACGTCGAAGTACCCCCCGCCACCCCCGGCACCACGCACGCGTATGTCGTCGATCGTCTGATGCAGACTGTCACGCGAATCAGCCTGCGGCCCGACGGCGTTGAGCCGGACAGAGCGGCCGCCCGGCCCGCAATGTCGGCAGACGGATCTCTCGTGACCTTCTTCTCCAGCGCATTCAATCTGTCGCCGGATATATTCACGGACGCGGAGCGAATCTACGCCGCAGTGCACTTCGATTTGAGTCCGTCCGAAGCGTTGATCCCGGGCAGCGGCGGCACCGCCACATTTGCTGTGACGACCCAGCAGCACACGCAGTGGTGGCTGGACTGGACTGAACAGTGGCCGTACTGGCTCATCCTGGACGCCGCGCCTGTCGGCGTCGGCGACGGCACGCTTCGTTTCCGAATCGACGATGCCAATCCGACGGGCACTCGACGAGGCTACACCGTTCAAGTGAAATCCAAAACGTCGCTTGTGACGCAGCTCGAAGGCATGTCGCTGACGGCCGTTTCTCCCGCGCAGGGCCCCGATACCGGCGGCACGCGGGTCACGATTTCAGGAACTGGATTCGAACCTGGCGCACAAGTGGTGTTCGACGGCTACCAGGCGCAGACCGAATTCGTCGACCCGACGACGCTTGTCGCGACGACGCCGGCGCACGCGCCGGCGACGGTATGGGTTGCCGTGTTCTCGGCCGACTACCGACAGAACGCCTGGATCGATCGAGCGTTCCACTACATCGACACGACCCCGCCGCTCATCTGGACCTGGGCCGATGGAGAGCAGGGCGATGACGGCTGGTTCCGCAACACGGTCTACGTCTCTTTTGCCTGGTGGGATCCGGAGAGCGAGGTCACCTCGAACGCTGGCTGCGATCCCCTGACGATCACGGCCGATACCCCAGGGACCACGTTCACGTGCACGGCAACGAGCGAGGGAGGCACGGGTTCCGGTTCCATCACGGTGAAGCGTGATGCGGCGCCGCCGACGGTTCAATTCGCCACCCCCGCCGTCCGCCAGCTGTTCAAGCAGGGCTCGGTGGCGGAGTTGAATTTCAGCTGCACTGACACTCTGTCCGGCGTCGATCAGTGCGGAGTATCGGTGCAGCCAGGTGCGCCGCTCGACACGATGGCACCTGGATGGACCACTGTTTACGCGGATGCGAGAGACGTCGCTGGAAACTCTGGATGGAGCGCCCTCGAATACGCCGTCAGCACAGACGCTTGCGTGCCTGACCTCGCCAACATGGTGGGGTGGTGGCGCATGGAAGGGAACACTCGCAATACGCGCAGCAACATCACCTCACCGGCGACGCGCGTCGGCTTGGCATCCGATGTCTTCGTCGAAGCGATTGCGGGGCAAGGCTATGAATTCGATGGCAGTGGCTACCTGAACACAGGATTTGCTCCGAGGATTCCTGGCGATCTTCGCTACGCGATCGCAGCCTGGGTGAACCCTTCCGCGAACAACTTCGCCACCATTCTGCGCAAGAAAGATCAGTACAGCATTGCCCGCACCGGTAATGGCACCCTTGCATGGGCGTTCCGCAATTACTACAACTCGACGCTCAGCTACTTCGACACGGGTGTCGCGATTCCGCTGAACGTCTGGACGCATCTCGTGGTCGTCCTTGATGGTGCTGAAGTCAGAACGTATCTCAATGGCCGCCTCGCCCACAGAGCGACGTCAATTGGGGACGTCTATACGTGGGATTCGATGTCCGATCCGGTCACCATCGGCGGCGCACAGGATCGGGGCGAGTACTTCCGGGGCGCACTCGACGAATTGCAGATCTTCGAACACAGCCTCGATGCTGGCCACATCGAGCAGCTGTTCCTTGCCGGCGCGGCAGGCGCGTGTCCGCCAAAGGCGACGCAGTTCTACTGGACGCCGCCAGTTCAGGCGACCTACCTCGATCCCACGTACACGGTCGAAGTGAAGCTGCTCGACGAGTACGGGCAGCCGGTTGTGGGGAGAGCCGTGCACCTGGAGTCGCTCGTCGGCGCCGCTCCGTATTCGACATCGACGGCCAATCTCGTGACCGATGCGAACGGATTCGTCTCATGGAATGCACCGCTGAAAGACGCTCCTCCAGGGCTCTACACGGACTTCCTGAGTGCAACGTTCGACGGAGACACGGAATACGTCCGTGCTTATGCCGAGCCTGAGGTTCTCGTCAACAAGGCGACGCCGGTGATCACGTGGGCGGTGCCGGCGGCGATCACCTTCGGGACAGCGCTGAGCTCGAGTCAGCTGAACGCGACGGCGAACGTCCCCGGGTCGTTCAGCTATTCCCCGGGAGCGGGCACGCAGCTCCCGGCGGGTTCCCACGACCTGGCGGTGGCTTTCACACCGTCGAGCACGGCTTACTACAACAGTGCTTCAGCGCAGACAATCCTGGCGATCGACAAGGCGACGCCGTCGATGGCCATCATTGGTGGAACGTTTACGTACGACGGTCAGCCGCATCCGGCGACTGGTACGGTTTCCGGAATTGGCGGGGCATCGCTCGGATCACCCACGTTCACCTACAACGGCAGCTCGGCAGCCCCTGTCGCGGCCGGAACTTACGACGTCATCGCGACATTCCCGGGCAATGACAACTATCTGGCGGCGTCCACGTCCGCCACGCTGACGATCACGAAGGTGTCGCCCGTCTTGTCGTGGAGCACGCCGGCCGCGATCGTCTACGGGACAGCGTTAGATGCTGCGCAACTCAATGCGACGGCCAACGTGCCAGGAACGTTTGCGTATGCGCCGTCTGCGGGAACGATTCTGGGCGCGGGTACAGGCCAGATCCTGCAGGCGACCTTCACGCCGACCGATACCAGCAACTATTCCAACGCGTCGATTTCGACGAGCATCGACGTCAATAAGGCTACCGCGTCGGTGACCGTGACCGGCGGCACACATACCTACGACGGACAACCGCATTCTGCCAGCGGATCCGTCACCGGCGTTGGCGGAGTCACCCTGTCATCTCCGACCTTCACCTACAACGGCAGCTCTGCGGTGCCGGTAAATGCCGGTTCCTATGAGGTGGTGGCGTCCTTCGCCGGCGACGCGAATTACCAGGCTGCATCGGCTACCGCCACGATTGTCATAGGCCAGGCAGCCCCGACGCTTTCCTGGAGCGAGCCTGCGTCGATCGTATATGGCACAGTGTTGAGCGCCGTCCAGCTCAATGCCTCATCCAGCGTTCCAGGAACATTCGCGTATGCGCCGGCCGCAGGGACGACGTTCGTCGTTGGCAATCACCCGTTGAGCGCCACGTTCACGCCGGCGGACTCGACGAACTACAGCAATGGCACTGTGGTTACCTCGATCGCGGTGACACCGGCCGCGCTCAGCGTTCGAGCGAACGACGCCGTGAAGCGCTTTGGGGCGCCGCTTCCGGCGCTGAGCGCCTCTTTCCTGGGATTCGTCAATGGAGAGACGCCCGCGTCGTTGGGTGGTGCGTTGGTGCTGGCCACCGCCGCAACGCAGCAGAGCGCCGTCGGAACATACCCGATCGTGCCGAGCGGCCTGACTTCTTCAAACTACAGCATCGTCTTTTTGAACGGCACGTTGTCGGTGGTCCGCGGCGCCGTGTCCGTGACGGCAGCGAGCACGCCGGAGACGTCCGGATTGAATCAGCCGATGACGTTCACGGCAAGTGTCACGGCCGCTCTTCCGGCCGTTGGTTCGCCTGGCGGCAGCATTGAATTCTTCGACGGCGCGACGCTGCTCGGGACTGCGCCGCTCGTGAATGGAACGGCGTCGCTTGCGACGGCTGGTCTGGCGGCCGGCGCCCACGCAATCGAGGCTCGCTACACGGGTGACACATCGTTTGAACCCGGCTCCGGCGCTACGTCGCACGCCATCGCGAACAGCGCGTCCACTCCGGTTGTCGCGCTAACGTCGTCGCGCAACCCGTCGAACACCGGACAAACGGTCAGCTTCACGGCAAACTTCAGCATGTCCGCCGGCCCGGTCGAAGGGAACGTGGAGTTCTGGGACGGCGGACTGCTGCTTGGCACATCGGCGATCTCCGCAGGACGGGCCACGTTCACAACAACGACACTGGCCAACGGTTCGCACGCCATGACCGCTCGCTATTCCGGCAGCGCGTCGGCGCCGCCGTCAATCTCGAACGTCCTGGTGCAGGCCGTTGGTGGGGCAGGGTGGAAGGACCGTACGAGCACGGCGTCACTCGCGGCCTCGTCGAATCCGTCCACGCTCGGTTCGAGCGTCACGTTCACGGCGACGATCTCCGGATCGTCTGGCACTCCCACTGGACGCGTACTGTTTATGGTGAACGGGAGTGTCATAGGCGATCCAGCCGGAGTTCCGGTGACGACCGTCTCGAGTGGAACGGTTACAGCGGAGCTGCCGGTTCCAAACCTCGCCCACGGCGTTCACAAAGTGACGATTGCCTATCTCGGGGACGCCAATTACAAGGGCAGCACCGTGTCGCTGTCGCAAACCGTGAACTGAACGGCGGGGTCAGACCGGGGTCAAACCGGGGTCAGACCCCCGGCCTGACCCCGGTCTGACGTTTCTGAGTACACTCCGGCCACGACCGGCGGCCTCGCAGCAATGTCGCTCGCGAACGCACCGGGCCCCTTCGGGTGACCATGGCTGGCATCTGCCCCTCGTGGCAGCGCAGTGCCCCTATCACGGCGGTCCTGCTCCTCTTCGTTGCAACGAACTCGATACGCGGGACATCGACGCCGCGCGGACTGGTCCCGCAGGCGCTGCCCGACGCGCCGAAACTCTTCGAACTTCACTGTGCGACCTGCCACGGGAACGATGGAAAAGGCGCCGAGCGTGGACCCGATATCGTCTCCTCGCGACGCGCGGCGACTCGTTCGCTCGACGAGATCCAACGCATCATTCGGCAGGGGATCCCTCAAAGCGGTATGCCGCCCACCACCATGGGACCGCCAGAGATTGACGCCGTTGCGCGGTACTTGAAGAAGCTTGCCGAAGCGGCGCAGGAGCCGCGAACCTTCCGCCACGTCCGCCTGCGAGTCCGCGACGGTCGCACAATCGAGGGGCTCGTGCAGAACGAGAGCAACTTCGATCTTCAACTGCTCACGCTCGACGGCACGCTCGGGACGTTTAGCCGCGATGCCATTGCCGACCTCGCCGAACTCGGACGTCGAGTGATGCCCGAACTGAAGCCACGCGACGTCCCAGTTGCCTGGGCCCCCGGTGATTGGCCGTCTTACAACGGCTCCGACCACGGCAATCGCCACACTCCGCTCGCGCAGATCACTCCGGCCACTGTCGCCGGGATGCGGCTGAAGTGGACGTTTCCCATCCCGAGCTCGCGCAACCTCAAAGCAACGCCCGTCGTTGTCAGCGGCGTGATGTATGTCACGGCGCCCAACGAAGTGTTTGCGTTGGATGCGCAAAGCGGGCGCGAGATCTGGCACTACAGCCGCCCGCGGACGCGCGGTGTCATCGGCGACGCTGGCGCGGGCGTGAACCGCGGTGTCGCGCTGCGCGGCGACCGCTTGTACTTTGTTACAGACGATGCACGGTTGGTTTCACTGCATCGGGCGAACGGCCAGTTGCTCTGGGAAACGACGCTGGCGGATTACCGCCAGCACTACGGAGCGACAGGAGCGCCACTCGTCGTGGACAATCTCGTCGTGTCAGGCGTTTCAGGCGGAGACGAAGGAGTTCGGGGGTTTCTTGCTGCCTTTGACGCGATAACCGGAAAAGAGGTGTGGCGGTTCTGGACGGTCCCCGCGCCTGGAGAACCGGGCTCGGAGACGTGGGAGGGGAAAGCCATAGAGCACGGTTGTGCCGCGACGTGGCTGACAGGCTCTTACGATCGCGCAACCCACACGCTGTACTGGACGACGGGCAATCCGTGTCCTGACTACAACGGCGGCGAGCGTATCGGCGACAATCTCTGGTCCAACTCCCTCCTGGCGCTCGATCCATCGAACGGTCGGCTGCGTTGGTTCTATCAGTTCACTCCACACGATCTGCACGACTGGGATGCTGTTCAGACCGTCATCCTGGCTGACGTCGCAATCGGAGGGCGAGAGCGCAGCGTGATCATGCAGGCGAATCGAAACGGGTTTTTTTACGTGCTCGATCGCGCCACGGGCAGGGTGCTGCTGGGCAAGCCGTTTGTGACGAAAATGAATTGGGCGAGCGGAATCGATGCAAATGGCCGTCCAATCAAGCAGCCCGCGGCCGACCCTTCGGTGCGAGGAACGATGGGTTGCCCCTCGGTGGTCGGCGCCACCAACTGGATGTCACCGGCTTTCAACCCCGACACGAAGCTGTATTACGTCATGGCGCTGGAGCGCTGCAGCATCTTTCGAAAATCCGGCGTCTGGTTCGAGCCGGGGCAGTCCTTCTACGGCGGCACCACCCAGAACGTTCCCGGTGAGATGGGGAAGAAGTACCTTCGAGCCCTCGACGTTGGGACCGGGAAGATTGTCTGGGAATATCCGCAGTTGGGCCCGAGCAATTCGTGGGGCGGCCTGTTGTCAACGGCGTCAGGTCTCGTGTTATTTGGCGAGGACAGCGGCGCCTTTGCCGCGGTGGACGCGAGGAGCGGAAAACTTTTGTGGCATTTTCCCGCCAACGCGTCCTGGACCGGCTCGCCCATGACCTATCTCGCCGGCGGTCAACAATTCGTCGCGATTGCAGGCGGAGGAACGGTATTCGCGTTCGGACTATGATGAACGCGCGTCTGGCGCCCGGGATTGACGCTGACGGAACACGACAGAAAGGATCGAGGATGAAACCTCTTGCCATAGGTGCCCTGGTTGCGGCCGTCATTCCGGTTGCAGCCGCCGGACAATCGGCAGCGCCGCAGTTTCGTGACTTGTTCAACGGCAGGGATCTCACCGGGTGGGTGAACGTCAACACGAACCCGGATACCTGGAAGTTCCGCGATGGACTTTTGATTTGCTCAGGGCGCCCGATTGGCGTCCTGTGCAGCGAGAAGCAATACGAGAATTTCGTGCTGCACATCGAATGGATGCACATGGAGGCCGGGGGCAACTCGGGTGTATTCGTGTGGAGCGACTCTCGTCCGGGCGAGCGGAATCGGCTGCCAAACGGCGTCGAAGTCCAGATGCTCGAACTCGAGTGGCCCAATCTCAACACCCGGAACGGCGTCACGCCACCCCTCGCCTACGTTCACGGCGAGTTGTTTGGCGTTGGCGGTGTGAAGACGACTCCGGACAATCCGAGAGGCGAGCGGAGCATGTCGATCGAGAACCGGGCGGTGGGCAAGGGCCAATGGAACACCTACGACGTTGTTGCGGTCGATGGGGTCATCAAGCTCGCCGTGAATGGCAAGTTCGTCAACGGCATCAGCAGGTCGACGCAGAAGAAGGGCTACTTTTGCCTCGAATCCGAGGGCGGCGAGATTCACTTCCGCAACATTCGAGTACTCGAGCTTCCCCCTGGCGTCACCAGCCCGGAGCAGACCGCGCCAGACCGTCAGTAAACGGCGCGCCGGACGACGACCGCAGTGCAGCGCCGGCCGAGTGCGTGGGAGAGAGCGCGTGTTCGGCCAGCGTTGGCCGAGATTGCGTGCGCATGTGTAGTTGGCCTGACCGCGCTGACGCTCTACGTCGCGACACTGCAGCCGGACTTCGGTGGTCCTGAGGACACGCCGAAATTTCAGTTCCTCGGCTACGTTCTCGGGTCCGCACATCCACCTGGCTATCCTCTCTACGTCCTTCTCTCGCACGCCTTCGTTCAAATTCCCATTCGGACGATTGCATACCGCGCGAACCTGTTTTCGGCGCTGATGGCAGCGGTCGCGTGCGTGATTGCTTACAGGATTGCCCGTCAAATCGGCGGCGGTCGCGTCACGTCCTCTGCCGCGGCTCTTGCGCTGGCAAGCGGGCCAGCGTTCTGGCGTAGCGCGGTGTTCGCGGAGGTGTACAGCCTTGCTGCGGCGATCGCTGGAGCGATCGTTTGCCTGTTGTTGTCATGGGGGAGGAGCGCTCGGCTCTCGCGACTCTTCGCCGGGGCTGCCGCTTTTGCCCTCGGTCTCGGCAATCATCTCACCATCGTCGGACTCGCGCCCGCGTGCGCGGTTTACGTGCTGCTGAAGCATTCGCGCGTGCTGACGCCACGGGTACTCACCGCGCTTGCGGTCATCGGGTGCGTCGGCCTGTCTCAGTATGGCTTGATCGTGGTCCGGACTCGACAGGGTGCTCCCTATATGGAAAGCCGTGCCGAGTCAGTTCCGGAACTCTGGCGAGTAGTGACCGCGGAACGTTTCGCAGGCGAGCGTTTCGCGTACGGACCACGAGTCCTGCTGACAGTTCACCTTCCGGGAGCGCTCGGTGTCATCGAGCGAGACCTTCGAGTGTTGGGTCTTGTCCTCTCTATTGCGGGAATAGCCGCGCTAGTTGCAGCGACTTCAGCCGAGGCCGTGCTGTTGCTCGGTGGCATCCTGGGCCTGCTTGCGATGGTAGTGAATCTTTCCGGCGATCTTCAGGGATTTGTGACGCCTGTCTTGGCGTTGCTGTGGCCTTTCGCAGCAGTGGGCGCGGAATCCGTTCGACGCGTGCTGGTGCGGATGAACGTCGGCCGCGCGATCGCAGCGCTGGTGACCTACGCGATCGCCCTGGCGATGCCCGTTTGGAACGTCGCCTCGAATTACAGGTCCGCGGACCAGAGCGGTCAACGAGAGGAGGGGAGATTCCTCAGAGCGTTTTACTCGCAGCTGCCAGACCGCGCGGGCGTGGTGGCTCAGGACTACGAGACGGACATGGCCATCAACTACATGATGTTCACCGGAGAGGGTGGCCCAAATCGCGGTATCGCCCGGGTGGGTTTCAGCAGCAGTGAGGTACGAGGCGCGCTGGAGGACGGGCGGCGAGTGTTCACGTTTGCGACTGGTGCCACCGTGTTGAGCACGGAAGGATTTCGCTTCGAGCGCATGACGGTCAACGGTCCGCCGGTTGAAGAGTGGCTCGAATGGCTGCCTCGCGGAACGCTCGTGGCGGGGGCGACCGCACACGTTCCGTTTCAGCTCGATCTGAGCCGCATTGGCCACGGCGCCGCGCGGCCGATGGGCCGTCTACGATCCTACGAGGCCTTTGCGGTTGTGACGGGGACTTCCCGGGCGCAATGGCGCAACGGGGATGACGGTCTCAGCTTCCGTCCGTTCGACGGAGTCATCACGAGTGCGGCCGACGATCGAGGCGCCCGGATCGAACGTGACGGTCACACCATCGCGCTAGTCGGTGCGGGGTTGGCCCTCGCCGCGTTTTCACCGGATGTGTCACTGCTGCGGCCACTCGAATTCCCCTCCGGGCAATCCAGGACTGTCGCGTATCAGGAGGCGGTGTATGAGATCCGAGGCGAGACGCCTTGCGCAGCGCTGAGCAATTCGTGGCGCGACGTGACACCAGTGTTCGAGAGCGGGAGCTGGGTCGCGACGCTTCACGACCGCGGATCGACAGTCATCGAAATGGCAATCGCCCACGGTCGCGACCTGAACGGGAATGCATCCGTCCTTCTGGGGAACGGGGCGGCGTCGCCTGTCAGGCGCAATACCCAGAACGACGGAACGGTTGTTCTGTCGACGGAACTCACGCGGACAGGCGATTATCGGCCGGTGTTTCGGCTGGCGGCGAATCGTATTTCCACGGAGGCAAAGGCGCGGATTATCGGGGGCACGCTTGAGACCGTCACCATCTGTTCGCATCGCCCTCTGGTGCCGCTGTTTTCTATGGCCAGCGATCGAACTCTCCTCAGGCCGGATTTCGAAGCTGAGCCGTACTTCGGCGGTGGATGGAGCGGCGCTGAACGAACCCCAGCCGGTCGTCAACGCCGCGGTCAAGGGCGCGCGACGCTTTTTCTCCCACTCGATCGCCAGCACTCGTACCAAGCACTGTTCGAACTCGGGGCCCAGGCTCCGGTGCGGATCGAGATTCTCCTCAACGACATTCTTGTCGGCGCCTGTGACATCGCGGGACCCATTCGCTGTGAAGTGACCGTGCCGGCGAGACTGGTTCGAGAGGGTGTAAATACGATGACCTTTTCAGGTCGTGAATTCAGCCTCCATCGCGTGGAGTTGTCACGTCGGATTGGCTTATAGTTCTGACACATGTCCTTGCGCCAGTTGCATCGTTCAAGCCTGTGGGCGTGTGTTGCCCTTGCAGCTCTTACAAGCGCGGCCGCCGCGCAGAACGCTAACAGCGTCGTCTACCAAGGGACTGCAGGTCCCGGAGCCGGAAAACACATCGTGTTTCTTGCCGGCGACCATGAGTACCGATCAGAAGAAACGCTGCCCGCCCTCGCGCGCACGCTGGCGAAGCACTACGGATTCAAGAGCACGGTGCTTTTCACAACCAATCGCCAGACTGGATTCATCGAGCCGGGCAGCTCGAACATCTCCGGCCTCGACGCGCTTCGAACTGCCGATCTCCTCGTTGTCTTTCTGCGATTCCAGGATTTCCCGGACGAGGAGATGCAGCACCTCATCGACTACCTCGAACGCGGTGGGCCCATCGTCGGTCTTCGGACCGCGACGCACGCATTTCAAATCAAGAGATCGGATGCGAAGTTCGCCAAGTACACTTGGAACAACTCCGGCGAATTTCAGGGTGGTTTCGGCCGTCAGATATTGGGAGAGACGTGGGTCTCGCATTACGGCCGGAATCACGTGCAGAGCTCGCGGTTCCTGGTAGATCCAGACAACGCCGCGCACCCTGTCCTCCTTGGCGTGAAGGGCGTCTGGGTGCAATCAGGTGGCTATACGGCGGATCCGATTCAGGGCAGTCAGGTGCTTGCCCGCGGTCAGATACTCGACGGCATGACTCCGGATTCCCCTGCGGCCAAAGACAAGAAGGAATTTCCGGTGGCCTGGGTGCGCACGTACACAACAGGTTCGGGTAAGGCGGGCCGCGTATTCACGACAACGCATGGGGCATCCGAGGATTTGCTGAATGATGGTTTCAGACGGATGCTCGTCAACGCCTGCCTCTGGGCCGCCGGTCTCGAAGCGGCGATCGGGCCCGCGAATAACATCAGCTTGGTCGGTCCCTACCAACCAACAACCTTCAAGTTCGAGGGTTACATGAAGGGCGTGAGGCCCGCGGACCTTGCCGGCTGGGAATCACCCATCCCGCCTAAATTCGGTCAGTCGAAATAGTAGGATCTAGTCATGCAAACATCATCCAGCCTCCTGCGGCGCGCGGCAGGTTTCGTGATCCTCGGCGTCCTTGTCGTCGCCTCGTTCCCCGTCCGCACGGCCGATAAACGCATCGTGCTCATCGCGGGGAAACCGAGTCATCCGCCAGGCATGCATGAGTTTCGGGCGGGGTGCCTGCTCTTTCAAAAAGCACTTGCCGGCGTGCCCGGAGTGAAGGTCGAGGTTTACGACCTCGGCTGGCCGTCGAAGATGGCCGATGGCGCGCGTGTAGATGACAATGCGGCACTGGATGGCGCCGATGCCGTGCTGATTTTTGCGGACGGCGGCCGAGGGAACCCGGCGATTCAGGGCGAGCGGATGAAGATCATCGATGCGCTGGCCAAGAAAGGCGTTGGGCTGGGGTTCGGCCATTACGGCGTTGAAGTGCCAGCCGGTGCGCCCGGGGAGGCGATGCATCGTTGGATCGGGGGCTATTACGAGACGCTCTGGTCCGTCAACCCGATGTGGAAACCGGCCTTCGACAAACTGCCGAAGCATCCGATCACGCGTGGTGTCCAGCCATTTGCGACGCACGACGAGTGGTACTTCAACATGCGCTGGACCAACGATGCGGCGGCAACAAAACGCCTCACCCCCATCCTCGTGGCGACGCCGACCGACGAGGTCCGCAAGGGGCCGTACGTCAGCCCGCGCGGTCCGTATGACCACATCATCGCCGACACCGGCAAAGCCGAAACCATGATGTGGGTGTACGAACGGCCCGACGGCGGTCGGAGCTTCGGGTTTACGGGTGGGCACACCCACGCCAACTGGGGCGACTCCAATCAGCGAAAGATCATGCTGAACGCGCTGCTCTGGATGGCCAAGGTGGACGTGCCCGCCCGGGGCGTCGAAGATCACATTACGGAAGCGGACCTGACGCAGAATCTGGACGATAAGAAGCGGCGCTGACGCCCTGTTCGTCGATGAACTGTTGAATGATCTGATCGATCGTGCGATCGACGACGAATCCAAGGTTCAAGGGCCGGGTGATGTCGAAGTCACCTGGCCAGGTCAGGACCACACGCATCATTTCTTGATTGAGCTCGCAGCGCACTCGCTTGCGCGCCGCCGTACCTGCGAGGCGTTCGAGGCTCGCCAACATCTCTGCTGGCGTGACTGAGATTCCGGGAAGGTTCACCGACCGTCGCGCCTCCAGCCGCGCCGTATCGATCCGGGCCGCATGAATCAGATTGTCGGTGACGACGGCCGGGGAGGTGATCCACAGGCGGGTGTCGAGCGGAACTGGACACACGCTCTCAAGGCCAGCCAGCGGTTCACGCACAATCCCGCTGACGAACGATGACAGCGCCGAGTTCGGTTTTCCTGGCCGAATGGCGACGGTCGGCAACCGGCAGCTGATTCCGTCAATGTACCCCCGTCTGGAGTAATCACTCACCAGCAACTCCGCAATCGCCTTTTCCGTGCCGTAGGACGACTGCGGCCGGAGCGCCATATCCTCGGGAATGAAGTCGGGCAGAGGCCCGCCGAAGACTGCGACAGAACTCGCGAACACGAACCGCGGCCGAGTATTCCGCCCGCGAAACGCTTCGAGGAGGGCGCGCGTCGCATCGACGTTCACCCGCAGTCCGGTGTCGAATTCTGCTTCGGACTGCCCGCTGAGCACCGCGGCGAGGTGAAAGACGAGGTTGACGTCCCGCGCTGCGATCGAATCGACAAACTGAGCGTCTGTAATCGACCCGGACTGGATCCGCAGGCGGTTGTCCTCAACGGGGCAGGGCACGATATCAGCCGCGACGATGCTGGAAACGTCTGCGAGCTTTGACCCTGGCGAGAGGATGGCTCGAATCAGCCGGGTTCCGAGAAAGCCGGCCGCACCGGTCACGAGGATCGTCATGGGCTCAGTCATGTTACCGTTCGTCGCGTGATCACACCACTGAAGGTTGCCATCGTGACCGGCGCGGGTACAGGCATAGGCGGGGCGGTCGCCACGGCGCTACTGCAGAACGGCTACGCGGTTGTGCTTGCCGGCCGCCGCGAGGAGTTGCTCAGTCAGGTGATTCGTGACTCGGGAGTCTCCCCCGACAGCGCCCGGGCCGTGCGTACGGATGTGTCGGATCCAGAATCGGTACGACGGCTGTTCGAAGCGACGCGGGGAGCATTTGGCCGTCTGGACCTGCTCTTCAACAACGCCGGGATCAACGCGCCAGGTGTTCCCCTGGAAGACTTGACGCTCGAACAATGGAGATCCGTCGTGGATGTCAATCTCACGGGCGCCTTTCTCTGCACGCAGCACGCGTTCCGGCTGATGAAGTCCCAGGATCCGAGAGGCGGCCGCATCATCAACAACGGATCGATTTCGGCGCACACCCCACGGCCCAATTCCGCCCCCTATACGGCCACCAAACATGCGATCACCGGCTTGACCAAATCGACCTCCCTCGACGGACGCCAGTTCGACATCGCATGCGGGCAGATTGATATCGGCAATGCGTCGACACCGCTGACGGCAAGATTCACGTCCGGCGTTCCGCAGGCGAACGGACAGCTGGGGGTGGAGCCCGTCATGGACGTCACGCACGTGGCCCGTGCCGTCGTCTACATGGCGGGGTTGCCGCTCGACGCGAACGTTCAATTCATGACGCTGATGGCGACGAAAATGCCGTTTGTCGGACGGGGGTAGTGCTTAGCGGACGGGCTTGGCGTCCTTGACGATGAAGAGCAGCTCGCCCGGGCGAATGAGGCCGAGCTCTTCGCGGGCGAGTGATTCGATGGTGGACGGGTCCTCGAGCAGCCGGCGCGCTTCCTCGCGAAGCTGTGCGTTCTCCGCACGCAGTCGCTCGATGGAGGTACTCAGCTCGCGATGGTGACGCCGGGCGCGGATTGACTCCAGCAGCCCCTTTTCGCCGACCAGACCGTCGATGGCCAGGACGAGAGTGACGAAAAGCAGGAGAAGCTGAATCGTCTTCCTTCGAGCCTGGGAACTGGCCTGAACCGCGGGATCACGCCTGCGACGGGGGGGTTCTTTCGGGGATCGTGGTAGCGTTGCCGGCGCCATCGGGTGCGTGCGTCCTTTGTACAATAGTTTCGACCGATTTGAACGTCGGAAATAGCCTTCCGGCAGAAAAACTGGAGACCGCTCGTCCATGACCGCGGACTACGTCATCGCGCTCACGACCCTGCCAGCCGACGCAGATGCAGCAGAATTCGGAAGAACCCTGATCGATGAACGGTTGGCCGCCTGCGTCAACCTCCTGCCGGTCATGGAGTCCGTGTACCGCTGGGAAGGGAAGATCGAGTTCGAGGCTGAACGTCAGCTGGTCATCAAAACCTCACGCGAGCGCGTGGCGGATCTGTGGGATCGAGTGCGGGAGCTGCATCCCTACGAGGTGCCCGAGTTCATTGTGATTCCGATTGTCGACGGCAACGAGGCGTATTTGCGATGGATCGGCGAGAGTACGTAGTCGTGCTCAGGCGAGTGCCTGGGCAAGATCGTCGATCAGATCAGCCGGGTCTTCGATGCCGACGGAGATCCGAACCAGGCTATCCGTCAGGCCGATGGCGGCGCGGCGTTCGGGGGGAACCGAGGCATGCGTCATCGAGGCGGGATGGCTGATCAACGTCTCGACGCCGCCGAGGCTTTCAGCAAGGGCCATCAGCTTCACCCGGTTGCAGACGCTCCGCGCGGCTTCGAAAGTGCCGGCGTCGAACGTCAGCATGCCGCCGAACCCTTTCATCTGTCGCGTGGCGAGATCGTACTGCGGGTGCGTGGGCAGCCCCGGATACAGCACCGCGCGAACTTTTGGATGTTTTGAAAGGTAAGTCGCGAGCGCCATCCCGTTGGCGTTGTGCTGAGCCATTCGCAGCGGAAGGGTCTTGGTTCCTCGGAGCACGAGCCAGGCGTCGAACGGACCCATGATGCCGCCGGCGGCGTTCTGGATGAACCTGAGCCACTCGATATCGTCATCGCGCATGGCGATGACGATGCCGCCGACACTGTCGCTGTGCCCGTTGAGATACTTGGTCGTGCTGTGCACGACGATGTCCGCACCAAGCTCGATAGGGCGCTGAACGCACGGACTGGCGAATGTGTTGTCGACGACGAGGCGCACACCCTTCGAACGGGTCAGCGCCGCCACAGCCGCGATGTCCGTCAAACGCATCACCGGGTTGGTCGGTGTCTCGACGAACACCATCTTCGTTTCGGGTCGAAGCGCTCGCTCGATCTGATCCAGCTTCGATGTATCGACGTAGGTGAACGTCAGCCGATACCGGGTGAGCACTTTATCGAACAACCGGAACGTTCCACCGTATGTGTTATCGGTGACGACCACGTGATCGCCCGACGATAGTGCGCCTGCGATCGCACTAATGGCTGCCATCCCTGACGCGAAGGCAAACGCCGCTTTGCCCCCTTCGATCGCGGTCAGGTTCTGCTCGAGCGCCGTTCGGGTCGGATTCTGCGTTCGGGCGTACTCGTACCCTTTGTGGCGACCCAGCTCTTCCTGGACGTAGGTGGACGTCTGGAAGATGGGCGTGATGATCGCGCCGGTCGAGGCATCGGGCTCCTGTCCCGCGTGAATGCACACGGTTGAAAAGCGAGCGTGCTCGGGAAGCTTCACGATGCCAATGTTATCATTCGGATTCGACCCGCATGGCTCGGTCACGCCTCTCTGACGCGATCGCGCGCATCCGTCGATCACCCACGGGGCTTGCGACGGCTCCGCGCACGACCGATAGATCGCTCTCTGCACGCCACCTGCTCCTGCATTCGTGGGCCGGTCGGTTGTTCATCGGTGCGGCCGCCCTGAAAGTGGTGCTCGGTATCGTGCGGCAGTTCGTCACATTGCCGCAGGTGGTCGTTCTGCTCAACGGCGCGGCAACGGTCGGTCTCGCCGTCTCCGTGGGTTTCTTCGTCTGGCGGCTGATCCTCTTGACCAAACGCCGCCTGCTGTGGCGCCTCCGTCGTCGCCTGATCCTTTCCTATATCTTCATTGGCGTCGTTCCCGCGCTGCTGATCGTGGCGTTCTTCCTGCTGGGCGCGTGGATGGTGACGATGAACCTGAGCGCGTATTTCTTCAAGGATGGATTCGAGGATATTTTGGACGATGCGCAGCTCATCGCGCAGGCGGTGGCGACGGAAGTCGGGCGTGAGCCGGCTCAGGCGCCGCAGACGATTGCCCGGGTGCACCGCAATGCGATGCCATCGTATCCCGGGCTGACGCTCGCCTTTGTCCCGCTCACCGCAGATGCGCCGCTGGCAGCCCATGTCGGCACCTGGGAGCACCTGGACCCGCCCAGGACGATCCCGAGTTGGCTGCGCGGCCGCGCGGAGGGCTTCAAAGGAACGATCTGCATCAACCGGCCGGGTTCCTCGAACAAGGCGGAGCTGGTGGTTCGGGCGGCGTTGCCCGCGGCGTCGAAGGTGCGACGTTTCGGATTCGTGGTGGTGGATATACCGATCGACGACCAGATGCTGGATCTGTTGTACGAACGGACTCGAGTGCGAGCGGATGCGGTCTACCGCGGCAGTGACACCAACCTGGTTCCTCTTCCGGGTGGGACTGGAGCGAACGCTGACACGCCGGCGTCGACCTTCTCCCTGTTTCGTCGCAGCGTTACGTTTCTCGATTACACCGACTGGGAAGACGGAGCGTCGCATCGCGCCACCGTGGCGATGGCTTACCGCCTCGGCGACCTGTATAACAGCCTGTCGCGCGCGCAGTCTGTGCAGTGGCAGGGACTGACGTGGGGTGATGCGCTGAAGATGGTGCTGATCTTCGTTGCCGTCCTGTTTCTCGTGATTCAAGCGGTCGCGCTCATCATGGGGCTCGCCCTCGCCCGATCGATTACGAGTTCGATCCACGAACTGTCAATGGGCACCGAGCGAGTGCGGCAGGGAGACTTCGCACACCGGATCAAGATCCAGGCAAAGGATCAGCTTGGAGAGCTGGCCGGTTCGTTCAACCAGATGACCGGCAGCATCGAAAACCTGCTGCAGACGGCGGCGGAGAAGAAGCGGCTGGAAGAAGAACTGCGCATCGCGCGGCAGATTCAAATGTCACTCTTGCCGCGCGGACCGCTCGACGTCCCGGGCCTCGCCGTGACGGCACTGTGCGTGCCGGCGCGAGAGGTTGGCGGCGACTACTACGACTTCTTCCCGCTGCCGCAGAATCGGCTCGGCGTTCTGATCGCCGACGTCTCCGGAAAAGGGACCTCCGCGGCGTTGTACATGGCCGAATTGAAAGGGCTGGTGCTGTCGCTGAGCCAGATCTATTTCTCGCCGCGACAGATGTTGACGGAGGTCAACCGCATCATCTCTGAGAACCTGGACGCCCGCAGTTTCATCACGATGACGTATGCGGTCATCGACCTCGATCGTGGGCTCGTCACCTTCGCCCGCGCCGGGCACACGCCGATGATTTATCTCCCGGCGCGTGGCGTATCTCAGCCAGCCGCGCAAATCCTCGTGCCAAGCGGAATGGTTGTCGGGCTGCGGATCGACGGCGCCGCGCAGAAGTTCACGGAGCTGCTCGAGGAACAGACGCTCGTCCTCAGTGTTGGTGACGTCCTGGTGCTGTACACCGATGGCATCACAGAGGCGATGAACCTCGAATCGGATCTCTTCGGCGACTCACGGCTCAGTCGAATCGTGGAAGAACACGGCCATCTCGACTCCGCGGAGCTGCGCGAGCGCATACTGAGGGAGATCGAAGCCTTTGTCGGGAGCGCCGATCAACACGACGATATGACGATGATCCTGATGAAAGTGGAACACGTCGCAGAGGCCAAGGTGGCCGTCTGAGCGCCGCAGGCGAGATGCGAGATCCGGTCGTCATCTTCAGCACGCAGTCGCCAATCGAAGCCAACGTGGTGAAAGGGCTGCTCGAAACTCACGGCATCCATGCCGCCGTTCGCTCGAGCATGCCGCTGACGTCGTTCCCCATGTCAGTCCACGAGATGCACGTTCGCGTCAACCCAGACGATGCGGCGCGGGCGCGCCAGATTATCGACAGCCATCGCGACGAACGAACGTCGGGCGATGTGTCGGGGGAAGTGTTCGAGCCGCTCGAGGAGGCCATCGGCTACCGCTTCAGAGACCGCGGGCTGCTCGAACATGCGTTGACGCATCGATCGCGCGTTCACGAAGACGCGAGCGGCGGCGTGTTCGACAACGAGTCGCTGGAGTTTCTCGGGGACTCAATTCTCGGGTTCGCGATCGCCGACATGCTGTTCAGGGAGTTTCCGCATCACAACGAGGGGCAGAAGTCGAAGCTCCGTGCGTCGATTGTTTCCGCCGCCTCGCTGGCCCGGCTGGGAGAGAAGATCGATCTCGGTAGGTTCCTGATTCTTGGCCGTGGCGAAGAGAAGACGGGCGGACGCCGCAAGCTGGCACTGATCGCGGACTCGTACGAGGCACTCATCGCCGCGATTTACCTCGACGGCGGGATTGAACCCGCACGCGCGTTCGTCGAACGGCAGTTTTCCGACCTGATTGCGGAGGCGCGCCGCCGCGGCGCGGAGGCAGCCTTCACGGAAGACTACAAGTCGGCGCTGCAGGAATGGCTTCAGTCAAACGATCGCGGACTCCCGGTCTATCGGCTGATCGCAGAGATTGGGCCGGCCCATCACCGGCGCTTCGAAGTCGAAGTGCTGGTCGGCGGCGTGGCTGTTTCACGGGCGGAAGGGAAGAGCAAGAAGGCCGCCGCGCAGTCAGCGGCGAGATTGGCCCTGGAACGACTCAAGGTCAGTCAATCTCGATAATCCCCCACGACTTTTCCCGGTCACCCTCGCCAGGCGTCGATCCGGCCATCGCGAGCGCCGGCTCGGCATGTGGTAACCGCGCCATGACGTAGCTGTGCACCTCCTGGGTGACGTCCTCTTCAGTCGGGGGAGCCGGGCGGCAGTGGAGACGGACCCAAAGCCTCAGCATCGGGTCGGCAAAGCTGTACCGTTTCTGGCGTGACACGATGAGATCCACGTCTTCGAGCCAGGACAGATAGTCCTTTGTCGAGCCGGGCGTGCGCCGGAGCCGCTGCGCGATCTCGGTGAGAGTGAGCGGCTCGTGTTCGGCGAGCACTTCGAGAATCGCCTTCAGCGCGCCGTATCCGCGGGCGCGGTGGAGACGCAGTTCGTAGCAATACCGGCACAGTGCCGTGAGCTGTCCACCTGGCGCGATGAGCGCGGCCAGGGCGCTCACCGGATCCGCACTGCCGCGGGAGGCCAGCGTCGCGGCGGTCTCCGCGATCAGCCGCGAGTACGCGGGACGACCGTCGGCGAGAACCTGGACCAGGCGCGACAGTTCGTCGCGTGCGTGATCGTCTTCGTCCTCGCTGAACGTACCTCCTCGAATCTGGCCGGCGGGAAGCGTGGCGCGGACTTCGGCGGCGGTGAGCGGGGCGACATGAATGATCTCGAACTGCGGCGGCGCGTCGCGCAGCAGGCGATGGGCCCGTGCCGTGTAACGCGTCGTCAGAACGAAACGGTTGCCGCTCGATACGAGCGCCGAGACCAGGTCGCGAAGTACGCTTCGCAGTCCGGGGAAACTCTCAAACGTCCGCAGCTCGAGGAATTCGTCGAGCAAGAACGTGGCGGGTGCGTCGTTGGCGCCGCGTGCGGTGTCAAGAAACGCCAGGGTCGCGTCGAAGGCATCTCGGGCGCCCGCTTCGCCGGGCGGCGCGGCGCCGTACGGATGCGCCTGGAAGGGAGAGGCCTCGCGGACCGCTTTCAGAAAACGTTCGGGCGTCGTCGCGACGCGCTCGACGTCCACGTACTGGCTCGCAGCGCGTCCGATGAGATCTCGGAGCCGGAGCAGCACCGATGTGCGGCCGGTTCCGCATCCGCCGAGGACAATGGGAATGCGGGGGCCGTTGCCGGCGGATCCGTCGAGCGCAGTGAGCAGCCGTCGTTCGAGCGACGGGCGTTCTGGAATCATCATCGGTCCGCCCCTCCTGTTTCGCGTGGGGAAGGCGGTGTAGTTGAGTGCGGTGACGCCATCGGCATATCGATTCTTGCACGGCGGGCCGTGTCGACGGCCTCGGGATAACCTGCGTCTGCGTGTCGCACGACACCCAGCCCGGGGTCGCAGGTGAGTACTCGTTGCAGTTTCTCGTCCGCTTCTCGACTGCCGTCAGCGATGATGACCATCCCTGCGTGCAGCGAGAAGCCGATACCGACGCCGCCGCCGTGATGCACGGACACCCACGTCGCACCAGACGAGGTGTTCAACAGCGCATTGAGGACCGGCCAGTCGGCGATTGCATCGCTCCCGTCGCGCATGCCTTCCGTCTCGCGATAGGGGGAAGCCACCGACCCGGCGTCGAGATGATCGCGCCCGATGACGATGGGCGCCTTCACCGCGCCGCGACGAACGAGATCGTTCAGCGCCAGGCCGAATCGAGCGCGATCGCCGTAGCCGAGCCAGAAGATTCGCGCGGGGAGGCCCTGAAACGCGACCCGCTCCCGCGCGAGGCGAATCCAGCGCGTCAAGGCAGCATCCTGCGAGAACATCTGCAGCGCAAGGTCATCGGTTGCGTGGATGTCGGCCGGGTCGCCTGAGAGGGCAACCCAGCGGAACGGACCCTTGCCGGTGCAGAAGAGCGGGCGGATGTACTCGGGGACGAATCCTGGAATGTCGAAGGCGTTTGCCACCCCGGCTTTTTGCGCCTGTGCACGAATGTTGTTGCCGTAATCAAACACCACGGCGCCGCGGCGCTGCAATTCAAGCATGGCGGTGACGTGCGTGGCCATCGAGTCCATCGCGCGCCGGATGTATTCGTCGGGGTGCGCGCGTCTCAGCACGTCGGCTTCAGCGACGGGCACGCCGGCCGGCACGTACCCGGCCAGCGCATCGTGCGCCGAGGTCTGATCGGTGACGATGTCGGGCGTGAACCCACGGCGGACGATTTCAGGGAGCACTTCTGCCGCATTGCCCTCGAGTGCGATGGAGCGGGCGACGCCGTCGCGCTGCCAACTCTCGATTCGCGCCAGCGCGGTTCCGAGGTCGCTGCAGCGCTCGTCAACATATCTGGTCGCGAGGCGGCGCACGATGCGCTGCGCATCCACCTCGATAACAAGTGCAATGCCGCCATTCATGGTGACGGCGAGCGGTTGCGCGCCGCCCATGCCGCCGAGTCCGGCCGTGACGGTCACGCGTCCCGAGAGGTTATTGCCAAAGTGACGCTGGCCAACGGAGGCGAGCGTTTCGTAGGTCCCCTGAAGAATTCCCTGTGTGCCGATATAGATCCAGCTGCCGGCCGTCATCTGGCCGTACATGGTCAGCCCGCGATCTTCAAGATCCCGGAAGCGATCCCATGTGGCCCAGGCCGGGACGATGAGAGCGTTGGCAATCACCACCCGCGGCGCCCAGGGATGCGTGCGGAATACGGCGACCGGCTTGCCAGACTGCACGACGAGCGTTTCGTCGTGATCCAGCCGGCGCAAGGTGGCGACGATGGCGTCGAAAGCCGCCCAGCTGCGGGCTGCGCGTCCGGATCCGCCGTACACGACGAGATCGTCCGGGCGCTCGGCCACCTCGGGGTCGAGGTTGTTCATCAGCATTCGGAGCGCGGCCTCCTGAGGCCAGCCCTTGCACGTGATCGTCGCGCCGCGAGGCGCGCTGACTTGCCGGCTGAGGAGGCTCATGTTCGAGTGACGATCGATCGGTCGCAGGGTGTCAGCGCACGAAACCTTGGCGCGCTGAAGGTAAGCAATCTAAAAACGATCGCTCGCGTTGTCAAACTGAAATTGAAAAATTTCTTACTTGACTTCTTGCGCGCAGGAGGTCTCCAAACTTCCATCAACAATCATCGCAGCGATTCGCTCGATGTCGGGCGCCGGCGGACGATCGCCGGCAAGGTGCGGCACCGCCGCACGCACGTAGGCGTGCACGCGCTGCAGCCGGGGTGACGTGGCAAGGGGTGCGAGGAGGTCGATCGCCTGGCATGCGCACAGGATCTCGACCGCAATCACGCGCGACGCGAGCGCGACCGCGCGCTCGGCCTTCAACGCGGCCCCCATGCTCATGCTGACATGGTCTTCGCGGTTCGCTGACGTGGGAATCGTGTCCACGCTCGCGGGATGCGCGAGTGTTTTGATCTCGGACACCAGCGCGGCCGCCGTCACCTGCGCCATCATGTAGCCGGACTGGAGCCCGCTCGCCGGTGTGAGGAACGCCGGCAGCTCGCTCAGGGCGGGATTGACCAGCCGATCGGAGCGTCGCTCGCTGATCGTGGCGAGCTGCGCCGCCGCGATGACCAGAAAGTCGGCCGCCATCGCGACCGGCGCGCCATGGAAGTTGCCGCCGGACACGATCTCGTCAGCCTCCGCGAACACCATGGGATTGTCCGTCGCTGCATTGGCTTCAACCGTCAACGTTGTGGCGACAAACGCGAAGGCGTCGCGGGCCGCACCGTGCACCTGGGGCGCACAGCGCAAGGAATAGGCGTCCTGCACGCGTCCACAGTGCTCGTGCGACTTGTTGATATCGCTCCCTTCGAGGAGCCAGCGGAGATTCGCGGCCGAGATGGATTGCCCGCGGTGGGGTCGAGCGGCATGAATTCGGGACTCGAACGGATGGATCGAACCTCGGAGCGCATCGACGGACAGCGCGACTGCCAGGTCGGCCGCGCGCCCGAGCCGCTCGGCGGTCTGGAGCGCGAGCGCCGCGATCGCCACCGACGGCTGCGTGCCGTTGATGAGCGCGAGGCCCTCCTTTGGTCCGAGCTGCACCGGCTCGATGCCAGCCGCACGCAGCGCCGCGTGCCCGGGGAGCCACGTCGCCGAGCCGCCGACAGATGCTTCGCCTTCCCCAATCAGTACCAGCGCCAGATGCGCCAGCGGCGCAAGATCGCCGCTTGCCCCGACCGAACCTCGACTCGGGACCTTGGGGTGCACGCCGCGATTCAGCATCTCGAGGAGCCGCTCGAGCGTGTCGCGCCGGATGCCGGAAAACCCTTTCGCCAGCACGTTCGCGCGCAGCGCCATCGTCGCCCGCACGACCGGCGTTGACAGCGGTTCGCCGACGCCGGCCGCATGACTGCGCAGCAGATTGATCTGGAGGTGATCGAGCGCCTCGCGCGGCACTGCCGTTTCCGCGAGCGCACCAAAACCGGTATTGATGCCGTAGACCGGTTCGTCCCCCTGCGCTTTGCGATCGACGACCGCGCGGGCACGATCGACGCGCTCGGCGGCGTCGGGCGCGAGCGCAATCGGTTCGCGTCCGTCGGCAATCGCCGCGACGTCGGCGAGCGTAAGAGACGAACCATTCAGAACGATCATTGATTATTGGCAGGGGCGCAGCGGCAACGCAGGTAGAATACTGCATTGATGAACATCGCAGTACTGGGCGCACAGTGGGGGGACGAAGGCAAAGGGAAGATCGTTGACCTGCTGACGCGGCACTTTTCGATCGTCGCCAGGTATCAGGGAGGGCACAACGCCGGACACACCGTGTACGCCGCGGGAAAGAAGTTCGTGCTGCGTTTGCTGCCATCTGGAATTCTGCACGACGGCATTACCTGCGTGATTGGCAACGGTCTCGTCGTGGATCCTCAGGCGCTCTTCGCGGAGATAGACGAGATCTCTGCGGCTGGCATCGCGGTTGGCAATCGGCTGGTGATCAGCGACAAGGCGCACTTGATCCTTCCCTACCATCGTGAGCTCGAACTGCTCAGTGAAGCTCGCCGCGGCGAACGTCGGATTGGGACGACGTCGCGAGGCATCGGACCGGCCTACGAAGACAAGATCGCGCGCCGCGGGGTGCGCGTGGGCGATCTCGCGAACACCGACTCGCTGGCCGAGGCCGTTCAGCACAACGTCGCCGCCCGCAATCGGCTCATTGCTGATTCAACGATGGACTGGCGTCAAGTGATTGACGACCTGACCAGGGCGTGGGCACGGATGTCGCCGTGGGTCACTGACGTGTCGCTCTTTCTTCAGCGCGCTCGTGAAGCAGGCCGATCGATCATGTTCGAAGGGGCGCAGGGCACGTTGCTCGATATCGACCACGGCACCTACCCGTACGTCACCTCGTCGAACGCGACGGTGGGCGGCGTTTGCACCGGCCTGGGTGTTGGCCCGAAAGCGATCGACGGCGTCCTCGGCGTGGCGAAGGCGTACACGACGCGCGTCGGCGAGGGGCCGCTGCCAACGGAGTTGACCGGGGAAATCGGAAATCGACTGCGCGAGACGGGCCAGGAGTTTGGTGCCGTCACCGGACGACCGCGTCGCTGTGGTTGGTACGATGCAGTCGCCGTGCGCTACGCCGTGCGCGTCAACGGACTCGACGCGCTTGCGCTCACGAAACTGGATGTCTTGGATGGCCTGGGTGAACTGAAGGTCTGCACCGCCTATCGCTGCCGCGGTGCGACGCTGAGCGAAATGCCCGGCGACCTTTCACAACTGGCGGCGTGCGAGCCGGTCTACGAAACGATTCCAGGCTGGACCTCTCCAGCAGCGGGGGTTCGCGATTTCGACAAGCTGCCGCTCGAGGCGCGTTCGTACATCGGACGCCTGGAGGAAATCACCGGCGTGCCGGCAGCCGTGATCTCAACTGGCTCGGCGCGTGAAGACACCATCATCCGCGATCGATCAGTAGCGGCGCGCTGGTTCGCTGATTAGACCGAGGGTGGTTTAGGCCCTGTTCCGCGAACCGAATCGCTCGACAGCCGCCGCGTCCGCATCGATGAATTCGACGCCGGCACGATAACGGGGCGCCGACGACGGCTGCGGCAGCTCGAATTTCGCCCACGCCACGGCGCCGCGGAACCGCATGACGAAATCATCGTGTGGGATGCTGACACGCACCTTCTGATTCGGCCGCAGAATCGTGGACGAAAGCACCTGCGCCCCACAAGTCGAGAGATCGACAACGTTCACGGGATTCCCATCCAGCTGAATCTCCACACCCTGGCGAATGCGCATTCGCGGTGCCCGCCGTGTGCCGTGCCAGTCGAGGTGCCGCGGTTCGGGCGCGCTGGACGCCGGCGGGACGACGAGTCCGGCTCCGGCAAACGCTGCCGCCGGAGCAGCCGCTTCAATGGCGGACGGCTTGGCCACTTGTCGGACGTAATCCCCGGTATGGGACATCACCCGGACTTCGGCATTGGCAAGTTGCGGGTCCGTCTTGATTCGATTGATCAGCGCGGCTCCTCTCGGCGTGGCGGCGAACAAACGCTCGAGCACGATGAGGTCCGGTTTATTTGCGAGAATAGCCTGGAGCGCCTGAATGGGTTCCGTGTCTGCGAATGTGAGGATGTTCCCTTCGTCTGCGAGACGTTCGCGCAGAGCGGGCATGAGGTTGGAGGCGGCGATAACCACCGCGGACGACGGCATCAAATGAGTCTATCAAACTCTTCAGTCTGTCCAGCCGCCTGTGCCGTCGAAATCGCGGCTCCAGCGGCGGCAAAATCGTGATGACCCGCGCGGTCCTGTTCGATCTCGACGACACGCTCTTCGATCACCGCCGCAGCTCCGCGGACGCACTGCGGCGCGTACAGAACGCCCATGCCTGCTTTCGCGACGTGCCGTTTGCGGACTTCGAGCGGCAACACGCGAAGTTTCTCGAAGAGATGCACCTCTCGGTCGTCAGTGGCCGGCTCGATCTGGACGAAGCCCGGCGCGAACGGTTCCGCCGGCTGTTCGACTCGTTCGGGATGAGCGCCGCAGACGAGACCTGCGCCGCGGCGGCAACCCAGTACCGAAGCGCGTATCTGGCGGCGCGGAGGGCCATGGATGGCGCGGAGGCACTGCTGCCTGCGGTGCGGCAGCATGCACCCGTGGGGATCGTCTCGAACAACATCCTGCAGGAACAGAAAGAAAAACTGGAGTTCTGCCGGCTGGCGGTCCACGTGGACGTGCTGGTGGTATCGGAAGTGGCGGGTGTGTCGAAACCCGAACCGGAGATTTTCCAGATTGCGCTGGACGCGCTTCGGGTCCGCGCGGAAGAGGCCGTGATGGTCGGCGACTCCTGGGACGCCGATGTCGTTGGGGCGCGTCGCTGCGGCATCCGCGCGATCTGGTTCAACCCGCTGCGTCTGCCGTGCCCGGAACCCGAGCGGGGAGTGCCCGAGCTGCACGCGTTCGTGCCGACCGCAACGGTCGTGAAGCTGCTGGTGAACTAGTTCGTGAGCGCGCGCGCGAGTTCGTCGGCGGTGATCCGGAAGTGGGACGCTTTCCACACCGGCCGGCCGTGACGTAGCAAAATCGCTTGCGGTGTCTCGTGGCGCACGCCGAGGCGCGTGGCAGCCTCGTCGGAAATCCCGCGGTGGCTCTGCACCGTGATCATCTTGTACGCAGCCTCACGGTCCGCATTCCGCTCGAGATGCGCCTGAAGCTCGTCGAGGGCTTCCCAGCTGATGCCGCACGTACGGCTGTGCTTGAAAAGCAACACCGGGCGTTCGCAGGATTCCGCGATCGCCTCCTCGAGCATTCGGAGGTCCGACAGGGGCGTAATCTTCGACATTGGGGAACTTCGATTGTACTACACGCGAGCGTGCACGCTGCCTCAGCAGAGCGATCAGGTCGGCGCCTGGTGCGATCGCGTGTGGAATCCCGCGGCTTCGAGGTGACGCCGCGCCTCTTCCAATAACGCGACGGCGGACCCTGGCGCCGATGCCGAATAGCCGCGCAGCAGGCGGTCCACGTTGTAAATCCGGAAGCGGATGCCCTCCATGTGGAACGCCGCGATCGCACGGGACAACGCTTCGCATTCGACAACGATGGGTGCGGTGCGGCTGTCCCCGGTTGCCTGCAGCAGACGAGTCAAATCGGCAATACGGTCTTGTGCGGCCTGGCGGTCGTCAGCGCTCATGGCACTAAAAGGAGACTACAGGATCCCGGGCCGCGACAACGTTGCGGTCCGCATCGAACCCGAGATACGTTCCATAGATTACCCCAGGCCGCCTCGTCGCGGCTTGACCTGGATCCCTCCCGCGAAGGATAAGAAAGCATGACGCAGGCGCGCGCCCGGCTCGAGCCGCCGGATTTGACCGAAAAGGGAGGCCTCAAGGGAGGGCAACCACAACGATCCGACGAGCGGCTCTTCATGCAACTGTTCGTCTACACCGGTTGCGACGATGTTGGAGCGGTGGTTCACTCGTTGGCCCGCGCACCCCTGGACGTCGTGGTCTACGAGAACTTGAACGATCCGCGAGGCATCGGGATTCTGACCCTTTCCACCGATTCAAATGCCTTTCTCGACATCGTCCGGCCGATGCTGCTGCACGGTGCAGTATCTGCGCTCACGATGAAGCCGGATCTGACGATGTTCGGAAGGACATATGCACTGGGCTACGAACCCGATCTGCGTTCTGCGTTGATGGATCGCCCGAGGCGAACGGTGCTGAATCCCGACTGGCGTTGGGCGGTCTGGTACCCGTTGCGACGGGATCGCAAGTTCGAGCAGCTTTCGGCGGAAGAACAACGCGTCATTCTTGCGGAACATGGGGAGATTGGGATGCGTTTCGGCGCTGCCGATTACGTGCACGACATTCGCCTCGCCTGCCACGGCCTCGATCAGGACGACAACGACTTTGTGATTGGTCTGACCGGCAAGGATTTGTTTCCTCTCTCCGCCATCGTCCAGACGATGAGGAAGACACAGCAGACTGCGTTGTACCTCGAGAAACTCGGGCCGTTTTTTGTCGGCCGCGTGGCGTGGCAATCGCCCGTCGAACGCGGCGGGGAGTAACGTCGGGATGAGTGTAAAAGGCGAAATCCCACGCCGGCGATTTGGTCGTCACGCCGAGGAAGTGTCGGCGCTCGCGCTCGGCGGCTATCACATCGGATCGGTGCGCACGGAGCGTGAGGCCACTCGTCTCGTTCATGAAGCGATTGATGCGGGTCTGACATTCATGGACAACGCGTGGGATTACCACGAAGGTGGCAGTGAAACACGTATGGGCAAGGCGCTCAGAGGGCGTCGCGACCGTGTATTCCTGATGACCAAGGTATGTACCCACGGTCGTGATGCCAAGGTCGCTCTGCGACAGCTCGAACAATCATTGCGGCGTCTCCAGACCGACCATCTCGATTTGTGGCAGATCCACGAGTGCGTCTACGAAAACGAACCGGAGCGCCACTTCGCTGAAGGCGGGGTTGTCGAAGCGCTGGAAAAGGCGAAGACGTCGGGAAAGGTGCGGTACGTCGGTTTCACGGGTCACAAAAACCCGGAGCTGCTGCTTCGCATGCTGGCTTATGAGTTTCCGTTCGACAGCTGTCAGTTGCCGCTGAACGGATTCGATGCGTCATTCCGCAGCTTCGAGCGCGCGGTGTTGCCCGAACTGGTCGCTCGCGGCATCGCGCCAATCGGCATGAAGAGTCTCGGCGGAGACGGCGGTGCCGTCCGAAAGCGAGCGGTTACTGTCGAGGATGCGCTGCGCTACGCGATGAGTCTGCCCGTTGCCACAACGGTCAGTGGCATAGACTCACTGCGCGTCCTGAGGCAGAACCTTCGAATCGCGCGCGGATTCAAGCCGATGACGGAGGCGGAGCTTCAGGCGCATCGTGAGCGGTTGGCTGAAGCCGCCTCCGACGGCCGGTTCGAGCTGTACAAGACGACGGCAATGTTCGACGGCGACGAAGGTCGAAAGGCTCACGGCTTTCCAACCAGTAAGCACGCAACCGCGTAAACCGTTCGGGAACCGCGCAGGCCCGACCTCAGTCTCTAGTAATAGGTACGGAGCACGGTGAATGCGAGCGTGGTTACTGACGGCAGCGTTGCTGGCATGTTCGTGCGGGGGACCGGCCTCGCCCTCTCCTGAAGCGCCGCTGAAGGGAGGAGTGCTGGCGACGTTCTCTGTCGGCAGCGAAAGCTTCCGCGTGTGGATTCGCAACGACCGGGCGATTGAACAGGTGTTCGCGTTGCAGCGCGGCGCGTCAACTGCGGGGATCCCGAACGGGCGCCTGCGAGCGGGACCCGGACAGGGCGGTCACAACGCTCCATACACGTGGCATCTCGATCCTGAAGACGTCGAGATGGCCGGCGCCACCATTGAAATCTGTGACGGCGCACCATCGTACGTCGAGGCCCATCGTGACGAGTTCATGACGCGGGTGACTCGATACTGTCCGTGGGGTGCGAAGCTGACCGCCGTGAACGATTACCGATGACGGGATTAGACGCGACCCCGTGTTTTCGCGAACCACCAGCGGAGGCCAACCAGCAGAAATCGAGGGTCTTTGAAGAACTCCGGCGGCTTTCCTTCGAAGGCGTGGCCGACAAACTGCAGGATCCATCCGATAATGAACAAGGACAGCGGGATTACCCACCAGCCGTCGAGTACCCAGGCGACGACAAAGAGTGGCAGTGACAACGCAATCATCGGGATTCCGAACGTGTGAAGCGCCCGATTGATCGGATGTTGATGGCTCTCCGCGTATTGGGCGATCCATTCCCTGTTTGTGCGTGGCACGGTAGGCGCATTCTACGCGACGCGCGAGCCCACGCAAACCTGTCATCTCGCGCCGGCTGAGCGCGGCACGCGAGTTGCTCAAACACGCCGCAGGACCGCCGTCGGTCTGCTGGTATAGACGAGGTGGATGTGCCAAACGTCGGACGCCGGCCCCGAAGGCTCACGGCCGAAGAACGCAAGTCACTTACACACGGCGATTTCTGGATTCCGGATGACGAGCGGGCGGTGTACAAACGGGCGCTCGAAGCGCTCACGGCCGCTCAAGTGCCGTTTGTAGTGGCTGGCGCATACGCCATCTACGAGCACACGGGCATCTACCGCAAGACAAAGGATCTCGATCTCTTTTTCGAGCCCACTGCTGTCATCCCCGCGGCGCGTGCCCTGCGCGAGGCCGGGTTCCTCACGCGCCTCGAGGACTCGCACTGGCTCGCCAAAGCGACAGCGGGAGACTACTTCGTCGATCTCATTTACGGGATGGGGAATGGTCTCGCGCTCATCGATCACGACTGGATTCAGCACAGCCGAGGGGGTGTGCTGGCTGCGATTCCCGTACGCATTGCGCCTCCCGAAGAACTCGTCTGGCATCGCTTGTTCATCGGCGAGCGACACCGCCACGACATGGCGGACATTCTTCATTTGATCCTGTGTGTGGGCGACACGTTCGACTGGGAGCGGCTGGTGAATCGCGTCGGTCCACACTGGCCGCTATTGCTCGGCCAGCTCCTCGCGTTCAGCTACGTGTATCCGGCGTACCGGGCGAACGTTCCCGCATGGGTCTACGAACAACTCATCGAACGGGCACGCGCCGAGATCGGTCGCGAAGAGGACGTCGATTTCACGCGCGGTCCGCTCATCTCACGCTTCAGCTTTACGATCGATGTCCGCGAGTGGGGTTTCGCCGATCCCAGCACTGAGCTCGTGCGAGACGCGCGCAACAAACCCGAAGTGCGCGCCATCGTCGAGGCCGATGTATGGGACGAGCGAAACGACGACCGCCCGGCGTCGGACGACCGCAAGCGTCCCGAGGACGCGGAGTATCTCGTCTAACGCGCTCGCGCGTTTCACTTATACTTGAGGCCGATGTTTACGCGGTCGTGGCGTTCCATCCTCGGCGTCTTGAGAACTCCTGCGGACAGGGACCCGCTTGCCGCGGCACTCGGACGCCTCGAACGCCAGGTCATGGAAGTCGTGTGGCAGCACGAATCGGTCAGCGTCAAAGATGTGCAGACCGAGATGCCCCGCCGAGTGGCTTACACCACGGTCATGACGACGATGGACCGTTTGTTCAAGAAAGGCATGCTCGATCGCGAACGTGGCGGACGCGCGTTTCGCTACCGAGCGGCTCACACCCGTCAGGATGTGGAACGGGCCGTTGCCGGCGGCCTCCTTCGCGCGTTGCTGGAAGCTGGCGGCGCCGACCGCCCGATGCTGTCAAATCTCGTAGACGCCATCAGTGAAAAAGACAACGCCCTTCTCGACGAGTTAGAGGCACTCGTTCGCGAGAAGCGACGCTGTGTGGATCTGAAAGGTGAGGGCGCCAAGCGGCGCGTTAGTCCCGAATAATCCGAACGTTGGTCGGCGGGCGCGGATCGCGTCCGAGCTTCAGCACCATGCCTCGCGAGTGGTCGACCAGGTACAGATCGCCGTCAGCGTCGATGCCGAACGACGAGAGCCGGCCAACGGGAACGCTGCCCGTCAGCTCCGGCGTGTGATCGCGAAGATCTGTCGCAGTTGCTTCTCCCGCCCCGTTGATGCTCAACCCAAGCGACCAGACGCGCTGAAAGACGTAATCGGCAAAGAAGTAGCGCCCGCGAAGCTCAACGACCGACCCGCGGTACACATACCCGCCGGTAACGGACGCACCCATGCTGTGCGAGTAGTCGAAGATCGGTTGGGTCAGCAGCGGAGTTCCCGCGGGTTGGTTGTACGGGTGAGTACCCTCCCAGAGTCGCCAGCCGTAGTTCCGGCCCGGGCGATTGGCGGGCTCATAGTCGATTTCTTCCCAATTCCCCTGACCCACGTCACCGACCACCATGGCTCCGGTTCCACCGAGCGCGGGGGAGTCAAAACTGAAACGCCAGGGGTTTCGCCAGCCGAGGCTCCAGATCTCGGGACGCGGCAAGCCGGCGTTTCCCGTGGGCACGACGAATCCGTTTGCATCCGTGTCCGCCACGCTCGAGACATCGATTCGCAGGATCTTGCCGAGCAGACTCGAAGTGTTCTGCGCGTAGTTGGAGGGGTCCCCGCCGCTCCCGCCATCACCGGACGCGATGTACAGCATGCCGTCGGGCCCGAACTGGAGGCAGCCGGCGTTGTGGTTGGCAAAGGGGTGAACGATGAAGCTATCCCCGGTGGACCAACGCAACGCGAATCGAGCGGTCGTGTCGGCGAGAAAGCGGTTGTTGATGGACCGCTTCCGGCGTTCGACGACGATGTAGCCGTCGCCCGCGCGTGTATAAAGAACGTAGAAACGTCCGGAAGTCGCGTAATTGGGCGGAAAAGCAACTCCCAGGAGGCCGCGCTCCCCGTCGGAGATGATCTCGCTGACCGGGATCTGCAGAAATGGGGTGGTCAGGAGGACGCCATTGTTGACGACTCGGATAGTTCCCGACTGCTCGACGACGTATTGAACGGCGGCGTCGGAAGGGTCCTGGACGAACCCCACGGGTCGGGAGAGCCCTGACACGTAGGTCATCACACGGAGTTGCGCGGCAGCGGATGCTGCCGTCAGCAGGAGGAGGACGGTCGCCCCGCCAAGGTATCGAAACGCCTGCAACCTCATGGATTTCTTGACCTTCCGTGGGGAGCCCGAATAGTATTTTACCGCGTTTTCCCAAGAATACCGCCGTTCGATCATGACAGACCTGCCGCCGTCCGCAGATCCCAGCCACCCAGGTGCCGAGGCCGACGGCCCGACCGGTCCAACCATCCTCGTCGTGGATGACGAGGCGGGCGTGCGCGTAATGATCGCGCGTATGCTCTCGCTTGCCGGATACTCCGTCGTGTCCGCCCAGTCAGGGGAAGAAGCCTTGGCCATCGCCCGTGACTACGCGGCTCCGCTGGAGTTGGTGCTCACCGATGTCCGGATGCCCGTGATGTCGGGGCCCGAACTGGTTGAGGAACTGGTGAAATTACGACCTGGGATTCGCGTGATGTATATGTCCGCCTACTCACGCGATGTGCTGCCGGCGGGTGTGCGGGATACCGATATCCCGTTTCTCACAAAACCGTTCACGATGCGCACGCTGGCGCTTTCGATCGTCGAGACACTGCGCCGCACGTAACGCACGTAACGTTTAGTGCGGAGGCCGGCCGGAGTGTCCCGATTTGGGCATCGCCGTCCAGCCCATGGCTTTCCAGGCGGAAAGCAGCTCGTGTTCGCGAGAGAGAAGCGCCGTCATCGAGCCAAAGCGCTCGGTTCGCTGAACCGAGCCGTCCACAATCACGAGTTCGTAGCCCGGTCCATCGTTGACGAGACGAACTTCGCACGATCGAATCTCCGGGCCGCGACAGAAGAACCAGATCATTCGAATGGTTATCGGATCGCTGGCTGATCACGTTTAGCGGGTCGGGAGGTCGGCCCGCCTTCGCGTGTCGCGTCCATACCAGGCGACAAGCTACGGCGAGGCCCGCCGGAGCCTTGGCGAAGGCGGGAAGGACGGGGGTTCGGGAGGACGGGGGTTCGAGAGCTATCCGGCTGAGAGGAGGTATAACCAGGGACCCACGGCGATCAAAAGATAGAGTGCTGTCAGCGAGGCCAACGCCCGGTGAGTGCCGTGCGCGTAGAGAATGACGCCGCAGGCGCAGGCTCCGATCTTCGCGACGAGGAGCGTTGGGCCCGCGCCGGCGATGGTCATCCAGGTGGCGAGGATCGGATTGCCCTCCACCGCGTGACCGAAGATGGAAACCGCGAAATAGGTCAAAAGACCATCGGTCGCCTGACAGATGACGAACAGAGCGAGAGTCACCCTTCCGAATGACACGCGGGGGAATCCTGCAACCGATGAGCCCGGATGCCGTCTCGCAGAATTCCCAAGATTTGCGCAAGAAGTTGGCAAGTGAGGCACCTATCAACGCGACAGAAGTCTGACTCCCGACTCCCCGACCTCCGATCTGCCGATCTCCCGTCCTCCCGATCTCCCGTCCCTCACGCCCGCATCAACATCACGACGACGACTGCAGCCAGAACGATGACCCCCATCAGTCCAACCAGCAGGATCCGTTGGCGTCGCTCTCGCCGGCGCTGTTCGGCGAGGCGGAGCTCCGCCACGTTCAACCAGAGCGCTTTCTGGAGATTCAGGTCGGTGGCGCGTGGCAGAGTGGCCGGCTTCGGTGTTTCGATCGGTGCCACGAAGCGGTAGCCGCGTTTCGGCACCGTTTCCACGTACATGGGACGGTCAGCCTCCTCCCCCAGGGCTTCGCGCACCTGTTTGATGGCTGAGTTGACCCCCTGTTCGAAGTCCACGAACGTCTCAGACCCCCACAGCAGTTCGCGGATCTCCTCTCGCGTAACGACTTCTCCCGCGCGGCTCACGAGGAGCTCGAGGAGTCTCAACGGCTGGGGTTTGAGCCGGACGATCCGCCCGTTTTTCAGAAGTTGGGCTGCCTGGAGATCCAACTGGAAGGCGCCAAATCGAACGACGGGTAGGGGAGTCGTGGTCTTCACGGCCTTCAGGAGCGCAGGCGTGAGCTTATCACGCCCCTCCGGCCCGTCCATCATAGCTCGCAACCTGTTGTATTGATTCCGGTTGCGCTTTCAGAAAATGGTCGACTCCAGGATCACCGTCTTCTGCGCCTCTTGTTCGTATGGTGAGGCAAGAACGTTATCAACGGAGAGGGCGATCATGACGGGACACGACGAGCGAGACTTACTGGAAACCGAGTGCAACGAAGAGGACCTGCAGGTGCCGGCCCGGTTGGCGCTGGAGATTGGCTGCGCGGCCAGGACGGACGTAACGGTGCTCATTACCGGAGGCCCCGAAGAGGGGCGCGAAATCGCCTGTGCCATCGACCGATGCAGCGACAAGCCAAAGGGGACCGTGGAGGTCGTCGACTGCCGGCAGCGGGGCGCGCTCGGCCGTGTGCTTGCCTTCAGCCCCAGGGAATCCTCTCAGTCACACGCCGATCGCGCGTCGATTGTGCTGCTTCAGGAAGTGCACGCGCTCAGTCCAAACGAACAGGCGCAGTTCGAGGACCGGCTCGAAGAGATGCGGCGGTCGCCACGGCCCCCCGTCCGGTTCATCGCCTCGTCCTCGGCCCCGTTGTTCGAGCGGGTTCGCGAGGGGTCCTTCGACGAGCGTTTGTATTACCGGCTCAACGTGATTCACATGATTGTGGCCTGAGGTGATTATGGCGGCCGTTTCTGCAGTCCAGATCGAGATCGAAGAGCGGCTTCGTTCGCACGCCGACGCGTTGTCACGGCGCGACATGGATGCGGCCCTCGAACTTTTCGCGACCGACGCGGTCATGAAACTCGCCAACACCGAGCCTCTGTGTGGTACTCAGGAACTGCGCGAGTTTTTCGAGCGGCTTTTCGCGGCCATGCACATCGGCGGCGGCAGGTTTTTTACCGAGGAGCTGTATCTCTACGACGCGCTCGCGTTCCACTTCGGCGCCTACGAGTTCACGTCCTCGCGAACCGGCGAGGTCCAGGAGAAGGGCGGTTTCGCCATTGTCTGGCGCCGTCAGCGCGATGGGTCGTGGCGTTATCATCGCGGCATCCTCAACAGCAGTTTGCCTCGCAACCCCTGGATGTCGCTGCCGGCATGATCGATCCGGGCGCGATGCGTCCCATCCGGCTTGCGGGTACCGCCAAGGAGATCCAGTATTAGGGATGGCCGACATCAAGAACCCAGGAGTGGCCGCGGTCTGCAGCGCCATCCTCCCTGGTCTCGGCCAGTTCTACAACGGAGACTTCCTCCGCGGTGTGTTCTGGCTTATCGTGACCCCCGGCCTGTGGATCGGCAGCGGGGGTCTTCTCGGGTGGATCTGCCATGTCATTGCGGCCGTGACCGCACACAGCCGCGCAAGAAAGAAGAACCGTCAGTACGCGACCGTGTAGCCTCTCCGCCCACGCGTTCCCCTGGTGGAGACGATAGTCCTACCCGAGGCAAACTCTTACCCATTACAGAGTTGTGAATCGCTGAATTTCCGGGCGATTCCGCAGTTTCTGTTGCGGCAACGCTTTTGCGCTGGCGAACCCCGGGAAACCGAAGCATGAGAACTGGTTGGGTCATTGTGATCGCCGTGGGCTTGCTGGCGGCAGGCGCTCGCCTCGCTGGGCCGGCATCCCTCGCCGACCTGACCGGCGCCGGGTATCTCGTGGCGGCAACGCTGGCCTTCGAACGTGGCCGCCGGACGGAGCGCGTAGGCATCCCTGTGACCGCGCGATCACCGAAGTCTTCCCAGGCCTGACCTCCTCCACCTTTCAGCGTCTCTCGAGAACAGCCACCACGGGCCGGTGATCTGACCCAAGATCCGGTCCGGTCGTTGCCGATACTGCTTGCCAGGCGTTGTCGTACAGCACGTGATCGATTCGCGCGCCCCACCACGATGTGAACTTCGTATAGCCGAATCCCCGTCCCGCGGTTTCGAATGCGTTGGACCAACCAGACCAGTGCGATCGATAGATGGCGCTGTCACTCGTCAAGTTGAAATCCCCGGCGACAACCACGGGCGCGTTGGCGCGCGCAATCCATTCGGAGACGAGGCGCGATTCGAGGTCGCGAAGGCGAGCGTTTCGTCGCATGCGAACGAGACCGGTGGCACCATGATTGAGAACGGGTTCCACCCCTCGACGGACGGTTTCGAGGTGCACCGAAAACAGCGAGAAGCGCCCACTCGGCGCGTTCACCGTGGTACCGACGCTCATCGCGAAGTGGCCACCAATCACTCCGCGATCGAGCGCGAGGATTGGGGTCATCGGAAAACGCGCAGCCAGGCAGAGGTCATTGGCACACTGGATCGTCAGTCCGGGCAGCGCGCTCGGACCGACTTGCTCGTCCCATTCCTGCAGCGCGACCACGTCGGCGTTGGTATCTCGTACGAAGTTGGCGAATGCGCGGACGTCACGTTGACCCTCGGCGTTGAACGACACGATTGTCAGCGGATGTTGTGTGGGGGTTCGGCCGATCGTCGCATTCAGCTCGCACTGCAGGATGAAGAAGAAAGAGACGCCGATGGCCAGCAGCAATGGCCACAAGCGGCGTGCCCGGAAAATCGCCGTCGGAAACAAGAGCAGAGGAGGAACGATCCAGACCCAACGAGGCCCGTACGCCATCAGTGTCGGCAGCGAATAGCGGTCCGCGAAACTGAGACTCATCCACGCCGCCACGTCAACAACGAGTGTGACCCAGCAGGCGATCGTAAGGAGACCTTCGCGGCTCAAGCGCACCTGTCGAGTATGTCACGCATCATTTCGTCGGCTCGTCCGTGCGCCGCAACATCTCTTCGGTTCTTGTTCGGGCACGGCGCGTGCACAGATCCGCTGTGGCAATGAAAATGATGAGGAGGAACAACTGATGGGTCGTACGAAGACAACAATACTCAGCGCCTTCGCCGCGGTCGCGATGACTGCCGGTGTACTAGCAGCCCAGGGAATTCCGAGCGACAGATCAACCTACGTGACGGTCAGCGGCCCCGTGTCTCTGCCAGGTGTGACGCTCCCCGCCGGCACTTATCTCTTCCGGCTGGCCGACACGCAAGCCAGCCGCAACGTCGTCCAGGTTTTCGATAAAGATCGAACCAAGATCTTTGCGACGATCATCGCCATCGCGGCGGAGAGAACGGAGCCGTCTGATGAAGCAGTGATAACTTTCAAGGAAACGCCGTCCGATCGGCCGCCCGCCGTGCACTACTGGTATTACGCCGGAGAGAAGAGCGGGCAGGAGTTCGCGTATCCAAAGGACCAGGCGATGCGGATTGCTGCCGCTTCCGGCGAATCGGTTCTCGCCATGGACACGACGTCAACCGATACCGAAGCGATGAAGTCGGCAGAACTTTCGCGCGTTGAGCCGGGTGCGGCGGCGCAGAGCGCGGAGACGTCACCGGCAGCGCAGACCGCGCAGCAGCCGGCCATGCCGAACGAGCAGCCAACGACGGCACAACCTGCGGCGCCAACGACTACGCAGTCGGAAACGGCGCGGCCAGAGACTCAACCGAGTGCCGAGTCGACGCCGCCAGCCGCCAGTGCGACTTCACGCGACACGGCGACTGCACCGATGACGTCCCGGCAGACACCGCAGGCAACCGGCACGTCGGGCCGATCGGAGCTCCCGCGGACCGCGAGCCAGGGGCCACTCGTCGGCTTGATGGGCTTTCTCGCGCTCGCTGCGGCGTTAGGCGTTCATGCGCTCCGCAGAGTGGCGGCGCCCCGCGCGAACCGCTAGTTGTCGGTCTCCGGTCTCTGGTCTTTGGTCTCTCGTCCCGTAACGACCAGGACCAGAGACCGGACCGGAGACCAGAGACCAGAGACCGATGCGCTACTTCGCACTGCTTCTCGGACTCTTCAGCCTGACGCAGGTGGCGGTCCCCGCCCAGGAGCCGCAAACGCGTGCCGTGTTCTCGTCGCGTTCCGAGCTCGTTGCGCTGCACGTCAGCGTGGTCGATCGCAGGGCAGATTTCGTCTCGGGACTGCCTCGCGAAGCCTTCATCGTCTTTGAGGACGGGCAGGAGCAGAAGATCGCGTTTTTCGAGAACGCGGATACTCCGGTTACGGTCGGTCTGGTCATCGACAACAGCGGCAGCATGACGCGTACGCGTGACACCGTCATCGACGCGGGGATAACGTTTTCTCAGGCCAGTCATCCCGCTGACGAGATGTTCGTCGTTCACTTCAACGAACGCGTATGGCCCGGGTTGGCACCGCCGGAGAATTTCACCACCGATCGGGAGCATTTGCGTTTGGCATTGCAGCGCTCGACCGCCCGCGGTCAGACGGCGCTCTTCGATGCGTTGCTCGGCGGGCTCACTCGTCTCGAGGGCGGTCGCCACCAGAAAAAGGCGCTGGTCGTGATTAGCGACGGTGGGGACAATGCGAGTCGAACGCGCTTCGAGGACGTTCTGGCGAGAGCACTTCGGATGGATGCGCTCATTTATTCCGTGGGCCTGTACGACCAGTACGATCGGGATGCCAATCCCGATCTGCTTCGAAAGCTGGCCCGCTCGACCGGCGCCGAGGCATTTTTCCCGCGACGGCCGCGGGATGTCGGTCCGATTCTCGACCGGATTGCCCGCGAGCTTCGAAGCGGTTACACGATCGGCTACGTCCCCACGATCAGCCTGACGAGGCCCGGTTATCGAAGGATTGAGGTCGAGGTGCGCGCACCTGACGGCCGCAAGCTCAGCGCACGCGCCCGCTCCGGGTACACAGCGGGCCCGCACTCTTCTGGCGATGGATCGAAGTAATCCGCAGAGCCGCACGGAGAGCCTGCTGTGGCCGCTTGAACTGGCTCTGATGCTGGTGGCAGGCCTCGCCCTCGGATGGTACGCCGGTGTGCAGGTCTCCGCCTCGAGAGAGCAGGCGCAACTCGGGGGGGAGCTCGAACGTCAGGCCACTGCGGCGCGCGCGGCCCGCCCGACCGATCGCCCGCGTCGCATCGTCGCACCGCGCGGCGTGATTGGCCGCCTCGAAGTGCCGCGCCTGGGCCTGTCGGCTGTCGCCCGCGAAGGAGTCGACTCACGAACGCTGCGCAGTGCCGTCGGGCATGTCCCGGAGACCGCATTTCCGGGCGAACCCGGCAATGCGGCGTTTGCCGGACATCGCGACACGTTCTTCCGCAAGTTGAAAGGGGTGAAAGCCGGCGATCGCATCGTCGTGACGACCCCGGACGGAGCCCACGAATACGTGGTGCAGGACACACGAGTGGTGCGACCGACTGACACGTCGGTGCTCGCGCCGACGCGTGAGCCCGCGTTGACGCTGGTGACCTGTTACCCGTTTGACTTCATCGGAAGCGCGCCCGACAGATTCATCGTCCGGGCCGTGGCGGCCGCGGAATTCGCGAAGCGCGCGAAGCCAGAAGGC
>JBAROV010000241.1:0-4273 GCA_049642465.1 Vicinamibacterales bacterium
CAGCGCGCTGCGCGCGCCGACCTGGCTGGTTGAGGCCGGCGTACTCCGCACGCCAGGCGATCCGTTTCTCCCTCGCCAGAAGGTCCGCTGAGAGATTCGGCCGACCGCAGATTAATGATCCTGGAAACAAGAATTGCTCCTGATCTCCTTATCTCCTGTTTGATTCTGATCTCCTGATCTCCTGTCAGCCGCGGCCTCGGGGCGTGGCATAATCGGCGCGCCCAGGAGCCACCCATGCCACGCCCCGATTCACGACTGACCGTCTCGAGCCTCTCGCTCGTGCTCGTTGCGTGCACATCGCTGGCCGTTCTGATCGGTCAACGGCCGGCGCGCCAAGCTGCGTCTGGCCTTCGCGTCGTGCAGAATGCGAGCGCGCATACGATTTCTGTGTTCCGCGCGGGCGAGACGCGGCCCATCGTGACGCAGAACGCCAAACCGGATCAGCGTCCCTACCTCCACCCGATTACTGCGCCCGATGGGAAGGGCGTGCTCACAGAAGTCAGCCCCAGTCACCATCCGCATCAGACCGGGCTGTACTGGGGATTCACGCGCGTCAACGGTCGCGACTATTTTCATAATTCCGGTGCGGACTACTGGCGGCGCGTGTCCGCGTCGGTGACGCCAGCAACAGGCGGAGAAGTCCGGTGGCAAACGGTGTACGACCTGCTCGATGCGGCCGGCAGCACCATCTTGACCGAAACGCAGCGGTGGTCGATGCGCGAGGAGCACGGCCGTTTCGTGCTCGATCTCGAGTGGCGCGGCGAAGCCAAGACGGACGTCACGATTGGCAAGTATGACTACGGCGGCCTGTTCCTCCGCATGCCGTGGCGCGAGGGCATCACCAGCGAAGTCGTGAACGCTGCACGGCAACGCAACGAGCGCGCCGAGGGGCAGCGGGCGATGTGGATTGATGTCGGTATGCAGGTCAGCGGCCGCGATGACCTTGCGCACATCGCGATCTTCGATCACCCCGATAACACCGGCTACCCGCAGGCCTGGCGCGTGGATTCGCAGTTTGGCGTGGGTGCCGCACGCTCCAAGGCGAATGACTGGTCGATCCGGAAAGGGGAGACGGAGGTCATTCGGCACGAGCTGGTCGTCTATGCCGGCACGCTGAACGACGTGGAGTTGACCAACGCATGGACCGAATACGGAGGCAACCGATCGACGTCTGTGCTCTGGGGGATCGCGCAGCGCGAGGGACGCGAGGCGAAGTTTCTCACGCCAGACGAAGCGGTGAGGCAGATGACGGTCATGGACGGGTATGCCGTCAATGCGTGGGCGTCGGAACCGATGGTCGTGCAGCCGATGGCGTTCTGCTGGGACGACCGCGGCCGTCTCTGGGTCGCGGAAAACCGGGACTACGAATCGCGCGTGTCCGGATTCTCCAACGCCGGAAACAGCCGCATTCTGATTCTCGAGGACACCGACCGCGACGGCGTCGCGGACAGCCGCAAGGTCTTCATGGAGGGGATTGTGTTCCCCTCCGCCATTGCCGTCGGTTTCGACGGCGTGTTCATCGGCGCACCACCGAATCTACTCTTCGTCCCCGATCGCGACAGCGACGACAAGGCCGACACCGATGCAATCGAGATCAGGCTCACGGGCTGGGGGATCCGCGATCGGCACGAGGTCATCAACAGCCTCCACTGGGGACCTGACGGCTGGCTGTACGGTTTGCAGGGCTACGCGACGTCTTCCAAGGTGCGAAAGCCGGCCGGCAACGCACGCCTCTACAAGCCCGGGGAGCCCTTTCCCGACGATGTGCTGAAGGGAGACGGCGTCGAGATCAACGGCGGCGTGTGGCGCTACCACCCGACGAAGGATCGCTTCGAGGTCGTGGCACACGGGTTCAGCAATCCGTGGGGGATCGACTACGACGCCAAGGGACAGCTGCTGATCAGCGCATGCGTGATTCCGCATCTGTTTCACGTCATACCGGGCGGCATTTACCACCGTCAGGGCGGTCAGCACTTCAATCCATACGTCTACAGCGATATTCAAACCATCGCCGATCATCGTCACCGCTCCGCGCACGGCGGCGCCCGCGTCTACATGTCGGATGCGTTTCCGGCGTCGCAACAGGGACGCGTGTTCATGGCGAACATTCACGAGCACGCCGTGCTCTCGGACGTGCTCGAACGAAGCGGTTCGGGATTCACGGCGCACCATGGGGATGACGTCCTGATGGCGAACAACGCGCAGTGGATTGGATTCAGCCTGGAGATCGGTCCTGAGGGTGCCATCTACGTGCTCGACTGGCACGATGCCGATATCTGCGGGATGGAAGTGCTTCGGAAGGAAACCGGGCGCATCTTCAGAATCGCGCCGAACCAGACGCTTGCCGTGAACTGGCCGAGTCGATACTCGGACCTGCGCGCGATGAGCGACGCCCAGCTCGTCGAGCTCCAGACAAACCGGAGCGATTGGCACGCACGCCGTGCCCGCGTCATTCTCCAGAACCGTGCGGTCAAACAGCAACTTCAACCGGATACGCACGATCGGCTCCGCCGCATCTTCACGACGAGCGTCAATGGTGACTGGAGGCTGCGCGCGATGTGGGCGCTGCACGTGACGGGGGGCTGGAACGAAGCCACTCTTGTGCCTGCGCTCGCCGACAGTGACGAGCACATTCGCGCCTGGGCGATCCAACTCCTGCTGGAGGATCGTTCGCCATCTCCCGCGGCGATCGGCCAGTTCACCGAGATGGCGCGCAGCGACAAATCCGCGATCGTGCGGCTCTATCTGGCGTCGGCGCTGCAACGGATGGACGACACCGCGCGCGGCGCGATCGCCGGCGAATTGATGGCCCACGGCGAGGACGCAAACGACCCCAACATTCCAAGGATGCTGTGGTTCGGCGTCGAGCCGCTCGTGAAAACCAATCCTGCCCTGGCGCTCGAGCGTGCGGCGCGCGGCAATATTCCAGCGATCGCGCGATTTACCGCACGCCGCAGCGTTGATGCGGACGCCCTGGAGCCAGTGGTGGCTGCCATCGCCAAGGGACCAAAGACACAGGCCAGTTTGCTGGAGGGGCTGCGCGACGCGCTCGAAGGCCGCTTCGACGTCTCGGCTCCCTCCAACTGGCCGAGCGTTTTCGGCCGGCTCAAGCAATCCGGCGATCGAGTGGCGCAACTCGCCGCGGAAGTCGAACGCCAGTTTGACAATACCGAAGCGGCTCGCCAGAACCTCGCGGCGGTGCGCAATCGAACGGCACCGGTGGTCGAGCGTCAGCGCGCGCTGCAGGTGCTCGCCGCGCAGCGCCGGCCGCAGCTGGCAGCTGAACTTCCCACGGTTCTCGACGACGAGCGGGTGAGGCTGGAGGCGATCCGTGCGGTTGCGGCGTACGACGAGGAGGTGTTGGGGAAGGCGCTGATTGACAAATATCCATCGTTCACGCCCGCTGAAAAGCGCGAAGCCATCCAGACGCTTTCATCGCGGCGGCGCTACGGGCGAATGCTGACTGACGCGCTCGCGCAGCACGTCATTCCGCGGACCGATGTTCCTGCCTACGCGGCGCGGCAGCTGCGTCGGGTCGTCGGAACGCCGTTTACGGAAGTCTGGGGACCCGTGGAGCAAGTGTCGAGTGAAGAGCGCGCGTTCGCGAGATACCGGGGCCTCTTGAACGATGCCACTCTCGCGCGCGCGAATGTGCCAAACGGCAAGGCCGTGTTCGGGCGCACGTGCGGCACCTGCCACAAGCTCTATGGGGAAGGAGGCACGATTGGCCCGGATCTCACCGGCTCCAATCGCAGCAACCTGGAGTACTTGCTGTTCAACGTGCTGAACCCGAACGGGGAAGTGCAGGACGCCTACAAAGTCGTCGTGATTACCACTCGCGACGGTCGGACAATTTCCGGCACGCTCACCGGCGAGACTGACCGTCAGGTGACCCTGCGGGTCGTCGACCGCGATGCCGTCGCCGTCAACAAAGCAGACATTCAGTCGCGTGAGGTGACGAACGTCTCGATGATGCCGGTGGGCTTGTTCGACCCGCTCACCGACCGAGAGGTGATCGATCTGGTCGGGTATTTGCGAACCGTCCAGCCGACGCGTCCGTAGGAGGCTGGCGACCGCGCCGGTGACGACGGCCGGCGAATCCGCCGGCGACGCCGACCAGTAGCAATAAGGCCGAGGCCGGCTCGGGGACGGGCGCTGCGGCCAGCCCCGGGCCGATGAAGTCCTGGATGTCCCCGCAGTTTGCGCTCGCACAGGTGCGCAGCTGCAGCCACGTGGCGTCGGCGAGACTGGCCGCCACCTGATTGTTCAGGAG
>JBAROV010000005.1:0-2189 GCA_049642465.1 Vicinamibacterales bacterium
GGATCCTCAGATTGACCGGCAAGTTACCGGCGTAACGGCTGGTTCAGCGGCCCTATACCGGTTGAAAACCGTATTCCTCCTGCAGGTCAGCGTCACCATCATCCAGCGATCAGCAGTACAGTAGCACGCTGAGAGAAGCCTATGATTACTCGTCGAGTCTCGGGAACGCTCGCACTCTGCGCGCTTCCCTGGTTGATCTTCGCATCCCATCCGGAACGACAGCAGACCGCAGCTCCCGCGCGTCTCTACAACACGGTCAAACAAAAACTGTCGGAAGGCAAGCAAGTCGTCGGCGGCACCGTGGCGATTCCCGATCCCGAGATCTACTGTGCGGTGGCGAATGCCGGCTTCGACTTCACCTGGATCGAAATGCAGCACAGCCCGCTGACGTTTCAGGATGTTGCACGCATGATCGGCGCGTGCAAGGGGGCCACGGCGATTCCCTTCATACGCGTGCCGGACGCGACGGAAGGGGACATTCAGAAGGCAACCGACGTCGGTGCGCTGGGCATCATCATCCCCATGGTCGATACGGTGGACAAAGCGGCAGCGGCCGTGAAATTCGCCAAGTATCCCCCGCTCGGCCGACGGAGTCAGGGCGGCGGCCAATACGGCGCGCTGTGGGGGCCGGCCTACCGCGAGACTGCAAACGATAACGTGATGATCGTCGCGATGATCGAAAATCCGGCCGGCGTGGACATCGTTCAACAGATCGCCTCTCTGCCGGGCATCGACGTGGTGTTCGTGGCGAGCACGGATCTCGGCAGCTTCTCAGGATTGCGCCAGGGCGATCCGAATTACGAAGCGTTGGTCACGAAGACCGTGGAGACAACCGCAAAAGCCGGCCTGAAGGTGGGTGGTCCGCTGGCGTGGAAAAAAAGCCGCAAAGGCTTCACGTTCTTCCAGGGCCCGACGGAAACGGCGCTCATCAGATGCGCCACCCGCGTGACGCTCGAGCTGCAGCCGACGGGATGTCCGACGATGGGCGTCGCGCCGATCGAGGGGGGAGGCCGCTGAGTTGGTGATTGGCTTGAAGCCAGAAATGGTGAGCCTAACGTTCGCCAATTCAGAAGGTCCGAGCGTCACCCGATCATCATTCCCCTGATCACAATCAGGGTCAGGAATACCGCGCCGGACGCAGCGGCGATGAGAAAACCTATTTGGATGTTGGTCTTCCGCGCGACGAGGCCGATGATAATCGGAACCACCGTCCAGCCGACGGACGCGAAGAAGAAGAAGAATCCCACGGCGCGGCCCATGGTGTCGGGCTGCACGCTCAGCAGGACGACGGCCATCATCGTGGGGAACACGGGTCCGCAGGCCAGCCCGGCGAGGAGGATCGTCGCGGAGGTCGCCGCACGGCCCCTCACAAACGCCAGCGCGAGCATCAACACCACGCAGGCGACGCCTAACGTCACGAGCAGCGCCTGCTCGTTGGTGCCGCCAAGAACCCGCGTCAGGACGCCAGTGGCTCCGAGGATGGACACAATCAAGCGGCTGCCGGTGAAACCAAGCCAGAAGCCGGAGAGCGTCAGCGCGGCAAATTGCTTCGCGCGTGCGTCTGGAACATCCGATGAAGTTTGTCGAAGGACGAGCGTGGTGGCCCAGCCGGCCGTGGACGTTTCCAGTGGCACGAAGAACAGGAAGGCGAATCCAAGTACCCAGAAGACCGGGCTCGAGAGGAGAGCCGCGGATCCGCTTGTCGGCGCCGTCTGCTCGATCGGGGCGGCCGCGGCCAGAACCTGCGGCGCCACCCGTGGAGGGTGCATCTCGGCGAAGACGCCTAACACCACAGGCGTCGTGGCGAGCATCGCCAGCAGCAGGAGCCCTTTCGCGTACCCGAGCCGTCGCAGGATCAGCGCCAGCACCATCGGCGTGATGAACGCGCCAAATCCGAAGGCGAAGTCGAAGAAATTCGTCGCCCAGACGAGTTCTTCGCGCGGGCGGTCGGCAGGAACCGCCACCCGCATGAGGACGTTGCTCACGTTCACCTGCGCCGCCCATCCGATTCCCAACAGGACCACAGCCACCAGCGCGCCACGGTAGGTCCGCGTGCGGGCGAGCATCAGGATGGAGACCGCGACAGCGGCGGAGCCTGCGAGCCAGACGCCCTTGCGGCCGACCGCGTCCGTCAGGAATCCGCACAGCAGTATGGTCGGGCCGAACATCGTTCCGAAGCCGCCGACGAG
>JBAROV010000010.1:0-33490 GCA_049642465.1 Vicinamibacterales bacterium
GCGCAACTCGCTCCGCTCCGTTCGCATGCCCCACTCCGCCTTGGCTCGCCGTAGCCGCCTCTCGGCGGCGGCGGCGCGCGTGGCTCTCTCGCTGCGCGCGGTCGCTCTCGCGCTCGTGACCGGCCGAACGGCTTCGCCCCTCGGACTCCCCTACACGCGCGCTCGCGGGGGCGGCTTCTCTTGAATGGCGGGGACCCCTGCACCCCGCCAAGCTCACTTCGCTCCGCTCGCTCTGCGCAACTCGCTCCGCTCCGTTCGCATGCCCCACTCCGCCTTGGCTCGCCGTAGCCGCCTTTCGGCGGCCGGCGGCGCGCGTGGCTCTCTCGCTGCGCTCGGTCGCAAGGCCTCAACTCTCCGCTCTCAGCAGCATCAAAACCCCAGCGACGTTGTCGGCATCTTCGATGTTCATCACGGAGGCGCTGCGATCGATTTTTTTCACGAGACCCGAGAGCACGGAACCGGGGCCGAGTTCGAGGAATTGGCGTGCGCCGTCGGCAATTAATCGGCGGACCACTGCCTCCCATTGGACCGGGGATGAGACTTGCCGAATGAGGGCCTCCATCGCCGCGGACGCTGTCGTCTTGGGCGTGGCGTCGACGTTGGCGACGACTGGAATCGCTGGGTCGTTGACGGCAAGCGCGCGAAGGTCTGGGGCGAGCCGCTCTTCTGCCGGCTTCATCAACGGACAGTGGAATGGCGCGCTTACGGCCAGGGAGATCACACGTTTCGCTCCACGCGCTTTGGCTAGCTCACCGGCCCGAGCGACCGCATCCGCATGGCCCGCAATCACGACTTGACCTGGCGCATTGAGGTTCGCAGCCGTTACCACGCGCCCCGCCAGCTCGCGTGTGGCCTGTTCACATGCCTCGGCGATCCGATCGACGTCCAAACCCAAGATGGCCGCCATCGCGCCCTCACCGAGCGGGACGGCTTCCTGCATATAGCGCCCTCTGCGGCGCACCGTGCGCAAGGCATCCGCGAAGGATAACGTACCAGCGGCCACGTGCGCTGAGTACTCACCGAGACTGTGCCCAGCCGCAAACGAGGCGTGCACCCCCTCCGCTCGAACAGCGCGCCAAGCCGCAATGCTGGTTGCGAGGATGGCCGGCTGCGCATTTTCGGTGAGAAGCAGCTGATCTTCCGGCCCTTCGAAGCAGAGTCTGCTCAGCGAATGGCCCAGCGCCTCGTCTGCTTCGGTGAATGTGTCGCGGCATACGGCAAACTGCTCGGCAAGGGTCTTCCCCATCCCGACCTTCTGCGCACCTTGTCCTGGGAAAATGAATGCAAGCATTATTCAACCGAGGGGCGTTGCCCCTCGGACTCCCCGACAGGCTTCCGCCTCCGCCAAGGCTACGGCGTGACCTCGCCGGAGCCGGTCGCACCGCAATTCTCCGCGACCGCGAAGGCGGGCGCGGGGGCCCCGTGCCCCGCTCCGCCTTGGCTCGCCGTAGCCGCCTTTCGGCGAAGGCGGCGCGCGTGGCTCACTCGCGGCGCTCGTTCGCGTCTTCCCTGCTTACTGAACAACGGTTTGAATCTCGTGGGCCAGCTTCCCGAGCAGTCCTTCGCTCACGAACCGCGCGGCCATGGCGACGGCGTTTCGCACCGCCTTCGGCGATGATCGGCCGTGACCGACAACGCAGAGACCGTTGAGACCGACGAGCGGCGCACCGCCGTACTCGGAATAGTCGAGACGCTTTCGAAAACGTCGATATGCTTGTCGGGACAGGAGATAGCCCACTCGCGTGCCGAACGTGCTCGAGAGTTCCTCGCGCAGCAAGCCGTCAACGGTCTCGACCAGACCCTCGCTGATTTTCAACGTCACATTTCCGGTGAACCCGTCGCACACGATGACGTCGGCCTCGCCAGCGTATACGTGGCGTCCCTCGATGTTGCCGACGAAGCGTATCGGCGCGTGTTTCAGCAGCTGGTGCGCCTCGCGCGTGAGATCGTTTCCCTTGGTTTCTTCCTCACCAATCGACAACAGTCCGACGCGGGGGTCGGGACACTCAAGTGCGACGCGCGCATAGGCCACACCCATGACGGCAAACTGCACCAGATGATGAGGACGACACTCGACCGTGGCCCCCGAATCGAGCAACACCGCTGGATGCTGCCGGGTTGGGATGATTGTCGCGAGGGCGGGGCGATCCACGCCGGGCAGGCGGCCGAAGGCTGCGTGAGCAGCCATCAGTGACGCGCCGGTGTGGCCGGCGCTGAAAAGCGCCGACGCCTTGCCGTCACGGACGGCGGCTGCGGCCACGCGAATCGAGGCGTCCGGCTTGCGCCGCAGCGCGTTACCTGCCGATTCCTCCATCTCGATGCGCTGCGCGGCGTGCAGGATCTGAATATCCAGTGACGTGCTACCAGGATGGCGGCCAAGTTCGCGCTCAATCGCCCCGCGATCGCCAACGAGCAGCAACGCGAGCTGAAAATGACGCGCGGCGACGAGCGCGCCACTCACGACACTGGCGGGCGCGTCATCGCCGCCCATGGCGTCAATGGCGATTCGCATTCAGTGGCCGGTTAGCATTTCTTAGGGCTCGTCTCGCTTCGCTTCCGCCTTCGCTGAAGCTACGGCGGACCCGCCGTAGCCTTGGCGGAGGCTGGGCGCTCGCCGCGGCCGCAGGCGCTCTTCCAGCTGCGTCAAAAACTGCTGCTACTCCTCGGCCACTGGCCGGACTTGACGCCCTTTGTAGTAGCCGCAATGCGGGCAGACCTGGTGCGGAGATTTCGATTCCTGACACTGCGGGCACGTGCCGAGCGGTACCGGTTTCAACGCATCGTGGGTGCGGCGCTTTGCGGTGCGCGTCTTCGAGTGCCGCCGTTTGGGATTTGGCATTATGAGTTCTCCGTCTTGCCGTTCAGTAAGCTCTTGAGCGGCGCGAGCCTGGGATCTTCCCATTTGGCCGCGCAGCCACACCTCGTCTGGTTCAAATTCGTTCCGCACGCGGGGCACAACCCCCGGCAGTCGTCTCTGCACAGCGGCTTCATCGGCAGCGCCAACTGAAACTGCTCGCGCAGCAACTCGGTGACGTCGAGAAGCCCTTCGCGGTAATACGCCGTTGCCAGGTCCTCATCCCTGATCTCGCGTTCCTCTTCGCCAGCATTCTGCGCCTGCGGGACGTAGCGCAGATCGAAGGTCGCGTCGACCGGCACGAGAAACGGTTCGAGGCAGCGGCTGCAATCGAGCTCCAACGAGGTCCGGACGTGGCCCGCCACGTGGAACGTGTCCGCTCCCGCCTTTTGGACGTCCATCGACAGCTCAACCGGGACGGCGACCCGGAAATCCTCGTCCTGCGGATCGAAGGTCGCGGGGGCGAACGAGCGCTCCACGTGCTGACGACCGTGCAGTTTGTTGAGGTCGATCAACATAGCGCAAACCCGTCATTATACCTCACGGTAGTGGCTCGGGGCTCGGGGCTAGAGATTTCTCAACGACACCCAAGGCTTCGGGATGAACAACTGTTCGTAGAGATTCACCGCAAACCGGTCGGTCATTCCCGCCAGGAAGTCGCTGGCTGCCTTGTCCACGCCCTCGGTTTCCACGGTTCTGCGGTCGAGAAATTCCTCTGGCCGCTCTCTCACCTTCTCCCACAGCCCGCCGAGAATGCCGGCGGCTTTCGGGAACTCCGCCGTGGCGATCTCATTCTCATAGACCGCGTCGAACAGGAAACTACGGAGACCGAGAGTTGCCTGGAGAATTCCCTCGCTCATCCGGATTTCCGTGAGCCCCCCTTCGATCGTCTGCAACACCACGTCAGTCACCATCGTTCCAATGCGCTCGGACGAGGTTCGACCCAACACCGTCACTGGTGGCGCAGGCAGATCGTCATGACGGAGGATCCCCGCCCGGACAGCGTCATCGATATCGTGGTTCACATACGCGATGATGTCTGAGACCCGTGTGATCTGTCCTTCGAGCGTGCTCGCTCGATGCTCCGGATCAGCACCGACGGGCATGCCGCTCTTGCCCTTGGAATGCCGGGCGATGCCGTCGCGGACTTCCCAGGTGAGATTCAGTCCCTGACCGTCTCGCTCGAGCACATCGACAATCCGCAGGCTCTGTTCGTAATGGTTGAACCCACCGGGAATCAGATCGTTCAACACGCGTTCCCCGGCGTGCCCAAAGGGCGTATGCCCGAGATCGTGCCCAAGCGCAATCGCCTCAGTCAGCTCTTCGTTCAACTGCAGCACCTTGGCAATGCTGCGCGCGATCTGGGACACCTCCAGGGTGTGTGTCAGACGGGTTCGGTAGTGATCGCCCGTCGGCGCAAAGAACACCTGCGTTTTGTGCTTCAGCCGTCGAAAGGCTTTGCAGTGGATGATGCGATCGCGGTCGCGCTGAAAGGCCGGGCGAATCGGGTCTTCTGCTTCGGTTCTCAGACGCCCGCGTGTGTCCGCACTCTTGGCCGCCTGCGGCGCGAGGACCTCGCGTTCGCGTTGCTCGAGTTGTTCGCGGATCGAGATGATGCGGGCGTCAGTGCTCATACGGACGTCGTTCGCTGCCACGGTGTCGTCGATTGCCAAGAGAAAAAAGGAGAAGGGGAGAAAGGGAGAAACGTGCGACTTCTGAAACGATGCACGGCGCTCCGTCGGGCGCCCAAGGCAAAGCGCAAATTCGTGACGTTCACGCGCTGTCTCTTCCTTGTCTCCTTATCTCCTGTTGATCAATTCCAGCGGCTGTCGCCGGTACTAAAATCTCCCCCAGGAAGCTGCGCCCATGCCTCAGCGGCCCGACGCCAAACACTTCCGCGACTGTCTGACCCACGTCGGCGAACGTTGATCGAACCCCGAGATCCACCCCCGATCGTACACGGTCGCCAGCGACAAATACCGGAACATACTCACGCGAGTGGTCGGTGCTTGGCGTGGACGGATCGTTACCGTGGTCGGCGGTCACGATCAGCATATCGCCAGGCCGCAGCTGCGGCAGCAGCTCCGCGAGGCGGCGATCGAAGCGCTCGAGGTTTTCGGCATACCCGCTGACGTCGTTCCGGTGACCGTACACCGTATCGAAATCCACCAGGTTCGCGAAGATGAGGCCGCGGTCACGCGAACCGAGCGCGTGGAACACCTCGTCCATCCCATGATCGTCGCTCTTCGTGTGTACGGCTGACGTGATGCCGCGGCCCGCGAACAGATCCTCCACCTTGCCGATGGCATGCACCGGAACCCCTGCCGCGGTGAGCTGGTCGAGCGCCGTGTCTTCAAACGGCGTCAGCGCATAATCCCGACGGTTTGCCGTTCGCATATAGTGCCCTCCCTCGCCAATGAAGGGACGCGCAATGACGCGGCCCACGCCGTAGCCGCGGGCGGCCAGATCGAAGGCGATCTCGCAATATCGATACAACTCGGCAAGAGGAACGACGTCTTCGTGCGCGGCGATCTGAAAAACGCTGTCGGCTGAGGTGTAGACAATCGGCTTACCGGTGCGGACGTGTTCCGGTCCGAGCTGTTGAATGATGACGGTGCCTGACGCGACGATGTTGCCAATCGTGCCGCGACGGATGCGTGTTTCGAACGTGCGGATCAATTCGTCTGGAAAACCAAATGGAAATGTCGGAAATGGACGATCGAGGACGAGGCCCATCAACTCCCAGTGGCCGGTGACCGAGTCCTTGCCGGGAGAGGCCTCCGCCATGCGCCCGAACGCACCCCGTGGATCCGTGCTGGTTTCAGCCGGAATAGCCGCGGCGCGTTCGAGTCCAAGTGACCGCAAGGCGGGCACTCGCAGCGGCACGCGCCGCGCGATATTGCCGAGCGTGTTGCTCCCCTCGTCTCCGTATTGGGCGGCATCGGGAAGTTCGCCGACCCCGACACTATCGAGGACGATCAGAATGACGCGATGAATGGCGTCGGGCCGCAGGCGCTAGCCCTCGTGTGTCGAGTAGTAATTACCTATCGTCCGAGGCGACCGGATGGTCGCAATGGCGTGCTTGAAGACCATGTGGTCGGCACCGGAATGCTCGATGATCACTGCGAAGCGATCGAAGTTCTTGACCCGTCCCTCGAACTCGGTGCCATCCATGAGCCGCACCAGTACGGCAAGCTTTTCACGTCGAGCGTAATTGAGGAAGACGTCCTGAATGTTCGGCTGGGCAGATGACGGCTTCGACTCACGTATTTGGGGCATCGCGGCGAATCTCCATGGCCGCGAGGGCACGGGTGACCTCCTCCAGAGTCTCCTCGCGTTCGCCTGCGGCGTGAATCCAGCGTAGATTAGGCTCTTTTCTGAACCAGATCAACTGCCGCCGCGCGTACTTCCGGTTCTCGCGAACAATCAGCTCACGTGTCGCGCGCTCGTCGCGGACTCCGCGGAGGTGCTCGAGCGCCTGACGGTATACGAGTCCCGTGAAGGGATGCGCGGTCGGTGGCACACCGGACGCGAGCAGGTTCCGAATCTCGTCGAGCAATCCGCCCTCGAACTGCGCGTCCACGCGGCGGGCAACGCGCAGCGCCGTTTGATCGGAAGGAATGCGCAACGCGAAGGACACAACCGTGTACCCCGCCAGCGGCGACACCGTCTCGGCGAAATGAGCGGTGATCGACCGCCCCGTCAGCAGGTAGACCTCCAAGGCGCGAATGATGCGTTTCAAGTCGCGCGGCTGGATGCGATCGGCCGCATCGGGATCGACCCGGCGAAGCCATCGGTGCAGACGTTCAGGCCCCCGCCGGAGAGCAACGCGCTCGAGACGTGCCCGCAACGCTTCGTCTCGCGACGGCCCGGGAAACAGGCCTCGCGTCAGCGCGCGATAGTAGAGTCCCGTGCCACCCACGAGGATGGGGAGTCCGCCCCGCGCGGTTATCGACCGAATGACGGCGGCCGCCTCGCGGGAATACCGCGCCGCCGAGTACTCCTCGACAGGATCGGCCACGTCGATCATGTGATGAGGAATGCCGTCGCGTTGATCGAGCGGGACTTTGTCCGTTCCGATGTCGAACCCGCGATACACGGCGGTGGAATCACAACTGACGACCTCGCCAGTCAGCCGTTTGGCGAGGTTGATGCCGAGCGTGCTCTTCCCTACCGCCGTCGGACCGAGGATGGCAATGCAGACGTTTGCGCGCATTCAAGGCGTGCTCCCGAAACCGCACGTCCGAAGTGCCGCAAGAACCACCAGACACGCCAGCAGCAGGATCAAGCCCCACTGCTGCGAGCGGTTCGGCCACTCCATGTCACGAAGGGTTTTCGTTGAAATAGAAGGTAACGGTGAAGAATGCCTTGTCGTCCGGGTACTCCGGCGGCAGTGGAATGGTGGGATTCGACGCGGCAATCGCGTTCCGCCCCGAATGCGTGAAGGCATCGACGTCGGAGGGCTTCAGCACAGCCAGATCGGTAATCCGTCCATCCTTGTGCACGTAAAACGTCACGACCACGTGGCCGTGCATACTCATCGCGGCATACGGGACGAACCAGTTGCGCCGGATCTGCGCGATGAAGCGCCGGAGCCACGGACCGAACTCCACACCTTTCGTGTCGAACTGAATCGAAGGCGCAATGTCCTGCAGGCCACCGCCACCAAGATTGGCGAACGTCTCCTTTTGCGTGTATTTCTGGACGTTGCGAATCGCGTCGGCAATCACGCCCGTCGATCCTCTCGGCTGGGTGGCCGCCGGAGGTCGCGCCGGTGACAGGCTGTCGGGCAACATCAACGAATTCGAATCCGGAGCAGGCGGAGCGGGGGTCTCTGCCGGCGGCTCGGGCGCGCGCGCTGCCGGCGCTGCACGTGACGCTTCCATCCGTTCCGGACTGTTTCCGCGAGAGAACGGCATGTCGTTGCGAGGATTTGGCGCGCGTTCGACGGTCCTCGCACGGCGATCGAGGTCGGAAAGCTCCGCGCGCGGCGGCGGCGCCGGCGCTTTCAGGTCCAACTTTGGCTGAACGAAGACAAACCGCGCCGACTTCTTCTGCTCGTCGAGCTTCCGCTGCAATTCGGCTTGCGCCTGTTGCCTCCGCGCTTCGATGGCCTTGATGAACGGGAGCCTCGGACCAAGCAGTATGGCGACGAGGACGACGAGGTGCAGATTGACGGTAATCAGCACGACCTCGCGCGGCGACATGGGCCGCGGGATGGTCGGTGTATCCGGCCGATGGTCCTCGAAGTCGAAGTACATCAGGGAGTTAAACGATTATAACTCGCAACGTCCAAGCCCCAGCCTCTTTGGCGCCGCTCGCGCCACATGAGATAAGGAGGTCAGGAGAAAATCAACAGGAGGTCACGAGATCAGGAAAGTCCGCGTCAGACCCGGCCCGCGTTCCGGCGAAGATGTAAGACGCGGACCGGGTCTGGCGCGGACACTCTCCTGAACTCCTTATCTCCTGTTGATTTCTCTTGATCTCCTGATCTCATGTGACCCTTCGAGCGGCGACATAGAGATAGACGATGCCAAAGGTCAGCGGGACGGCTTGGACTTGTGAAAAACCTGTGGCAGCGATGATGGCGCTGAACTCGTCCGGTGGCGGAAAGTGACCAACGGAGGCCGGCAGGTACGAATAGGCGCTGCTGTGCCTTGAAACGGTACGTCCGACACGCGGCAGGAGGTAGCGGAAGTACCACGAATACAGCGTCCGAATTCCCGGAATTCGAGGTTGACCGAATTCGAGGATGGCGAGACGGCCGCTGGGCCGAAGCACCCTGGCCAACTCTGCCAGTGCTCGCTGCGGATCGGCGACGTTGCGAATGCCAAAGCCAATGGTCGCCGCATCGCACGACGCATCGGGGAGCGGGATGCGGGTGGCATCGCCCCGGACCAGTTTGATGGTGCCGGGAAGCGACAGTTCGCGGACCTTCGCCTGCGCACGGCGCAGCATTTCTCCCGAAAAATCCACGCCGATGACCGAGACCGGAGCGACCAGTCGAGTGGCCGCGATCGCGAGGTCACCCGTGCCGGTGCACAAGTCGAGGATTCGACTGCCGGGCGGCAGCGAGAGAGCCTCGATCGCGCGATCCCGCCAGCGGCGATCCATGCCGACGCTCAGGACATGGTTCAGCAGGTCGTACCGCGGAGCAATCGCGTCGAACATGCCCGCGATTCGCGACGGATTCTTGTCGACCGTTACCCTTTCCACGGCGGATACAGCTCGTGAGGCAGCCCAAGTGCGCCGAGGATCTTGCCGGCCATGAAATCGGCCAGATCATCAAGCGTCTTTGGCATTTGATAGAAGGCCGGCATCGCCGGCAACACCATCGCTCCGGCTTCGGCGCAGAGCACCATATTGCGAAGCTGCGGAAGGCTCATCGGCGTTTCGCGCGGAACGAGAACGAGCGTGCGACGCTCCTTCAACATGACGTCGGCGGCGCGTTCGATGAGGTTACGGGACAGGCCGTGCGCGATGCCTGCCAGCGTTTTCATCGAACAGGGCACGACGACCATCGCCTCACAGTCCTGACTTCCGCTCGCGATCTTCGCGCCAAGATCCTTGTTGCTGTACGACGTGAAGCTCCCGTTGCCGACACCCGGCCCGTACATCGACGTCAGAAATTCCTGCAGCTTGTCGATCGCCGCGCCGTCGCCGAGCTCGTCCCGCAGCAGTCGCTTGCCGTAGTCGGAGACCACAAGTTCGACATGGCAGCCCCGTTCGAGGAGGGCAGCGAGCGTCCTCGTGGCGTAAACAGCGCCGCTGGCACCGGTGATGGCGACAGCGATACTTCGACGGCCGTTGCTCATGCCGAAGAACTTGTGCTCAAGCGAGCCCTCACATCCACTGCACGTAGACCGCCACGGCCGTCGTCACCATGTAGAGAATACCGACATAACCATTCAGATCGAACGCGCGCTTGACCTGTGAGAGATCCTGCTCACTCACGAGCGACTGCTCGTAGACGAGCAACACGGCTACACCAGCAACACCCGCGAGATAGAACCAACCCAGATCTGCGACCGGCGCGAGCGCCGCGAGTGCCAGCACCGCCATCACGTGCAGGGCTCGGGAAATGGCCAGCGAACGCGCGACGCCGAAGCGTACGGGAATCGAGTGCAGCCCATGAGCCCGGTCCACCGGCAGATCCTGACAGGCGTAGAGCACGTCGAACCCGCCCACCCAGCACCCAATCGCGAGACCGAGCAGCCACGGCTCCCATCCTTCGCGCCCGCCGGCGGCCAGCCATCCGCCGACCGGCGCAACGGCCATCGCCAGCCCCAAAAACAACTGGGTATAGCTCGTGACGCGCTTGGCGAGGGAGTACCAGAAGACGATCGCAAGAGCGACGGGCGAAAGGGCGAAGCACAGCGGCCCCAGCATCCACGCTGCCAACACAAAAATCAGCGACGTCGACACGACGAACACGATGGCTTCGCGCACGGTCATCAGGCCTCGCGGCAGCTCGCGCATGGCGGTTCGGGGATTGACGGCATCGTAGCGGGCATCGACCAGGCGATTGAAGCCCATGGCCGCACTCCGCGCCGCAACCATGGCCACGACTATCCACAGCAGCCGTCTGCCGAGTCCATCAAGGGATGCAGGACCGCCGCGATGCACAGCGAGGAGCGCGCCCGTCAGGGCAAAGGGCAGGGCGAAGACGGAGTGGCTGAATCGCACGAATGACGCGTAGGTCAAAAGACGAATCGAGCGGCGCGTCACATTTGTACCTGTCTCCATCGGAATACCGTCATCGAATCGGCATTCGCGCGGGCTCGCGGGTGGCGCTCGGCGGGCGCCCATTGGGATCAAGCGCGAGTACCGGTACCCCTCGCCACGTCGCGCTTGCATCCCAATGGGCTGCCGAGCGACAGGACCCGCGGGGTGCCCGCACCAATGCCGATTCGACAGTGGCGCCACGCTAATCGGCGTCAAGCCACTCGATATCCCCGGCTTCGATGCCACCTACCAGGTATTCTTCCACATCCTCGACGCCCCCCGGCAGGCGGACAGCGATGAGCGCGCCGTGCTTCCCGGAGTCGATCGTCCCAAGCTCTGCACCGAAGCCAAGCGCCTCGGCGCCCGCCCGCGTCGCACTCTCCAGCAGACGAGAGGCCTTCACATCCGGCGCGGCGGCCCGCATTGCGGCGAGCTCGGCGAAAATGTTCAAGTCATCGACGCTGGCGAGGCTGTCCGTACCCACCGCCACGCGCACGCCCGAGCGATAGAACCGCGCAATTGGAGCCGCCCCGGCGCCCGTCCACAGGTTGCTGCGCGGACACGTCACGAGTGTGGCACCCACTTCTGCCAGTTTCCCGAGTTCCTCATCCGTCAGCTGCACACCGTGCACGGCAAGCAGCCGCGAATCGAGCAAACCCACCCGCGCGAGATACTCAACGGGTCCGCATCCCGGCGCCACCCACCGATCGTCCCAGACTCCGAGACTCTCGAGTACTTCACGCCAGGCCCCAGTCCCGTCGCGGAGAAACTCCACTTCTTCCCGGGACTCGCCGAGGTGGATCTCGACGATCGGGGCCCCAAGCTCACCAATCGCATGAAGGAAATCAGGTGATAGTGAATATGGCGCATGCGGCGCAACATAGGCTCGAAGACGACTGGTCGGTTGCAGGGCTTTGACCTTCGCCGCGGCTTCCGCAGCTCGCCCCCGCGGCTCCGTCGTCCGAAAACCCAGCTGCTCGAAGAACACCGCGCCGCGCATTTGCGTCTCGAGCAGTCCCGCATAACTCGCCAGCGTGTTGGTGACGTCACCCACGAGGGCCGTGCCAAAGGAGCGGGCTTGATCGATGGCGTCGCGTAGAGGTGCGACCGGATCGCTCTCCCGCGCGCGTCGAACAGCCATCAGCTGTGACGCCCAGGCCGGCATTGACGCGGCCGGTGGAACCTCACCACGCATCCACGACAACTCGAGGTGAACGTGGGCGTTCACAAGGCCCGGAAGGATGACTCGGCGATCCGGATGATTCCCCGCTTCGAACCGCCTGAGGTGTTCCGGACATGGGGCGGCGCCCGTGGCCGTGATGCAGCCGCGATCGATCGCGACCCAGCCGTCGCGAATGGGAGGCGCCGCCATGGGCAGAACCCACGCGGCACGGTGAACGATCAATGACCGGTCAGTCGCGCCTTCTTTTCCGCGGCGCTGCGGGCGGCATAACGCGCGACCTCTGGCGGCCGGCTCACGTCGCCGTCAAGCCGAGCGACCGCAAGCTCCCGCATCCTCGGAACGGCACGCTCGCGGAAGATGGGATCGCCCAGAATCTCGTAATGCATGTTGCGGCGCTTCGGAACAAAACCGGCGTTCTCGATGTTCCGCACGATCTCGATCTCGTCCATGCAGTAACTCGCACCCGCCGCGCGGACGACGTTTTCCTCGATCATGACGCTGCCCATGTCGTTGGCGCCGTAGGCGAGGCTCAGTTGTCCGACCTTCCCACCCTGCGTCACCCACGACGCCTGGAGGTTGTCGAAATTGTCGAGGACAATCCGGGCCAGTGCGAGCGTCCGCAAGTACTCGACACCGGTTGCTTCGTTGCCGCCAAGTTCCGTGTGCTCCGGCTGGTAGCTCCAGGTGATGAATGCGGTGAAACCGGCGGTCTCATCCTGAAGCTCGCGAAGCCTGAACAGATGCTCGATCCGTTCCCCTTCTGTCTCCACCGTTCCGTACATCATGGTGGCTGTGGTGCGCAGTCCTGCATGATGGGCGTGGCGCATGACGTCCAGCCACTCGTCGGCAGCGGCCTTCGTATAGCAGTTGAGCAGCTTCCGGACGCGGTCCACCAGAATCTCCGCACCACCACCCGGTATGCTGTCGAGGCCCGCTGCGATCAGGCGCTCGATGACCTGCGCTACAGGGAGTCGAGACATCCGTGACAGATGAATGACTTCCGGGGGGGAAAGCGCGTGAAGTCGAAACGCCGGGTAGCGCACTTTCACTGCGCGGAAGAGATCCTCGTACCACTCGAGAGGCAGGTCGGGGTTGTGCCCACCCTGCAGCAGCAGCTGTCCGCCGCCCAACGAGATCGTCTCGTCGATCTTCCGGAAGATCTCTTCGAATCCAAGGACGTAGCCTTCGGAGGATCCGACTGGCCGATAGAACGCGCAGAAGGTGCAGCGCGCCACGCAGATATTCGTGTAGTTGACGTTGCGATCGATGATGTAGGTGACGAGGCCTTCGGGGTGTTTCCGCGCGCGGATGGCGTCAGCGAGACGACCGAGCGTGCAGGTGGGCGCGTTGCGATAGAGCGCGAGGGCCTCGGCGCGGTCGACGCGCTCGCCGCGTTCAACGCGATCGACGGTGCGATCAAGGCTCATCGACAATTGCTCACTTTTGACGTTCCTTCGATGTCACGCTGACACGATCGACACGAGTCATGACACGAAGGCCACGACGACACGAAGAACACGACGTCCAATTGTTTTACGTCGTGTCGTCGTGCTCGTCGTGAAGGCCGAAGGCCCCGGCCGTTACGCTCGTCTCATCGTGCACTGCGCCTAATACCACTCGAGCTCGCGCGTCTCCTCGACCACATCGTGCTTCAACGCGAGTTCAAAAAAATGCCGCAGCCCGGCCTGTTCCCGATCGCCAAGGCTATACCGGATATTGTCGCGCAAATACGCCTGGCCGAGCGACGCCCGCGCAGGGCCGCAATATTCGGCGGCAATCTCGTCCGATGCCACGACGCCACGGTTGCGCGCCGCGATCAGTTCGGCCACGTCCTCGCTCGACAGGGCGTCGGGCCGACCGGCCCAAAACGCCCAGACGAACGGGAGTCCGGTGAGTCGGGTCCACGCCTCGCCCAAGTCGATCTTCGTCAACCCGCGCGCCGAATGATCGAGGAAGAGCGCCGTATCACCGATGAGCAGCGCGGCATCGCACCGCCGCAGCATTTCGTCCGGTTGTGGCGCCATGGGCACGAACTCGGCATCGACGCCGAACGCCTCCACGCACAAGACCTGCAGAAGTCCGCTCGATGTTCGAGAACTGGTGTCCGCGGCAATCGTGCGGATGCGATCCATTGGTCTTGTCGTAAACATCGCCACCGAAGCAACCGGACCGTCCGAGATGATCCCGAGGTCAGGAACGAGGCGGTACGACTGATGGCCGCGTAAGTACTCGATTGACGGGATCATACCGACATCGATCGAGCGCTCGTGCAGCAAGGCGGCACACTTCGACGGCACATCGAAGCGCAGCGAGAATCGATGACTGTGAAGTTCCAGGCCATAGACGAGGGGACGGGCGTTCAGATAGTCAACGGCCCCGAGGCGGACGGTTTTCATTCGACCACTCGAAGAACCTCGAAGCGACCGTTGCGCTCGGCGGGTTCCTGAGCCGCCGCGCGGATGTTGCCGACGATCTCGGCGAGTGCACTTCGCCTCGACCCAAGCGAGGCCGGATCGAACGCCGCGATGCCATCGACGTCGTCTGCACCCATCGTCAGTGCCACCTGCGCGAGCTTCGGACCGTAGAGCGGCCAGTCTACTTGAATAGACGGAATGTTCGTCACCATCAAGCGCGCCGTCGCCACCAGTTTCACATCGTCGTAGCCCGTCGTTGGTGTCACGGCTGAGAGGACCCGCGGTAACGGAGCAAAGGCGCGGAAGCCTCCAACCGATCGCTGGAGATCGGATGCACGCTCGAGCAGGTCCGTTCCGGAACCCTCGCCGTATTGCTGAATGGTCAATCGATATGCCTCTAGACCGCCCTCGCGCACGTCCGCGACTGCACTCGCATCGGTGACACTATCCAGCGAGACCTCCGCGATTGCGTCCAGACCCGCGTCTCTCAGTTGCCGGGACACTTCACGAACCGGAACGCCAAACTTCGACAGACTCGCCAAGGAAAACCCCGTCAACGGCCTCGTCTGCGAAATTCCGCGCACCGACGACACCACCGCCAGCGCCGCGTCGAGAGAATCCGGGTCGCCGACCATGCGAATCTCACCGGCCATCAGAGAAGCCGGGAGTGAGGCCGGAACCGCACTGACGTGAACTTCAAATACTCGAACGAACGTCGTCCGAAGGCCGTGAAGACGGCGTCTCACCTCGTCTGCCATCATGCCAACCGCAATCAAATCGCGGCTTTCGATGAGGAGCTGCGCGTCAGCCGGCGTGACGGAGGCGCCGGCGCTGACCCGTTCCGCCAACATCTCCAGGGGCTTCATGCCTTCCATCCCAACTTGATCTTCTCCCAGTGGGCGTCCGCCTTCCGCGCAGCCTCCTCAGTCATGGCAATTCTTCTCGGCCACGGACGCATGAAGCCCTCAGACGTCCACTTGCGAGTCGCGTCGATCCCCATCTTGCTGCCGTACGCGGGCAGGTCGCTGGCATCCTCGAGATCGTCAACGGGGCCGCGCGTGAACTGGATGTCCCTCTGCGGATCGTAGTGAGTTCCGACGATCCACGCCACCTCAGCCTCGTTCTGGACGTCCACATCCTTGTCCACCACGATGATAGTTTTGGAGAACATGAGCTGCCCGAGTCCCCAGAACGCATTCATGATCTTGCGTGCGTGGCCGGGGTATCGCTTGTCGATCGAGACGATCACGATGTTGTGGAAGATGCCGGCAGCCGGAAAGTGCATGTCCACGATTTCCGGGAGTGTCTTCCGGATCAACGGAAGGAAGATGCGCTCGCTGGCCTTGCCGAGGTAGTAGTCCTCCATCGGCGGTATGCCGACGACCGTGGTCAGGTAAATCGGATTCCGCCGATGCGTCACGCAGGTGAGGTGGAAGACCGGATATTCGTCGGGGTGTGAATAGAAACCGGTATGGTCGCCGAACGGCCCCTCGGTCCTCCGCTCCCCGGGCTCGACGTATCCCTCGAGCACGATTTGGGCATTCGCGGGGACTTCCAGATCGACCGTGACACATTTCACGAGTTCCACGCGCTCGCGACGAAGGAAGCCCGCCAGCATCAATTCGTCGAGGCCTTCGGGCATTGGCGCCGTCGCTGAATACGTCAGCGCCGGATCTGCGCCAAGCGCGACCGCCACCGGCATCCGGCGCCCTAGTCTTTCTGCGACTCGATAATGCTGCGCCCCACCCTTGTGGCGCTGCCAGTGCATGCCGGTTGTCCGGCCGTCGTAAACCTGCATCCGGTAGGTGCCAATATTTCGTGCCCCGGTCTCCGGATCGCGTGTAAAGACGAGGGGAAGCGTGATGTAGCGTCCGCCATCCTCCGGCCAGCATTTCAGGATCGGCAGATCGTCGAGCGAGCCGTTGCGATCCACAACTTCCTGGCACGCACCCGACGACACGGTCTTCGGCATCACGTCGCGAAGCCGATTGAGCGTGGGCAGCATCTTCAGGGCGTCGAGCATGCCAGCGGGCATCTTCGGGGTCGCGATCTCTTCAATCTCCCGTGCGACCTCGTCCAGCGTGTGGACGCCAAGCGCCATGCACATTCGCTTCAGCGAACCGAACAGGTTGATGGCAACAGGGATCGACGATCCGGTGGGACGTTCGAAGAGGAGCCCGGGCCCGCCACCCTGCGACTTCGAGACACGGTCGGTGATGGCACAGATCTCCAGGTCCGGACTGACCGGATCGGTGATCCGTGCCAGTTCGCGCTCGCGGTCGAGCGCGGCGATGAATTCGTTGAGATCCTTATACATGCGTCATTCACTGTCACGCGGCACGGGGCGACGCCTTAGCACGACGCCACGACGACTCGACGACACGACGACGGAAGATCACGGATGATGCGTGCTGGCGGCCGGCCTGCGGCCGGCTTGGCGGGGATGCGAACCGCGAATACAAGCCGCACAGAATTGACATCGCGACTTGTATTCGCCGGTTCGCATCCCCACCACCGCGCGAAGCGCGCGCCAGCACGCGCGCGTGTCGCCATTCGACTTGCTTAGCGTCGTGTTCGTCGTGTCGTCGTGTCGTCGTGAAGGCCGAAGGCCAACCGTGACGCCCGTATCGCCGGGTCATCACACAGCACTCTCCATCTTCTCCGCAATCTGCGACGCCAGCGCCAGTGCTTTCCGCCCGGCTTCGCCATCGACCAGCGGCTTCGTGTGCGTGCGGGCCGCGCGCACGAAGTCGGCCAGCTCGCGCCGCAGCGGTTCGTCGCGTTCCACCGGAATCGGTCCGCCTTCAATTCGCGGCCGTTCGCCGTCGCGTCGCACCAGCCGCCATCCTTCGATTTCCTGTGAAGCGTAATCGATCGAGAGATAGGAGTCGGGCTGAAAGAACCGCAGTTTCCTCACGCGGTCGCGGCTTATCCGACTTGCCGTCAGATTCGCAATGCACCGGGAGGCAAAGCGGAGACGCACGTTGGCAATGTCGTACTTCGCGGTCAGGACTGGCACGCCAACGGCCTCGATCGACGTGACCTCGCTACCGACGATTGAGATGATGATATCGAGATCGTGAATCATCAGGTCAAAGACGACATCGATGTCGAGGCTGCGCTCGGGAAAAGCGCTGAGGCGATGCACTTCGATAAAGCGCGGGGACGTGACGAGCGGAACGATCGTCGTAACCGCCGGGTTATACCGTTCCGTGTGGCCAACGGCGAGCACCGCATTGTTTCTGCGCGCCGCCTCGAGCATGACGTCTGCGTCGGCGATCGACCGCGACATGGGTTTCTCGACGAGGACGGCAATGCCGCGTTCGAGAAATGGCACGGCGATCTCGCGATGGAGCTCGGTGGGGACCGCCACGACGACCGCATCAACGGCGTCGAACAGTTCGCGATAATCGGCGCAGGCGCGTGCGCCGGTTGAAGCCGCGGCCTCTGCAGCCTGCTCGGGCACGTTATCCACAACCGCCGTCAACGTAACCCCTGGCATCGACGCCAGGAGCCTCGCGTGGTGACGGCCCAGATGACCGATGCCGATCACTGCCGTTCGCAGCGGCTCAGCCATCAGGATTCCCGCCGTCGGCCGACAATCGCAATATGGGCCTCGTTCGCCGAAGCGAATACATCCTTGCCGTCGAGGACGAGCGTTCGTTCGGCATCGATGGAGAGGGCGGACGCGGCGGCAATGCGCATGGCCTGAATCGTGGCCAGACCGATCACCGGGACGTCGAACCGCATGTCCTGGTTCGGTTTCGCGACCTTGACGATGCGAACGCCAGGGCCGGCGAGATGTCCGGCTCGCCCGATTACTTCGTCGGTGCCTTCCATGGCTTCAACCGCGACCACCGCTTTGTGCTTGACGGCGATTGTCTGGCCGATGTCGAGCGCCGCGATGGTATCCGCCATCTGATAACCAAACTCGAAGTCGGCGCGTTCTTCTTCGCTTGGCGCACGATTCGTCAGCACCCCAGGCTTGGCGAGGAGCGGCGCGAGGAACGCCGTCGAGTCGAGGAGCTCAATTCCTTCCGCGCGCATGATGTCCGCCACGGCGCTGATCAGGGCGTCCGTGTTGCGGCTCTTCAGCCGAGACAATACGGCAAGGAGTGTGAGATCGGGAATGATGCCGGAGAAAATGCTGACGTGTTTGACCTGGCCGGCCATGACCGCCTGCTGCACGCCGGCGGCCTTGAGAATCCTGATGCACTTGCCCAGGTGGCCGAGCGAGACCCAATGAAAGTCAGCCCTCGCGCGGCGGGCGGCATCCTCGAGGTCGGTGAATGCTTCTTCCTTGACGGCAACGATCGTGACATCGTGCCCGAGATCCCGGGCGCCCTGGAGGACCAGGAACGGAAAGCGTCCATTCCCAGCGATGAGGCCTATCCGCGACACAGAGCTAGACCGGGGCTCGGCTGGGGGAACAGAATTCCGGTTCTGCGGGCCGCATGACGGTCTGGAGCCCGCGCTACGGATGGACGACTTCGACGGTGTAGGAGGCTGGCGCGTCGGTAATGTTGCCGACGTCATTCACGATCACGCAGAGGTTACCGATCCCCGAGACGGTCCCAGACAGAACCGCGCCCTTCGTCGCCTGCGTATTGGAAAACACCAGCTGGCAGGAACTGCCGTCCCAGTTGCCCAGGTTGAAACCGATCACCAATGCGCTGTCGGGGGCTACTTCCTTCAACGTCGCCGTGACTGTGCCGCTACTTGCCGTCGAAAAGGTGTGAGTCTTGGCGCCGTTCGGTGTGACTTGACCGGTGAATGTCTCCGTCACGGGGTCCCGCGGATTATTCGGCGACGTCGGTGTTTCGTCGTCACAGGCCGCCACGCCGACGGCCAGCACTGCCACGAGCATCGCCCGAGTCGTCCATACCTTGAACATCGTCTCTGCTGTCATTCGTCCATCACTTCTTCTAATCGGCGGCTTGGTCGCCGTAACCCCACACCTCGTGTCGACGTCCGGATGAAGTCGAGGACGTATTGGACTTCATCGCATTTCAGCGACGGATCGCGCTCGATCTGCGCCAGCGCACGGCTCGTGTTCGAGTGCAGCAGATACCGGTACGCGCGCCGCAGCTTCGCGATCGATTCCGGCGAAAACTTCCGGCGCACCAGGCCGATCGTATTCACGCCGTAGATCCTGGCGCGATTGCCGACAGTCTTTGCAAACGGCAGCGCATCCTTCGTGACCACCGAATAGCCGCCGATGAACGCGTGGCGTCCGACCCGGCAATACTGGTGAACTCCAGAAAACGCCCCGACGGTTGCGTAGTCCTCGACGAGCACGTGCCCCGCCAGCGTCGCCCCGTTCGCGAAAATCGTTTCGTTCCCCACCTGACAGTCGTGCGCGACATGTGCGTACGCCATGAACAGGTTGTGATCGCCAATGCGCGTCAGCCCGCCGCCGCCTGCGGTGCCGCGGTGGATGGTGACGAACTCGCGGATCACGTTGCGATTGCCGATGATGAGCCTGGTCGTCTCGCCGCCAAACTTCAGATCCTGCGGGATCAGCCCAACCGATGCCATCGGAAATATTTCGTTCCCGTCGCCGATTTCGGTCATTCCGTCGATGACGGTGGAAGCACCGATCCGGCAATCCTTGCCGATGCGTACCTGAGCGCCGATCGTGACGTACGGCCCAATCTCGGTGTTCGCGCCAATGGACGCACCGGGATCGACGATCGCGGTGGGATGGACCTTCGCGGCGGCTCGTCCCGGTCCGGGCGCGCCGATCAGCCCCATGAGCAACTGCGCCTCAGCGACAACGTCATCGCCGATGGACGCTGTCGCCCGGGCGCGCGCCAGCCCGGTCCGGCGTGCCCCCATCACGACTTCCAGACGCAATCGATCGCCCGGAACCACCTGCCGACGAAACTTCGCGCTGTCTACGCCGCGCAAATACGCGCGCCCGCTCGGACCCATGCTGCCATCGCCCATCAGGAGCACAGTGGCCACCTGCGCGAGGGTTTCAATCATCAGCACGCCGGGCATCAGCGGGCGGCCCGGAAAGTGTCCCTGAAAAAAGTCCTCGTTGACGGTCACGTTCTTGACCGCCACAATTCGGCGCCCCGGATCCAACTCCGTCACCGCATCCACAAGCGGCGAGGGATACCGATAACATAACCGGTCGAGCGCGCCGGAGAGGTTGAGTCCGCGCAAAATCTACTTCTTGGTCGTTCCAGGCTTCGTGGCTGCGTCAAACCGCTTGATCACTTCGTTTGTCAAATCAAGACCCGGATCGGGCCACAGGATGCCCGAATCGGCGATGCTGAACACCATGTGCAGCCCCTTCTCCTTCGCAATGGCATCAACGATGGGAAAGAGCTTCTGCTGAAATTCGTTCTGGAGATCCTGCGTCAGTTGCTGCTGCTCCTGTTGCGCGTCTTCCTGCGCGCTCTGCAGTTCGCGTGACTGCTTCGTAATGTCCTTTTCAAGTTGCGAGCGCGCCTGGTCGCTCATGACCGATACGCCTTGCTGCAACTTGGTCTGCAGCGTCTGCAGCGACTTCTGTCTTTCCTGAATCTCAGCGTTCTTCTTCTTGAGGAACTCCTGGATCTTGGCGGTGGCGGCTTTGCCTTCCGAGGATCCTGCTGCAATGGCGTTGATATTGACGAACGCGACCTTCGCCCCTTCCGGAAACGGCCTCGGCGGCTGCGGCTGGGCAGCCGGCTGCGCGGCCGGAGACGTGGCTCCCGGCTTCTGCTGCTCAGCCGGCGGATTCTGGGCGGGCGGCTGCGCCGGTGGCGTTTGCGCCCAAACGGGACCACCTGCGAGCATGAACGTCATGGCCGCGACAACGATCAACATCTTCAACGCTCTCATTTATGAATGACCTTTCGATAGTCTCTGGTCTCTGGTCTCCCGTCCCTAGTCTTTCGTCTTTGGTCTTGCGTCCTTCCGCGACAGTACACCGGAGACTCGAGGCCAGAGACTCGAGACCAGAGACTGGAGACCAAATACCTCAGAATGTCGTCCCCACCGCAAACCGGAACTTGTACTTCTTCTCTGGGAGCAGATTATTATCCAGCACTCCGTAACGATTCGGGTTCATCGCGAAAATCAGCCGGAACGGCACGTTCAGGACCGGCATGAAGAAGCGGATTTCGGCGCCGATCGAGGTCTTGAACGCCGCCGCCTCTCCGATCGTCGTCGTCGTCACCACCGGGTCGCGGTTGATGGGGGAGATGACGGAGTACGGATTGAGGATGTCGGGGATCAGCGTGCCGGAGACGGTGCGCTGAATCATCGGCTCCTTCCAGGCGAAGTTCTGTCCGCGATCCCTGACCTGTCCCGCGTCAGCGAACAAGACGAGACGTACCGGCCCCGCCACGTGTATCAGGTATTCCGCGTTGAACAGCAGACTCTTGTTGCCCCCTAACACGAGGTCTGTTACGGGATCGCGCGGTCCAACCGTGCGAATGTCGAACCCTCGTATGCTGTACTCGCCGCCGAGATACAACTTCTCGAAAATGGGGAGTACCAAGGTGCTGCCCCAGGGGCTGATGTACTCGCCGGCCGCTCGGAAGCCTACAGACGTTCGTCGAGTGAGCGGCACGTACCAGATTGCCTCCGCGCGAGGATTGACGAAATTCGTGTTCCCGCCAATACCGGCGAAATCCACCGAAAATGTGTACCGCGTGCCGCTCGTGGGGAAAATGGGCTGATCGACCGTGTTGTAGACCCAGCTTGGGCCGATCTTGCTGATGGTGCGTTTTCCCCCCTCTGTGTCGATCAGAAGGGAATCGCGCAGGAACGGATTGCGCGCGAGGACGAGCGGATCGTTGTAAATGTCGTTGAGGTCCTTGACCCTCGTCTGCTCGAAGCTGTAGTTGAAGAACATCCGTGAGAAGTTACCGGTCTGGAACCCGTAGACGATGTTTCCACCGGTGGACGCCTGCGTGAAGAGGCCGATCCAGCGGATCTCCCGGATGAAGAGGTCCACTCCCACCGTCATCGGCCGATCGAAGAGGAAGGGTTCAGTGAACGCGAGCTGGTAGTTCCTCGCGCGATTACCCTGCTGCGCCGAGAGCGTAAACGTCTCGCCGCGGCCGAGGAAGTTCGAGGTCTGGAACGAGAGTTGACCGAAGAATCCGTCGAACTGCGAGACGCCGGCGCCGAAGGTCAACTGGTTGCGGTTCTGCTCCTCGAATTTCAGTCGTACGTCAACTTTGTTATCGGCGCCCGGGGTCTTGTCGACCGAGATCGCGTCCCCTTCGAGCGCCTTGAAGTATCCCAGCTGATTGAGCCGTCGGACGCTGAACTTCAACGCCTCGGTGTTGAACGGCGCCCCCTCGAGGAGCCGCATCTCGCGGCGGATGACGTTGTCCCTGGTCGTCGTATTGCCGACGAACGTGATGCGATTTACGTAGTACTGCTTTCCTTCGTTCACTCGCATCGTGACGTCCACCGTTGGCGGTTCAGCCTTGGCGGATATCGACTCGGGTTCCGCTTTCTGTGAGCCTGCGGCGCCGTCCCCCTTGGACTCCGCACCGTCCTTGCCGTCTGCGGTTTGTGCGTTCGCCTCCGCGCCCATAGCAGGCATGTCCCGCGGCTGCAGGTCGGGATATGCGGTGAATTCGTAGTAGCCGCCGGTGCCGTAGAGTTCCCGGGCTTTCTCGAGCCCCTTACGGATGTGCTTCTCGCTGTAGATCTCGCCGGTCTTCAGTTTGAAGAGCGGCCGCAGCGCCTCTGCCTTGACGACGGTGTTGCCCTCGAACGTAAAGTTCCCGACACGGTAGCGCTTGCCTTCGGTCACCGGCACTCGCAGCTGGACGTGCCGAGTGGTGTTGTCTTCGGAATCTTCGAGCACCTTGAGCTCGGGTTGTCCGATGCGTGCGGTGATGTAGCCCTTGTCTCTGTAGTATTCGAGCAGCTTGTCCGCATCTTCCGCGAACTTCTCCTCTTTATACGTCCCGCCGCCGAGGATGAAACCAAACAGTCCGGGGGCCTTGTTGTCCTTCATCTTCCGCGAGAGCGCGCGATCGCTCACCGCCTGATTGCCGATGAATTCGATGTCGTCGATTTTGACCTTTGGACCCTCTTCGATGTTGAACGTCAGGTGCACCGTTTTCGGCCCGCCCGCGACCTCTTTGATTTCGGGTTTGATCTGGGCGTACTGATACCCCTTCTCGGCGTACAGCTCACGAACCACGCCGGCAACCTGACGGACGATGCCGGGATCGATGAAGGAGTCGAGCCGGATCGTGATTCCCTTTTCCTTCAGTTTGTCGTCGATATCCGAGTGGCTGACGCGGGTCGAGCCAACGTAGTCCACGATCTTGACCCGCTGGCGCTCTTCCATATTAAAGATGGCCAGTTTTCCCATGACGCCATTGGAATAGCGGACGTCCCGAACGTCCACGGCCAGGTCGTCGAGGAAATTGGTGGCCCACAAACGTTTGAAGTCGCCAACCAAGGTTTCTTCGAGCGCCTCGTCGTAGGCGATCCAGCGGTTTTCTCGCGAATTGCTCGGTCTCGCCTGGATGTAATAGACGTAGGTCTGGGCGTCGATCACGGGGGAGCCACCCTGCTTCTCGAAGCAGAGCATGTAGCCATAAAAGATCGGGCCTGAACCAGCGGGTGGAGGAGTGGCGGGCGCCGGAACTTGTTGGCCGCAAACGACCGCCGGCAGTGCCAGGACACCGGATTGTGCCGCTTCGACGGCAGGATTCTGCGGCGCCCTCTGGGGAGCCGGAACCGAAGGCGAAGGCGGCTGCGATCCAGCCGCGGGCAAGGAGGTAACCGGCGCCTGGGCGGCAGCCTGGGCGCCGTGAATGGCCACAACGGCCGTCAAGAAAGCAACAAACAATCGCATAGGGGAGCTGCGGTGGGTCACCCACGGACGGGCGTCCGTGGGTGGACCAAGCTATGAGTTTACTGGATTTTAGACGTGCCCGGCCAGCCGGCGGTCGGGCCTTCGACTCGCGTGATTCGCACGCTCGCTCAGGCCGGGCCTTCGACTCGCGCGGTTCGCTGCGCTCGCTCAGGCCAGGGCCTTAAGTCAGCCGGCGGCCGGCTTCGGCGAGTCCGACGGGCCGGTACGCAAGCGCCCCGGCTTCAAGGTAGACCTCGATGTCGCCCCCTTTGAGTTGTCCCCTGATGAGCTCCTCTGAAAGGGGGTCTTCGATGTAACGCTGGATCGCCCGGCGCAGCGGTCGCGCTCCGTACGATCGGTCCTTACACGTCTGCTCGATGATCCAGTCAACGACCTCGCTCGCGAGTTCCAGTCGAATTTTGCGATCGACCAGGTTGTCGTTGAGCTGCTTCACCAGCAGTCTGGTAATCGTCCTCAGATCGTCGTCCGACAGCGCCTCGAAGACGATGATCTCGTCGATACGGTTGATGAATTCCGGGTTGAAGGTCTTGCGGACCTCGCCCAGAACCATGTCATTGACGCTCCGGCTGATCGCGCTGGAGTCGGTCGTCTGGAATCCCAGCGACGCCTTCTTCTGAATGAAGCGGGCGCCGATGTTCGACGTCATGATGATGATCGTGTTCTTGAAGTTCACCCGGTTTCCCAGGCCGTCCGTCAGATGGCCGTCTTCAAACACCTGCAACAGGATGTTGAAGAGATCGGGATGCGCCTTCTCGATTTCGTCGAGCAACACCACCGAATACGGATTCCGCTTGACCTTCTCGGTGAGCTGACCGCCCTCTTCATGCCCGACATATCCGGGCGGTGAGCCGATCAGTTTCGAGACCGAGTGCTTCTCCATGTACTCGGACATGTCGAAGCGGATGAGCGCGTGATCGCTGCCGAACAGGAAGTTCGCGAGCGCGCGAGCCAGCTCCGTCTTGCCGACGCCTGTGGGCCCGAGGAACACGAAGCTGCCGACCGGACGGTTCGGCGACTTGAGCCCGGCACGCGAGCGACGGATGGCGCGCGCGAGTGCCGAAATCGCCTTTTCCTGCGACACGACGCGACGATGGAGGGCGTCCTCCATGTTCAGGAGCTTGTCCCCTTCGTCCTGGTTGATCGAGGTGAGCGGCACCCCAGTCCACTTCGAAACCACTTCATCGATTTCGGCCTTGCCGACGATGACCCGGCGTTCGCTGGACTTGACGTCGAACTTCTCGCGAACGAACTGCAGGTTCTCGCGTGCCTGGACTTCCTGCTCGCGGTAGAACTGCGCCTTCTCGAAGTTCTTTTCGGAGACGGCGTTCTCCATCTGCTCGACGGCGACGCGGATGCTGCGATTGATCTCGCCGAACTGTTCGCTATAGCCCGCCTCGCGGAGCTTGGCCCGGGCGCCCGCCTCGTCAATCAGATCGATCGCCTTGTCGGGCAGGAAGCGATCGGTGATATAGCGATTCGACTGATAGACAGCCGCCTCGATCGCCTCGCCGGTGTACTCGACGTGATGGAACGTCTCGTATCGGTCCTTGACGCCCATGAGCACTTCGATGGTCTCGCGCTCGGAGGGGGGATCGACCTTGATGGCCTGGAAGCGGCGCTCGAGTGAGCGGTCCTTCTCGATGTACTTGCGGTATTCCGCCGGCGTCGTCGCGCCAATGCAGCGGATTTCCCCGCGCGAGAGCGCAGGCTTGAGGATGTTTGCCGCGTCGAGGGACCCTTCTGCAGAACCGGCGCCAACCAGCGTGTGCAGCTCGTCGATGAACACGATGATGTTCGGGTTCTCGGTCAGCTCCTTCATGATCGCCTTGAGGCGTTCTTCGAACTGACCCCGGTACTTCGTACCCGCAACAATAAGCGAGATATCCAGCGCCAGAATCCGTTTGTCCGCCAGGAAGTGCGGGACGTCTCCGTAGACGATCTTCTGCGCGAGGCCCTCGACGATCGCCGTCTTGCCGACCCCCGGCTCCCCAATAAGTACGGCGTTGTTCTTTGTGCGTCGGCAGAGGACCTGCTGTACGCGCTCCACTTCCAGGTGACGCCCGACCAGCGGATCGAGCTGGTTTTTCATGGCCGCTTCGGTCAAGTCCCTCGAGAACTCGGCCAGAAGCGGCGTCTCCTTCACGCGCGTGAGGGTGGTTTTCTCGTTCAGCAGTGCAACGATGTCCTCGCGGACCGTGTTGAGCCGCATCCCTTTTTCCATGAGGATGGTGGCGGCAACGGAGCGCTCCTCGCGAAGAATGCCGAGCAGCAGATGTTCGGTGCCGATGTAGTTGTGAAGCAGGCGGTCGGCTTCTTCGGCTGCAAACTGCAAGACGCGCTTGGTTTCGGCGCTGAACGGGATTTCTACGGAGGTGGAAACTTTCTCGCGAAAAACGGTGCGACCCTCGATCTCCTTGCGGATGCTTTCGAGCGAGAGATGCGAGCGGGCAAAGATGCGGCTCGTCAACCCCTTGCCCTCGCGTATCAGACCGAGCAGCAGATGCTCCGTTTCGATGGAGATGCTGCCGAGCTGACTCGCCTCGTATCGTGCGAAGAAGAGGACGCGCCGCGCTCGTTCCGTGTAACGTTCGAACATCCGGTTACCTATGAGTAAGGGTGGGCCCTGGCTGCTTTGCATTATAAGGCAAAGGCCGAACCGCACCAACCGCTTTCTCGGGCTAAGTACGGGCTTTTAGAGGATTTATGCCCATGCCCGTTTCCAAAGCCGCGTCACATGACGTATCGGCTGAGATTGAAATCCGCTGCATTCCCGCCTTGACGCGAGACTTCGTCAGCCGACACCACACCCACTAATGCAGGAGTGTGTACTTTGTATGACGTCGGGGGGAGGGGGATCCGTTTCAAGACCTGACGCTTGTCAGTCGCTGGTCCGTCTGACGCTCGTCTGTCGCTAGTCGCTAGTCAGTCGCAAGTCGCTAGTCAGTCGCTTCTGGACCAGAGACGAGAGACTAGAGACCGTCGCCGTCGCCAGGGCGGTGAAGCTTGCCGTCTTCCAGCCGGAGAATCCGATCGCAGGCGCCGGCAAGACGGGGGTTGTGGGTGGCAATGATCGACGTCAACCCCTGTTCCTTGTGCATTTCCCGAAGCAGCGCATGCATCGTTTCAGCCGTGTGCTCGTCCAGATTGCCGGTGGGCTCGTCCGCGAGCAGGAGGGAGGGATGCATCACCAGGGCCCGCGCGAGCGCGACGCGCTGCTGCTCGCCGCCCGACAGCATGCCGGGCAAGTGACTCAGCCGATCGCCCAGACCGATCCGGCCCAGTAGCGCCTCCGCTCGTTGACGTCGCTCAACGGCCGGCGAATGCGCGATCCGCATGGGCATCTCGGCGTTTTCGACCGCCGTGAACTCCGGCAGCAGGTGGTGAAACTGAAACACAAAGCCGACGTGACGATTGCGGAACGATACGAGCTCGCCATCTTTGAGCGCGGCGAGATCGATGTCGCCAATCCGAACCATGCCGCCATCGCTCTGGTCGAGCCCTCCGAGCACGTGCAGCAGCGTGCTCTTTCCCACGCCTGACGCGCCGACAATCGCGACCATCTCGCCACGCTCGACCGAAAGGTCGAGACCACGCAATACCGGCAGCTCGCGGTTGCCCACGACGTAACTCTTGCGGAGGTCTGTCACCTCGACTAACGGCATGGCTTACTGGTATCTCAGCGCCACGGCGGGATCGAGTTTGGCGGCAAGTCGCGAGGGATAGATGGTGGCCACAAAACAGATCAGAATGGCCGAGAGCACGACGATGACGAAGTCCTGCGGCTCCAATGTGAATGGCACGTAGGAAATCTGATAGACGTCGATTGGAATCTGGATCAACTTGTATCGATCGAAGATGTAGATCAGCAGACACCCTCCAATCGCTCCCGCGGTGGTCCCCACGAGGCCGATGATCAAGCCCTGAAGCATGAAAATCCGGCGCACGCTCGCCGCAGACGATCCCATCGTCTTCAGGATGGCGATGTCACGGTTCTTCTCCATGACGAGCAGAATCAGCGAGGCGATGATATTGAGCGCGGCGACCATCACGATGAGGCCGATCGTGATCGAGATGGCCATCTTCTCGAGCCAGAGTGCGGAAAACAGGTTGCGGTTCAGGTCCGCCCAATCCTGCGGATTGTACTCGGCGCCAAGACGCGCGACGATCGTATCGACCACCTCCTGGGCCTTGAACATGTCGTCGAGCCGCAGCTCGACGTAGTCCGGGTGCTCCCTACCCAGCATGCGCATGCCAGTGTCAAGCGACACGAAGCCGTAACCCGAGTCGAACTCGAAAAGCCCAAGGGTGAAGATGCCAGCCACCTGAAGACGACGGGGCCGCATGATCGGCCCGAACGGCGTGTTCGTCATGCCTTCGGGGGTGGTGACCTCGACGAGATCCCCCACGTGCACCTGGAGCGACTGCGCGAGGTCGCGGCCGATCAGGATTCCCTGCGGGCCGTCAGGATTCACGAGTCGATCCATGCTGCCAGCCTCGAGCGCGCGATCGACGTGGGTCACACCCTTCTCGAGGTCAGGATCGATTGCCTTGATAGTAATGAAGGCCTCCCCTTCCTTGCTCGTAATCAGCCCCTTCCCGAGCACAACTGGAGCAGCACCGGTGACCCGCGGGAGTTCGCGAAGCTTCTTTACTTCGCCTGCAGGATCTCGAATTCCGTTCACCTTCCACACGTACACGTGCGCCGCGGCTCCGACGATGCGATCGCGCAATTCAGATTGCAGGCCGGTCATCAACGCGAGGGCAATCAACAGGGCCATCACGCCGACGGCGACGCCGATGGTGGAGATGAGCGAGATGAGAGAAATGAATGCCTGTTTACGGCCCGCCATCAGGTAGCGGAGAGCGATGAACAGCTCGAACGGGAGATTCAACGCGATCTCATCAGTGGAAACAGAATCACGTCGCGAATCGACGGGCTGTTGGTCAGCAGCATGACGAGCCGATCGATTCCTACGCCCTCTCCAGCGGTAGGCGGAAGGCCATAGTCGAGGGCCCGAATGTAATCTTCGTCCATCGCGTGCGCCTCGTGGTCGCCGGCTGCGCGTTCCGCAATCTGCGCTTCGAAGCGCCGCCGCTGCTCGGCCGGATCGTTCAATTCGCTGAACGCGTTGGCCACTTCGAAACCGCCGATGTAGAGCTCGAAGCGCTCAACCGTGTCCGGATCGCCTGGCTTCTGCTTGGAGAGCGGCGACACCTCCGTCGGAAAGTCATATACGAATGTCGGCTGAACCAGGTTTTGTTCGTTGAGCCGCTCGAAGACTTCCGTCGCGATTCGACCGGCGCCCCAGCCCCCACGGATTTCGATGCCGAGACGACGGGCGAGGTCCGCGGCACGAATGGGTGAGCGAAGCTCGTCCATGGAAACGTCGACGCCGAGCTTCGCGGCTGCCGCCGCGCGTGCCCCTTCGCGGAGCGACACTCGCCGGTAAGGCGGCCTCAGCAAAATCTCGTGGTCGCCGAATCGAACGTGATCCGTCCCAACAGCCTGGAGCGCCACGAACGAGACCATTTCTTCCGTCATGGTCATCAGCTCGGTGTACTCGCTGTAGGCCTGGTAGAACTCGAGCATCGTGAATTCCGGGTTGTGTTGCGTTGAAATGCCTTCGTTCCGGAAGTTCCGATTGATCTCGTAGACCCGTTCGATCCCGCCAACCGTGAGTCGCTTGAGATAGAGCTCCGGCGCGATGCGGAGGTAGAGCTGCATGTCGAGCGCGTTGTGATGCGTCACGAAGGGGCGGGCCAGGGCACCGCCGGCAATCGGCTGCATCATCGGCGTCTCGACTTCCAGGTACCCGCGCGCGTTCAGGAAACTCCTGATGGCCGCGAGCGCGCGGCTGCGCACCTCGAAGACCTTTCGAGAATCGGGGTTGACGATCAGGTCGAGGTAGCGCTGGCGATAGCGGGTTTCGACGTCGCTCAGTCCGTGCCACTTCTCCGGCAGCGGGATGAAACACTTCGCCAGAAATTCAAGCCGTGACGCCCGAACGGTCAACTCGTTCGTCCTGGTGCGGAACAGGTCGCCTTCCACACCGACGAAATCGCCAAAATCGAGGAGCCGGAAGATCTGGAAATCCCGTTCGGGCAGCGAGTCCTGGCGGATGTAGGCCTGAATGCGCGCGTGGCCGTCAGAGATGACGAGGAAATTGGCTTTCCCGAAACTCCGGATCGCGAGGATTCGACCCGCGGTCCGCGTGTGGATGGCCGCCTGCTCCAGTTCCTCGCCAGTCTTCTTGTCGTGCGCCGACACCAGCGCCTGGATCGTGTCGGTCCGCGCGAAGGCCCTCGGGTACGGATCGACCCCGAGGCGCACGAGTTCCTCGAAGTTCTCGCGCCGCTGGCGGATCAGATCAGATTCGCTCTTTTCGATCTTCTCGGTTTTCTGGGACATCGTCCTCATTCGAACGCCAGTCGGTGTCGCGCTGTCTTCGATTGCCAAGAGAAAAACGGGAGAAAGGGAGAAAGGGAGAAAACAGGGCAATGCGTTCTTCTCCCCTTCTCCCGTTTCGCTCTTGGCTCCGTCAGTTCAGATCAGTGTACAGCGCCAGTACCCGGCTCACTCTGCTCGCACCTGCCTCCGCACCGCATCCAACACCCCATTGACGAAGGGAACCGCCTCTTCCCCGCTATAGGCACGCGCGAGTTCGAGCGCCTCATTGATTACGACCTTCGGCGGCGTACCCGAATCGGCCAGCAGTTCGTAAATCGCCATCCTCAATACGAGGCGGTCGAGCACAGCCATGCGCTCGAGGCGCCAGTTCTGCGCGTGCGCGGTGAGCAGCGCATCGATCTCATCGAGCCGGGACAACGTGCCACGAACGAGGTTATTGGCAAACTCGCGCGCCTCCTCGGGGATCTCGCGATCCGGATCGCGCGCGGGCCAGTACGTCGCGATGGTTTCGTGCGCACCAGTCCGCCCGATCTCTCCTTGATAGAGCATCTGCAGCGCCGCTTCACGAGCGCGCCGGCGGCTCGCGACGTCGACCGGACTCATCGCGGTGATCCCTGAGTCGCCCGCCCGCCAGCGCGGAGCCGGCGGAAGAGCTGCGCCATTTCGAGGCCCGCTGCCGCCGCTTCAAACCCCTTGTTGTCACGGCCCTCCCCGGCCCGTGCCGCAGCCTGCGCCTCCGTGTCCGTCGTCAGAACTCCAAACGCCATCGGCACACCGGTATCGCCGGAGGCCGTCATCAGACCCGTGGCCACGGCGCGGCAGATGTAATCGAAGTGCGGCGTTTCGCCGCGAATCACGCACCCAAGCGCGATGATGGCATCGAAGCCGCCCGTATCGGCCAGCTCGCGAGCGGCCTGCGGCAGTTCGAATGCCCCGGGGACCCAGAATTCCTCCACTTCGTCCGACCCGGCGCCTGCCTCCGCGAGCGCCGCCCGCGCGCCGTCACGAAGTCGCGCTGTAATCGTCTCGTTGAATCGCGAGACGACCAGAGCGAAGCGAAAACCCGCCGCGCCGGAGAGCGGTGCGGAGTCACCGGTCGCATGACGCACCGCTATCGCCCCTTGAATTCGGCCTTGCGCTTTTCGAGGAAGGCCTTCGTGCCCTCGCGCATGTCTTCCGTGCTCGCGACCAAACCGAACAGCGTGGCCTCGTATGCCTGCGCTTCCGCGAACGGCATCTGCAGACCCTTGTTGACGGCGTCGATGATGTAGCGCACCGCAATCGGGGCCTTCGAAGCAAGAGTGGAGGCCAGCGCGCGCGCTTCGTTGAGAAGTTCGCCAGCGGGAACCACACGATTCACGAGCCCAAGTCGATGCGCCTCGTGCGCGGCCAGGGGATCTCCTGTCAGCAGAATCTCGAGCGCACGGCCACGCCCAACCAGCCGTGCCAGACGCTGGGAGCCCGCATATCCGGGAATGATTCCAAGATTGATTTCCGGCTGGCCGATGCGAGCGGTATCAGCGGCAATTCTGATCGTACAGGCCATCGCCAGCTCGCAACCACCGCCAAGCGCATACCCGTTGATGGCGGCGATCACCGGTTTCCCCATGTTCTCGATCAGGTCGAGCACGTGCTGCCCCCGCATGGCGTGGTCACGCCCGCCCGTGGGTGACTGCACCGCCAGCTCGTTGATATCCGCCCCGGCGATGAATGACTTCTCTCCAGCACCCGTCACGATCACCGACCGCACCGTTTCGTCGCGCCGGAGCGCAAGCATGACGCGGCGGAGCTCATCGAGCGTCTGCGTGTTCAGTGCGTTCAGCACTTTCGGACGGTTGACCGTGAGCACCGCGACGGCATCGGCGCGTTCGAGCAGGAGATTGTCGAGATGGTCGGGATATGCGAGCGTCATGAGCCGAGCCGCGATCAGAACGGAAGCGGGTACATCAACCACCCGAGGAGCAGCGCAGCGCCGACGAAAGCGCCAAACATGAACGAGCCTGTTCGCAGCTGGGCGCGTGGATCGTCGCGCGAAAGCGCCGCGAAGACCGCCGACACCAGCGCGGAAAAGAGGAGAAGCAGCAAAAGATGACTTGTCACTTTCGCCCGACTGCCACGTCAAATGCGTCGAGAACGACGAGGAAGTTGAGCAGTCCCGCCACGATCAGGAAACAGTTGCCGTATTCGTAGCTGACCGCCGTCACGACTCCCCGTCCGGCATCGAGCATCAATGAGATGATCCACGGCAATCCCATCCCGGCATTGGCGAGCGCAGCCAGAGCAACCAAAGGCTCCGAGACATCGAACGGAAAGAGCCGGCCCTTCAACAACAGCCCCGTGACAAACATGGTGGCCAGGGCCACGAGAAATACGGTTCCCTTCTGCCGTTTTCCCAGCCAGAAGTGCGCTGCGCCCGGAATCGCCCAGCCGGCCAGGCACAGCAGGGCCAATGGACCGCGGTCAGAGATCGCGCCTGACGTTTCGGCCGCGCTCCCAGCTTCCGCGCGTGACCGACCGACACCGGGGCGACCCTGTGTCGATCGAGTCGTCGATTTGATGGCCATGTTTCAGGAATCATAGCGCAACCGACGCCGAAGCTTGGGAACGCTCGAGAGCTTCGGCCCGGAGCGCACGGACGAACGTCCAGCCTGACGCGGCGCCGAACGGAACGGCTGCGGCCGCTCGAATCGCATTTGACAACGGTGAGATGGCGAGCCACTCGATGGGAAGTGTGGCGAGCGTCGGGAGCGCCGCAATCAGGAGAAGCCTGCGAGCGTCTTGCGGGGCCGCGCGCAGCGAGGACCAGGCCAAAAGCGCCCCCACGGCTCCCGAAAGATACAGTCCCGCACATCTCGCGCAGACAGGAAACTGCGCGTCAGCGAAAAAAAAGGACCGTTCCGGGCGTTGATGACAGACGAGCGAGGCCGCCCCGTAGACGACAGATGGAAGGACGCCGGAACCGAACAAAGCCGCCCCGGCGAAGAGTGCGGCCACCCAGAGGAGAGACCCGATCGTGAGCGCGATGGCCAGCGCACGAGCCATTCGCTCATTCTAATCC
>JBAROV010000161.1:0-42592 GCA_049642465.1 Vicinamibacterales bacterium
GTGCCAGGGTGCCAGAGTGCCAGGGTGCCAAAGTGCCAGGGTGCCAAAGTGCCAGGTGCCAAGGTGCAAAGTGCCAGGGTGCGGGTGTCAACAGCCGAGGCGCACTCTGGCACCCTGGCCTGGCACCCTGAGCCACGGAACTGTTGTAAAGTGCGCGTCATGAATCTTTCGCGCGTGGCTCAAGTAACCTTCGCCCTTTCCTGCTTGATCGCGGTCCCGCTCGCACAAACTTCGGCACAGACGGCGACCAAGCCATACCAGCCCACGGTCGGCCAGCCCGGCAAGGACGTGGTCTGGGTGCCATCACCGGAAGAAATGGTCGAGCGCGCGCTCGATCTTGCGGCGGTGACACCAAACGACTTTGTCATCGACTTGGGATCCGGCGACGGCCGCAACGTGATCTCGGCGGCCAAGCGCGGCGCGCGAGCGCTGGGCGTGGAGTACAACCCGGATCTCGTGCAGCTCTCCAGGGACAACGCGGCCAAGGCTGGCGTAGCCGACAGAGCGACGTTTGTCCAGGGGGACATGTTCGAAGCCGATATTTCCAAAGCCACGGTCATGGCGTTGTTCCTGTTGCCGGACAACCTGAGGAAATTGCGCGACAAGCTTTTCAACCTGCGCCCCGGTACACGCATCGTGGCCAACACCTTCGGTATCGAAGGGTGGAATGCGGACGAAACCAAGCAATACGAAGACGGGTGCTCGAGCTGGTGCACGATCATGCTCTGGATCGTGCCCGCAAAGGTGGCTGGCACCTGGAAGATGTCCTCGGGCGAGCTGACGCTGACGCAGGATTTTCAAAACATCAGCGGCACACTGGGCACGACAGCCATCGAGAGCGGCCGTTTACGTGGAAACGAGATCAGCTTTACGGCTGGCGGTGTGTCGTATTCGGGCCGCGTGACCGGTGACACCATCGAAGGCACATCTGGCGATCACAAGTGGACGGCAAGGCGCACGCCGCGTCTTCCTTGAGCAGGCCGATTGCAGGGACTACGTTCGAGCGGCCATCACTTCGCGCTCGTAGCTCCTGATCCGTTCGAGCCACGCCCCACCTACCGGAGCACCGGCGCGCTCGCAATAGTGATCCCAGACGGCGCCAAAGGGCAGCGTCTTCGCCTCTTCGAGCATCGCGAGGCGAGCGGTGAAGTCTCCCGCCGATTCGAGCGCCCGCAGCCGTTCGACGGGCTCGAGCAACGCCTTCAGCAGCGCCTTGAGCATGTTGCGCGCGCCAATCGTCCAGGCGGCAACCCGGTTGATGCTCGCATCGAAGTAATCGAGGCCGATATGCGTGCGCTCGAGGTAATTGCCGCGCACGAGCTCCTGCGCGATCGCCTCGAGATCTTCGTTGAGGACGACGACATGATCGCTGTCCCAGCGGACGCCGCGGCTCACGTGCAGCAGGATTTCCGGCAAGAATGTCAGCACCGCGCTGATCTTGTCCGCAACGCTTTCGGTCGGATGGTAGTGCCCCGTATCGAGCGTCAGCAGCTTCCGACGTGACAGGGCGTAGCCGAAGTAGAACTCGTGGGACCCCACGGTATAGCTTTCGCAACCAATCCCGAACAGTTTCCCCTCCACCGAATCAATCGTGTGCGCGGGGTCGAGCTGCTCGTGAAACACGGCATCGAGCGATTCGACGAGCCGCGCTCGGGGGCCTGCCCGATCGATCGGCGTGTCCTTCATGCCATCAGGAATCCAGAAGTTGGTCACGCACGGCGAGCCCAAAGCGCGACCAATCGCCGCTCCGATTCGACGGCAGGCGACGCCGTGTTCCATCCAGAACTGTCGAATGCCCGGATCGGTATGGGTCAGCGTGAAATTGTCCGAAGCCAGCGGGTGTGAAAAGAAGGTCGGATTGAAATCGAGCCCGATCCGGAGGGCCCGGGCCCAGTCAATCCATCGCGCGAAATGCCGGTCTTCGATTTCGTTCCGATCCACGCGAGTTCGACCAAACTCGCCGTACGATGCGTGAAGGTTGAAGCGGTGTCGGCCAGGGATGCAGGCAAACGCCTGTTCGGCGTCCCGCCGCAGTTCATCGGGCGTGCGCGCTTTACCGGGATAATTTCCGGTCGCAGCCAGACCGCCGCCGAGACCGCCCTCCAACTCCTCGAACCCGCGGACATCGTCTCCTTGCCAGCAGTGGAGCGAGATCGATACGCCGGACAGTCGCCGGAGCGCCGCGTCGGCATCGACGCCGAGCGCGGCATATTGCTCGAGGGCGATGGAGTACGCGCCGCTCATTCCCTATTCACCCGCAGGCGGAAGGCGCGCGGCGTGTTGGACCGCTTCCTCGACGACGGCGCGAATCGCCGAATTGCTTTCGACGATGGCGTTTAAATCGGCCCGCAGGCGGCGTTTCACCTTCTCGCGCGATTCGTGGCTGCACGCGTCGCGGTATTCGTCGATCAGACGCTGCGCGAGCGTCAGCGCGCGGAGCTGAGCCTCGCACTCCACCCGCAAGTCCCACATGTAGGCTGATAAGAGCGGCAGAATTTTCTCAGGCATGAGCACGGCATCAGCCGTTTGTGTCCGGAGCCGCTTCGAAGATCCACTCGAGGGCGCCGCCGCGTTCGAAGGGGGCCGCGCTGATATCGACGCGCACGCTGAACGGCTTGCGATCGCGCGGCCGGATGGTGGCGGATTCCTGGACGATCTGTCCTTCCAACGCACGACGCATATGAAGCGCGATCCGATCGCGGCCCGGCGCAAAGAACGCGAGAAGCGACCGATCGCGCATGCCACGCGCGCTCAAATTGAGCAGGCGTCCCGCGGCGGCGTTGGCCGAGACGATGAGGCCAGTGGCATCAGTGATCACCGATGGCGGCGGAGTGGTTGAGTTCGCGCGGGTCGGATCGAGAAACCTGGCGACGACGCTAACGAGACGCTCGGGCTCAACCGGGTCCAGTAGGTATTCGTCGGCGCCCGCCATGAACCCTTCTCGCCGAGCTTGAGAGCTGAGGTAGACCGTCGTGATCATCACAATCGGAATCTGACTGCTCACAGACTTGACGCGTTCGCATACGGTAAAGCCGTCACCGTCTGGCAGGGCGACGTCGAGCAGCACAAGGTTCGGAGGCGCTGACGACTGGCACACGGCAATCGCTTGCTCTGCGGTTTCCGCTTCACGAACCTCATAGCCGGCGCGCTCGAGGATTCGCGAGCGCAGAAACCGTGATGGTGCGAAGTCGTCGACGTTGAGAATGGGCACCCGCTCCCCACCCGGATTATCAGCCCAGGCTTGCCGCTGGTCAACGTTTACTGCGCAAACGGCCCGAATTTTGCTGTTTGTTCGATCAATGCATCGCAGCGTTCCTGTTCGTGAAAGGCGGCGACACGACCGTATAGCCGCAAATGAGCCTTCACGCTCCCACCTCGAATCCATGATTACGGGCACCTTCGGCGAAATGCCGGGGCTCAGGCTGCACCTCGAGCAGGCCACCCGCCTTTTCGGGATCCAACGCCGCACGTGCAAGGTCGTGTTGGAAGATCTCGTCCGGGCCGGACGCCTTCGTCGCTCGAGCGACGGTCAGTATTGTTTGCCTTACGAGACATAGAAAGGAATTCCGATGGCGAAACGCAGCAGCGCACGACGAGAGCTGATCGATACGGGTCGAAACAAGATGTTTGCGAAGCGCGACGCTCGCGGTCAGTTCCGGGAAATGGATGACGTCGGTCGTTCGCTTGGTTCGGACCGGCGCACGGCAGCAAAGACGAAGAGCCGTCGAGGCTACGGGGACAAAGGCGACCGATGACGCGGCGCGTACGACACCTGGACCGTAGCAAGCTCGGTCGGCGGCGATCCCGCGTGGATGGAATTGTCAGGGAGATGACCCACCTGCCGACCGACACTCTTCACAGCCATCACCACGCGGTCCAGTTCTACGGGACGGATCAGAGTCTGTGCACGACGGTCGCTGGTTTTCTTGCAGAGGGTCTGGTCGCCGGACAACCAGCGATCGTGATTGCTACCACCCCGCACACAGACGCCATCGTCGAGGAGTTGGGACACCGCCTCATCGACTGTGAGAAAGCGGTTCGCACGGGAGACCTCATCCTGCTCGACACGGATGCGACGCTCGATCTCTTCATGATCGACCAGGAGCCGGACGAAGCGCTGTTCGACGAAAACATCGGACAGCTCATCAACCAGGCACTCAATGGCCGTCAGCGAACCGCGGTCCGCGCCTACGGCGAAATGGTGGACGTGCTGTGGAGGCAGGGACGATCGGAACCGGCGATCAAGCTGGAAATCCTGTGGAACAAGCTCGCCGCGAAGTACGACTTTGCCTTACTCTGCGGCTACTCGATGGGCAGCTTCTACAAGCAGAGCAAGCAGCTCCACCGGGTGATCGCGCAGCATACGCAAGTCGTCGCAGATAAGTCCAAGGTGGTGCCGTTTCCTCCCCGGCCCGTTCGCATCGCCTGAGTCTCTTCCAAGCCCAGCCATCAATCTGCGGCCACCGACAACGGTCTCGGGAACGGCTCTGCTTTAATGACGGACAAAACTCCATTATTGTGTGGGCATGCCCACCGGGCAGACTGTGCTCGTCGTCGAAGACGACGAGCATCTGCGGCAACTCTATCGGACCGCCCTGACCATGTCGGGGTATCAAGTGCGCGAGGCGCGAAGCGGTTTCGAAGCGCTTCGCATGCTTGACTCTTCGCCCGTGGACATCGTGGTACTCGATCTGATGCTGCCGGGTGTGGATGGCTTCATGGTCCGCGACGAACTGGCGGCGCAACCCGATATGCGGTCGATCCCGATTGTGATAGTCACGGGCGCGCGGGGCGACCTCGATTACCTGGATGTTCCCTGCCTGCTGAGAAAGCCGATTACGGCCGATCAACTCATTCATGCCGTCCGCCGCTGCCTCGCGTCGGCCGCCCCCGCGTAGCGGGGTCAGACGCGGGTCAGACCGGGGTCAGCCCCTTCACTCACTGCGGTCCGCCGCCGCGTCCCAGCCCTGCGAGGGTGCGCAGTTCATCGTTCGTCCAGGGACGCGTGCGGTCGACGGTGAGTGCGCGTACTGACTTGACCGTCGCCGGGTCGACCGGCGTCCCGTCCTGGCCCCACTCGCGCCTGACGTAGGTCAACACGCTTGCGATCTGTTCGTCGGTGATCGCAGACCCGATCGGCGGCATCAGGCCGATTGGTCCTTCTTTTCCGTTGAGCAGAATTCTCGTGGGGATTTCGGGAGCGGCGAGCGCCAGTTCCGATCCAACGAGACTGGGCGCGAGGCGTTCCTGTCCGCGACCATCCGGTTGGTGGCACGCCTGGCAAATGTTTCGGTAGATCTCGTGTCCTCGGTCGAACCGCTGTTGCTCTTCGGCTGACAACGGCGGGAGCGAGGCTGCATCACCGGGCTTGCCCGGCCACGACACACGGGCCAGCACGTTCGCCGCCCGGCTGCCAAGGTCGTCGTTTCGTGAGGCCAGTCGGGTCAAACCGGAGGGTTCCTGATTCAGTCGCACGTTCGGACCGGCACCGCGGCCACGTCCACGCTGTCCGGCTGTTTGCGGTCGAGGAAATGCGTAAGCGCCGCCCGGCCCCGCACGCCCACCGGGACAGGTCGGACACGGGAGTGCGACGTTTGTGGGCGGCACTCCCCGTCTGCCCGTGGTGGCGCCGGGCATGGGCGCGCCGAGCAACGCGATTTCAGCTCCGCGCAGCAACGCGGAGCGTCCACCGGCCGGGCGGGTTTCCTCGGCGACGGACGCGAACAACTTCTGGATCGCCGCATCTTGTCCACTCCGCACGATGGTGGCGGCAAGCATCGCGATCGAAGCGCCGAGTACCTCGGCATTGGCCTGCGGAGACTCGGAGTCGGCGAGCAGTTTGTCGAGAACCGCTGGCTCCGTCCCGCGAATGCCGCTCAGCACCGCATCAACCGTCACCGGGTCGTTACCGTGTCGCGCCAGCACCGAGGCGGCCGTCGCTTCGCGCACGCCCGCGGGGAGAACGCCAATCGATGCGGCAAGCTGCTGGTGGACGACCCAGTCCGGGTCGTCCAGACGTCTGGTGATGGCCACGTGTAGCGGACTACTCGCCTCGGTCGCCCAACGCTCAGCGATACGAATTGCCGCAGCGCGGACGTATCGCGACTGATCCTCCATCGCTCGAACCGCGACCGATGGTTCAATCACATCGAGGCCATCGAGGATCCACAGCGCGCGCAGCCGGATCCGCCAATCGTCTGCACTCTCGACGAGCTTCGTCAAAGCCGGCGCGACGGACTTGTCGCCGCGCTCGACCAGCAGGCGCTGCGCCGTGTCGCGCCACCAGCCGTTCGGGTGCGATAACGCCCGCAGCAGGTCCGAGGGCGACGCCTTGGCCAGCGTGGAGGTAGTATCGCGCCGAGTGGTCTCGTGAACGACACGATAGATCCGACCGTAGCCAGTAGGTCCCTCGAGTTTGCGCTCGAAAATCTGGTCGCGCAGATAGAGGGTGATCGAGATGCGGTGCTCGATGATGCCGCGATACATGTCCGCGATGTAGAGCGTGCCGTCCGGCGCGTTGGACAGGTACACCGGACGGAAACGCTCGTCGGTTGACGCAAGGAATTCACCGCGTTCGTATGCTTTGCGAGCATCGACTTTCGTGCCTCGATCGTCGAGGACGATCCGGCCGACGAGGTTGGCGGCAGGTTCGGCCACGAACATGTTTCCGTAGAGTTCCGCTGGCAGTCGGTCGCCGCGATACACCAGCGGCGCGCAGACGGATGTAAACCGAGCGAGCGTGCCGTCTTCGCGATCGATACCAGTCTGATAGGCCCGGTTCGTCCCGGGATTCGGGCGCACTGGCCAAACCGTCAGCAGCTGGTCGTTGTCGTTGGCCAGACGTTCGTAGCTTCCCCGCGTGCGCACCAGGTTGGGATTTCGGGCGAAGTAGAACGTCGGAACCAGATCCACATGGACGGGTGATTCGTTGGTATTCCGATAAATCCTGCCCGCATCGTCATGCGTGACGCCCCACTCGCCGCGCTGGAGTGTCTTCTCGAGTTCGAAGACGCCGTTCTTGAGGCGGAGATGTATGTCGGCCTGCCCGGCGGTATACATCCGGTTGTCCAACGACCAGTCGAAGCCGTTGGCGTTGTTTTGTGGATCTGTTTCTCTCCGACCGTAGCGATCCGTGACGAGCTCTTTCGTGTCCATCCGAAGGTCGCCATTCGTGTCCCGCATCAGCCACACGTTCGGCGGTTCGGCAACCAGCACTCCATGGTCCAGCACTTTTATCGATCGTGCGAGGACGAGACCGTCGGCAAAGATTGTCCGCTTGTCCATCCGACCATCACCATTGACGTCCTCGAGCACGACGACCCGGCCAATCGGGTCGTACTCATTGGAACCCGTGATGTTCGCCATGAATCCCGGCATCTCGACCGCCCACAGTCGTCCGTTGAGATCCCAGTCGATCGCGACCGGCTCTTGAATCAGCGGCTCGGCAGCGACTAACTCGACGCGATAGCCCGGGGGCATATAGAAGGTCTTGAGCGCGTCTTCGGGTGAAAGGGGTGGCGATTCCGGTCCAATCTTCTGCACTCCGGGCGGCCACGGGCGATTGATCGGCGAACTTTGGGAGCCGTAACCAGCGACGCCGGCCGTGGCAATCAAGATGGCGACAAATCGAATGGTTCTTGAACCCATGTTGCACAATACTCTCGCATGAAAACTACTCGACGCGAATTCATCACCACCTCGAGCCTGGCCGTGCTGGGAATTGCCACCGCCGGGCCCGCTCGCTTGTTGGCGCAGGATGAACCCATCATCGATATCCACCAGCACGTCGGCTACAGCGGACGCCCGGATCCAGTCCTGCTGGCGCACCAGCAGACGATGGGGATCACGAAGACGATCCTGCTTCCGGCCGGACGTCCACTGGTCACCTCATCAACGCATCAGGGCAAATCGAACGGGCTCGACGCGCAGGCGGCCGGCAACGAGGCCTGCTATCAATTCGCCCGGGCGCACTCGAGGGCCTTTGCATTTGCTGCCAACGAAGTGCCGGACATTCCGGATGCGACCCGGGAAATCGAGCGATATCTGAAGCGTGGAGCCGTGCTCATTGCCGAGCAGAAATTTGGCGTCGAATGCGATTCGCCCGAGATGCAGCGCATCTACGCGATTGCTCAGGAACATCGCGTGCCGGTGCTGATGCACTGGCAGTTCAAGATGTACAACTACGGCTTCGAGCGGTTCCACAAAATCCTCGAGAAATACCCGAAGGTGAACTTTCTCGGTCACGCCCAGACGTGGTGGGGCAACATCGACAAGAACCACGCGGACCAGTCAGTGATGTACCCGAAGGGACCCGTCACGCCCGGCGGTTTGACCGACCGGTATCTGAGCGACTACCCGAACATGTTCGGCGATCTGTCGGCGGGTTCTGGCAACAACGCCCTCACACGAGACCAGGATTTCACGCGGGGCTTTCTCGAGCGCCATCAGGACAAGCTCGTGTACGGCAGCGACTGCAACGATCATGAAGGGGCAGGTCCAAAGTGCATTGGCTCGCAGACCATTGCGGCCATCCGGCGACTCTCGGCGTCAAAAACCATCGAGCGGAAGCTGCTGTACGGGAACGCGAAACAACTGATGCGGCTCTGACCGCACGACCCGGAGGCTGGACGTGAAGATTGCGCTGGCACTGATCTTCGGCGTCGCCATGACTGGTTGGGTCGCGATCGACGCCGACCGCCGCGGCCGTCACTGGTTTTCGTGGGCCGCGCTTGTCGCCCTGACGGGCATCATCGGACTTGTGGTGTGGCTCGGGATCCGCCGTCGCTATCCTCCGCTGCCCGAACCGGCAACCGTCACCCGGCGTGCAGGTCTCGCGTTCGCCGGCGTTCCCCTCATGCTCGTGACCTTCATGGTCACGGGATTCATCGTCACATTTGTTTTGCAGGTCGCACGCGTCGAGGGCGGCGCGATGGCGCCCGCCCTGGAGAACCAGGACCGTGTCATCGTCAACAAGCTCGCGTATCAACGCGGCGAGCCACACGTCGGCGATATCGTCATGCTCTATTACCCGCTCAATCCCGAGAAGTTGTTCGTCAAGCGCGTAATGGGCGAGGAGGGCGACCAGATCCGCGTGGCTCGCGGCGTCGTCTGGCGCAACAACGTGCCGATGGACGATTCGTTCGTGCCGCAAGAGTTTCGAAGCAATGATAATTGGGGTCCGCAGGTCATTCCCGAGGGCTACTACTTCGTGATGGGCGATCATCGGAACAACAGTTTGGACAGCCGGCATTGGGGGTTCGTGCCGAAGAAGTACATTTTGGGGAGGGTTCAGTGCCGGTGGTGGCCAATCAACCAGGCGGAGTGCTTTTGATGTGGAGCGTGATGAGGGATTCGTTGCTGACGTTGACGTCTGCCGTCTTCGTTTGCGGCCTCTGCGCGCTCGGCGGCATCAGTGCCACACAGGAAGCGCCGTACGACCTGCTGATTGCCGGCGGTTCCGTCCTCGACGGCGAGGGCGGGTCACCGCTGCGCGCGGATGTGGCCATTCGCAACGGGCGCGTGGCACGCATCGGGAGTCCCGGCAGCGTGGCCGCGACGCGCCGGATTGACGCAACCGGACTGATGATCGCGCCCGGCTTTATCGACATCCACAATCACTCGGACTTCACCATCCTCTCCGAGCCGAAGGCCGAGAGCATGATCCGGCAGGGCGTCACGACGATGGTGCTCGGCGAGTCGCGCTCGGCGGGGCCGATCAAGGCCGGCGTCAATGACGCTGCGAGCGCGAGCGAAGTGAGAGTCGACTGGACGACGCTCGGCGGCTACTTCGCGAGACTTGAACGTCAGCACATGGCCACGAACATCGCCTCATACGTAGGCGAAGAGCAGGTGTGGACGTATGTGAAAGGTTATGCGCAATCTTCTGCGACACCGGTCGAACGCGAGGAAATGAAGCGGCTGGTCGCGCAGGCGATGCAGGAAGGCGCGATGGGCCTCTCCACGTCCCTGCTGATGCCGCCGTCGAGTATCGCGACGACCGAAGACCTCATTGAGCTCGCGAAGGTGGCGAAGCAATACGGCGGGATTTACTCGTCACATATCCGTGATGAGGGTGAAGGGGTGTTCCGTTCGGTGGCAGAGGCGATTGCTGTAGGCAAGGGCGCCAGCATTCCTGTTGACATCATCCACATGAAGATCGCGCACAAGAAGTTGTGGGGCCGCGCGAGTGAAATCGTGGCGATGGTGCAGCAAGCGCGCGACGGCGGGTTCGATGTCCGGGCCAATGTTTACCCGTATACCGCCGGTCAAAACAATTTGTCCTCAATCATTCCGCCCTGGGCGCACGACGGAGGTCGAGCGAAGTTGCTGGAGCGGCTGCGCGATCCGAAGATGCGTACGCGGATGCGCCACGAGATTGTGAACGGTCTCCCAGACTGGTACAACCACTATCTCGCGACGGGAGACGGCTGGGGAGGCATGTTGCTGGTTTCGCTGCGCGCCGAACGCAACAGGCCATTTCAGGGCAAGCGCATGAGCGAATTGATCGCGGCGCGCGGCGGCGATCCGGTTGACGTGCTCTTTGAGGTGCTGCTCGAGGAAAACGGCAGCGTGCCGACGGTGTTCTTCCATCACTCCGAGCAGGACATGCAATACATCCTCAAGCAACCCTGGACGTCGATTGGTTCGGACGGTTCGGCCGTGAGTATCGACGGTCCCTCCGGACGCTCGCATCCGCATCCGCGCTATTACGGGACGTTTCCGCGGGTGTTGGGGCGGTACGTCCGCGAGCTGAAGGTGCTGACGCTCTCTGAGGCCGTCAGGAAGATGACGAGCATGAATGCCGACAAGCTTGGGATCAGGGATCGCGGACGCGTCCTGGAGGGGATGTGGGCCGATCTCGTGGCGTTCGATGCGGACAAAGTCATCGACCGCGCGACGTTCGAGCGTCCGCATCAGTATGCGGTTGGGATTCCATATGTGATCGTCAACGGGATTGTGACGATTGACAACGGGCGCCACACGGGAGCGCTCGCCGGGCGTGTTATTTACGGCCCCGGCAAGCGGTAGGTCTGACTCCGGTCTGACCCCCTCATCGGGGTAGCGCGAGGGCCACGTAGGCGCCCGGAATCGGGTCCCCTGCCGCCGGGGCCCAGGGGCTGGCGTGCGTTCGCGTCGTCGATCGCGCGGCCGCGCAGTAGACGACATACTGCCTGCCGTTCAGCTCGTAGATCGCGGGTATGCCTTCGATGCCCGCCGCGACTTCAGTGCTCCACAACTCGTTGCCCGTGTCGACATCCAGCACCCGGATGATCCGATCGCGAGCGCCGGTAAATATCAGCCCGCCAGCGGTCACGACAGGGCCGATCTTGGGGTAGTGGCTTCCGGTGTTGCGGATTCCTTTCGCGGCAAGCTCGGGAATGTCGCCGAGCGGCTTCTGCCACGCGATCTTCCCCGTGTTCAGATCGTAGGCCGTCATCGTCGTCCATGGCGGAGCGACAGCCGACAAACCCGTGCTGGTGATCATGAAGCCGAAGCTGCTCTTGTACTGAATCGTTCGCGGATCCTGGCTGTCGGATGGTCCAGCCGTGGTCTGTTTCGGGGCGACAAGTTTGAGGAGCGCCGGGAAATCCTTCGACACGACAAACATCATTCCGCGCTGGGGTTCGATCGCAGCGCCGCTGAAGTTGGAGCCCCCGTTGTTTCCGGGCATCTGGATAGTGCCTCTGGTTGTCGGAGGGGTGAACATTCCCTCATTGCGGGCGGTTTGAATCTCGTGGAGAAAGTGCGCGCGCTCGGCCGGATCCTCGATGTACGGACTCAGATCCTTTTCGGTGAACGTCTGTCGAGCGAACGGCGGAGGAAACGTCGGGAACGGCTGCGTCGGCCAGGTTTCTTCGCCGGGCATGTCGGAGCGGGGTACCGGCCGCTCCTCGATCGGCCAGATCGGCTTGCCGGTTACGCGCTCGAAGACGTACAGAAATCCCGTCTTGCCAGCCTGCGCCACGATATCGACCGGTTTTCCGTTGTGGCGGACCGTGAGTAGCTTCGGCGCGGTGGCATTGTCGTAGTCCCAGATGTCGTGGTGGACCATCTGAAAATGCCAGAGACGTTTGCCGCTCCTCGCATTGAGCGCGAGCAGGCAGTCGCCGAACAGATTGGCGCCCGGCCGATTTGCGCCGTAGAAGTTGTACTTGGGACTAGCGGTCGTAATGTAGACGATGCCTCGTTTCTGATCGAGGGACATTTCCGCCCAGTTATTCGCCCCGCCGATGGTTTTCCACGCGTCTTTTGGCCAGGTGTCGTAGCCGAACTCCCCTTCCCGCGGGATCGTGTGGAACGTCCAGACGAGCTTGCCAGTGCGGACGTTGAACGCGCGGATGTCCCCCGGTGCGGAGTCGTATTCCTGATTCGTGGCCGATCCGAGGATGATGAGATCCTCGAATACACGCCCTGGTGTTCCGGACTGCAGGACAACTTTAGTAGGATCGCGCCCAAGCCCTTCTCGAAGATCGACTTTGCCATTGACGCCGAAGGAATCGATTGACTCCCCCGTTACGGCGTCAATCGCTATGAGCATGCTGTTGTGGGAATAAAACAGACGCCGCTCGGATCGATCCCGACTCTCCCAGTAGTTGATACCGCGAGTGGTGATGCGGCCTTTCGGATTCGCATGGACCCACAGTTCCTTCCCCGTTTCCGCGTTCAGCGCCACGATCGAATTGTTCTTCGCAAGGACGTACATGACGTTGTCAACGACGAGCGGGTTGAAGAGATAGCCAGTTGGATCTTCGGTGGGATAGGTCCACGCGACCTGCAGCTGAGTCACGTTGGATTTATTGATCTGCTCGAGCGCAGAGTACTGGGCGCTGTCCGCCGATCCTCCATAGTCGCGCCAGGTCGTGTAGGGCGCCGGCGTTTCTCGCTTCGCTTGGGCCCGCGTCAGTTGAATGGCGAGGCCAGTACACGCGCACGAAAGCACCAATATGACTCGGATGAATTTCACAACGCCCTCACCCTCTGCGAACCTTTATGAACCACTGAACCCTTATGAACCACTGAACCCGTTCTGCACCCACTCTGAACCCTATCTGAACCCTATCTGAACCCCGTCTGAACCCTCTCTACACCATCGGAAACAGCCACGCCCCAATCGCCGTGGCGATCAACCCCGTCGTGCCGTTGACCACGCTGAGCGGCGTCAGGACCCGAATCGATTCTTCTTCCGTGAGCCCCCCCATTTTCGACACAACCCAGAACCCGCTATCGTTCATCCACCAGATCGGCTTCGAACCGCACCCGATGGCTATCGCGAGCCACACCGGGTGATAGCCGAGCGTTGACGCCGAAGCAAGACCGCCAAGCGCTCCCGCGGCAGTAATCATCGCCACGGTTGCGGAGCCAAGAGCCGTGCGCATCGTCACGGTCAAGAGCCAGGCGAGCGGAATGACGGGAAGCGAATAAGCCGCAACGGCGCCTTGCATCCAGGGTCCAATCCCGGACTGCTGAAGCACCGCGCCGAATGCACCGCCGGCCGCTGTGATGAGGATGATATTGCCCGCACTCGTGATCGATTCGTCCACTGCCGTCGTCATCGTGGCTCGCTGGCGGCGCCAAAGCATGACGAGCGAGAGCGCGGCCGCCAAGATGAGGACAATGTTCTGCTCGGTCACCCACCGGAGCGCCTTCCACATGCCGGACGCGTCGGCTCGCGCGAGATAGCCGGTGTTCAGGGTAATGAGGACGACGGGAATGAGGATTGGGGCCAGCGACAGGCCGAGCGATGGCAATTCGCGTGTCTGCTGTGCGGAGATGCTTTCGAGCTGCGCGGCCACTTCAGGAGTCGCGCGCAACGGCACGGGCCACCGGCGATTGGCAAATTGAGCCCACGTATAGCCGGAGACCGCAGCCACGGCACTGATGCAACAGCCCACCAGGATCATGTGTCCGACCGTGACGCCGAGCGCATTCGCCACGAACAAAGGGCCCGGAGTTGGCGGCACCAGCGAATGCGTCATTGTCCCGCCGGTGACGATGGCGAGGATATAGAGAAGGTAATCGCGCCCGGTGCGCAATCGCATCGCTTTTGCGAGCGGCACCAGCAGGTAGAAGACCGTATCGAAAAACACGGGGATTCCCAGAAGGAAACCGCTTGCGAGAAAAGACAGGGCCGCACGCGCCTGTCCCGTGAAAGCCAACAGAGAGCGCACGATTCGTTCGGCCGCGCCCGTGTGAAGCATCGCGGAACCGATGATCGACGCCATGCCAACCATCACACCGAGCTGCCCCGCCGTTCGTCCGAATCCCTCGACGACACGCTGGCCCGGCGGAGCATTACTGGCTGCACGCGCGGCGGCTGGCGTGGCTCCTCCCTTCAACGCCTGCTGTTCGACGGCCGCTGGAGGCGTGAGAAACGCCACGAGAAACGCTCCGAGCAGGAGCGCCAGAAAGGCATGGAGCCGCAGCCAGAGAATTCCGGCGAATACGACAATCATGCCCGACAACATGATGAGGAGCGGATGCACGTGCGGATGATATCGGTGTACCGTCCGCCGTCATGTAGAAAAGCGCTACTTATGTAATGTTGACCCCCGGAACGGGACGCGATTCGGGGTCCTTCTGCGCTCGAGATCGTTCAACTCTTTGACCGGCGGCAGCTTCCCCACCTCGGCGTTCCGGAACGACATTTGCTCCTGAGCGTCGGGTTCAACGTGTTTCGGTTTCACAGGGGGATTATGCGAATCGCTACTCGAACTCTGCTCGCTGCCGTATGGCTGGCGTCCTTGGTCACCCTGGCCTGCGGGGGTTCGTCAAACCCCGCCGGGCCCTCCGAACAGTCGGGGGCGACTATTGCCGGCACTATCAGCGGCGGCCGCGCCACGTCATCATCGATGAGCGGAGCATCGGCAGGACTCACCGGGGCGGCGGCGCCGTCCGGAATCACGGTGTCAGTGGTGGGAACGAACCGGTCTGCGCCGGTCGACATCGACGGCCGTTTCCACATCGAAGGCGTGCCGGCCGGGAACGTGCAGCTGCAGTTCACCGGCGGCGGCGTGAACGCCACCGTCGGCGTCTCGAACGTCGGACAGCAGGAACTCGTCACGATCGAGGTGTCGCTCAGCGCCACGACTGCCACGGTGGTGAGCGACGTCAGGACGAGCGGCAAGATCTCGCTCTGCCACGTCACCGGAAACGGCTCGTATCAGCTGATCGATGTGAGTGTGAATGCGGAACCCGCGCATCGAGATCATGGTGATGGGGCAATCGGCGACCGGGTGCCGGCCGATCAAACGAAGGTCTTCGGCAGCTCCTGCCAGCTCGTTGCTCTCTCGGTACGGATTGAGAAATCCACGAACGGCGAGGATGCGGATGAGGCGCCGGGACCAACGATTAACGTCGGCAGCCCGGTGAATTGGAGTTATGTCGTCACGAACATGAGCCAAGTGGGGCTCACCAACGTTCGCGTGGCGGACGATCGTAATGTCACGGTCAGCTGTCCGCAAACGACGCTTGCGTCGGGTGCGTCTATGACCTGCACCGGATCGGGCGTGGCGACGGCCGGGCAGTACCGGAACGTCGGGACTGTGACGGCGGACTCATCGGCCGGAACGGTCAAGGATTCCGATCCGAGTCATTACTTCGGCCTGGCGCCGACCACTGAAGATGAGGGGCCGAAAATCAAGATCTGCCATCGAACTGGAAACGGCTCGTACCATTCGATCGAAATCAGCGTGAACGCGGAACCTGCTCATCGTGCGCACGGGGATGCGAAGGTCGGTGAAGCCGTGCCGGGCAGCGCAGGCAAGACGTTCAGCGCCAGCTGTACGGTGCAGTAGCGGTCCGAAAAATTCGAGGATCTTGGAGGGCCCGGTGAATCTGCCGGGCCCTTTTTCTTTTGTCAGACGGGACGATCAAGCAATCATGACGCAGGGTTATGGGAGGCGGGCCTGAGTCGGCCGACCGTTGCCGCCGAGACCTTTCCCAGCCACGCCTTCGCCCGGTCGCCCACAATGGCGCGCTCGAGCGCATCGAACTTCATGTAGGCGACCGGTACGAGCAGGAGCGTCAGGAAGAGACACAAGGCCTGGCCACCGATAATCGTGACCGCGATCGCGGAGCGGCCGGTACCTCCCGTTCCGATGCCTAGCGACGTCGGCAGCAGCCCGGCGATAATCGCCGTGGTCGTCATCAGAATCGGCCGCAGGCGTGTCCGGCAGGCTTCAACGATGGCCTCACGAAGCGGGACGCCTCTGGCGCGCAGCACGTTTGCGTAGTCAACCTGCAGAATCGAGTTCTTCTTCACGATGCCGAGGAGCAGCAGCATGCCGAGCGCGCTCCAGAGGTTGAGGTTCCGGTCGGTGATCCAGAGCGTGAACAGTGCGAACGGCACGGCGATCGGCAGCACCAGCATGATGACGATGGGCTGGAGAAAGCTTTCGAACTGCGACGCCAACACCATGTAGACGAAGATCATCGCCAGGCTGATCGCCATAATCAGATTGGCCGTCGTTTCGTCGAGGATCTTCGACTGCCCTTGCAGGCGATACGACATCGTGGTCGGCATCTTCAGACTGGCCAGCATCTGTCGAACATCATTGGACGCTTCATCGAGAGCATGCCCGGCCGCAATGTCGGCGATAAGGCTGACCGTGAACTGCCGGTTCGAACGCTGCAGCGTTGTCGGCCCGAGGCCTCGTTCGAGGCTGGCGATGTTGTCGATGCGGACCGGCCCGGTGCTCGACGGGACGGTCAGCCGTCCGATCTCCTCGATGTCCCGACGCTGGCTCTCGAGGACGCGTATCTTGACGGGGTACTGCTCTGCACCTTCCTTATAGAACGAGATTTGGTCGTCGCCCGAGACCGCGAGCCGCAGCGTGTTGCCGACGGTGGCCATTCGGACGCCGAGGTCTGCGGCGCGCTTGCGATCGACCGCGACGTGGACTTCCGGGTTCGAGAGATTCAGGTTGATCTTGACGTCGGTAATGCTCGGAATCTTCTGCGCGGCAATCAGCGCCCGCTTCGAGTAGTCGGCAATTTCGCGCAGATCCGGTCCGAGGATGTTTGCGGCAATGGCAAAGCCGCCGGTCCCCTCGCCGCTGCCGAGCGCGCTTCGCGACGTCACCGACGGCCTGTAGCTCTGGTGCGCCGCAAGCCGCCGCCGCATTTCCGTAATGATCTCCGACTGTGTGTTGGTCCGTTCCTCCAGCGGCAGCGCCTGACACAGGAAGTGGATGTGCGTCGGCGAACTGGCAGCCATCCCGGAGACACCAATCGACGGCTCGATGTGCGCCACGCCTTCGATACCTTCGAGCTCCCTCAGCAGCTTGAATGCGATTTCGGCCGTGCCTTCGAGCGCCGTCCCTTCCGGCGCATCGAGGTGGACCGTCCACTCCCCCATGTCCTCGTTCGGGACGAACTCGCGGCCGACGATCCGGTTGAGAGGAATCGTGAGCGCCGCCGTGATCACCGAGATCGCGATAATGGCGCCTGAGTGATCCAGCGCCCAGGTCACGCGCCGGGTATACCACTCGTCCAGCCAATGAAAAAACCCGCTTTCCTTCGTCTTGCGATCCCGGGCAGCGTCTGACAACTTGAGAAACCGCGAGCTCAACATCGGCGTGAGGGTAAAGCTCACGAGCATCGACACCAGGATCGCAAACGCCATCGTCCAGCCGAACGGATTGATGAACCGCTTGGCGTAGCCGCTCATGAAGGCAATCGGCAGAAAGATGACGACGAGCGATAGCGTCGTCGCCATGACGGCGAGTGCGACCTCGCGAGTCCCCTGGATGGCGGCCTCGAACGGGGTGCAGTCCTTCTCCTCGATGTAGCGAAAGATGTTCTCGAGCACGACGATCGCATCGTCAATCACGATCCCGACGGCGAGCGTGATCGCGAGAAGCGTCATGTTGTTCAGCGTGAACCCCATGATGTTCATCAGCGTGAACGACGAGATGATCGACGCCGGGATCGCGAGGGCTGAGATGATGACCGCCCGGATGTTACGGATGAAAATCATTACGACGATGGTGGCGAACAGCGCGCCGAACAGCAGGTGTTCCTCGAGCGAGGCGATCGACGCATAGATAAACCGTGAGTCGTCGCGAACCACCGTCAGCTTGACCGACGGCGGCAGGGAACGTTCGATCGTCTCGAGACGCGTGCGGACGCCCTCAATGACGGCGACGGTGTTCTCCCCCATCGCGCGGCGAATGTCCAGCATGACCGCGGGCGTATCGCCCAGCCACACGGCACTCGTTGGACGCTGAAAGCTGTCCTCTGCGTGCCCGATGTCTGAAATGCGGATCGGCGTGCCCTCTTTAGTGGCGATGACGATGTTGTTGAAGTCTTGAGCGGCATCGACGCGGCCGAGCGTTCGCAGCAGCAACTGACCCTTGCCCTGCTCGATGGTTCCGCCCGGAATCTCGACGTTCTCCGAGACCACCGCATCGCGCACCTGCGAAATCGACAGCCCGTAGGAGTTCAGCTTCTCGATGTCCACAACGATGTGGATCTCCCGGGCGCGCCCGCCGGCGACGCTGACTTCGCCGACGCCATTGACCGTCTGGATCTATCGGGCGATTTGCTTGTCTGCGAGCTCCGTCAGGGTCCGCAGACTCATCGCGCTCGATGACACGATCAGCGACATCACGGGGTCGGCATCCGGGTCAACTTTGGTGATGACCGGTGGCAGCAGCGTAGGGGGGGCGGTGCGGATGGCGCTGGCGACCTTTTCACGGACGTCGTTGGCCGCATCGTTGATGTCGCGCTCGAGGACGAAGCGGACGGTAATCTGCGCCCGGCCCTCGGCGATTCGCGCCAGAATCTCGTCGATGCCGGACACCCCGCTGATGGCTTGCTCCATCGGTTCCACGACCGAGCTGGACATTTCGTCAGGACTCGCGCCGGGCAGCGAAAGGGCGACGTTGATGGTGGCAGGATCGGCCTTCGGATAGAGATCCACGCCGAGGCCGCGGAAGGAAAACGTTCCGAGCACCACGAGCGACATCACGAGCATCGTGGCGGAAACGGGACGCCGGACGCAGAGTTCGGAAAGCACCGTTTTACCTCGTCACCGACACACGATCCCCATCGTTGAGCGCGTCAACGTCGGTGACGGCCACGCGCTCCCCTTCCTTCACTCCTGAGACAATCTCGATCCGGTCACCCATCCGATCTCCGACCTGCAGCTCCCGCATGGCGAGGCGATCGCCGTTGACGACAAACACTCGATTCACGCCATACCTGTACTGCAGCGCGGCGTACGGCAGCGTCAGCACCTCGTCGACCTTGTCGCTCTCGACGTGGACGCGTGCGAACGTACCCGGCTTGAGGAGCGCGTCAGGGTTGGGCACGACGGCTTCGAAGCCGAACGCGCGCGTCGACGTATTCACGGCCGGGCTGATGCGGGTGACCTTGCCATTGAACGTCCGGCTCGGATAGGCATCGACATGCAATTCGAGCGACCGGCCGGCGGTGATCCACGGCGCCATTTTCTCGGGCAGCTCCGCGATCACCTTGAGCGGATCGAGTCGGACGATTGCCATCACTGGCATGGGGGCCTTCACCAGTTCGCCGAGATTGACCAGCCGCCGTTCGACGTAGCCATCGAAGGGCGCCCGAATCTCCGTGTCTCTGAGCTGGCGCGCCGCAAGCTTCATCGTCGCTTCGGACGCCTGAATGCTGGCGCGCAGGTTTCGGGCCGTCTGCAGCGCGGAATCGTAGCTGGCCTTCTTCGATTCCAGCGCCGTCTTCGCATCGTCCAACGCTTGCTGCGAGATCAACGTGCGTTTGAACAGCTCGCTGGCGCGATCGAATGACTGGGTCGCCTGTACGAGATCGGCTTTGGCTTTCTGAACGTCGGGTGTCCTCTCGATTTCCGGAAGGTGCCGAGGATCGGTAGCGCCGTACTGGGCGAGCGTGCGAGCGAGCGCCGCCTGCTGTTGTTCGAGCGTGTACTGCTGCCGTTCGTTATCGATTTCGATGAGGACCTGCCCAGCGCGGACCCGGTCGCCAAGGTCCGCGAGGATCCTGCGTACCTTGCCGTCCGTTTCAGACGAGACCGTGACTTGATCGACCGCGGCCAGCGTGCCGACCACATCCACGGCTCGGCGAACTGAATCCTTGTGCACTGCGGTTACCGCCACCGGCTTGGCGTCGCTCTCCGAGCTGCGCGCCTGAGCGGTTTGCGACTTCGAGCAGCTGGCAACGGTCGCTGCAAGGGCGGCGAAGACCACGAGTTGAGATACAGGTTTCCCCGAAGGCATAGTCGGAACTCTTGGAGTATACAATCGGGCGGTTCATTTCCGGGTTCCCGGCGGTACCAGCGGTTGAACATTCCCCTCGAGGAGACCGTATCATCCCCATCAAGACACACTCGATCTCCTAAAAGGCCGCCTCTGGTGACCGTCCTGCGCCATCTCGTCCGGGATTTTCAATACTCACTGCGCACCCTCCTCGCCCAGCCGATCCTCTTTGCGGCGGCCACCGCATCTATCGCGCTTGGCGTGGGGGCGAATCTGACGATTTTCGGCCTTGCGAATTCCCTGCTCCTGTCGACACCCAGCGCGAGAGAACCCGAGCGGCTCGTCCACATCAGAACCGGCAACGGCAGCCACGCGCCCTATCGCGCCTGGCAGCAACTGCACGAGAGCGGGGTCCTCGCGGGCATTGCCGGACACCAGATCGAAGCCAACGTGAATTGGCGCGGCGCGGAACAATCCGTCCCCATCGCACCGCTGATTGTGACGGCCAATTTCTTCGACGTCGTGGGTGTGCCCATGACGCTCGGGCGGGGATTCAGCGCGACGGAAGCCGCGCGCGACTTGCACGTGGTGGTCATCAGCTACCGGTTCTGGCAACGGCAGCTTGCCGGGAAGCCTGACGTTCTCGGTGCGCCGCTCGTTCTCAATGGCGAACCATTCACCATCGTCGGCGTGGCGCAAGCGGGGCTGCGATCGTTTCCGGGTTTTGGCGTCGTTCCGGATGTGTGGCTGCCAGTGTCACGTGCCCTCATGCCAAATCTCGACGATGCCGGCGCTGCGCACGTGCAGCTGGTTGGCCGGCTCAAAGAAGGCCAGGATCGCTCCACCGCATTCGCGGCGCTTTCAACCGTCGCATCTCGGATCGGGAATGATCTCGGGCGGCGCGAAGTGGGAACCATCGCTTCCGTCAGCGCCGTCGACGGGATCGAACAGATGCGCGAATTCAAGGAAGTCGCCGCGTTTTTTGCCGTCCTGCTGGTCGTCACGCTTCTCGTGCTGGCCATCGCATGCGCGAACGTCGCAGGATTGCTGCTGGCCCGAGGCTCCGCGCGCCGCCGCGAGATCGCGGTCCGGCTCGCGCTCGGCGCAAGCCGCGGTCGTTTGCTTCAGCAACTGTTAAGCGAAGGCTTCGTGCTGTCGATCGCGGGGACGGCAGCAGCTTTGGGCCTCATCGGGATCATCAACTTGATCCTGCCCTTGATCATCCTGCCGCTGCCGCTACCGCTGGAGTTGCATTTGAGCCTGGATACGAGGCTCGCATGGTTTGCCAGCGTGCTGGTGTTCGCGAGTTCGATCCTGTGTGGACTTGCCCCCGCCTGGCAGGCCGCACGTCCCGCACTCATGCCAGCGCTGAAACAGATGGCGCCGCCCTATTTGCACCGGCGCTTCACGCTGCGGAATCTCCTGGTGACGGGACAGATTGCAGTCTCCGCGCTGTTGCTCGTGACCACTGCGCTGTTCCTTCGCAACCTCGCACTTGCGCATACCCTCTCACCGGGTTTTGATGCCGATCGAGCCGTCGTCGCGCAAATCACGTTTGTGGAGGGGCGGCAGGGCTCTACGGCGGATCCCGCCGTCGAGCGAATTGTCGAACGGCTCGGGACCCTGCCGGGCGTTGAAGCCGCGGCATTCTCCAATGGCGTTCCGCTCACGATGTACTCCTCGCGAACCGGGACGAGGATGCAGATTGAGGGCGTTGACGAGCCCGTGCGCGTCGATTACGAAGGCAATCGAGTCGGTCCTGGCTATTTCCGGGCGATGGGCATCGAACTCGTTCGTGGCCGCGACTTCGGCCCCGCCGATCGGCGAGGTGCGCCGCTCGTCGTCGTGATCAATCAGGAATTCGCCCGGCGATACTTCGACGGGCGTGATCCTATTGGTCTGCACATCTTTCTTCCCACGGATCCCGATCCGACCCCGGCCCGGGTGATCGGCATGGTCGCCGACAGTAAGTACCGGACGATCGGTGAGGGAAGAGTCCCCGCGGTGTACGAGGCGTACCTGCAGCAAGAGGGCTCGAAGCGGTTCGTCCACGTGATCCTCCGCAGCACGATCGGGCCCTTCTCGATCCTTCCCTCCAGTCGAGATGCCATGGTGCAGATGGATTCGTCGGCAGCGGTGAGGGTCGAACCGATGACGTCTGCAGTGGCGTTCGCATTTCTACCCAGCCGGATTGGGGCGGTGCTCGTCGGCCTGCTTGGCGCGCTCGGCGCAGGACTGGCGATGGTGGGCCTTTACGGCGTCGTGGCGTTTGTCGTCGCAAGACGCACGCCCGAAATTGGGATTCGGATGGTGCTTGGGGCAACAAACGGACGTGTCCTCCGGCTTGTACTCGCAGACAGCGGGATGCTCGTCGTCGCCGGGCTCATCATCGGCCTCGGAGCCGCTCTGGTTGTGACGACACCGCTGGCGGCATTTCTCGTGGCCGAGTTACCGTCCCGAGATCCGATGAGTTTCACCGCCAGCGCCATTCTTCTCCTCGCGACGAGCGCGCTGGCAAGCTGGAGCCCGGCTCGCCGCGCGACGCGAATCGCCCCGGCGTCTGCGCTGCGCGCGGAGTGAGGACGGTTTAGAAGCGCGTCAGCGCTGTCAACGGAGAGATGCGCGCCGCCCGACGGGCCGGGATGTAACTGGCGAGCAGAGCTACCGCCCCAAGAACCACAGGCGCAATCGCGAAGGTCAGCGGATCGAGTCCCTTGATCTCAAACAGGAGACTTTGGATGGCTCCACCCCCAAGCGCCGCAGCAATCAACCCCAGAGTCGTTCCCGCCAGCGCCAGCTGCGCACCTTCCCAGACCACCATCGTGATGACATGCCGCGGCGAAGCTCCAACGGCTATTCGTACCCCGATCTCGGCCGTCCGCTGCGACACCGTATACGCCATGACGCCATAAACACCCACCGCGGCCAGCGCCGCCGCGATGCTGCCGAAGATCATGAGAAGCGCCATCTGGAAGCGTGGCTGCGCCACGGTTCCTGCCATCGCCCCTGCCATCGTTCGCACGTTCACCAGCGGTTGATTTGGATCGATCTCGCGGATCACCGATCGGAGCGCGGGGACGATCGTTTCGGGCTCGCCGGATGTTCGCACGATGAGCGCGGCGTTCAGGTACATCCCCACCAGGATCGGATCTGGATACTGTCCGTACGGCACGAACATCTCCGCCTTCGATCCTGTGGCAAACGACTGCTTCAGATCTCCGACGATGCCGACGATTTCCATCGTTGGAAGTTCAGGCGAAGGCTCGGTCCCGATCTGGATGCGCTCGCCCAAGGCATCCCGATCGGGGAACATGGTCCGTGCCATTGACTCGTTGACCACCACCACGTGAGGCGCGCCCTCGCGGTCCCACTCGGAGAGCAGGCGGCCGCGGATGAGCGGGACAGCAAGCGCCGCGAGATAGTTCGGCGTCACGGCGCGGAGACCCGCCATGACGTAATCATCCGGACCGCGAGGTGGGTACGCGGCTCGGTTGAAATGAATCGTCGCGCCGGCACCCGCCATGGGCAGGGTCGTCGTGATCGCCGCTTCGCGAACCCCGGGCAACGCGCGCGTTCTTTCCACGATCCGTTCGATCGTTGCCGTTCGCGCCACGTTGTCTGCATACACCTTTGGCGAGAGCGGCAGGTTGACGACCAGCAGGTTCTCCGGTTGGAAGCCAGGCGAAACATTCGTGAGCCTGGAAAAACTGCGCAAGAGAAGACCCGCGCTCACCAGCAAGACGAGCGCGAGGCCGACCTCGGCCACGACAAGCCCTTTGCGAAGCCGCCGCTGCCGGGCGCCGCCGGATCCGCCGCGCCCCTCTTCGTTGAGCGATTCGCGGATGTCCAATTGGGCTGCCTGCAAAGCCGGCACCAGTCCGAATACCAATCCGGTGACCACGGCAAGCGCGAGGGCGAAGAGCACCACGCGCCATTCGACGACAATCGACTGCACGCGCGGCAGCGCGGCTGGTGCGGCGCTCGTCAGAAATGAGACACCCCATGCCGCCAACAACAGTCCAGCGCCCCCGCCGACACACGCGAGGATGATGCTTTCCACGACCAACTGACGGACGATGCGAAACCGGCTCGCGCCGAGCGCCACTCGAACGGCGATCTCCTTTTGTCGATCGACCGCCCGCGCGAGCAGCAGGTTCGCAACGTTGGCACACGCGATGAGCAGCACCAAGACCACCGCGCCGGTCAGCATGAGAATCGCCGGCTTCACGTTCTGTACGAGCACGTCCTGGGCAGGCGTGACGAGGACGCGAACGTTCTTATTCGATTCGGGAAATGCCGCCTCGAGTTGCCTGGCGATGCCGTCCATTTCTGTCCGCGCCTGCTCCAGCGTGACGCCAGGCTTCAATCGGGCGATGGGGAAAATGCCGGGATGCCACCCGCGGTCGTCCGGCAACGCCGAGGCCCAGGGCCAGAACGGCACGTAGACGTCGGCTGGCTGAAACAGTTCGAAACGCGGCGGCAGCACGCCAACAACCGTATAGGGCTGGTGATCGAGCTGGACAACCTGTCCGACCGGATCCTGATCGGGGAATTTTCGCGCTGCGTATCCAGCGCTGATGAGAGCAACACCTTCCGCCCCAGCCTTGTCCTCCCGATCGCTGAAGTTGCGTCCCTTGTCGGGAGCCACGCCGAGCATCGGCAAGAGCGTCGCCGTGATTCGCTTCACCGGCAGACGCTCGGGCTCGCCCGCGCCAGTCAGCGTCATGTTGATGTGCTGCAGCGCGCCCATCGCCGAAAATGACTTGGCCCGTGCCCGCCAATCCTCGTAGTTGTTGCGAGTCACGGATGCATTCGGGAACTCCGGCGTTCGCTCTGCCAGCAGAACAATCTCTCCCGGGTTGACGTACGGCAAGGGCGCAAGCAGCACGGCGTTGGACACCGTGAACACAGCGGCATTGGCGCCGATACCCAGCGCGAGCGTCAGCACGGCAATGATCGAGAAACTTGGACGTCGCACGAGATTTCTGAGCCCGAGGCGGATGTCACCCATCTCCTCAGTGTACCTGCAGCAGCTATACTCTGCCGAAACGATGCCCGCCATTTCGATCCTCATTCGACGCACTCACATGTATCTGGCGCTGTTCCTCTTCCCGTGGATGCTGATGTACGCCCTCAGCACGGCGGTGATGAACCATCGCGCGCTTTTCGCCGAACCGGGCGCACCACCGCTCCCGTTCGAGCGCGAGCGCCACATCGTCTATGACGGCCTCTTCCCTGAGAACGCCGAACTCCGCACGATCTCGCGCCAGATTCTCACGTCGCTCGATCTTGACGGGGCTCACGGCGTGACGCGGCGCAAAGACGGCGCGATTGTCATCAATCGCAACGATCTGGTGACACCGAGACGAGTCACCTACCAGCCGGCCGATCGCACGGTGCTCGTCGAGAAACTGCCGCCCCGGGCCAATGCGTTTCTCGAACGGTTCCATCGTCGCCGAGGCTACGCAACCGGGTACGCTCTCGATACGGTCTGGGCCGTCACCGTCGATGTTGCGATCGTCGCGATGGTGTTTTGGGTTCTCTCAGGTCTCTGGATGTGGTGGGAAATGAAATTGACACGCGGCGCCGGCGCGGTCGCGTTAGTTGGCGGGGCCGCGCTCTTTGCGTTGTTCCTCCTGACCCTGTGACCAATTTCGCCATGACATTCGCTCATTTCAATCGCCGTCTTCATCTCTATCTCGGCCTGACGCTGCTGCCCTGGCTCTTCATGTATGGCATCTCCTCCGTCCCCTTCGCGCACAATCAATTCTTCGAACGGCGCGATGCCGCCAAAGGGCTGCCGCTGTGGACACTTCGGACCGCCTACACGATTGACGTTCCCGTTCCAGACGAGCCCCGAGCGTTGCGCAGCCTGGGCGCCGTGCTCCTCGCGCGCGCGGGAATCGAGAACACCAACTACGGCGTGTACCGGCAGAGTCCGACGCAGGTCAACGTCTACTCGTATTCATTCTGGAAATCGACCCAGCTGAAATACTTTGTCGATCAAAAGCGGGTGACCGTGGAGGACCGCCGCTTCCGATGGGACTCCTTCCTCACGGGCATGCACGCGCGGGGTGGGTTCGAACAGGAGGGGATGCTCCAGAACTCCTGGAGCGCGGTGGTGGATCTCGTGTGCCTGGCGATCATCCTGTGGATTGCGTCCGGCGTGTATATGTGGTGGGGCTTGCCCGGTTCGCGTCGCTGGGGGGGTGTGGCGATCGTCGCCGGCTGCGTGTCGTTCGTGTTTTTTGCGTTGCGGCTGTGATCGCGGACGGTTCACAGGAGGTCAGGAGATCAGGAGAATTCAACAGGAGGTCAGGAGATCAGGAGGATTCAACAGGAGGTCAGGAGATCAGGAGGATTCAACAGGAGGTAAGGAGATCAAGAGCAATAAACAGGAGGTCAGGAGATCAAGAGCAATAAACAGGAGATCAGGCGCAGGGGTCAGGAGGATCTCGAAGTGTACGGTGGCAGTTTCTGCGATCCTGCAGCACGCAACCGGTCGAGAAATCTTCGATGGCCACGCATGAACTCAGGCCAAACGGCCAGAATAGCTGCTGGCGCGGCACGTGCTTGCACCTTCAGCGACATGGAAGACACTGAAGATCAGATCAACTCGTTAACGGAGAGAGTGATCGGTTGTGCAATCGAAGTGCACCGAGTAATGGGGCCCGGGCTGCTGGAAGCGATCTATCACGGAAGCCTAGTAATCGAACTGAAAGCGGCCGACATGAAAGTTGAAAGCAAACGGCGCGTTAGAATCGAATACAAGGGACAACGCGCAACCGACGATCTCAGGCTGGTCGTCGAAGTCAAGGCCGTTGAGAAGCTCCACCCGATTCACATTGCTCAGGTGGTCTCGTACCTGAAACTCACAGGCTATCCTGCCGGTCTGCTCATCAACTTCAATACCACCAGTCTCCGGAACGGTGGGTTGAAGCGACTGGATCATCCGGATCGATACCGGAGAAAGACCCTCTTGATCTCCTTACCTCCTGTTGAATCCTCCTGATCTCCTGACCTCCTGTTTATTGCTCTTGATCTCCTGACCTCCTGTGAATCACTTCCGCCGTTTCAATACGAGCTGCGCGCGGCGCTCGCCGCTCGTGACGGTCCCTTTCATCTCGTCGTCATTCACCGTGAGCTCAATCCGAAATTCGCGTCCGTTCTCAGTATGCTTTGCGAGCAGCGTCATCTTATTGCCTTCGATAGTTCCGCTCGTGATGGGATGCTGATCGGCGTCATCGCCACCGACGGTACCGGTGATCGTCCTGTCCTTCTGACTCAAGATCAACAACGCGGAATTCTCGTCCGTCGTCCCATCGTCTCGTTGCGACGTGACCTTTCCTTCCCACTTCCCCGAAACGTCGGCGGGCGCACTCACCGTCAGCGTCAACATCAGCCCAGCAGCGGCTAATAGCATGTGACCTCGCGATCTGCCTTGGCACGGCAATGGCTGTTGGACGCTGACCAACGTTCGAATGTTCCACGTAAAACCGAGTAGGCTCCTGACCTTCTGTGACCCATAATCTCAGCGCGCCGCGAAGCTATCAACGCGTCGTTCCAATACCTCCAAGGGCACCGCCCCCTCACTGAGCAGCACATCATGAAACGCCCTCAGATCGAACTTCGATCCGAGCCGGCGCTCTGCCTCGCTCCGCAGCTCACGGATCTTCAGCTGCCCCATCTTGTAGCCAAGTGCCTGCCCGGGCCACACGATGTACCGATCCACTTCGACGACGATGTCCTGCATTGTTTTGGCGGCGTTGGCGGCGAAAAAGTCGATCGCCTGTTGTCGCGTCCAGCCCATCGAGTGCAAGCCCGTGTCCACCACCAGGCGCACGGCCCGCCACATTTCGTATGTCAGCTGACCGAATTTCGAATACGGATCCTCGTAGAAGCCCATTTCCTCGCCCAGACTCTCCGCGTAGAGCGCCCAGCCTTCAACAAACGCGGTGTAGCTCGTGTTCTTCCGGAACTCCGGCAATCCCTCGATTTCCTGCGCCAGTGCGATCTGAAGATGATGGCCAGGCACGGCCTCGTGAAGTGTCAGCGCTTCCATCTCCCACTTCGGTCGCGATTCGAGCTTGTACGTGTTGGCGAACATGTTTCCCGCGCGACCGGCTGTCAGGGCGCCGGGCTCGTAATACGCCGTGGTCTGAGAGGGCGCCGTTGCATCAGGAACGCGCTGGACCCCGTAAGGCGTGCGAGGCAGCGTGCGAAACAGCCGCGCCAGTTCCGGATCTGCGCGCTTCGCGACATCGCGATAGCCCGAGACGAGGGCATCGGCGTCGGCATAGTAGAAGGCGGAATTGGTGCGCAGGAATTGCTTGAAGTCCTCGAAACTTCCCGTGAACCCTACCCTCTTGATAATCGAGTCCATCTCCGCGCGAATGCGCTTGACCTCGGCGAGACCAATCTCGTGAATCTCTTTCGGCGTTCTTTCCGTCGTGGTGTGCCACCGAACGTTGTAGCCGTACAGCTGCGCACCTTTCGGCAACGCATCGACGCCGACTGTCGCGCGGCACGCTGCCTGATACGTCCGGGTGAGGAATTCGTGCAGCCGAGAAAAGGCCGGGCTCACGGCTTCCACGTAGGCGGAGACGGCGGCCTTCGTCAAGCGCTCGCGATCCGTTGAATCGATCGACGTGGGCCATTTCGTGAACGCTTCGAGCAGCGGACTCTTGAGCGGGTCGTCCACGATCTGCGCGGCGACTTGCGCTGGAACGTCGCGGAAGGTGATCTGCGGGGGCGTCATGCCTTGCGCGATGCCCTCCCGCATCAACCCGATGGTCTGGTCGATCAACTGCGGCGCGGCGTTGAGGCGCGCGATAATGTGTTCGTAGTCAGCGACGGTCACGGCAGGCATCAACGAGATGATGCGGGGAATGTCCTGCTGGACCCCCTCCATCTGGTTGACTGGCATCCGAAGGTTGCGAACCACAACACTGCGAAGCGGCATCGCGTCGTTTCCGAATGCGAGCCCTTCGATCGCGGACTCCATCATCTCGCGATACAGGTCGTAGGACACCTGGTCTGCCGGTGGCAGTTGACGGCGATCGAGCGCGTCGAGCCTGGTGAGGACGTCTCGAAGATGATTCGCGCGTGCCTCGATAGCCGCTCCGGAGTAATCCGTCCAGCGCAAGCTCTGTCCCTGCCCTGAGCCTGTCGACGGGCCCGGGTACCCCAGCGCGGTGGCGGTTTCCGGGTACTGGGCCATCCAGTACTTCCAGTCCTCGTCCAGAAGCGAACGGAACCGATCGCTCGCCGACGGTGTCTGCGCCGTTGAAACCATGGCGGCCAGCGCTCCGACGAGGGTGATGCCGAAAGAAATGAAGATCCACGCGTAGAATCGCATGAGTGGAATTCTAGTTCGTACCGGTCAACTAAGATGGATCCTAAGACGATGATTCCGATCGCCCTTGTCCGTACACCGTTCACCGAAACGTCGCAGATCCCCAAAGGTCCCGATGCGAAGCACGAGGCGGAAGGGGTTATCGACGTCGATCCGGCATTCGAAGCCGGACTGCAGGACATCGAGGGGTTTTCGCATCTTTACGTGCTGTGGCACTTTCATCGCGTGGACGGTTACGACCTCACGGCATACCCGCCGAGCGACGACCGCCCTCACGGCGTATTTGCCACTCGCTCGCCGCGACGGCCAAATCCCATCGGCTTGACCGTTGTGAAACTGCTCCGCCGCGAAGGTCGGCGATTGTTCGTCGAGGGTGTGGATATGCTCGACGGAACGCCGGTGCTCGATCTGAAACCGTATCTCTCGAGCATTCCGGACGGTCAGATCAGGCGCGGTTGGCTGGCAGAGGCGGAAAATCGCCGGCGTTCGGCCGCGTCGAAGCGAGAGGAGGACGTGTCAAACTGAAATTCAACACAACGTTGTGCACGAGCGCGAACTGAGATCCCTGCGATGCATAGTCATTCTTCGAGACCATAATCGAGACGCTGCCGGGGCGCACCGAGATAGTATAGAAGCCATCGGCATCGCTGAGGACGGTGGACTCCGAACCATCCGCGTGATGGACCGTGATCAAAGCATCTGCGAGAAGCGGCTCACCTTGCTGCACTGTTTCCCGCTGATAGATGTAGCCGCTGATGGTCAGTAGCCGTCCTTCAGCCACCGTCGGTAGTTTCGTTTCACAGCTGATGGGACAGACGAACGTCATGAGCATCAGGAGGCGATACGGATGGTGTCGCAGAAAGAGCGCAAACGTCGGCCCGCGAGTCGTCATGGTCAGAATCCATTGAATCTCAGGCCCGCGAGTGTGTCTGTGCAGAACGGCACACTCGGGCGCACGGTCCTGGCTCGGATGCATCCCTTTGAACCGATATTGGTTACAATTTGAGAAGGTAGTGACCGTCTGATCGAGTCGCATCGCATGCTTGGGGGAAGTTATGGCAAAGACAAAGAGAAAACCCGTTGCGACTCGAGGCACTGAGGTCCTGGCAGCGGCAGGCGTGCCGGGGCAGCCTGTCGATTTCAAGACGGCGGCGGTGATCTTCGCTCAGGGCGACCCGGGCACCACTGTGATGTTCATCAAGAAGGGAACGGTGAAACTCTCGGTCGTGTCGCATGCAGGGAAGGAAGCTGTCGTCGGTCTGCTCAAGACCGGGGACTTCATCGGCGAGGGGTGCCTGGCAGGCCAGAGCCGCCGCATGGCGACGGCCACGGCGTTGACCCCGACCACGATACTGATTCTGGACAAACAGGAGATGACCGCGCGGCTCCACGACAGTCCGCGCTTTTCCGACCGCTTCCTCTCCCACATGCTGTCGCGAAACATCCGGATTGAAGAGGATCTCGTCGATCAGCTCTTCAACTCGAGCGAGAAGCGACTGGCACGCGCACTCCTGCTGCTTGCCCGTTACGGAGAGCAGCAGAAGCCGCAACGAATCCTGCCGAAGTTGTCCCAGGAGCTGCTCGCTGAGATGGTCGGAACCACGCGCTCTCGCGTAAATTTCTTTATGAACAAGTTCCGCAAGCTCGGCTTTATCGACTATAACGGCGGCCTTAAGATCGACAGCTCGCTGCTAAGCGTCGTATTGCACGACTGAATCTCGAGCCGTCGGGATTTCGACGACAAAGATACAGCCCTTGCCGGGCAGGTTGCGGATACGGATGTCACCGCCGTTCGCGCTCACCGCCGCTCTGGCGATGGAGAGACCAAGGCCGAGCCCCGATCGGTCATGCCCACGACGCTCCCCAAAAGCCTCGAACGGATCGCGTTGGATGTGCGGCAGACCTCCGCATTCGTCCTCAACCTCAATGCACACTCGCGTATCGTCTGCGAGGCCACGAAGCACCACTTCCCCGCCGGAGCGGCTGTACTTGAAGGCGTTCTGTAACAGGTTCATCACGGCGGACGTCAGGAGCGCCCTGTCCACGTCGACGCTCAAATCGGGATCCACCGGGTTCAGGGTGAAGCGGATCTGACGCGACTCTGCCTCCAGTTGACCTGCAAGCGCCAGCTCGTGGAGGAAGGCCCCGAGCCCAACACGCTCGGTGTTCGGTTGGACGAGAGCCTGGCGGACCGCAGCGATAGCGTCCTCCACCATCTGTCCGCACCGTACGAGACTTCGTTCCAGGACGTCGCCCGCGTTTCCGTCTATCTCCCCCAGTCCGGCCCTCAATGCGGCAAACGCGAGGCGCGCGGTGTGAAGCGCCCCGCGCAATTCGTGCGCCGTCTGACCAAGGCGTCGAGTTTCCGCGCGCGACGTGCTTGCCGCGATCAAGCGGCCGTGTTCCATTGTCGCCGATGCTATTGCCGTGTCCAGACAATCGTTCAGCGTATGGAACTCCTCAGTGGTGATCGGGGCCTGTTGCTCGATGGTCATTTCGGTGATGGCTTGACAGATGTCGCCGTACACGTGCACGACCTGGGACACGTTCAGCCCCAACGCCAGCAGACTCTCGCCGTGCCGGGCGGCTCGGGATGCGATCGCGTCACGTCCGGCTGGCGTTGCGGTAGTTTCCAGTCGAAGCGCTTCCGTCAGTTGGGTCAGGAATTCCCGAATACCGGCCGCCGCAACGTCGTTGCCCGAGAAAGACGGCACACCCCGGTTGTTCCGTTTATCACCGGTTCGCGTCGCGATCGCGTCACGGTTGACGGACACAAATTCGTGGAGCATCCCTCCTCCTTCGCCACTACGCGAGGTCTCCGCCGGATGGCGCCCATCGTCGGTCGCTCCCGTACAGCCGCAGACTAGCGTGAACTCGACATTGGGGCTGTTCACTTCTGAACATCCGTGACGGGCTCTATCGCGTACGCTATCTGCGTCGATTATTCGAATTTCGCAGACATTCAGGCTGATGAGCCTTGCCGGGAATGGCGGGAGGAAGACATGTCCAGCGCACGCGGTGATCGCAAGCCCTGCATCCAGCGCGGATGCTCAGGCACTATGCAGTTTGGTCGCGAACCGCTCGCCCGCGGGCCACTCGAGAGGGCTTCGGAGGGGGAACGTGGGTGGGTTTGCAGTGAGCGACCCGAACATTTTCAACGCGAGGTGAGTAGCACCACACCTGAACCCCATCCGGAGGCCCAGGCGGCTGAGCGCCGCCGTTAATGTGCGACTACCGGGCTACAGCTGAGCCAGTCCGAGGCGGATGATCCAGACGACCAGGGTTATCGCAAGCGCGATCGGGACACCGATCGCGAGGATGACAAGCGGGACGGTCCAGGCGACTGCCAGCAGTTCGACAGGCGCGAGCAGCACGTCGGTCCAGCGCCATGGCACCGCGGCGCGGCTGACGTTCATACGAGCCACATATAGAACAAGATGGCGCCCGTAATGACGATGCTGAATACGAGCAGGGCTCGTACGCGACCGGTATACGCGACACCGTCGCCGCGGGACAGCCAAGCGTTCCACCGTGAGGCGCTGGCATCGGCAGTGGTAGGACTGGCCGGATTCACATTGAGGCCCACATCAACCTCGTGAATGACCTGTCCGATGCTGCCAGAGGCCTGTCCGTTGTTCCAGGTCGTGAACCCGATAATGGCGACGGCCGCCGCCAGCAACGCCAGAAACATGTATGTCGAGGGCACGGCCGAAGTCGCCGTCGCAACCAGCCACAGCGCCAGGGCGCACGGCAGCGCAATGGCAATGGCGACGGTCATTCTGTCCTGAGTAAAAGAAGTCATGGCGACAGTATGGCTGGTTCGAACGCGCGCGTCTGTGCTGCTTTGAACACCAGCGCTGCGGTCGGACTGTGCAAAACAGCACAGGCGGGCCACGGGAATCTCGATAGGATCGATGCGTGAGGCGCTAAGTGTGGTTCATCATTACGACCAGTCTTGCGGTCGTTGTCATCGCAGTCCTTGCGCACCGGCGCGCCGCAGCCGAGTCAGACCTGGGCTGGGTTACCGAACGATGGCTGACGGAATTCCGCGCGGATCAATCGGCGGACTCCAAGTAAGGGAAGCAGCAGGTCCCGCGGCGACACCTTCAAGCTAGCCGGCGTATTCCTTCGCACTCTCTGCGAGCGTCATGAGCACCTTGCGGTCCGGCACCCTTTGCTTCAATCCCTCGACCTCGTCTGCACCGCTGGGTAGCGGCAAGGCGATTTGCCCGCCTTCGATCACCGAGCGATAGAGGGCCGAGACGATTTCGAGTCCCTGATACGCCCGTTCGAAGCGGGCCGGGTGTGGTTTGCTTTCGTCATCGAGCCAGTCTGCGATCTCCTGCACGTAAGGCGGCATGTCGTGGTCGTAATCCATGCCACCTGCGCCGGACTGCACACCCTCGCGGGTCACCGCGCGCCAGCCACCGCCGGTGTGGACTTCCGCGAAGCCGTCGGAACCCTGCGCGCCGATGCGGCACTTTCGCCACCAGTACGGAACCTCCGGCACGTCCGGCGCGCCCGCACCGCAGTCATAGATCCCTCGAACACCATTCGCAAAATGAACAACGCCCGAAATGTAGTCAGGTGACGCGTGGGAGTCCTGCAACTTGCCGCGCCCGGCGGCCTGGGCCATCGCCCATTCGCCAGGCTGGTACTCGTTGAACCATGAGGTGTAGTCCACGAGGTGGCTGAGCATGTGGGTTGCCCACCCGGTGGCGGTGCCGTAGACACAGTGCACCTTCCCGAGGGCGCCGCTCGCCACGATAGCTTTCACCCTCTTGTAGTGCTCGCCGTACCGGTGCTGATGGCTGACAACGGCCTTCAAGCCAGCATCCTCGAGCTTCTGACGAATGGCCATCCCTTCGGCGCTGGTCATCGCCACGGGCTTCTCGAACGCGATGAGTCTCGCACCCGCTTCGATTCCGATGTCGATGAGCGGCAGCCGAACGCTCGGCGGCGTGCAGAAGCAAAAGACGTCAGGCATCAATTCCGTCGCGAGCGCTCGGGCGTCCGTACTGGTCCGGACGTGACCGATTGTCGACGCTGCGACAGCGAGTCGCTGCGGATCCCTGCTGGCGATCCCAACGAGTTGAAAACGTGGATTGGCTGCAAATGCCGAGGCATGGTGCATGCCGCGCTTGCCCATGCCTGCGACCACGACGCGGTACTGCGCCGTCACTTAGCAGACCGATCCCATTCGAGGATTTTGGCCACGACGTAGTCCACTTCCGCGGCGGTCAGTTCCGGGTACATCGGCAGGCTGATACAGCTGGCCGCATTGCGCTCCGCGTGTGCGACGGACCCCACGACGCGGGCGCCCTTGCCCCACGGATAGCCGTCCTGCTTATGGATCGCGATCGAGTAATGCGTCTTTGCGTCAATGCCGTTCTGCACCAGAAAGTCGAGCAACTGGTCGCGATGCGCGGGGTTCTTCGTTTCAATCACGTACAGGTGGAACACGTGGCGATAGTTCGGCCGGACGTACGGAAGCTCGATGTGTGCGCCCCCCTTCAGACCGGCCGTGTAGCGAGTGGCCCATTGCATGCGCTGATCGTTCCACGCGTGAATGTGCTTCAACTTGGCGCTGAGCACGCCGGCATGGAGATCGTCCAGCCGGCTGTTGAAGCCAAAGCTGTGAACATTGCGCTTCGTCGAACCGTGGTTGCGCAGTTTCCGCACCTTCGCATCGATGTCGGCGTCGTTCGTGACGAGCGCGCCGCCGTCGCCGAATGTGCCCAGGTTCTTCTGAATGATGAAGCTGATGGAGGTGGCGTCGCTCAACTCGCCGATGCGGAAGCCGTCCCCGGCGGCGTCAATCGCCTGGGCGTTGTCTTCGATCACGCGCAGCTTGTGCTTGTCGGCGATCTTCCGGATGGCTGGCATGTCGGCGCATTGCCCGTAGAGATGGACGGGAATGATGGCCTTCGTGTTCGGCGTGATGGCCGCCTCGATTGCGGCAGGGTCGATGCATTTCGTTTGCGGATCGCAGTCGACGAATACGGCTGTCGCCCCGGCAATCCAGATGGCCTCCGCAGTCGCAAAAAACGTATTGGGATGGGTGATGACCTCGTCTCCGGCGCCAATTCCCATTGCCATCAAGGCCAGCCAGATGGCATCGGTCCCGTTGCCGACGCCGATCGCATGCCTGGTCCCGTGAAAGGTCGCCAGTTCCTGCTCGAACTGTTTGAGCATTGGCCCTTGCACGTACTCACCGCTTTCGAGGACTCGCCGGATATTGGCATCGATTTCTGACTGGATGTTCTTGTACTGACGAACGTGACCGTAGAACCCGACCTGCATCATCACCTGCATTGCTGCTCTCTCTTTTCTCAGTGCTCGTGGGGCCACACCCCCACTCGTTCTCGCTCGGCGGTCGGCCTTCGGCCGACTTGCCTCCGGCGCTTCGCTCGGGCCGCAGGCGCTCTCGCGTTCCGGAAATCAATCGGCAAGTTTACAACGAGGCGCCCGGCGGCGCACCCGCGACGTCAGCGGACCAGGTTCCGGATCCACTCGATCACCCGCGTCTTGTAGAACATCCACTCCGGATGCCCTTCCCAGTTCTCGAGACCATGAGGAGCATTCTCGAGCGCAACGATTTGGTGGCGCGCCCCAATCTCACTCAATCGGCGTCCGAACGCCCGCGCCTGCTCCCACAGCCGCTCGCCTGTGCCATTCACCAGAAGAACCGGCGGCATCTCCCTGCGCGCGGTGTAGAGCGGCGAGTATCTCCGCAGCAGCGCACGCGCCTCATCGTCCAGCACGTGGCGGTGAAAGAGGCGCACGAGAAGGGATCGAGGCGACGCATCGTTCACCATCGCGTTGAAGTCGTAGACGCCATAGAACGAGACAACGCCTGCGAGATCGGGATCCTCGGCGGCCACTTGCAGCACGATCTGCCCGCTCGCCGATTCGCCGACGAGAACGAGTCGCTTCGGGTCGATGTTGAAGCGGGCCTGTTGGCTACGCACGAACCGAACAGCCTTCCGCACGTCGTCGATCTGATCTTCGTTGCGGAACGCAGGCGTGAGTCGATAGTCGATTGAAAACCACGCCAGGCGTGCCTGCGCTAGTGGCTCGAACAGCGGCGTTACGTAAGTGACCTTGTCACCAGCTTCCCAGCCGCCGCCGTGAACGATAATGACCGCGGGGACCGGCGCGGTCGCGCGTGGCAGAAACGCATCGAGTGCGAGTTGAGACGCAGTGTCATAAACGATGTCTTTCTGAACCGCGCCAGTCCGGAATTCGGTGGGGCGCGCCGAACCCGGACTGAGAGCGTTCAGCCAGCGCACGAGGCTGCCTTTGTAAGTCCACTGCGACGGCCACCAATTCTCCACGCGATGGCTGGCGCCTTTCTCCTCGAGGAACTGGCAATGATTGCCGGCGTTTACGAGCTTTGAGCAGTATTGACGCGCCTCATCCACCGGCGCTTCGGTGTCCGCGCCGCCATGAATCACGAGCATCGGCGGCATGCTGCTGACAACGGGAGTGGAGGGGTACAAGCCGCCCATGAGGGCGACGCCGATGACGCCAGGGAGCTTTTCGGACGCGAGCACCGCGGCAAGGTGGGCGCCGGAGTCTTCCCCGAGCAGGACAAGACGGCTGGCGTCGATACCGAAGTCCTGCGACCGGCATCGAATGAATGCCAGTGCGGAACGGATGTCGGACAACGAATCCTCGTACTTCGCCGGACCACCGGCACGATAATCCAGCGAGAACCAGTGGTATCCCGCGCGAGTCACCAGTTCGAGGATCTGTCCGACGTGCGCGACGCGACTGCCCGACGCCCAACGGCCGCCGTGTATCACGATGACGGCCGGCGCTCCGCGATTACCGCGCTGCACGTATGCGTCCAACGCGAGATTGCCCGAATAGGGGATGTCGCCCAGAGAACCCGGAATGACGTAATTGCCGTCTGGATTCCGTACCTGCAGTCGAGGGCACGGCTGCGCCCGGGCAGAGCCACAGAAGCCCACGAGAATCAGGAGCCACAGAATCGATCTGACGTGCACGCGTCGTTATTATCACGTCTGCGGACGCTCAACGCGAACCGTCCATGAGACCGATCCGCGCGGCCATCGCTCTCGGCCTCCTGTCTTTCTACATCGGCTGGGTTTTCCGGCTGACGGATGGAACTATCTGGCACCTGGGTCTTGGCGACTGGATGGATCCCTACTTCAGCAACGCCCTGATGGAGCACTGGTACCAGAGCCTTCTCAGGATGTCGGATCCTTCGTCGCCGCCGATGTATCACCCTGTCCGCGGAACGCTGGGTTATTCGCACGGGCTCATTCTCTACGTTCCTTTCTACGCGGCAGCCAGGCCATTCCTCCATCCCTTTGCCGCCCAGACGGTGATGCTTCTCCTCGTGATGGTGACGGGTATGGTCTGCCTCTTCGCGGTGTTTCGCCGACATCAGCGTCTGTCGTTTCTCGAAGCTGCATTGCTGAGTGCGTTTTTCCTCACCTCGCGGAACGTAACGAATGGCGAGACAGGCGTCTGGCTTCAGCGCGCGTCCGTGCTTCTAGTCCCTCCAGCATTGCTCCTCCTGCTCCACGTCTCACGGATGCGCGATGGAGGCGCCAAGCTGGTGTTGGCAGGGCTCTCAGGGCTTCTTGCCACGCTGTTATTCACGCAGGATTTTCAGACTGCGCTGTTCACGGTGCTGATCCTGCTCCTCGCCGGGGCAGTCCTCGTCCTCGCCATGCGCCCACCAGCGCCGAGCCCGGCCGCCCTCTGGCGAGCCGATAGATCGTTGCTGGGACGAGCCATCCTGGTGACGAGTGCCCTCGCCGTCGCATGGACCGTTGTGGTGATTGCGACCGGCGGTGTCGCGTTGCGGATTGCGAATATCACGGTTCGGTCCCACGATTGGCGGCGTCCGGCGCTGATCGCCGTCGGCGGGATACTCGCCCTGATCGCGTGGCACTGGCGCGACGTCAGACGGATCTCGATGCACGCCAAGGCGTGGCACGTGGCGCTGGCGGTTGGCGCACTAACCGGTCTGGCGGTCTTTGTCTGGATCTATCTGCCGAGTTACCGCGAGCACCACGCGTTTGCCGAGCAAGATCTCCTGAATCTGTTGACCACCCGAAATCCGGCCAGTTGGCGTGGACCGTTGGATGTCCTGAAAGACCTGGCTGCCTACAGGAGCATGCGGTCGTTTCTCCTGGTGGTGGTCCTGGGCCTGCTTGTCTGGATTCCCGCATTGAGGTTTGACAAGCCAACGCGCGTCTTCGCGCTCGCAGTTCTCCTCATCAGTGCGCTCGTCATGGTTCTGCCCATTCGTTTCGGCGATTTCTCGGTCTGGCGCACGGTCTTCTGGCCGCTGCCCGGCGTGGCCGCCATTCGAGATCCGAGCCGTATCATCCCCGTGTATGAACTGGCGGTCGTTTTGGTGGTGGCCGCATTCCTGGCGCAGATTCGGACCCGCGCGGGCCTCCGCCGCGCTGTGGCGGTGTTGCTCCTCACGCTGATGGTGACCAATTGGAACCCGGAGCGTTTCGACTACATTCGCACGACCGCGGAGTTCGACCGGTGGATCGTGGCACCGATCGAGATCGACCGGACGTGCGCCTCCTTCTTCATGAAGCGAGGTCCCAGCGAATACCTGGCACGGCAGGGAAATACCCGAACGCTCTACGGCCTCGACGCGCTCTTCATATCCCTGCGCCACGGCATTCCAACGCTCAACGGCTATAGTGCGTGGTCCCCCGCCGACTGGGGGCTGGCGTTCCCGGAAGAGCCGGAGTACATCCCTGCCGCTCGAAAATGGATCGCCCGTCACGGACTCACCGGAACCTGCGAATTCGACGTTCAGTCCCGAAAGATGCAGCCCTTTGCAATCGGCGGTAGTCAATGACAGAGCCCCAACCCCGTACGGTCCCGTGGGCCCTGGTCCTGCTGCTCATCCTCGCGATGGTGGTGTGCTACGCGCATCGTGGCGCGCTGTCGATTGCGGCGCCGTTCATGATGAAGGAGCTGGGCCTGCGGCCAGCGACGATGGGCGTCCTGTTGTCGGCATTTTTCTGGCTGTACGCGTTCATGCAGGTCCCAGCCGGGTGGATCGTCGATCGGTTCGGCGTGAAGTGGGCGTACGCCGGAGGGTTCGCCTTCTGGTCGATGGCCTCCGCGCTGACCGGATTCGCGCAGGGGGCGATGAGCCTGATTGGACTGCGGCTCGCGCTCGGGGTCGGTCAGTCGGTCGCCTTCCCGGCCAGCGCGAGTGCGGTGTCCCGGAGTTTCCGCGATCGCGAACGCGGGCTGGTGACGGCGGGCTATTTGAGCGGGGTGCGGATCGGGCAGGCGATCGTCGGCGCCATTGGGGCGGTGATGATCGCGAAATACGGCTACCGAGGGTTCTTCCTGATCATCAGCCTCACGGCCCTGCTCTGGTTGATTCCCTGGATGGCATTCTGGAGTCGGAGCCAGCTGGCGCTCCGTCATCCCGGCAGCCCGGCAGCCGTACCGAGCGCCTATTTCTCCTTCCGCGATGCGGTGTTACTCCTGCGGCACCGCACCGTTCTTGGCATCTTCCTCGGCTACTTCGCGTACGACTACGTGTGGTTCGTCTACGTGACGTGGCTTCCGTCGTATCTCATCGTCGGCCGAAAATTCACGACAGCGGAAATGGGTTTCTACAGTTCAGTGCCGTACCTCATCATGATGGTCGTCATCCTGATGTCGGGTGCGCTGAGCGACTACGTGATCCGGCGAGGCCGTGCCGAGCGCGCCGTGCGCAAGTGGTTCATTGCCGTGGGGATGCTCGTTGCCTGTCTCATCGTCCCCGCCGGGCTCGTCGAAGACAGAGTCACGAGCGTCTGGCTGCTGACCGCGGCGCTCATGGGCATCGGGATCGCGTCACCGAATACCTGGACGCTGACGCAAGTGGTCTGCGCGAGGCCAATCGTGGGTACGGTGTCGGGCATTCAGAATTTTGGTGGAAACCTGGGTGGTATCGTCGCCCCGGCACTGACCGGTTATACGGTCTCCTCCAGCGGATCGTTTGGCGTGCCATTTGTCGTGTGCGGCGTCGTTCTGGTGGTTGGGGTGCTGTGTTATTGGTTGCTGGTCTCGGAGCATGTGGAGATGCAGACGGAGGCAATCGCGCGATAATTTCTCAATGGTCCTCCCTGTCCCTTTATTCGGGTTGATGCTGTTCCGCGACAACCGAGCGCCAACCATCGACACGCGGCGGTTCGTTCCAGACTTCCTGAAGATTCGCTGCCCGCGCTGTTTCTGGAGGCCCCAGAAGTCAGATCGCTGGCTCTGCTCCCCCGGCTGCCAACACTGCTGGAACACGTTCGAGACGGCCGGCATCTGCCCCGGGTGCTCCAAGCACTGGGCCAGCACTGCCTGTCTCAGCTGCCAGCAATGGTCTCCCCACGAGGATTGGTACGAGCACACCACTGACGATTGAGGACTGCGGACCGACGATTGCTTTGATTGGTGAATGACGATTGGATTGGTGAATGACGATTGGATTGGGGATTGCTGATTTGATTTGAGGTCCAATCGACAATCCAGTCCCCAATCGGCAATGCAATCCTCGATCACCAGTGCAATCGCCAATCCACAATTCAATCGACAATTGACAATGGGCCGCGCAGTCGTCAATCTGCAGCCTGCAGTCGTCAGTCAAGAGGAGCTCATGCCGACGTTCCTGCAAGATATCCGATACGCCCTGCGCACGCACAGACGAAGCGCCGGCCTGACATTCGACATCGTCGCGTCACTTGCGATTGGCAGCGGCGCCAACACCGCAATTTTCAGCGTGGTGAATGCGCTCCACCTGAAGCCCCTGCCCTATCCAGACCCAGAACGACTGGTGGTCCTGTGGCTCCGCTCACCGGGCATCAACATTCCGCAGGACTGGCCGTCCCCCGGTCAGTACATCGACATTCAGACGGCCAACCATTCCTTCGAGGAGATGTCGATATCCACCGGTGGAACGGGCACCCTGATTGGCGGGGATCAGCCGGAGCGCGTCGAGGCGTTGCGGACGTCTCCAAGTCTCTTCCACCTGCTCGGCGCGCGGCCGCTTCATGGACGCCTCATCCTTGCCGACGATGATGCGGTCGCGGTGCTGAGTTACGACTTCTGGACGCGGCTGTTCAGCTCGGATCCTGGAGTGATCGGTCGAAGTATTACGTTGAACGGCATTACTGGCGGCACCGGCGAAGCCAGGAACCAGTTCACCGTCGTCGGCGTACTGCCGCGCGAGTTCATGCTGAACGACGAAGTCATGCCGACCGTTGCAAGCATCAGGCGAATGGACGTGTTCCTGCATCTCCGACTTGGAGCCGACGCCGTGAATCGCCGAGGCGACGAGAATTACAACCTCATGGCGCGCCTGAAGCCGGGTGTGACCGCGGAGGAAGCGCAGGCCGACATCAGTGTCATTGCGGCCAATATCCGCGAAAAGGACAAACGCGATCGAACCTTCACGATCAGCGTCGTCCCCCTGCTCGACCAGGTCGTCGGAAACGTGCGCCGGCCGGTGTTGGTGCTGCTTGGGTCTGTCGCGCTCGTCCTGCTGATTGCCTGCGCAAATGTCGCCAACCTGCTTTTGACGCGCGCGAGCGGTCGGCAGAAGGAAGTGGCCATCCGCACCGCGCTCGGCGCAAGCTGGATCCGGCTCGTCCGCCAGTTGCTGACGGAGAGCGTGGCGCTTGCGGTTGTTGGCGGCGCGGTGGGGCTGCTCATCGCGAAAGCCAGCCTGCAGGCCGTTCGAACCATCAACCCCGGCAACATTCCGCGCCTGGATGTCATCGGGATTGACGGCACGGTACTGGCCTTTACGCTCGGGGTCTCCGTTTTCACCGGAATCGTGTTCGGTCTGGCCCCGGCAGCGCGGGCGGCGCGAGTTGACCTCAACTCCTCTCTCAAGGGAGGCGCCCGAAGCACGCAGGGTGACGGCGGCTTCAACGGCTCCCGCCGGCAGATGCGCAGTCTCTTTGTCGTCGCTGAAGTCGCGCTCTCATTGATGCTACTGATTGGCGCGGGCCTCCTGATTCGCAGCTTTGTGCGGCTG
>JBAROV010000038.1:0-41954 GCA_049642465.1 Vicinamibacterales bacterium
GCGCCTACGTCATCGGCACCGGACGCGCCGCCGACCGTCAGACAGTGCTCGACTTCGGCGCGAAGGAGTTCGTCGACCTCGAGAACGAGGTCCTCGAAGACGTCGGCGGAGTCGATCTGGTGTTCGATGTCATCGGCGGCGACATCGGGAAGCGGTCCGCAGGCCTGATTCGAGCCGGAGGAACCCTGGTGTCCATCGTCGGGACGCCCGAGGCGCGGCCCGCCGACGGCCTGGCGGTCGACTTCGTTGTCGAGTCCGATCGTGCCCAACTGAGTGCGATCGTCCAGCGGGTGCGGGACGGACGACTGCGGACGAACATCGGCAACGTCTCGACCCTTGACGACGCCGTCGCCGCATTCAACCCGACCACGCGGATCAAGGGGAAGACGATCATCCGCGTTCATCCGTGAGCGACACGCGCCCGTCGTCCGCGAATGAGCGGTTCAGCTCGTTTCCTCCCTCCCAGCGCGCGACAATCGTTCAGAAGGTCGTCATCATGCCGATACTGGTCGCCACCGACCGCGAGGTCGTCGTCATTGACATTGAGCGCGGTACCTCCGTGTCGGCACAGGGAATCAGCGACCGTCCTACTTGCCTCGCTGCGGACGCGCTCGTTCACGGACGGGCGTGGTGTGGGACCCACCGGGACGGCGTGTTAAGGACCGATGATGGCGGACGGTCCTGGCGGTCGGTCGGCCTTGCGGGCCGGCTGATTATGGCCATCGCCGCGAGCCCCGTCGAGCGGGATGTCATCTGGGCGGGCACCGAACCGAGCGAAGTGTGGCGCTCGGCGAATGCGGGTACGACCTGGGAGCCGACGAGCCGATTGGAGACATTGCCGTCGTCATCGGAATGGTCGTTTCCGCCGAGACCGGACACTCATCACGTTCGCTGGATCGCGTGTCATCCGCTCGAACCCGAACGACTGTGGGTTGCGATCGAGGCAGGCGCGCTCGTATCCACGATCGACGGCGGCCGGACGTGGCGCGACCGCGTCACTGGTGGTCCGTGGGACACTCACGAGCTCGCCGTTCATCGCAACGCACCCAATACTCTGCGCGTCTCTGCGGGCGACGGATATTTCGAGAGCGACGACGCCGGCGCGACGTGGCGCTCGCCGAGCACCGGTCTCGAAGTCGGCTACTTGCGCAGCGTGGCGATCGATCCGGGGCAACCGGGCGTCGTCGTGGTATCAGCGTCGTCCGGACCGTACACCGCGTACGTGGCTGGCCGGTCGGATGGCCGGTTGTATCGCCGACTCACTCCCGAGCGCCCTTCGACTGGGCTCAGGGCGTCCCGAGCGGAAGTCGAGGGGCGCTGGGAGCGCGTTCGCGACGGGTGGCCAGAGCCACCCAGCACCATCGCGCCGCTGCTCTGCGCCGGCGCGACACCTGGAGAGATGTGGGCCGCGGATGAGCGCGGCGTTCACCGTTCGGACGATAGCGGAAAGAGCTGGCGCCGCGTCGTCGGATACGCGACGCCGCCACAAAATCTACGCGGTCTCGCCCTGCTGCAGTAACGCCGACAGTGACGACCTCGTCGGGGTACTCGTCCGCGTCGCGACAAGCGAGGCGGCCGAGTCGGAGGTCGACGACTTCACGACCGTTCGACGCTCGCGCCCAGGGTGACGAGAAGCTCGTCCAACTGCTCGAACTGCTCGCCAAACCCACCTGTGCTCTCGGAGGCGATGGCAGCGTCGAGAGCTTCCTTCGACGGATAGAGGTCGTGCAGGACCAGCAGTGTCTTGCCGCTCTTTTCCTCGAAGGTCACCGTGGTGACGGCCCCGCCCTCGCCACCCTCTTCATTCGTCCAGACGAGGCGCGAGTGCGGCGTCACTTCGATGTATCTACCGAAGAACGCCATGGGCTCTGGGAAAGCATCGTGGCGGAACACCAACCGGTACCAACCTCCAACACGAACATCCATCTCGCAGGAAAGCAGGGACATGCCGGTCGACTTCGGAACCCACCACCGCTTGAACAGCTCGGGCCTAGTCCACGCCTCGAACAGGATGCGCGCTGGGCAGTCGAAGGTTCGCGTGACGACCAGCTCACGCTCGGACTTTCGTTCAACCGTCGTGTGGTTCTTCAAGGGGGCGGGTTCACTCTCTCTTCTTGGGTCCATCGACCATCTCCTTCTGTTTCAGTTCTTCGACAACCTTGTCCAACTCGTCAAAGCGTGAGTCCCAGAGCTGGCGGTATCTCTCGATCCATGCCATTTCTTCCTGCAGTCGGCGCGGACCGAGCCTGCAGGTTCGCACGCGCCCGACCTTCGCCGTCTTGACGAGCCCGGCCTGCTCCAGGACGGCGACGTGCTTCTTCATGCCCGTGAGGGTCATGTGGAACTTCTCGGCAAGATCCGTGATCGACGCGTCTGCGCGTCCGAGCTGCTCCAGAACACCGCGTCGGGTGACGTCCGACAGCGCGGCGAACGAGGCGTCGAGACGGGACCCCGTATACTGAACCATATGGTTCAGTATAATAACGCACCGATTTGGCGGCATGCAAGGGGACGCCGAGCGCCCCACCGTGCCTCCTATGCAGCATTGAAGCGACGCTCGAACTCCGCAGGGCTGAGCTGACCGAGCGTGGAGTGGGTGGATCGGCCCCGCGCCCGCCTAACCTGTCGTCACAATGCCGTGCAAAATGACGACATGGTTGCAGGCTGGCGGGGTGACCCGTCGATTCCCGTCAGCTCGACAAGGCCAATAGGCGAAATAAAAGCGAATATGATACGCTGACGGGCCGTGGCGCTCCGGACGTGCACGGTCAGTTTTGTGGGTCCGTCCGGCGTTCGGCATTCAGTTGAGGTCACCGCTGAATCGATCTATGAGGCCGCCGCGCTTGGCGTCTCGGCGTTGAAGAACGGTGGTTGGGCCGACGCGACCGCTCCGGGAACCGAGCTCGAGGTTCAGGTACGCGAGCCGGCCACCTGTCATCGGCTGACCGTGCAGCAGATTCGTCGCTGATGCGATGGCGTCGCGGCCAGCCCTGACGAGACGCTGAAGAAGCGACGATTGAAGCAATTGCTCGCTTAAGCGAGTGCGCTGCGTAATCAGATCCGGTCGTGCCAGATGGTGCTAGCCAGTCCTTCCGAGCCGCTCTCGCAACTCGAGGTGCTGGTGGTCGACTGCCAGGCCACAGCCGCCGCTCCCCGAGGTCATCTCCTCGAGATCGGCTGGGCCCGCGTCCTCGGCGCGACAATCACGCACGCGCATGCGTCGTTGATCGCGCTGCCGGCCGGCGGGCAGATTCCACCAGCCGTTGCGCGGATCACCGGAATCTCCGAGCACATGATGCGGTCCGCAGTCGACGGACGCTGCGCGTGGCGCGAGCTGGCCGACCAGGCCGCGAGTCTCACGCCGCAGCCCACGTCGACGGTCATCCACTTCGCTCGATTCGAGCAACCGTTCCTTCGCAGGTTGGCCGCCGGCGTGTTTCCGCTCGACGTCGTCTGCACGCGGGATATCGCCAGGCGCCTTCTGCCCAATCTGCCCCGCTGCAGCCTGCGCGCCCTCGCTGGATACTTCGGTCGCGCGGTTGGTGCGCTCCGTCGAAGCGCCGATCACGTCGATGCGACGGCGTTCGTCTGGCACGAGTTGGTCGGCCTGCTCGAGAGACACGGCGTGTCGACCTGGGGCGCGCTCCACGACTGGCTCGCCGGACCTGCAACACCAAGAAGGTGCCGACGCCGCATCTGGCCGATGCCGCGGGACGTGCGGCTGTCATTGCCGACGGCGCCAGGGATCTATCGCCTGCTTCGGACGGACGGCAGTGTCCTGTACGTCGGCAAAGCCGCGTCGCTGCATCATCGGGTCAACAGCTACTTTCGGAAACAGAACGGCGTGCCCGAGCGATTGCTCGAGATGCTGTCGCAGGCACGCGCGATCTCGTTCGACGTCACACCAAGTCCACTCGAGGCCGCACTCCTCGAGCCGGATGAAATCAAGCGGCACCGACCGCCTTACAACATCGCGCTGACGACGGCGAGTCGCGCGTTGTGGTTCACGTCGCTGGATCTCAGCGCGCGTCGTCCACAGCCGTCGTCACACTGCCCGTTCGGACCATTTGCGTCGGCCGAAACGCTCGATCAATTCGAGGCACTCGCCCGGGCCGGGCGCGCCGCTCTGACGCCCGGTTCACGAGGCCCGGATGACGGCACGTTCGCCGCCGGTTACGACCGGCTGTGCGCCACGCATCCTGAACTCTCGCGCGTCGACCTCTCGGACTCCGCGAAACTGCTGCGGCTTGGCACACGCCTGTGGCGGGAAGGTCGACGAGATCGCGACGTTGATGAAGACGGCGCCAACGAAACGGGTCGTGGCTTGACAGTGTGGACCCCGGAGTTCGTGCAAGTGTCGCTGGAATGGCTCGCGTTGCGGGCGGCGCTCGCCCGCCGCCGCGCGATCTGGTTGACGCGGCTGTTCGATTCGAGCGTGGTGTGGCGCGAGCCCGGGGACAGTTGTGCGCGGCTCATGGTGATCGAGAACGGCGAAGTGGTGTTGCGCGAGGCAGTGGACGCACACGCGACGCCGCCGATTCCACCGGGTTACCGCCGTCCACTGACCGCACGTCGTGAGGCCTTCACCGTCGCCTCTTTCGATCGCCTACGGGTATTGACGACGGAGCTGAAGCGCTTGATTGCCGCTGGCGCTCCAGTGGCGCTGCGCCTGGGCATCGGACCGCCACTCGACGAGTCGCGACTCGCGTCCGCACTGTGGTGGTTGTGAGGAGTCAAGATGGGTTCCGCAGCCACCATTCTCCACGCGGACCTCGACGCCTTCTACGCGTCGGTCGAACAGCTGCTTGATCCTCGCCTGCGCGGCAAGCCGATCGCGGTCGGCGGCGGGGTCGTCCTCGCGGCCTCCTACGAAGCGCGGGCGTTCGGCGTACGAAGCGGCATGCCGGGACGCCGCGCGCGGCAGCTCTGTCCAGACCTCGTGTTTGTCGGCGGACATTTCGACGAATACCAACGGCTCGGCGACGCCGCCATCGGAGTCCTGAGCGATTTCACGCCTGCCATCGAGCGCATCTCCATCGACGAGGCCTTCGCCGACGTGGCCGGGTGCACGCATCTCTTCGGTTCGCCAGCAGAGATCGCAAGAAGGGTTCGGGCTCGCGTGCGCACGGAGCTGGGCTTGCCGATGTCCATCGGCGTGGCGCGCACCAAGCACCTGGCCAAGATCGCATCGCAGGTCGCGAAGCCGGATGGATTGGTCGTCGTCGATCCAGAAACGGAACTCCAGTTTCTTCACGGCCTGCCCGTCGCACTGATGTGGGGCGTGGGCCCCGCCACCGAGGCGCGGCTCGCCAAGATCGGCGTCACCACAATCGGTCAATTGGCGGGGAGCTCCCCTGCATCCGTGGAGCGATTGCTTGGACACGCGGTGGGAAGAAAGTTGACGGCACTCGCGTGGAACCGCGATCCGCGGCAGATCCAGACGCGCCGGCGCGCGCACTCTGCCGGCGCACAATCGGCGCTCGGACGACAGCCAGCGATCGAGCGCGTCTTCAAACCGACGCTCCATCATCTCGCCGACCGCATCGCCGCGCGGCTCCGCGCCAAATCCCTGACCGGCCGGACGATCACCGTCCGCGTGCGCTTCGCCGATTTGCGCTCGGTCACGCGCTCGCGCACGCTGTCAGCGCCGATTTCTGCCACGAGGGCGCTTGCGGAGATCGCCGAGGACCTGGTGCGCGGCGTCCTTGCCGATCACCGTGACGAGCGGACGATCTCGCTGCTGGCGATCGCCGTCTCACATCTCGACCCGCACCCGATCGTGCAACTGGAGCTGCCGCTTGGGCTTCCCGACGAAGGACGCCGTCCTGGCACCAAGAAAGGCCTGGCGCGATCGCGCGCGGACCGCGCCGTCGATGCGATCCGGAAGCGCTTCGGGGGACAAGCGGTGGATTATGCGTCGGCATCGCGCGGTGGGCGCTCCGTCCCCGACGAGTTCCGACGCCTTGCTGAAAGAGAGCTGTGAATATCGCCAGCGCCCGCTGCAATTCGTGTGGGGGAGGAAGGGCGGGCGTCGCTGGCGACGGTGAAGCGGATCCGCACGCTCGAGCGTGAGCTCGCGCGGAAAGAAAAGGCGCTCGCCGAAGCCGCCGCCTTGCTCGTGCTCAAAAAAAACTCCAGGCCCTGGAGGAGGACGAGGGCGACGGCACCGACGAGGAGCACGAGCCGTGATCTTGGCCGCCCTGAACGACGCCCAGATTGCCGGGGCACGACTCGGTGCCGCCGGTCAGGTGATCGGCGTCTCGGCGCGAACGATCCAGCGCTGGAAACGCCACCCGGACGGCGACGACCGCCGTTGCGGGCCGCGACATCGACCGGGCAATGCGCTGAGTGCGCGCGAGGAAACCCAGGTGCTCGCCCTCATGACGAGTGCAGAGTACAGCCATCTCTCGCCCAAACAGCTGGTGCCGCGGCTGGCGGACGATGGGCAGTATCTCGCGTCCGAGTCCACGATGTACCGCCTCAGACGCCGCGTCGGGCTGAGTGCGCGCCGAGCGCCAGTGCTTCGCACTGAAGTGACGCGGGCGACCACTCTCCATCACGCAGTGCGATCGAACCAGGTCTGGAGCTGGGACATCACGTACCTCCCGACGGTGACCCGCGGACGGTTTCTTCGTCTCTACTTGGTGATGGACGTCTGGAGCCGGCGCATTGTGGGCTGGGAGGTCCACGACGACGAGCTCGCCGAGCGAGCCGCCACGCTGATTCACTGCATCTGTGCCGAAAGCGGGGTCAATCCGAACGGGCTGGTGCTGCACTCGGATAACGGGAAGCCGATGCGCGGGAACACGATGATCGCCACCCTCCAGTGGCTGGGCATCGTCCCATCATTTAGCCGACCTCACGTCTGCAACGACAACCCGTATTCTGAGGCGCTATTTCGAACCCTGAAGCACACGCCAGCCTATCCGCGTCTGCCCTTCGCAAGCCGCGACGCGGCACGTCAGTGGGTCGCTCGCTTTGTCGCGTGGTACAACATCGAGCATCGTCACAGCGCGATACGGTATGTCACGCCAGACCAACGACACTCGGGCGCCGACGTCGCCATTCTGGCGCGCCGTCGCGTGCTCTACGAGCGAGCCCGGCGACGCACGCCGGGACGCTGGTCGAGCAAGATTCGAAACTGGACACCCGTCGCCACGGTGGTACTCAATCCTGAGCACTCAGCGACGAGGGTCGATGCGGCATCCTGATGGGCGCGACAACTACCTTGACGCTCACCGCCGGAATGAACTGTTACCCATGTGACCGGAATAGACCCCGACTCCGATGGTCGGGGCGACTGGATTCGAACCAGCGACCCCCTGCGCCCAAGGCAAGCTGGGGAGGCCTCTGAAAGTGCTGATTCCCGAACGATTTGCGGCCTCTGAAAGGTCGTGGGCCCAAATTTGGGCCCACCCAAGCGGCGACGCGTCGCTGCTGGTGGTCAGCAGTGGCAAGAACGCAACGCGCGTCGTCGCTGTTTGGATTGTTCGGCATTGTCGTAGCGTGACTACGACAATCGAAAACGTTTCAAACATCGAGGCACCGTTCACTTTGCTACGGGATGTCGTCGCGGCATCCGCACGACGTTCCCGGTGCTTCGCGGCGCAACCGGAATCTTCACCTGCTGACTTGCCGCCACCAGATCCTCTTTCAGCAAGTGCGCGTAGTGCTGCTCAGTGACAGCGACACTCGAATGTCCGAGGATCTTCGACAGTTTGTAGATGTCGCCGCCGGCCTGGAGCCACCGCGTGCCGAAGGTATGGCGCAGCACGTGCGGGGTTAGCGACGGAATCTTCGCCCGCGCCGACCCTTCCGAGAGCACCTCACGTAGCCGCTGCGGATTCTGCCTCCACAGCTTGCCGTCCTCTTCGAGTTGCTCCTCCAGTGCCGCGCGGGCATCCGGCTGCGTCGGCACGTCGCGTTCCTTGCGGAACTTCCCGATCACATGCACCGTGCCACGCAGCCAATCGATATCGCGCTCAGGAACGATGCCGCGAATCTCGTCAAGGCGGCAGCCGGTCCCGAGCGCGAACCGAACGAATCGCTGGAAGCGCGGGTGAAGCGCTTCCAGCAGGAGTGTCTCTTCGTCGAGCGTCAGCACTCGTGTCCGCGGCCTGTCCTTGCCACGCTTGATGCCGCGGAACGGGTTGCGGATGTCGTAGCCTTCGTCGATCGCGCGCTCGAAGATGGACTGAAGCAGACCGCGCTCGCGCCGTACCGTGCTCTCCGAAACCAGACGGCGGTTCTTGTGGCCCGGATTGTCCGTCATCTGCGTCCGCCGGAGATTCAGATACCGGACGATGTCGGACTTCGTGATGTCGTCGAGCCGTCTGGCGCCGAAATGCGGAAGAAAATGCGCGACGATCTGCGCGTCACGGTTTCTCGCCGACTTGAGCGGTGTGTACGTTTTCCGGTAGACGTCCCACCACTCAGCGAAGCTCGGGATCGTGCTCTTCCATCCGTGGACGCCGGCGCGGATGTCGAGCTCGATCTCGTTGGCCCGCCGCTCGGCGGCCTTCCGGTCGGCGAACCCGGTGGACTCGCGGAACAGCCGACCGTTGATCATCTTCCGGAAGTACCAGATGCCGCCGCGCTTCCGCAAAGCCATATTTCTCCCCCTTTCTCATCCAGCGATCGAGCGCATCGCGGTCGAACCGAACCCTACGGCCGTCTCTGATGAACGGCAACTGGCATCGGTTGATCCGGTGGTAGATCGCATGACGCGTCATGCAGAGGTACTTCGCGGCTGTCCTGACGTCGAACCACTGCGACTCGACGTCTGATCCTGGAGCAACGTCTCTCGGTTCCATGGCGGAACTCCTGCGAAATGCCGAGGAGTGTTGTCAGGAGGGGCCAGCGGGTTGATCTGAGATCAGCCCGTCCGGCGTGTCGGGGACCGCCCTCGGGTTCAAGCGGCCCGTATGACTGCCTGGCCTATGGCCTAAGCAAACCTCTGAACCAGGAACGCCCGTACTGAAAGTCGCTTTCAACGTAGGCGCCTGATGATTTCCGCAAGCACGCCCTTGGGGGGCGCGTGCGCTCCTCCGCGCCGTGCGACGCGGGGACGAGGCGAGAGGTGAGGACTCGATGCTAACGCCGGAGACTCCCGGCCGTCAACGTGATCGACGCATGGCGACGCATGGCAACTGCCGGCAAGAGGCTCTTGGACCTCTGGCTGTGTCGTGGCGGACGATGCGACACTGGCGTCCGGACTTCACAACATGCGAATCGTTGCGCTCAGCGATCAGCACGGGTTCCTGCCCGACGTTCCGCCGTGCGATCTCGTGATCGTTGCCGGTGACGTGTGCCCGGACCGCTTCGGCCCGTTCATGGCGGCACACGATCCGCAGCAGCAACAGGCGTGGTTCGATCGGAAGATTCGGCCGTGGCTCGCGAGCGCGCCGGCGACACACAAGCTCCTCACGTGGGGGAACCACGACTGGTGTGGGCAGGCCTGCAGTTTTCGCGCAGACTCGCCTGCGCATGCGCTTTCAACGGATCTTCAGATTCTTGTGGACGAAGGCACGACGGTTCCGCGCTCCGGAGGCGCAGATGGACATGTCTCCGTGTGGGCGACGCCCTGGTCCAACAAGTTCATGCGGTGGGCGTTCATGAAGCGGCCGACCGATCTCGAGCGCGTCTACGCGGCGATCCCGGACGGCACCGATATCCTCGTGTCGCATCAACCTCCACCACGGCGACCGCACGCTGAACTTGGACACCGGCCGCGTCGAACATGTCGGCAGTCGCGAACTAGTGGATGCGATCGAGAGAGTCCGGCCGAGGATCGTGATTTGCGGTCACGTTCATGGGGGCTTCGGTCAGTTCGAGCATCAGGGCGTTCCGATCTACAACGTCAGCGTGGTCGACGAGAGCTACCGGTTCGTCAACGCGCCAACGGTCATCGACCTGCCAGACGTCTGACGCAGCGTGGACGGTCCAGTGTTCAGGATTTCGCGCTGTTCATTAATTCTGAACGCGCTTGAGGATAGGCGGAGGATTGATGGGAACAATTCGTATTGAGAGTGGCCGTGAGATTGGCGAACGGCGGCGGATCCGCGGACGCTGCTCACGGATCAGCCCGTTCCTTGGGTCGACGTACAAACCGACGACGGGGCGATCGCCGCCACCGTATCTTCGATTGTTGCTGTAAGCGAGACGGTCTGGCCCGATGTAGCAATCCGTTTCGATTTCCCACATCACGTGATCCCAAATGTGGGATCCGCTGATGCTCCGGCGATCCAGCTTCTGTGAGAGCTCGCTGTGCACCTTGTTCCAGGGCCTGCCGATGCAGGAACGAAGGTAGCGCTTCAGCGGGTTGATCAGGTCGGAGAATTCCTTCGCGTTCCACCCGTACTGACGGCCGCGAGAGACCGGCAGCCTGACGGGTTCTTCGTAGTCAGCATCCCGATCGTACCGTCGGATCGGCAGCCCCTTTGTTTTCTTGCTCGGGTTGCTGTGTCCGCGCCGTGGCCGCTCGGTCACGACCTTGGCCATGTCGTCACGCATGCAAAGCTGCCCTCCTGGCCAGCCGGCCAGAATAGCAGACTTCGCGCGCTCTCGGGAGCCGTGAATTGCTTGATGCGATCGACAGAGTCCCGAGGATCGTGATCTGCGGACACGTTCATGGGGGGCTTCGGTCGGGGTTGAGCATCAGGGCATTCCCGATCTACAACGTTAGCGTCGTCGACGAGGCGTACCGGCTCGGCAATGCGCCGACGGTCATCGAATTGCCGGATCCCTGAAGCGGTTCGGCTTTCCGGAGGCGGATCAATGGCAAAGAAACGCCGCAAGAGCGGCCGACCCCAGATGCTTCGTCGTAACGTCGAGATCTCATCGTTTTCTGTGAGGGTCCGCCTCGACGCCGTGCACCGCAAGGGTGAGGATCCCCATATCGAGGGCGAGCCTTGGCTGGAGTTGCGAGGCACGGCAACCGAGGCGGTGCGGGATGTGCGGGACGTGAGGATCAGCATGTACCCACGAGACACGCTCCAGGTCGGCCCTGCTAGGCCCGCCTCGGTTGGAGCCGTCATCGACGCGCGGCCGGAGCTGTCGTTTGTTCTGACCTGGCCGCAGGTCGATTTCGATCGGATTTGGGCATTGGCTCTTAGCGGCCGGCTCACGCACGGCAGCCTCTACTTTACGAAGCCTCACTACAACACCGGACTGGTGGTGAACGCATCCTTCTCGAACGAGGCGGAAGAGTAGATCGCGAAGGACTATGAGGACAACTGCAGTGACGCGGAACGATCGGATGCGCTACGCACGGGCCCGCGCCCGAGGACGAGCCCGAACGCAAGATGCTTCAGCTGTCGTCGATGCGCGTTACGACAAGAGTCGGGATCGCGTCGATCTGATTTTTGGCGGGGGAGGCGCGATGTCGATTCCTCGCAACATGATTCCCGGCCTGAAACGGGCATCCACGTCGAAGCTTGACGCTATCTTGCTCTCTCCGGGCGGGGATGCCTTGTCGTGGCCGTCGCTTGACGTGGATGTGCACGTGCCGGGGTTAGTCCAGCGGGTGTTCGGCCGTCTGTTTGCGGCAACGACAGAACGCCGAGGCTGATGAAACGCTCTCTCTCATCGGGACTCGTTGCTACTTGCTATCCCCGTCTAGCGACTTCTGCCAGGACAGGGTCGAGCCAGGCTCGCAGGACTTCGTGCGCCTCCTGAATGCTTGGTGCGACTCCAACCTGTTCTGCTTCCCTGCGATAGCTGACCGCAAGTTCGGGCGGAGGAGGCGGAAGTCGTTCGGGGACGACATGAGTCGCACGTCGATCGAAGACACGTCGAATGGCGTTCTTGAGCAGCGTGTCGTCCACACGCTCATGCTGCAGGATCAGTAAAAGGTCGACGAGATCCCTGGCTCGCGTCGTCCCGCCACCTTTGTACGTGCGCGTGTACGCGTGCAGCTTCTCAGCAACCTGACGCTCCAACGGGATGAGCAGCACATCGATCGGCTCAAGACCGAGTCTAGTCAGGAGTCCCGGTCGCTGCGCGGGTTGCGCATCCCAAGGATCCGGTGCGTTGATGCTGACGTCTACTTGGAGTGGTTCGAATTGCCGTCCGGCAAGCGCACTTTCCACTTTGTACCGAATGGCGAGACCGACACCCGCTTCACGAAGTTCCTCGCTGCCCGTGATCGCGAATGTAAAGTTGTCGCCAAGATCCTCGGTTGCCGCTCGTTGCAGATCGGCGCGGGCCGCTTCTGCGCCCTTGACGTGATCCGCATCCAGGTCGAGCGAGGCACGTGCGCGCTCGCCGAGCCTGGTCTCAATGGCCATTCCTCCCTTTAGTGCCCATCGATTCGGCGCAACTTTCATGAGGCGCACCGTCAAGCGTTCGAGGGCCGCTTGGCGACGGACGATGTATGCAGGGACCTTGAGACGGCCAGCGCGCTCGCGCAGCGTGGCCTCGACCGCGGCACGAAAGGCTGCGGGAGTGGGGTACTCACGCACGTGCCCCGGCCTCCTCAACCGCTCGTTGGACAAGTTGCTGGACACGCGTCGAGTGGCCCTTAACAGCCGTGTGGAGCTCGTTCTGCGAGACGAGACCTGTCTTGAGCGCGCGCGCGGTGGCTTCGACAATTACGCTCGGGTCGGCACCGATATCGGCGACGTCGGCAATGGTCCTTGCGGGCGATGTGACCTGCACGCCGAAACGGTTGGCCACTTCATCTCGGCGCAGTGGAACGGTTGTCGTATGCAACTTGACGGCGGTCGCAACTTGTGCCGTGCGTGGTCGGCGCTCCCGAGGCAGCGTCAGATGGATTTCGTGCGAACGAGACGGCGCCAGCTGGTAAAGAGTGAGCGCAGTATCGTGAGAGACCACAGCACTACGTGGCGCGAATCGGAGCCAGGCCGCGATGATGTCTTCGTGTGAATCTGAAGGCACGCCGACAAGTCGATAGAAGCCACGGTCAATCCGCTCGAAGTGGCCGGCGGCGACATGGTGGACAAGGCTGCGAGCGCTGTAGCCGAGCCCGCGCGCCTGCGCGGCAGTGAAATGGCCCGCCTGATTTGACGCAAGTTCAAACAAGCGCTGGAGCTTGTTCGTCCGCGAAACGGCGAGCTTCTTGGTACTCATGTCCCATTTAGTATACGCTACACGTAATTAAATAGGGACATGAACAGTCAGAACCGTTGCTTTGTCCGAAGAATGCGCTACATTTCTGACAAATGGCTCGTGGGCCCGCGCTGGATCTCCAGGCACAGATCGATAGCCGCGTCGCCGGTCACTCGGGCAAGGTATGGACGCCTGTCGATTTTCTGGATCTCGGTCCTCGTGCCGCCGTCGACAAGTCGCTGCAGCGTCTCACCGCCGACAAGAAATTATCTCGGATCGCCCGTGGTCTCTACTACCGCCCGGGCACAAATGCGTTGACCCGCAAGCCCACGACCGCCAATGTCCGAGCCATCGTAGATGCAATCGCACGGCGAGACCAGAGCCGCATCGTCGTCGACGGCCTGACCGCCGCGAATGATCTCGGTCTCACGACGGCCGTACCCGCGCGCGTGAGGGTCCTTACCGACGCACGACTGCGGCCGATCGAAATGGGCAAACAGCGGATCGTTTTTCAGACGGTCGCGCCAAGGCGCTTGTACTGGGCGGGGCGGCCAGCGATGAGAGTCGTGCAAGCCCTGTACTGGCTCAGGGACCTCCTGGACTCTGACAACGCGGACATCCCGCAACGCCTGCGCGCGATCCTCACCGACCGGCGTCACGGCGAATCGATCCGAGATGATCTGCGACGGGGACTTCCCACGTTGCCAATCTGGATGCAATCGATCGTCCGGCAACTTCTCGAAACCCAGCCTCGATCGGCCGCGACCGCCCGCAAAACCCAAAGGCGACAGCGTGAACGAAGCGTATAGTCAGTGCCAGTAGTCAGTGATGCGGTACTGGTGGGTCAATCAGAACCAGACGTACCGGGCAGAAGTGCGCGGGAGCTTCATGTGGTCGCCGAAGCAGAACGCGAACGGAGCCCGCAACCAGTTTTATGAGAACATGCGAGAGGTCTCGCTCGGCGACGTCGTGTTCTCGTTCTGCGACACCCGCATCAAAGCTCTCGGCGTCGTGACCGGCGGAGCGCAAACCGGCCCCAAGCCGGACTTCGGCGCCGCAGGTTTGAACTGGTCGCGCGAAGGCTGGTTCGTCCCGGTCGACTACTGCGTCCTGAACAACCAGATCCGCCCCAAAGACCATGCGGCGATTCTTCGTCCGTTCCTGCCGGCGAAATACTCCCCGCTTCAGGAGAGCGGAGACGGCCTCCAGTCCGTCTACCTCGCCGAACTCCCGCAGGCCCTCGCTGACGCTCTCATCGGTCTCATCGGTCAAGCGTACTGGGATGCGTACTCGACGATCGCCGTTCTTCAGAGTGCGCCTGAGCCGACCGACATCGAGGCTGCGATTGTGGACGCGAGCATTACTGGACCGACGTTCAAAGAGCAGCTTGTCAGAGCGCGGCGTGGTCAGGGTGTGTTCAGGGCCAACGTTCTCCTGCGCGAAGAATTCTGTCGCGTCACGCGCGTGAATGAGCCGCGGCATCTGAAGGCGAGTCACATCAAGCCATGGCGAGACGCGACAGATGGAGAACGTCTCGACGGCGCCAACGGCCTGCTGCTGTCGCCGCACATCGATCACCTGTTCGACGAAGGATACATCACCTTTTCCAGTAGTCAGGAACTGGTCATCGTCCCGGAAGTCAGAGACAAGCTTCTGGATGCGTGGGGAATCGATGCTGGCGTTCGCGTGGGCGAGTTCTCTCTTGAGCAGAACGCCTTTCTGGAATACCACAGGGTAAACGTGTTCAAGCAGACCCTTCTCGGGAGGTAGCCAGTGCGCACGACTGCTAACGGTCTCGTGCTCGCGGCCACCGACCTGTCGAATTTCCTTGCTTGCCCCCATCGCTCTGCCTTGGACTTCGCCGCTGCGCTGGAGCAGATCGCCGCTCCCGATTCGCTTCTCGACGCGCACACACGTCTACTCCGGGAACGCGGCGAGGCCCATGAGCGCGCCTACGTTCAATACCTTCGCAACGAGGGTCTCAACGTCGTGGAGGTCCCGCAGGACGGAACGTTGGGCTCCCGTGTCGAGGCGACAATCGCGGCCCTCGCGTCTGGAGCGGACGTCGTCTACCAGGGCGCGTTTGCCGGCCAGGGCTGGGTCGGCTACGCGGACATCCTGCGCAGGGTGCCGTCGGCACCGGGCTCACACTCGGCTTTCGGTGACTTTCAGTACGAGCCCTACGACACCAAGCTCGCTCGCGAGACGCGCGGTGGCACCATCCTGCAGTTGGCGCTTTACGTTGACCTGCTCGGCCAAGCCCAAGGCGTCGTCCCAGAGCGGTTTTTCGTGGTCGCGCCAGGCGCTCCGTTCGCGATCCACGAATATCGCGTCGCAGATTACGCTGCTTATGTTCGGCTCGTTCGCCGCCGGATGCTTGAGATGCTGGCAACTGGGGCCGACGCGCTGCTGGCGCGCAGCTATCCTGAACCAGTCGAACACTGCGATGTGTGCCGCTGGTGGGAACGCTGCAACAAGCAGCGGCGAGCTGACGATCACCTTTCTTTTGTTGCGAGCATCGGCACGTCTCAGCGTGCAGAACTTATCGCACAAGGCGTAATAACGCTTGCAGGGGCAGCGGCTTTGCCAGTCCCTGTCACGTTCAAGCCGTCTCGTGGCTCTAAGGAAACCTACGACCGCATCGTCGAGCAGGCGCAGGTCCAATTCGAGCAGCGCACGAGCGGGACCCCCGTGGTGAAAACCCTCCCCGTAGTCCCTGGCGAGGGACTCTGTCGGCTGCCGGAGCCCAGGAAAGCCGACTTGTTTCTGGATCTCGAAGGCGCACGCTTCGTGCGCGAAGGAGGGCACGACTATTTGTTCGGCCTCGGTCAGGTTAACGAGGCTGGAGAGGTCACGTATCGTTCCTGGTGGGCTGTGGATGCGTTCGAGGAGCAACACGCATTCGAACAGCTGATTGACGCGATATCGGCCGCGCGAGCGGCTGAACCCGGCCTCCACGTCTATCATTTCGCGCCCTACGAAGCGACGGCGTTCAAGCGGCTCGCCGGGCGCTACGCGACTCGGCAGGACGCGCTGGACGAGTTGTTGCGAGACAAGTGTCTAGTCGATTTGTATGCCGTAGTGCGTCAGGCCGTTCGAGCGGGTGTCGAAAGCTATTCCATCAAGGAACTCGAGCAGTACTACGGTTATGTGCGTCAGACGTCCCTGCGGGTGGCCTCCACCCACAGGATTGCAATCGAGATGGCGCTGGAAGCGCGCGATCCGAATGCCATCCTCGCCGACACGCGTGTGATCGTCGAAGCCTACAACCGTGAGGACGTCGAGTCGACTCTTTACCTCAGAAACTGGCTGGAAGGCCTGCGCTCGGAGCAAGTGGAGAGCGGTATCGACGTTGCCAGACCAGTTGCGGAAGAAGATGTGAAGAAGGAAGCAACCGAGAGAACGTCGGCTGCAATTGCGCTCAGAGAGCGGCTGCTCGACGGGGTGCCTTTCGCGGCGAGCGACGCGGAACATCCCGACCACGTGCGGTGGCTACTCGCATACCTAATTGACTGGCATCATCGGGAGGAGAAGGCAGAGTGGTGGGAGTTCTTCCGGCTGCGAGAGTTGCCGGAAGAGGATCTCTTCGACGAGCCGAAGGCCATTGCCGGACTCCAGCACGTCCGCGAGATGGAACGATTTCTCAGCAAGAAAGGGAAGCCCACTGGCAGTACGATTCACCGATACCAGTACCCGTCCCAAGAAGTCGAGTTAGGTGAAGGTGACAAGCTGCGATGTCAGGATGACAGGCCGTTTGGCGAAGTGCTTGCGCTCGATCGCTTGGCCCGCACGTTGGATGTGAAACGAGGAAAGGGAGCGGACGATCATCCTGCTGCGGCGTTCTCGCTTGACGTCGTGGGCACGCGCTCACTCCAAGACTCGGTGATGCGATTCGCCGAGCGTATGCTGAGTTCGGGATTCGCCGACCTTTCCGCGTGCAGCGACGTCCTGTACCGTCGTTCGCCTCGTCTGCGCGGGGATGCCTTTGCTCCGCGCAAAAACGAATCCATCACCGACTTTGCCGTTCGCATTACGTCCACGCTCGACCGAACGACCCTGGCGATCCAAGGACCGCCGGGAGCGGGTAAGACGTATGTCGGTGCGCGAATGATTCGCGCGGCGGTGCTGGCCGGCAAGCGCGTAGGTGTCACGGCGTCCAGTCACAAGGTCGTTCAGAACCTCTTCGATGCTGTGCGCGAACAGGCGGCAGCCGCCGGCGAGATCGTCCAGCTCGGGCGCAAGCCGAAGGACGATGAGGACCTGCCGCCGGATGTGCGGCCGTTTAAGAGCAACGAAGCTGCCCTCGCCGCTGTCCGAGCAAGAGACGTGCATGTGCTCGGCGGCACCGCTTGGTTGTGGGCGGACGAAGCAGCGACCGCAGCCGTGGATCTCTTGTTCGTAGACGAGGCCGGCCAATTTTCGCTCGCCAGCACCCTGGCCGTTGCACAAGCCGCGGACAGCGTGGTCCTCCTCGGCGATCCGCAGCAGCTGGCGCAGCCACAGAAGGCGACTCATCCCGACGGCGCAGAAGTATCGGCGCTAGCTCACGTCCTCGGTGAACACGAGACGATGCCGCCGGCCCTGGGAATCTTCATGCCGGAGACTTGGCGTCTCGCTCCTAGCGTCTGCGACTTCACGTCCGAGCTGTTTTATGGCGGCAGGTTGCGGCCAATCCAATCGTTGGTGAACCAGCGAGTGATCGGCGCCGGCGGTCTTGATGGCGCCGGGCTCTGGTGGGTGCCGATCCGGCATGACGGCAACCGAAGCGCTTCTGACGAGGAAGTCGAGGTGGTCGTGAATCTCGTCGATCACCTGATGAGAGCCGCATGGGTCGACCAGAACGGCAACAACAGGCCCCTTGTGCCCACAGACCTGCGGGTCGTGGCGCCCTACAACGCACAGGTCAATCGTCTCGCCGCGCGCCTTGAACCGCTCTGTGTGCCGGTGGGCACTGTCGACAAGTTTCAAGGTCAGACCTGTGCAGTGGTGATCTACTCGATGGCGACGTCACGACCGGAGGATGCGCCGCGGGGCATGGAGTTCCTCTACTCTCTGAACCGTCTGAACGTTGCCACATCCCGCGCTCGTTGCGCAGCGTTCATCGTCGCCAGTCCCGCACTCGTCGAGCCACAGTCTCGAACGCCGCGACAGATGCAGCTCGCCAACGGACTTTGTCGGTTTGTCGAGCTGGCACGTGTGAACTAGGGCACCGCTCTTTGATTCGATCAGAATAGCTTCTGGGCGTTGTGCCAACGCGGCTGGCCTGAAACGAGCTCAAAACCCTGGTCTGACCCACGCTCCACACGCGTGTCTAAGAGGCAGAGGAATCGAGCAGTTTGCGCACCTGTTCGACCTTCCTTGCGATCTCGTATCGCCACGTGCCCATGCGTCCGTCGGCGTTGACCGCGGCAACCCAGCGCTGTGCCGCACCGGCCTTGACTTCAGCGAGGTCGTCGAAGCCCTTGGTTTCGACGATAAGGTGAGTGGGCGGCTCAGTCTTCAATCGAACGATGAAGTCCGGAACGTAGTCGTGGGGTTGGCCGTTATGGATGTAGGGGACGGCGAAGCCCAAGCCGGCGTTCTTCACGAACGCCTCGACGGATGGATGCGTATCTAGGATGTAAGCTGCCTGTTGCTCCCACTTGCTCGTGTCGGCAACGACGTAGTTCACGTGGCTCTTGACCACCTCTCGAACATCCTTGCTCGTCCAGTAGTCGACCTCCGCCGTGGAACCAGGTCCGCGGCTGGTTTCATACCGCGGAACCTCGGGCGCTTCGCCCTGCTGTGTGTCCGGACGAATGGATTCGACCAGACGTTCGATGGCCCACCCATAGTACGGCGACAAGAACAGGTCCAAACGTTCCGCCGGCTTGATCGGCGTGACCTTCTCTTCGACGTACCGCTGTACGATGCGGACGAGCTGTGGAAACAGAACGTGAGCGGGTGCTTCGCACGATCCGCCCTTGACATACTCGCGGGTGAGATCGCCGGCCATTTCGAACACGAGCTCCTGAAGTCGCCTGCCTGACCGAAATGGGTTGAGGTCCACCCGCTGAATCGCTCCAGGACCGGTGAGCGAAGGCCGCCCAGTATTGGTTTGCAGAGAGGCTTTGACTTCGACCTCTGGCGGAATCTTGAACGGATCCAGGAACAAGGACGGCACCGATGCCCAGTCCACCGTGACGCGATTGCGGATGGCCTGACGATACCCTTCGACACGGGGAAACTTGATCTCGAAATGACCGCGCCCGGGCAAGGCCTGGACATGGTGGCGCTTCTGTGTCGGTTTTGGTGCCGCCGCTGGATTGGCTTTGAATGGAATCACCTGGAACGGCACGCCGAAGACTTTGGCAACTTCCTCCGTCATCAAGCCGCTGTCGCTCAGCTCGTACGTCCGCCGACGGAGGCCACGGCCAACAACTTGCTCGCAAAGCAGCTGCGACATGAATGGCCGAAGGCCGACAATGTGAGTCACGGTGTTACAGTCCCAGCCTTCAGTGAGCATCCCCACGGACACGATGCAGCGGATGTCACGTCCAGGCGGATGCAGCAGCAGACCACGCTTCGTTGCGAGCTCCTCGAATCCCTCTGGACAGATAGGCCGCCCCTGCTGATCGCGTGGCCAGTCTGAACGGCCAACCGTGTCGAGGGTAAAGCGCATCCACTGGACCTCGTCGGACTTTGCGTGTCCGGTATCCGTCTCGCTCACGACTCGTGAGTCCACGCGAATCGTGTTGACGCGACCGTCCGCGTTCCGAAAGCCAGCAATCTTCGACGGCGGGATCCCCATCGGCGGTTTGTTCTCCGCGAGCCACTCGTAGACCACTTTGGCGATCGCGGTGTTCTTGCAAACGACGATGAAGACGGGCGGTCGACGATCGTCTGTCGATTGTTCCCACACCCCCAGTAACTGTTCCCACAAACCGCCCAACATGGTGATAGGCGTGTTCGCCCACTTCAGGACTCCTTCAGGCTTCGGAGAGCTTTTCTTGCCCCCTCGCTCGGCTGGTGTCAGCTGTGGAAGAATCCATCGCCAGATGTTGAAGTAGCCCGGAATCTCCGCACCTGTGGTGTCGCGCACCGCGAGCTGGGGGATCTTCACCAGACCCGACTCGATCGCGTCGGTCAGCGGGAAGTCGCTGACCACCCATGGGAACGGCCGATTCGTTTCCTGGCCGACCCTGCCCAGAAAGTACGGCGTGGCCGAAAGGTCAACGCAGAAGTTGATGCCACGAAGCTTCTGCACACGATCGAGACCATCAATCCAGACGGTAGCCTCCTTGTAGAACTCCTCCGCCTCGCCCTCCTCGCCGAGCAGATCCTCTTCTTCCTCGTCTGGCTCGTCTTTTTTGATTCGGTAGGCGTGATGCGCCTCATCGTTCAGGACGAGGATGTTCTGCTTGCCGCCAACCTCGCGACCGAGAATCCGAGCAACGAGGGCGGTGTCGCTTTCGACATAGCGATCGCGCGTGACGCGCGCGTATTTCACGTTGCCGTCGTTGTCTTTCTCCTCGTCGATCACCTCAATCATGCCGAGGGATGCCTGACGACTGTACTCCTCGCTTGTCAGATACCTCCGTCCTCGCGCTGTGGTCGTCTTCGGCCCGATGTGGACAATCTCCGGCACCGTCTCGCGGCGGCCCGCTTTCACGACACGTCCGCTCACGCCGCCGGCTTGCGATGTCTGAGGCTCGAACACGTGCCAGTTCGTGATGAGCACATGCCCCTGCGTGAGGTCAGGCATCAGGTGCGGGGGTACGAGGTCTGCTTTCCGATAAAGGCTCGCATCGCCGAGTCGCGGATCCAGTTCCGCAAGCCTGCTGCGAATCGTCACGTTGGGGCAGACCACGAGGACTACGTCCGAGTACCGCGCATTCGATCGATCGTGAACTTTGTTGAGGATGCTCCACGCGGCGATCATCCCCATGACGGTGGTCTTGCCGGAACCCGTCGCCATCTTGCAGGCATACCGGCGGAAGGCCTTGTACTTGCGTTCCGTCTTCTGCTGCTCGCTGGGCTCGTCCAGCGGAATGTCGATCCCCTGCGCGAGATCACGCCGCGCCTCATTGAGAAAGATGATCGTTTCGGCTGCTTCGAGTTGAGCGAAGAAGAACCGGAACCCCCGTCCATCCCTCCGCCAATAATTCAGCAGCTCAAGTGTCGTGGCCGTCACACCGGGATAACCAGCGCCACGCCACTCCTTCACACGGGATCGAATCAGGCTGACGAGTTTCAGTTCTATTGCAGTGCCTTTGGGAACGACGGTGCCGGCGGACTCTTGCGAAATGGGATCCGGGTAGTAGTAGATGGCGGGACGACGACCGGGGCGCTTCTCGGGCTCGGCTCCCTCTTCGAGCCGCCAGTAATGCGTCGGTTCCTCGAAGGGTGAACAGATGATGGCTTCGGGGACTTCGAAGTCGCTCATCGCCCAAACGCTCCCACGATGGCGTCGAGTGCCGCACGAACGTCTGGATGGATTTCCTCCGGGCGCATGACTGCCGCGATCTCGTGATAGCGGGTATATGGGAGCCCGGGTAAACCAGCTGCAGACAGGGCTGGAGGCAAGATAGTCGTTCGCGCCTTCGTGATGTTCAGATAGTCGTGATTGTCGAGGGGACGCTCAATCACTGCCGGCGGAAGGTTTGCCGTCAAATAAGCCCGCAGGTCGGCGATGTGCTGCGCCGAGGCCGCCTCACCGACGGTGCTAGCAACGAACCGCGCAAGTGCCTCAGGATGAATCAGGTAGCTCTCGATTTCATACCGCCGCCACCGCGAGCGTTGAAACCCCGCACCCGTTATGGGGCTCGATCCGATCCCGGGATGGCTGTCGCCATCGACTAACTCCAACGCAGGGATGTCGCGGACCAGTCTCAGCGCGTCGTAGTGGTCTCGCGCCTTGATCCCTGGCCTCCCTGGCTGCGTCTCGCCAACTGTGGGTTTCCAGAACAAGTCGCGAGTGAGCAAGGCCTCGGCTGGGTGATTGAGAACGCGGGCGAATGCTCGCAGGATCTCCAGATCCGTGTGCCCCTCGAGATAAAGCACGCCTGGCGCTTGCATCGCCCGCATGATGTCGTCGTTCGACAGCACGCGCAGGGACTCAATGAGCGCATTGCGTTCTGCGACACTGGCGAGCATCTTGGGGACGGCGAGGAGTACGCACAGCTCTTGCACATCGACCGAATCGATGATCACTTCGGAGTGTGTGGCAACAACAAGTTGAGCCCCGGTCCGAGCGGCAGCCGACCTCAACTCACCATAGATCGCGTCCTGCAGAATCATGTGCAGGTGTGCGTCCGGTTCGTCGAGAAGAAGCACAGCACCTGGTCGAGTATTCAGCATCGCCAATAGCATCAATACCTGCTGGAACCCGCTGCCGGCACTGGCGATATCGAAGCGTGGGCCGTCCGCCGTGCTGCGGTACTCGGCTACGATGTGGGCTCCGGTCGCATTGGGTGGCTCGAGTTCGTAGCCAAAGAGCCGCCGAATCGAATCCTGGAGCCGGCCCCACGCATCGGACTGGTGCGCCTCGACGAGGAGATTCCGGAGCATGTCACCCGGCTTGCCCTGGCCTAGCAGCTGGTCCAGTTTCGGCCGAGTGTAGACGGGTTCATCAATGCCGAGCCCGGTCATCGGCGGGACGAATACGGTGGAGAGCGCGGCCCCGCGCACAACGGCGGGCTCGACCGGTGTTGGGCGCACGTAGATCTGCTCCGTGCTGTCCGCCTGGAACTTCATCGGCAAGCTCCAACCGTCGGTCGTGAGTGTGACCGTGACTTCTCCGGCGTAGGCGCGGTTTCGCCACAGGAGGTCAAAGGAGCGAAGAGGAACGGCCGAAAATGCCTGTCTCGCGATCGGCGCGCGCGTATATCCTCCGCCGTGTCGCTGAAAGTCGTTCAGCTCCTTCCAGCGCGCCAGTGCCAAGCTCCACGCGGCTATAGCCTGCAGGAGCGTGGTCTTGCCGGAGTTGTTCGGCCCGGCCACGACAATGTGCCCCGGCAGGATGAACTCGACGTCGTCGAACCGCTTGAAGCCCTCGATACGAACCTTGCGAATGACGGGCGGCACAGTTAGCCTCAAGAGAGCGGTTTCACGACCAGCAGCTCGTTGCCGCGGTCATCGATGACCTTCACCGCCACCTGCTTCTGCTCGCCCACCTCGAACGGTGCGCTGCGAGCGCCGGCGAGGTGATCCCACACGATCTCCTCGTAGTCTCCCTTCAGTGCCTTCTTCAGCGAATCCCATGCCGCCGTGCGAGGAAAGAACACCTGCGAGGCCCGGAAGCAGAGGCCGTTGTAGTCGGCATCCAGCATCCAGCAGGGCACGTCGTCTCCGCGGACATGCCCAGTGGCCATTGTGGTCGGGTCGAACGTGTCCAAGCCGACCAGTTCAACTTCGTAGCGTGATGGCGCTCCGGCCGATGCCGGCTTAGCAGCGTGGATCGTGATTTCCGGCAACCCGCACACGCTGAAAATCTGGCTCGATCGCATGTGCTTGAGCAGGTCGCCCATCATCAGGTCTGGCGTCGCCTGCACGTACGTCGCCGGGACGAGGCCCATCTCGGCGGACTTGTCAATCAGTCCTCTCGCGTGCGGCTGAATTGCGAAGCCGATGACGTACAGGTGTGTGTAGCTTTTGAGCTGCGCTTCCTGCAGCGCGGAGTGAACCAGCTTCTCGCTGATGGCGCCGTTCTCAGGTCCGAATACGAACGCGACAGGCTTCGCTTCCCCGTTTAAGGCTAAGCCCTCCGCTGACAGCGATAACGATTTCGCCGGTGGCCGGATGTTGCCCAACTCGACCGTCTTGGTACCGCCAACGTGCAGTACGGGCGACCGTCGCAGGACTTCGATCATCCGTTCGACGAACGAGCCGTACGACTGCACAGACTCAGCGCCCGAGTCCTCAAAGCCGTCACCTTCCCAGTCGACCGGTGTGGGGATCGTAGCCTCAACGACGAGTGGTCCGGTAACGCGGACGAATTTGTTGTCGGTCTCCGGGCGATCAACAAGCACTTCTTCATCCGGCGGCTCGTTGTTCGCGATGCTCTTGAGCGTGACGTGCGGGACGATGCCGCCGACTTCATCGCCCTTGTTGTTCTGTTTTCGCTTGTAGACGAATCCGCCGGACGGCCCGTGCGCAGGTTCTTTCAGGTCATAGTAAGGAAAGGTTGCTGTGAGAAGGCGCTGGCGGGCGAGCGCGACCGGGACGCGGCTCGTATCGATCGTGATCCACCGCCGACCCCATTGCTCGGCCACATACGCTGTTGTCCCGCTGCCGCATGTAGGGTCAAGAACGAGGTCGCCGGGATCAGTGGTCATGAGGATGCAGCGCTGAATGACGCGCGCCACAGTTTGAACCACGTACAGTCGTGGGTCACTAGAAGACCCACCGGTAGTCGTATCTGTCCAAGTGTTGGCCAGTGGAAATACCGGAAAATCATCGATGAAGCGTTTGTACTTGAGGATTCGTCCGGACGAGACCAATCGGTTTGCCGCGGCGAGTCGGTCCAGGCCTTCGATGGTCGTCTTCCAGTTGTTCGTTGGTCCTGGATGATGCTCTTTTCCCTCGAACATGTAGGCGACAGTGGTGAACTGCCGGAACCCTTGCGAGACCATGGAGTCATGACGAAAGACCTTCGCGCCTTCCGGCACCAAAGAAGGATCGCGCCGCTCCTCGGCTGTCAGAGTTCGTTCCTTGCCGTCAACGAGCCTCAACCACACGTACTCACCAGTTCCTTCGCCGCCGACTTCCTTGGGCGTGAAAAGCGGCCTAAAGCGTGTCCGTTCCCGATCGCGGGCATACCAGAGCAAGTAGTCAGAGATTCCGGGAAGGAGACCACTAGTTTGGCCGGTCGTCTTTTGAAAAGTAATCAGGCTTACGAAGTTCTCCTCCCCGAACACCTCGTCCATCAACTCCCTGACATGATGCAAGTTCTCATCGCTGATCTGCACGAACACGCTGCCGCTCGTCGTAAGCAACTCGCGTGCAAGCAACAGGCGGTCGCGCATGTAGGTGAGATATGAGTGGAGACCCAGCTCCCACGTGTCGCGGTACGCCTTCACCATCTCTGGCTCGCGCGTGAAGTCCTCGTCGTCTCCGTGCGACACATCACGCTTGCGCACGAACGGCTGGAAGTTGCTGCCGAACCTCACGCCGTACGGTGGGTCGATGTAAATCATCTGCACCTGGCCACCGAGGCGCTCATAGTGCAGGAGCGAGTTCATCACGACGAGCGAGTCGCCCAGGATCAGGCGGTTTACCCACTTGTCGGGATACTCGTAGGCCTTGAGCACCTGGTCGGTGATCGAGTGCCGCGGATCGCCAAGCAACTCCCAGAAGTCGCTTTGTTTATCAGTCTTGTGGCCGACGAGCGTTTCAACGATGGCCTTGGTAGACAGACGTTCGTGCACGAAGAGCGGCAGCGTCGGCACGTCGAAGGACAGGCGCTCGGCCTTTCCCGTCCAGTTGAGGAAAGGGCGACCCAGGCGCTTGAGGCGATCAACCGCCTCTTGGAGCGAGCGTACGGAAACGACGACGCGGCCGTCGGATGACTTGAAGTCGGCGGGAGAGGCAAGCACGTGCGGCGCTTGCAGCGCGGCCGCGCGCTCGATCACGCTCAGCAGCCATTCGCCCAACTCGCGGGTGGCATTGCCGCCGTCCCAGTCGAGACCGGGTGAGAGCGACGAATCGTAACGGTAGGTCTGTGGCGGCTTCTTCTTTCGGAATTGCGCCTGTGTGCCCACTTCGGGCCGCATGAGCAGCGTCTGGTCCGGATGCGTGTAGCCCTCGGCGACCTTCGTCGCAACTGGCTTTATCCGCTTTGTCCCTCTTGACTTGGCCATCGTCGGTGCGAGTTTATCAGACGAGGTGCGCGCCCGAGGCCCAACGCGATGTCGGTGGAAGAATCGGCGCGTGCGTGGTTTAACCGTCGCTCCGGCAGTTGCCACATGATCGGGAGCGCGCTGGGCGGGTCAAGACCGCGCAGCGCCGAAGGGGAGTCTTGACGCGCCCAAGCGCTCCCGGACAATCGAGTACCGGAGCGACGCGAGGCGCACTGTCATGGCGCCGGCGGACGCTCGAAGGCGGCGCGCGTCAACTCGATTGGGCTCGCGCCGTCGAGTGGAAGGATCGGGGTCTGCGAGAGGAACCGCATCAGCTCCTCTGGCGACTCGGGTTCGGTCCGTCGCGCGTCTACCGATTGAGCCATGGATGCGAAGTCGTTCAAGGTGCCAAGCAAGCTACGGTTCCTGGTCCGGCCGAACGCCAACTCCGACATCCGCATCCGCTCATCAGCGATGTCCGCGGCGGCGACGCCGACGATGGACAGCCTTTCGCACACCGCATCGGGAAAGACCGCGCCCAGCCGCTTCGCCTCACCGATCGGAAGGACGACCGGAAGCCGGGACCGTTCGCTGATCAAGAGCAGGTACTGACGTCGCGCGATCTGGAGCATGTTGCCGTACCAGTCGCCAAGCCGAGTGGTGGACTCGACGGACGGAAGGTCGCCGACCTGTTTCAGCCGGACGAGCAGCTTCTGTGTGCACCGGAGAACGACCATCAGTTGTTGAGCCTACAGTACGACGTCGCAGGGGCTCGATCACGAGCACGACGGCCGGCGCGATCGTGACGTGGATCTGTGCACGAAACTGGGCGCCGATCTGGACGCGATCCGGGCCGCATTGGTCCGGACAAACTGACCACAGACACGGGGCGTGAGCGACCCGGTTCGCCCGGCCTGTGCCGACCCAGATGCGCGGGAGGCCGGGTCGCTCACGCCCCTCTCTGCCTCCCTTCCTGACTTCTGCGGGCGGCCCGGCCGGCACAAGGCGCCGGCCGACACAGCGGCGGACGCTGGCGCAAATGTCGGCAGCTCTGAGGCTTCCCGGGTAAGGCGTCTGCAGAGTGACGATCGAAGTGGGCGGAGCGGTCGTGATCAGCGCGATCGGCGAGGGGGCCGATGGCCAGCTGGCTATCGTTCCCCCTCCTCGGCCCCCTTAGCTGGCGCATCAGCTCCCGACGAAGGGCGACCAGGACAAGAAGAGAGAGCGAACTCCGAGGGCACGTTCGGCGCCTCGCGACGCTAAGATCGGAGGGAGACTGAGACCACATGGAGCTCAGTGATTTCGTAATCAGCGAGACTACTGGACACACGCTGGAGCGTTCAGCTTCGCTGACATTGGCACCCTCGTCGTAGTTGCCGCAAAGCTCTGCCCTCTCGTGATCTCGAGGCGGAAAGGTGGATGGAGAGTTCCGCATCTTCGGGGGCTCGATCACGATCCGAGCTGGATCGTTCCAGCGGCTCCAACCAAGACGTCGCGCACCGAAACCGGTTGATGGGTCAGGATACAATCGCGCGAATCAAGGGCCACGATGACTGTTGCAGCAGCCTGGGTCGGTCGCCGCAAGGATGGCCGGGAACACCTGTACATCGCATCCGATAGCCGCGTCTCCGGAGGGCAGCGACTGGATGCGTGCCCGAAAATCATCACGCTGCCGCGGTCGGACTGCGCCCTGTGCTTTGCTGGCGATACAGCCACGACGTATCCCTTGATGCTCCAGCTGGCCTATGCGATTGCTGCGCATGAACCAGCGCGCGAACGAAATCTCGATATCGCACGCGTTAAAGCTCACTTGCTCCGTGTGTTTAGCGATGTGGTGAACCGAATCACAGACGCCGTACAGCCGTTCGCCACAGATGACGCCCAGTTCCTGTTTGCTGGATACTCCTGGTTGTCGAAAGACTTCCGGATATGGACCATCTACTACGACGCGACCGAGCGGCGATTCAAAGCCAGAGATGCATTGTCGTTTCATGGTCGCCTTCGAAAGGCGGCGTTCGTCGGAGATTGGGCGAAACGGCTCAGGGGCGAGGTGGCCAGGAGCCTGCGTGAAACAGGACCGCCCCTGTATCTGGAGCCTCTCCGGACGCTTGCGGAAATGCTAAAGGCCTCCACCCGGCAAGACACAATCGGCGGTCCGCCACAAATTGTGAGGATCACGGCTCACATGAGCACACGGCCGCTGTGTGTCCGTTGGAACGACGAGGATACGCTGTTTGGGCGTCCGCTGTTTGATTACGAGAACGTCGACTACTGGACTGTCGATCCGTTCACTGGGCAGTTCGCCCGCCCAAGGAAGTTTGGGCATCGTCCGGGAAGTCCGACTACCGAGACAGACGACGTTCCCGATTGATCGCAGAGCGGTCCACAGGTACAATGATTCTGGTCGCTAGTTTAATTGGAAAAACGGTCCTCCTTCCCAAGCACCTGATGTCATCGGGTGTTTGGGAAATAGGACTAATCGGGGTTCGAGTCCCCGGTGACCTTCATCTACTCCGCGCCCCCGTTTCAGTCCCCCTCTCTTTTCGTTAACAGGTTCCGAGGTTGCTCTGCGGCCGCGGAAAGTCGTCCTGGCGGATGCACGCGGAGAACGTCACGCTACGCCCGCCATCGGCGCCAGGTGGCTGTAGGCATGAGGCAACACAAGCGGCTCGATCTTCCCAGCCCCTGACTCCATCGCCTTCCCGACGACAGGCGACGAAGCCGTCGCCAGCACCCGCTCGCCATCCTGCCGCCAGCATCGGTAGAGCACTGCATAGCGGTCGGTCGCGAAGGCCCGGTGACACCGTTCGAAGCGAGCCCGATCGACCACCGAGCTCGCCTCTGTTGGAGGGCTGGCGAAGCGCTCGAAGTACCAGCGCAGCTCGGTCAGGATTGGGTCCTTGAGCGGCGACGCGAGTTGTCCCCAGGCGGCCTTCTGCAGGTCCTGCACCGCGCCCTCCAAGTGCGCCGGAACCACGATTCGGATCGTCCATGCGAGCAGCCTCTCGAGCAGCGGCGCGTGACGCTGGAGGAAGTCGCGGAACTCGTCGTGCATTGGGTCCGAGTGAAGGTAAACGAAGACGACGTGGCCGGATGGGTGAACGCCGATCGGTAGGCGATTCTGAAACTGGCGAACCCGTCGCTGATCGCCCTGACGGATGATCAGATGCGGGGCGTCATCGGTTGAAATGCCGCAGCTCGAGATGTAGTCCACCTTCTCAGCTGAAGACGACATCCAGATGCTCTCGGGGTTCTCGAGAACCGCGTCCAACAGCATCAACCGTTCGAGCGCGCGAGGTACGCCGGGCGGTCTGCGAAGCCGGCTGTCGGGCTCGCCGATCGCGTCGTAGATCGCCCGATGACGCACGTGATAAACGCGTCCGCGATTGTGCGCGCAGTCGTAGCTCGAAACGAATTCGAGTTGCACGAGCTTGGCGAAGAACTTCCGCGTCTTCTGGCCAAAGACGATGCCCGCGAAGCTCGAATACTGGCGCATGACGCAGACGCCTGAATGACGCGCGACGAGGACAAGAAAGCGCGCCTGGCGGTCGGTGAATCCGCGCTTCGCAATCGTGTGAATCGCGTGATCGAGGTTCATCGCAACAGCTCCTCAGCGAGCCGCGGATCGGGGCTGCGACCACCGCTCTTCCCGGTGCTGGCGGTGATGGTGAGTCCATAGCGGCGACCGCGACCGGCGCCTCCTCCGGCGCCACCGCGGGAGCCGACGACACGTGTGGTGCCGGCGCTGTAACGAGTGAATCCTGAGGATGCCTTCGCGGTGGCGTGGCCCCCGCGATAGTGGAGCGTCTCTACCTCGAGATCTTCGGTTCGCAGCCGGCCGTCACGGTCCTCGCACTCGATTCGCGCGTCCGGGAACTGCACGTGCCCGTCCTGCTCTGGCAGGTTGTGCTCAAGGGCCCAGCGCTGAATCTCTTCAGGCGTTCGATCCGGCCGGCCATCGCTGTCGGATCGGCCGCGATTCCGCTCTTGAAGAAACTGCTGGTACTCACGCTTGAGCTCGTTGTCGAGAACGACGCGGCGGATACTCACGCCTTGTTCGCGCAGGCGCTCGGCCTCTTTGAGGTACGCGCGATAGACCTGTGCGTCGTGGGTCAGCTCGCGCGGCCGGTGGACGGCAAATCCCTGTACGCGACCGCTCCGAACGCCCGCGTAGAACTCCTGCCTGACTTCGCGCTCACGAGGTCTGCTGCGCTCGTCACCGACCTCCCGTCCCTCCATTAGCGCCTGGTGCAGCGCCTCGTACCGCAGCGCTTCGCGATGAACGGTGGACCACCGATTTCGCTCGAGCACGTCCCGTCCGCGCTCGGTTAGGACGACCAGCGCGCGGTCTTCGCCGATAGCCGGAATCGTCTCGACGAGTCCCTGATCCCTGAGGTTCCGCAGATCGCCCCGGTTCGGATCGAGTGGTCGGTCCTGGCCATCGCGGAGATCGCCGGCGGGCACGACGCGGAAGGCGCCGACGGTGGCGAGCGTGCGAACCTCCGAGCCCCGCAACCTCACGTCGCTGTCGCGCGCCCAGACGCGCTCGCGTTCCGTACCGCGCGGAAGCTGGAGGTCGCGCGTGAACACATCGCGCACGTCGAGCGGCTCGCGTTCGCGCGGATTGGACAGCCCGCCACGGCTGCCCTGGCTGAGTTCGCGGCCACGGTCATCGCGGTCGCGAGATTCGTCAATCGACCGAGGATCGAAGTCCATACACACCTCCGATTGGAAAAGCTCGTGTGAGAGCGAAAAGAGTGGCCCCTCGGCACCGCGAGCCGCCGCGTGTGCCCACTTCTGACGGCTGCTTTCCAGCAACCGCCATGATTTGCATCACTTAGCTGTGATTCTTGTGGGCCCAAATTTGGGCCCAGTCCGAGGCGAAAACTGGCGATTCGCGGCGACGCGAGGCAGATCGCGAGTACCGCTGAGTGATCAGCTAACTCGCGCTCTCGCTTTGTGTTGTGAGAATTTCCGGAAGAAGTGGTCGGGGCGACTGGATTCGAACCAGCGACCCCCTGCGCCCAAGGCAGGTGCGCTACCAGGCTGCGCTACGCCCCGACTCCGCTGATTATCCCATATTAAAATCCCAACTCGCTCCCGATGACCCAGGATTACGTCACCCACCTCTTGACGCTCATCGAAACGGCCACGCCCCAGCTCCACGCGATCTCGGACGAGGCAAGCGCCCGACGTCCGGCCCCTAGTAAGTGGTCGCCGCGCGAAATCATTGGCCACCTGATCGACTCGGCCTCGAACAACCATCAACGCTTCGTCCGCGCGCAGCTCCAGGACGACCTCGTCTTCCCGGGCTACGAACAGGACGCCTGGGTCGCAGTGCAGCGCTATCAGCACGCCCCGTGGCGAGAACTGGTCGAGCTCTGGGCGGCGTTCAATCGGCACATCGCGCGCGTGATGGAGAAAGCGCCCGAATCAGTCCGAATGAAACCGCGCGCGGTGCACAATCTCCATCAGCTCGCCTTCAAACCGGTTCCGCAAGATGCGCCGGTGACGCTCGGCTACTTCATGCGCGATTACGTGGCACACCTCGAGCACCACCTCGGGCAAATCCTTCCCGCGCGCTGACGTCGGCAGACTGTTCGCTCGACCCAATCCCGCCGTTTACCTCGTAGAAGCGGTTTCTAAACCGATGCGCTGATCTTCCGGCCGAAGCCGGAAGCCACGAACGGCGTCCTCTCGAACCGCAAACACGCGCGGAAGCCGCACACGGCGTGCGCGGATCGAGATCTCGCTCCCCGAAGGGAGACGACGATGGGTGTCAATCTCGTTCCAATTGTCCGCAACTTCTCCATCCACTCGGAGAACTTCACAGCCTCATCCCATGACGTCGAAGATGGCTGCGTCACGCCGGGCACCCACCGTGTCATGCGCTTCGACTTTCTCACACACAACAAGGGCAACGCGGACCTCGTGGCAGGCGACCCTGCCGATCACCCCGAGTGGTACGTGGAATCGGCCAGCCACGGCCACTTCCATCTCATCGATTTCAACGAGTTCCAGCTCTACGACTCCTCCGGCAATCCGACTGCCGCAGGCGCGAAACAGGCGTTCTGCCTCATCGACGTGGAGCGCATCGATCCAGCTGCGCCGGCAAGTCCACAGTTCACGAACTGCAACTCGAACCAGGGCGTTACTGCAGGTTGGGCGGACCTTTACGACAAAAGTCTCCCCTGCCAATACATCGTCGTCGACAACATTCCCGATGGCGATTACACGCTGCTGTCGACGACGAACGCGCAGCACCTGTTTCCAGAAGACACCTACGAAGACAACACGATTTGCACCGGGCTGCATATTTCCGGCAACACGGTCTCGATCATCGATCCACCGATCGGCCGGCAGTTGATCACCACCTCAATCGTCTTCAACGACGTGCCGGCTGGCGAAACGACGGCACGCGCCGCAGTCGTGGAATTCAAGACCTGCCGAAGCGTGACGCTCCGCTTTCAATCCGGTCCCACGGTGGACCCGGGAAGCGCGGCTGGGACAGCGTTCGATCGTCTCGGCGACAGCGTCGTGGTATTAGCCGGAAGCCACACGATGGAGCCGCGCCGCCTCCGCTTGTGGATTTCGTTCAAAGGAACCAATCCCGGCGACACGGCGACAGGCTCCGTTGCCATATCGTGCGACGAAACGGGAGACGTGTTCACGATTCCAATCTCGGCCAACACGATCGCACGGCCGACAGTAGGAGTGGTGATGGTCCTCGACCAGTCGGGCAGCATGTTGTTCAATTCCGGACTGGCATCAGTCGGCCTCCCGCTGCGGAATGACGTGCTGAAATTCGCCGCACCGCCGTTCGTCGAGGTAATCCAGGAGAACAACGGCATCGGCTTCGTTGCATTCGATCACGACGCCTACGATCGCATGAACGTCGCAGTAGTGGGCCCGGCCAATCCCTTCGATCCGACGCGCGTGGCCGCAAAGAACGTGATTACTGGGCACATGCCGAATCCCAACGGCAGCACGTCAATCGGTGACGGCGTCGAGCGCGCGCACAACATGCTGCAGCCGGTAGCGGGATTCGATCACAAGGCAATGCTGGTCCTCACGGACGGCGAGGAGAACACGGCGAAGTTCCTGTCAGAGGTTCAACCGCTCATCAACGAGCGCGTGTTCGCCATCGGTCTCGGCACCGCTGAAGAAGTCAACCCGGTCGCGCTGACGGATCTCACGAACGACACGGGGGGCTACATTCTGCTGACGGGTGCGATGGGGCCTGACAACCTCTTCCGCCTCAGCAAGTATTACCTCCAAATCCTCGCCGGCGTCACCAACAGCAACATCGTCCTCGACCCGGAAGGATATCTGGGCGTCGGCCAGAAACATCGCATCGCGTTCGTGCTCAACGAAGCCGACATCACGAGCGATGTGATTCTGCTCTCCGACGCACCGCCTGCTGCGTTTCAGTTCTTCGTGGAAGCCCCTGGCGGTGCATTGATCGATCCTGCGCTCGCGGGCGCCAATCCGGCCGTGGAGTTCGTGCAGGGAACCAACGTCAGCTTCTATCGAATGACCTTGCCCGTGGTCATTGGCGGCAATGGCCTCGCTCAGGGGACGTGGAACGCCGTGCTCATGCTGGATCCGCAGGGCTACAAAAGATACCTCGCGTCACTCGAGCACGATCAGAAGGCGGTGGGATTCGTCCAGACTCATGGCGTCCGCTACAGCCTCAGCGTGCATTCTCTTTCCAGCCTGAAGCTGGAGGCGCGCTTGATCCAGACGAGCAACACGCCAGGCGCCGTGGTAACGATCCGCGCCATCCTCACCGAATACGGCGTGCCGGTGGACCACCGGGCCACCGTGCGAGCCGAAGTCGAACGCCCGGATCACACCAGTGTGGTGCTCAACCTCATGGAAATCGAGCCAGGCGTCTTCGAAGTGAGTTTCCCGGCGACGCTTTCTGGCGTGTATCCGATACGTGTGCTCGCCCAAGGCTCGACGCTGCGAGCCAAGCCGTTCACTCGAGAGCAGCTCCTCACGGCTGCCGTGTGGAAAGGCGGCGACACACCGCCTCCAACCGGCGGAACGCACCCGGGAACACGCGACGAACAGTTCTGCCGTCTACTCGAGTGCCTGCTGGGGCAAGAGTCAGTGCGACGAGCGTTCGGCAGCCTCCGGATTGATTTGGATGACGTCCGCAAGTGCCTGCACCGGTACTGCGAAGAGAGAGCGCCGCGCCCCGTAGAGAGGCGCCCTTACAATGCTCCGCCCCATGATCCGCATGTAAAGTGATCCTCGTTGGGGTCAGATGCTCGCAACAACCGAAGCGAGATCTGACCCCCCCTCCGATCGCGATACACTACGCCTCATGCGCGGCATCGGCTTCCTCCTCGCACTCCTCGTAATCTCTCCGAAGTTATTCCCCGCTGCCCCCGTAGCCGGAATTTCGACTCGCGCACAAGAACGCCGGACAACCATCGCGATCGAGGGCGATCGGTTCCTCATCAACGGCCGCCCAACCTACGAGGGACGCACCTGGCGAGGCATGAAGATCGAAGGCCTGCTCATGAACTCGCGCATGGTGCAGGGCATCTTCGACGACCTGAATCCCGACACGCGTGGACGCTGGGCATATCCGGACACGAAACGATGGGACCCGGAGCGCAACACCCGCGAGTTCATCACAGCGATGCCCGAGTGGCGCAGGCGCGGCCTCCTCGGATTCACGATCAACCTGCAGGGCGGAAGCCCGGAGGGCTATTCGCAGGATCAGCCGTGGCACAACAGCGGCTTCCATCCGGATGGCACGCTTCGCGTCGAATATCTGAGCCGGCTCGAGCGGATCCTCAATCGCGCCGACGAACTGGGGATGGTTCCAATCCTCGGCTACTTCTATTTCGGTCAGGATCAGCGACTCGAGAACGACGATGCGGTGCGGCGAGCAGTGAGAGAAGCGACGACGTGGATCCTGAAGAAAGGTTATCGCAACGTGCTGGTGGAGATCGCAAACGAGTGCGACAACCGCAAGTACGAGCAGCCACTGATAAAGGCGGACCGGGTGCACGAACTCGTGACGCTCGCGCAATCAATCAACGTTACAGGCAGGCGGCTGCCGGTGAGCGTGAGTTTCAACGGCGGCAGCATTCCGACGCCCAACGTCGTTGCTGTTGCCGACTTTCTCCTGCTGCACGGCAACGGCGTGAAGGATCCAGACGGGATCGCGGCCATGGTGCAGAAGACGCGCAACGTGACCGGATTCCGGAAGGTCCCGATCCTCTTCAACGAGGACGATCACTTCGATTTCGACAAGCCGAGGAACAACTTCGTCGCCGCCCTCAGCGAGTACGCGTCATGGGGTTTCTTTGATTTCCGAATGAAGGGCGAAGGATTCGATGAGGGCTATCAGTCGGTGCCTGTTAATTGGCAGATCAGCTCTTCGCGGAAGAAGGGATTCTTCGGGCTGTTGAGGGAAATCACGGGAAACGACTGACGCCCATCAGTCGCCGGTCCCGCCTTCGCGCTTCGCGCTACGGCGAGGCAGGCTGCTGGTCCGGCTAACGCTCCGTCAGTCGCAGCTACGGCGGGCAAGCGCGTGCGAGGATCACTCAACCCAATCCGCAATAAAGACGTTCGTCTCCCCCTCAGCCTTCGCCCCGCGATTTGAGGCAAACACCAACTTGCGGCCGTCGGGCGAAAACATGGGGAACCCGTCGAACGTGTCGTTGAACGTGACCCGTTCGAGACCGGTGCCGTCCACCTTTATTAAATAGACGTCGAAATTGCGCCCCTTCGGGTCGTGGATGTTGGACGCAAAAATCAGACGCTTGCCGTCGGGATGCCACGAGGGAGCGAAATTGGCGCCTCCGAGCCGGGTCACCTGCCGCAGATTGCCGCCATCCCGGCCCATCACAAAGAGTTCGAGCGAGGTCGGCCGCCACAGCCCTTCCTTTAATAATGCGCGGTAGTCGTCCAGTTCGGCCCCCGCCTCGAGCGGTCGGCCGCGAAACGCGATCTGTTTGCCATCCCAGGAGAAGAACGGACCGCCGTCGGGGCCAGGACGCCGGGTCAGGCGCTTGACGTCGGAACCATCCCCGCGCATGGAGTAGATCTCCATGTCTCCATCCCGCACGCTCGTAAAGACGATGAGGCCGTCGGGCGCGATCGTGGCCTCGGCGTCGTAGCCGTTCGCGCGGGTGAGCGGCACCAGCTTCGAGCCATCAGCGTTCCCGCGATAGATGTCGTAGCTCGGATAGATCGGCCAGACATATCCACGCTCGAAGCTCGGACGCGGAGGACAGGCCGGCGACGCTTCGTGCGTGGAGGCGAACAGAATCTGCGATCCGCCCGGGTAGAAATATCCGCACGTCGTCCGACCGGTGCCCGTGCTGACGCGCTGAACGTCGGTTCCGTCAATCTTCATGGTGTAGATCTGATCGCACGGATATTCGGGACGCGTAGACTGATAAATCAAGCGCGATCCGTCGGGAGAGAAATACGCTTCCGCATTCTCGCCGCCGCGGGTCAGCTGACGGATGTTCGTGAGGTGCCGCTCGGTTTGAGGCTGCGGAATCGTCTGACTGAAGCCGGACGTCACGAGGAGCAAGATCGTATACGCGATCAACTGACGCATCAGCTAAGATTACTAGAATCACCTCTCTTATGCCCGACTCGGAACGGCGGCGCGTGCTGTTCGTGTGCCGGCAGAACCGGATGCGCAGTGCCACGGCCGAGCGTCTCTTCTGCAAGCGCAGCGACCTCGACGTCCGGTCCGCCGGCACGGCCCCCGACGCACTCGTCCGCGTCAACACGAACATGCTCGACTGGGCCGAGATCATCTTCGTGATGGACGAGGAACAGCGACTGTGGCTCGCATCAACTTTCGAGCAACACCCTGCGCTGGCGAGGATCGTGTGCCTCGACATTCCTGACGTTTTCACATTTCTGCAACCGGAACTCGTCCGACTCCTCGAAGAAAAAGTCCCGCAGCACCTTTAGAAAAGCTGGCCTGACGTCTGGCAAGGTTTCTGCCGCTTCGGCCCTCACGGCAATTTCAACCCCGCGTGCGCCTGCGTGGGTAAATGCTCCGTCCGCAACGACTTTGGCCGCGCTGGGCATAGGGAAGAAACGAGGGGTCACGCTCCAGATGGTTACAAATCTGTGCGGTGGTGTGCCGTCACGGCGCGCCGTCCTCGCGCTCGGCCTGATCGCGCTGGGGATCGGCGCGAAACCGTCCGCGGCCCCTTCCGTTGGCCGAATCGAAGGCTACGTCCGATTGACGGCGGGGTCGGTGCGGCCCGTCCTCTCAGGCGTGTATCCGTCCAGGCGCGTCTCCGCGCCAGCGGCTCACGCAACTCCCGAGATGAACAACGTCGTCGTCTTCATCAAGAATGCGCCGGCGCGCGAACGTGTGTCACCGATGAAGGCCACGATTGCGCAGAAAGACGAGTCGTTCGTGCCGCGGGTCATCGCAATTACGGCTGGATCGACTGTCGAGTTTCCGAATTTCGATCCGTATTTCCACAACGTCTTTTCCCTGTCACGGGCCGCGAGCTTCGATCTCGGGCGCTTTCCTCGCGGCGATTCGCGGACGCGCAAGTTCACCACGAGCGGTCTCGTGAAGGTGTATTGCCAGATCCATTCGCACATGAGCGCGAGCATTCTCGTGTTCGATCACGATTACTTCCAGATTCCCAACGCCAGCGGCGCCTTCGCTCTCGATGAGGTACCGGCCGGCACCTATCAGATCAGCGCGTGGCACGAGCGGATTGGCGAAAGCGTGCGACAAGTCCGAGTGGAGCCCGGTCAACGCACGCGGGTCGAGTTCTCCTTGCCCGTCAACGATCGATGACAGGCAAGACGCCGCCCCGCCTCGTCTCGAGGACGACGATCTTTACCTTCGCAGTGGTGGCGTGTGTGCTGTCCGCGGTGCTGATCGCGGTCACCCTCAACCAGCGCGAGTACGTTCGCGCAAGCGTCGTTGAAAAACTTGAGGCCGGACAGCGAATGCTGTCGGCCCTCGAACACCGCCGCGCGCGAGAGCTGAGCGCGCAGGTCGCGACCCTCGCCGAAAACCCCACGCTCAAAGCGGCCATCGATACCTACCGGGCAGAACTCAAGGCGGGCGATCCGGTGTCGCGGCCCGAACTTCTGGCGACTATCGAAAAAGAATTGACCAAGATTGCCGATCGAACGCAGCCGGATGTGCTGGCGGTTCGATCGTCCGCCGGAGAATTGCTGGCGGCAGCGGGCACTCACAAGAGTGAGTGGACGGCTGGCGTCACACATCTCAAGAGCGGGTTTTCAGAAGAGTTCGTCACGCTTCCGTCCGGTGTATTCCGCCTGGCGTTTGCCGCGATTGCATTCCAGGACGTCGAGCTTGGCCGCCTCGAACTCGCGACTGCGCTCGACGAAACCTACGCAAAGGAGCTTTCGGTCCTCTCGGGGGCGTCGATGGTCATCGCCTCGAGACAATCGATCGTGGCGAGCACCTTACCGAAAGAAGCAACTGCTTCGCTGTCGGCGGAGCGACTGGCGCAACTGCCGGCGTCCTCGACGGTCCGTCTGGGCCACGAGAGCTACGCATCGCAGTTGCTCTTCCGCGCCGGAGACGCCGCGGTTTTCGCTTTTGATTCGATCGATGCGTCGGCTGGCCCTGCGATGGCCGACGCGATTCGTTCGGTGCTGCTGATTGCTCTCGGAGCGTTTGCCCTCGCCGGGGCGGCGAGCTTCGGAATGGCCCGAATGCTCTCGAGACCCATCGACACGCTGTCGCGTTCGCTTGCGGCGATGACCGAATCGCGATCGTTCGAACAGCCCGTCCCGCTTGCGGGTACAAGCCAGGAGATCGATACGCTGACGCAAAGCTTCAACACGATGATGCAGTCGGTCGTCGCGGCCGAGGCGGAAACACAAAGCGCATACGTCGGTGCGATCCGCGCACTGGCCATGGCGCTCGACGCGCGGGACCCTTACACGGCCGGCCACTCCGAGCGCGTCAGCGCGATCTCGGTGGCGATCGGGCGTCAGATGGGTCTGGACGATGACCAGCTGGAGGTGCTGCGGCTCGGGGCGCTGCTGCACGACATCGGCAAGATTGGCGTCAGCGACCACGTATTGCGAAAGCCCGGCGGCCTCACCTCTGAGGAATTCGAGGTGATCAAACAGCACCCGGGACTCGGCGCACGCATTCTTCGAAGCGTCCCGTTTCTCGCCCGGCACATCCCCATCGTCGAGCTGCATCACGAACGGCCGGACGGAAAAGGGTACCCGCACGGCCTTGCCGGACACGAAATCCCGCTCCTGGCGCGCATCGCACACGTGGCGGACGCCTTTGACGCTATTACCAGCGCGCGTGCCTATCGTCCCGCTCGAGGAGCCGGAGAAGCGTTGGCGGAACTCTGGGCGTGCGCGGGCGCGCAGTTCGACGCTGAAGTCGTTCACGCGCTTGCCCGGGCAATACCGCAACTCTCAGCGGTACCAGCACCAGCCGAACCCGAGCTGATCACGGTTGGCGCACAGAGACGCATGTCACTCGTAGGACGGTACTGACGTGCGCATAGGTGCAACCGCCCTCATCGTATTTGCGCTGGCGGTCGAGACAGAGGCTCAAACGTCCACACTCGTTGGACCGCCCGCCATTGAAGCCGTCGCGAGCATCGTGACGGGATCCGATGCGCCAGACGATCCGTTCCTCTTCTTCGATCTCGCCACCACGCTCCCGATAGGCAGCCACTTCGGCGCGATCGTCCGCCCTTACGCGCACCGACTTGCCGGCGGCGACTGGTCCGCCGAGATGTACCAACTGGAACTCCGATACCAGAGCACAACCAGGATCCCGGTCAGGGTCGACGCTGGAATCATCACCTCGCCGCTTGGGCTCGGGACGCTGGAACTCAGACCGGACCTCAGCCCTGCGATCAAGACGCCGTTCTACTACTACATGCCGCTCCCTCCCTTCGAGGGGCGTTATGACGGCGTGCAACTGATGTCAGGCGGTTATCCGCTCGGGGCCATCGTCAGCGTTTCAGGAGTGAAATGGGACGCGCGCGCGGGAATCACCGACTCGACCCCGGCCAAGAGCCGGAATGTGTTTGCGAGCGATCGTCCCGCCGCCATGCGGCAGTACGTCGCGGGCGGAGGGATCACTCCCCGCGTCGGCCTGCGATTTGGCGCGGGTTTCGCCCAGGGTGCCTACCGCTCGTCGGCGGTATCGACTCCCGGGATCGAGAACACCTTTGACGAGGCATCGGACGTCACCGTCTTCAATGTCGAAGCGGAATACGCCGTGGGTCACACGCGCCTCAGTGGTGAATGGGTGCGCAATCGATTCGAATCCACGATGGGGCCAGCAGTGGCGAGGGGCTATTTCGCGCAGGCCGTCCATACATTCAGCCCGCGTGTTTTCGGCACCGTCCGCGTCGTTGGCGCGTCTTCTCCCGCCTACACGGGTGCAAATCGGCAACGCAAGAACATGACGACGGCCGAAGTGACGATGGGATACCGGCTCGATCATGACCTGACGATTCGGGCCGGATACTACGTGTCCAGGCGTTACGGCGCCACCGATCGCCGACACACCGCGATTGCATCGCTCGTCTGGGCCCGCCGCTGGTTCTAATGGACTGTATAAGTGACGTGTAAAGCGACCGCTCCGTTGCCGCGCGTCGAACGATACACTTACGCCGCTAACTCATATGGTCGATGCGTATCGAGTTGAGACGGTTGAGTATGTAATGTGGACGGTATTAGCGCTTCTTTCGTCCACCCGAACGCGATCGGGCTCGACTCGTGCTCTTGCGCGATCGGCCGGCTGATTTCCGCGCGCCCTTTCGTCCACCCGCGCGCTTGCGCGAGCCACCCTTGCGGGCGCCTTTGCGAGATCCGGCGCCCTTCCGAGATCCGCCAGCTTTCCGGGATCCGGCGCGTTTGCGCGCTCCGCTACGCTTCCGCGATCCGCCACCTTTGCGTGACGAACTGAGGCTGCGCGATCCAGCATCACTCGGACTCGGGGAAACGGCGCCCCCGACCTCGCCTTCCATCATCGCGTCCTCGTCGCCCGCGGCCCCCTGCCCACCACCGAACATGTCTTCGTCGTTCATGGGACTCATGCGGTCTTTCGTGTCGATGTCTGACCGTACCATGCTGTCGCGCCTCCTTGGCCGGCGGGCTAAGTCGCAACAATCGTGCCCGGATCTGGAAATGACGTTTGTCAGTCGCGTTCGATGAGGCTCGTGCCGGTCCAGCGATACCGGCCATCAGTCAGGTGGGCCCCGCCCATCCAGCGATCGATGCCATTCAACGCCACGTAGTCCGCTTTTCCGTCGAGAACCCGCGAGCCCGCATCGGTCAGTTCGAACACTCCGGTGGGAGGCGCGTCGCGCGGCCATTCCCCGTCGTGCCCGAGGAGCGGGGTGCGGCCGGTGGTCAGGCGCCGCATGATGTCGAAGAACGTCAGGTCACCCATGAACACGCGCTCTTCAAGTTGCGCGTTTGCGTGGAACGCGGCGGGTGCACCCCGGTGCCCCTGCTGGACCACGGTCAGGATTTGCCGTTCGGTGCGCGAGAGGCCATTCACGTCGGACGGAAAGTCCTCGAGATGACGCTTCAACCCACCGGCGACGTAGGGCAGCAGCGTCGTGTCGGTTCGGAGCACCAAATCAGCGAACGGTCGTGGGTCGGGGGACCCGAACGCACGCCAGAGTGTCGAGCCGAGCGCAATTTGAGAATCGGTCAGCGGCTGGCGCTTTGGAAAGAGCGTGACCAATTCGTCGGGACTCAACTCTCCCAAGCCGGCGAACCTCGGGCGACCGGGAAACTCGCCGATGCAAATCAGCCTGAATCTCGAGCGATCGATGACGTGTTCTGCGATCCAGTCGAGATGCCGGATGAGCAGCAATTGATCGAACAGATCGTGCTCGAACCAGAACACGACCTCGTTGAATGCCGCGTGTTGCGCGAGCTGTTCATCCGCGCGTCGAAGACCGGCCTTGAACTCCGCCTGCCGTGGATCCGCGCCGGCCTCATCCCCGGCTCGGAGTTCTCGCCATTCGTCGGGTGAGAGGCCCGACGGTGCAGGCCCATCGTGCAGCACGTCCGCCCATACGA
>JBAROV010000043.1:0-33431 GCA_049642465.1 Vicinamibacterales bacterium
CGGCAACACGGATCCCATCGCGCACCGTTTACCAGATGCGATAGACATTGAATTGCAGGGCGTGCGGATCCACGTGAGCCATGGGCACGAGCTGGGTTCGCCGACGCCGGAGCGACTCGCCGAGCGATACGAATCCGATGTGATTGTCTACGGACATACGCATCGGCCGCTGGTCCAGCAGGTCGGCACCGCGCTCGTGATCAATCCTGGCGCAGCCGGACCTCGCCGGTTCGACCTCCGCCCGAGCGTGGCGATGCTCACGCTGCCCGAGCGGAAGGTACGATTGCTCGAGCTCGAACCGGCGCCCCCGCCGCGCGTTTAGTGCGCGGTGGGTACGAGCCGTGGGACAATCACACCTCTCGAGGAGGAGCTTTGTGATCGCCGTTGTGTGGCAGGTTGAGATTCACGCGGGGACAGCCGACGATTTCGAGCAGCTCTACGGCGCGAATGGCGAATGGACCAAGTTGTCCCGCCGCAGTCGATCCTTTCTCGGTAGCTCGTTTCTGCGCGATCTCGCGTCGGAGACCCGCTACCTGCTGGTGGAATACTGGAGCGAGATGGTCGTCTACGAAAAACATCTCGCGGAGTTCGGACGCGAGGTGAAAGCCCTCGAGGAGAAACGGCAAACGCTGGTCGATCGCGTCTACCCGCTCGGCGTGTTTGCCGCACTCGACGTTCCCAAACGCTCGGGCCCGACCTGGTCGCAGCGATCGGACCGATAGCACCGCGCCGGCGCGCTTGGAGTATCCTGCTGCGCGTCATGTCAACACGTCGAACCGTTGCAGGCTTCACGCTTGTCCTGTCGCTGGCGCTCCCCGGCGTGACGGTCGAACTGCTCCAGCAGGCGCCCGCCACCGCACCGACGGCAACCTCACCGGATCCGGAGATGCCTCGTCCGATAGATGCCGCGGACAGCGTGTTCCTCGAAGAGCTCACGTGGCTCGAAGTGCGCGACGCACTCAGGAGCGGCAAGACCACGGTGATCGTGCCGACGGGCGGCATCGAGATGAACGGCCCGTATCTGGCGCTTGGCAAGCACAACTATGTGAATCGGGCGACCTGCAGTGCGATTGCGCGTAAGCTGGGTAACGCCCTGTGCGCACCTAACGTCGCGTTCGTTCCCGAAGGCAATATCGACCCTCCCTCCGCGCACATGCGGTATCCGGGAACGATCAGCGTGAGCGAAGCAACGTTCCGGGCGTTATTGACCGATATCGCGTCGAGCCTGAAGGCCCATGGCTTCGAGCACATCGTGCTCATCGGCGACAGCGGTGGGAATCAACCCGGCATGAAGGCCGTGGCGGCCGACCTGACGGCAAAGTGGGCGGGCGGAAAAACCCGGATTCATTTCATCCCGGCGTACTACGATTATCCTGGCGCCTTCGCCTTTGCCGAGCGGACGCTCGGTTGGAAACAGGTGGACGAGGGACACCACGATGATCCCGTCATCTCTTCGATCATGATGACGGTCGATCCGTCAACCGTGCGCATTCACCAGAGGATTGCCAGCAAGAAGGCCAGCATCAACGGTATTCCCCTGGCGCCGATCGACAAGGCCGTCGCCGCGGGCAAGCGAATCGTCGAGTATCGTGCCGACGTCACCATCGCCGCGATCAAGAAAGCGCTCGGGCGCGAGTAGCCGCTACGCGGTCGCTGTCGTGGGCTTCTCTCCGGCCAGGAACCGATCGACCCGGCTCGCGACGTCCTTCAGATAGCCCAGCGACCCATCGCCGCCGCCCAGTTCCGTCGTGACGAAACCGGAGTATTTGATCTCGCTGAAGGCTCGGCGCACCTCCGGCCAGTCGATGTCCCCCTCGCCAATATTCGGCCAGGTGAATTGGCCGCTGCGGCGATCGAGGTGGAAATCCTTGAGGTGCACCTTGACGATTCGCGCGCCAAGCGTCCGGATCCAGTCCTGCGGAAACGCGTAGAACACGACGTTTCCGACGTCGAAGTACGCCTTGACGAACGGCGATTCGAATTCATCGACGTAGCGTGCGAACTCCAGCGGGCTGAGCAGGAATTTGTTCCACACCTCCTCGACGGCAATCACGACCTTCAGTTCGCGCGCGAGCGGAAGCAACCGCTCGCGAATGACCTGTTGCGAGCGCGTCCAGGCGTCCTTGTACGACGTCTTGGCATCTACAACTGCCGGGACGAGCAGCACGGCGTCGGCCCCCCACAATTTGGCGTTCCGGAGGGACGTCTCCATGCCCTTCACGCTCCCGGCGACCACGGACGGATCGTCGCTCGAGAGCGGCAGCCGCCAATGATCTTCGTTCATCACGGAGTGAATGCGCAGCTTGGCGCTCTGCGCGGCCTCGCGAATCTGCGCCGCCTCGTCTTCCGCGGTCACCGTTCGCATTTCGACCGCTTCGAAACCCGCGTCGCGCGCCATCGCAAAGCGTTCGGCATACGCCCGGCCTCTCGGCAGCATCGAGATCAGCACCGACTTGCGAATACCGGTCGATGGCTGAGCGGTCGAGCCGGACTGGGCGGCGAGTGTTCCAGCACTCGGTGCAGCCGCGGCGGCCGCGGCAATCAGCTTCAGGAATGTTCGACGATCGTTCATAGGACCTCATCGTGTGGGATGTCCGGATTACGCGAGCGACGTTATACTACCGCGCATCGCCGGGCTTCTCATCGCAAATAGATCGAGGCCTCAGATGGACAACCGGGATAATCGCCGCCGCTGGTTCCTGAGCATTCTGGCGCTTTTGAGCGTGGCCGCGCCGGCCCTCGCTCAACCGGCGCGGCCACGACCCAACGTGCTCCTGATCATGGCCGACGATCTCAACAACGATCTCGGCACCTACGGTCATCCGATCGTCAGGACGCCCAATATCGATCGGTTGGCATCTCGCGGCCTGCGATTCGATCGGGCGTACAACCAGTTTCCCCTCTGCAATCCGAGCCGGGCCTCACTGATGACGGGGCTGCGGCCCGACACGATTCGCATCTACGAGCTGCAAACGCAGTTTCGCGCGAACGTCCCGGATGTCGTGACGCTCCCGCAAATGTTCCGCCGCAACGGCTACTACGCGGCGCGAGTCGGCAAGATCTATCACTACGGCGTCCCCGGGCAGATCGGCACCAGCGGTCTGGACGATCCTCCTTCGTGGGACGCCGTCGTGAACCCGAAAGGTATCGACAAGGATGAGGAGCCGCTCCTCACCAACTTTACTCCGTCACGAGGGCTCGGATCGGCGCTGGCGTTTTACGTGTCCCCTTCATCCGACGAGGAGCAAACGGACGGCAAGGTCGCCGCGGAAACGATCGCGCTCCTCGAAGCGAATCGCAATCGGCCCTTCTTCATTGCGGCCGGTTTCTACCGCCCGCACTGTCCCTTCATCGCGCCGAAGCAGTACTTCGATCGCTACCCGCTCGAGCGAATCCCGGTCCCCAAGGTGTCGGCTGAGGGCATGGCGAGAGTGCCAGCGGCGGCGTTGTTTACCAAGCCGCTCAACTGGGACATTGCCGAAGACGGCCAGCGACAGTCGATCCGCGCGTACTACGCCTCGATCGCCTATCTCGATGCCAACGTCGGCCGCCTGCTCAGCGCGCTCGAACGTCTCAAATTGATGGACAACACCATCGTCGTCTTCATGAGCGATCACGGGTACAACCTTGGCGAACACGGCCAGTGGATGAAACAATCCTTGTTCGAGCGCTCTGCACGAAGCCCGCTGATCATTGCCGGACCGGGAGTCTCGACCCGGGGCGGCGCGTCGCCGCGTGTCGTCGAGTATCTCGACCTCTACCCCACGCTCGCAGAATTAACCGGTCTGCAGGCACCATCGAATCTCGCAGGGCGGTCGCTGGTGCCGCTCGTGAAAAAGCCGGACGCGCCGTGGGACCATCCGGCGTTGACGCAGGTTCGTCGCGGCGCTGCACCGAAGTTCTTCATGGGCTACAGCGTCAGAACCGAGCGATGGCGATATACCGAGTGGGACGGCGGCACGCAGGGGGCCGAATTGTACGACGAGAAAAATGACCCGGCCGAACTCGAGAACCTGGTCGAGGATCCGGCTCACAAGGCCGTCGTCTCCGAACTGAAACGCCTGCTGCAAACAGTACAACGGCCGTGAAGTATCGACCTTTTCGGTCAACCCTGGTGGTCCTGTCCGTGCTCGCGACATGCAGAGCGCTGCCTGCCGCGGGAGGGCAACAGCCATCAGCGTCACTCGCTCGACCGAACATCGTCTGGATCTCGAATGAAGACATGAGTCCCCGGCTCGGCGCGTACGGCGACCGGTTCGCGCGGACGCCGACTCTCGATCGGCTCGCCAAAGAGGCTGTCCGGTTTACCAACGCCTTCACGACTGCGCCGGTCTGCGCACCGAGCCGCGCCGCGATCATCACCGGGATGTTTCAGGCTGCAATCGGCGCGCAACACATGCGCACGACGGAGGACCGGATTCCTGAACTCCCCGGCCCCTATCTCGCCGTTCCGCCGTTCTACGTCAAAGCATTTCCCGAGTACCTGCGTGCGGCGGGATACTTCACGAGCAACCGCGCGAAAACCGACTACCAGTTCGGTGTGCCGTTCACGATCTGGGACGACATCGGACCACAGGCGCACTGGAGAAACCGCCAGGACAAGAACCAGCCGTTCTTCTCCGTGTTCAACATCGAAGTGACGCACGAAAGCCAGATTTTCCCGACCAGTCCCGCGCGCAAGGGCAAGCCGCTCGTCAGCGATCCTTCAGAAGTGCCTCTACCCCCTTACTATCCCGATACGCCGCTCGTCCGCCGGGAAATGGCCCGTGTCTACGACAACATCGCCGACATGGACAGCCGCGTCGGCGAACTCCTCCGCCAGCTCGACGAAGACGGTCTCACCGACAACACGATTGTCTTTTATTGGAGCGACCACGGCGATGGGGTTCCGCGGTCCAAACGTTCGCTGTATGACTCCGGGCTGCACGTCCCGCTCATGATCCGATGGCCGAAGAACCCTGCCGTCGTACCCGGCTCGGTCAACGATCAGCTCGTGTCGTTCGTCGATCTTGCGCCGACGGTGCTCGCCATGGCCGGCGTCGAGATACCAGCGCATCTTCACGGGCGTGTCCTCGTTGGTCCGAAGGCTGCCGCCGAGCCGACGTTTGTCTTTGCGGCGCGCGATCGGATGGACATCGAGTACGACATGATGCGTGCCGCGCGCGACAGGCGATTCCTCTACATCCGCAACTTCCAGCCGGAGCTTCCCTACGCCGGCCACGTGCCGTATCGCAATCAAAGCGACATCATGCAGGAATGGCTTCGGCTCCAGGCCGAGGGAAACCTGTCGGGCACACCGGCTCTCTGGATGCGCACCCACCGGCCAGCGGAAGAGCTGTACGACACACGAACCGATCCGCATCAGATCAAGAACGTCGCGTCCGATCCGGCTCAGCGCACGACGCTCGAACGTATGCGCGGCGCAGTCGCCGAGTGGATGTCTCGCATCAACGACCAGGGACTCATCAACGAGGCGGAAATGATTCAGCGGATGTGGCCGGGTGGCGTTCAGCCAGAAACCGCGCAGCCGTACATCTTGCCGCGCCGCAGTGGCATCGACGACCTGAAGCGGAAGCCGTCGCTCGCGATGAAGGAGCCGATCGAAGTGATCGTCTACGTGCCAACGCAGGGAGCGTCGATCGGGTACACCACGGAGGAGGGCGCCGCCGCGAAGTGGCGGCTCTACACGGGCCCAATTCTCGTCAAAGGGCCCATGACGCTCCGCGTCAAAGCCATCCGCTACGGCTACAAGGAAAGCGCCGAAGCCCGCATGGAGTTCACGGCATCTGCGACGGCCGAAGCGACCGGACGAGAGCGGCCGCGTCAGCATCGTCCGGATAGCGCTGCTGCAGTTGGGTCGCGTACTTCAGCGCTTCGCTGAGGTGACCCGCATCGCGGTGGAACGTCGTCAGCGCAAACAACACGTCGCGGTCGGCGGGTGCGCGCTCGTGGGCACGCTCGAGCATCGCAATCGCCTCAGCCACCTTTCCAAAACTGTGGAGCGCGACTGCGTAATCATGTGTGAACCGAACGCGATCGACCTCGTTCGATAGCTCGGCTGCCAGCTTCAGCTCGGCGAGGCCGTCGCTCTTCAATCCGGCGCGGACGAGCGCCAGCGCCAATGTATGGTGGGCCGGCGCGAAATCGGGCGCCAGACGGACGGCTGCCCGATAGGCGTCCAGCGCCTCTTCCCCGCGGCCGCGCTGTTCCAGGAAGATGCCGAGCGTCAGTCGATCTTCCGGGCGGTCCGCGCGAAACCGGCGCGATTCGACGAATTCGTCAGCCGCACCTGCGAATGCCGCCGCATCGCTGCCACTGAGACCCTCTGCGGCAGATGCCAGCAGCCAGGCGGACACGATTCGCATCGCACGTAAGGGATCGCTCAGCAGCGGTCGGACTGCCGCACGGTCCTCCGGTGCGAATCCCTCGAATACGCTCAACGCCGCATATCGGATGGTGGCATCCGCATCGTTGAGATGCGACTGCGCCGCGAGCAAGGCTGCTTGCCCTGGCTGTCGGCCCAATCGAGCCAGCGCGGACGCCCGGACGATGACTGGCTGCGCTCGATCTCCAACCAGTCGTAGCAGAGCGTCTTCGACGCGCCGGCCGGCATCGTCCGCATGAAACACTTCGGCAAACGTCTGAAATCCAGCCGCATCACGGCCGTACCACGTGCGGATTCGCCCCGCGGCCCACTCCGCACCACGATCGCGATGACAATTGTTACAAGCATTCGGCACACCCATTGTCATCGTCCGGTCCGGACGCGGCACGCGAATACTGTGATCGCGGCGATGATCGATCACCATGAATGGAGCGCTTGGCATGTGACAGGACACACAAGTGGTTGCCGCGCCCGGGCGATGAAAGTGATGCGTCGCGGCGTCGTACTTGGCCGCAGCGTGGCAGTGCGTGCACAACGGATTGCCGGAGTCCCTGAGCTTCCCGCTGTGCGGTTCATGGCAATCCGCGCAGGTCACACCCGCATGCTCCATTCGGCTTTGCCGGAAAGAACCGTAGGTGTAGACCTCGTCGCGTTGTTGGCCGTCTGGATAGTACAAGCCGGACGTCAGAAATGCCGGGATGTAGTGATCCTCCAACGGCGCACCCGCGCGGTACCCTTCGGCAATCTGCTGGCGTCGCGAATGACACGGGGCGCATACGACGATCTCCTTGCCGGTCACGCGCGGCGTGCTTCGAACCGGCACGCCACTGCGCGAATCCATCGTCCAGGTGACTCCTCGACGCTCGGTGAGTTGAACCGTCAGGCCGTTGTCCGCCCATGCCAGATGGCGCATCCATCCTGACGCACGCGCCCACGACGTGTGCCGCGATCCCGGCCCGTGACACGCTTCGCAGCCGACGCTCATCTCGCTCCAGCTCGTTTGGAAGCGATTCGACGCGGCGTCGTAACCCTTCCGCACGTTGGTGGAATGGCAGTCTGCGCACATGAAATTCCAGTTCTGGTTTCGTCCCGTCCAATGCAGCTCGTCTCCGGCCGCGATTTTTTCGTCGGGATACAGGTGAAACCAGCGCTGGCCGCCCTCGGCCTGCGGACGCGCATCCCAGGCGATCGAGAGCGCCTGGAGGCGGCCGTCAGGCCGTTCGGCCAGGTACTGCTGCAGCGGATAAACGCCGAACGTGTATTTCAATTCGAAGTCCTGCAGGGCGCCGTCAGCGCCATCCGTTCGCGCCCAGAACTTGCCTTCGCGCTGACTGAACGTGGAGGTGACGTTGGCGTAGGTGAACGCGGCGGTGTTGAAGTTGCCGAGGACCGTCCCTGGCTGCGCCAGCTGCATCGCCAGTGCGTGTTGCGAACGCTGCCACGCTTGGTACGGGGCGCCGTGACAGGATCCGCACGCCGTCGAGCCGATGAACGACGCCGAGCTGTCAGTGTTCGCTGACCGCCGGTATGCCAGCGTGGCCACGACCACGAGCCCGGCGGCCAGGAACGCGCCAACCAGCCAAGATTTCGATCCCCGTTTCACACCCTACTGGCCGGTAACCGGACGATGGGGCTTGGGCGGAGGATACGGGAGCTTGTCGGGAAGTACACGCACCCCGGAGGTGATCTTCAGAGGATATTTCGCGCCATTCGAAAATGTCGTCTCGACGAAGAAAGCCGTCCATCCCGATGCAGGCGTGGGAACTCGAGCCACCCACGTATTTGGACCGGACGGCGTCAGCGGCGTGTTCGTGTAGGCGGCGCCGATGGCGTCAAGACGGAAGTTCCGAGCGTTCGGATTGACCGCCTGCCAGAGCTGCACACTGCTCGGCCGATCTTTGGTCACGACTTTGATTGCACCGTCGCGCTCGAACGTCCAACGGACTTCCGGCCGCGGGGTATTCGTCACGATCGCAGAGTAGAACGCGTGCAAGGTTTCGAGCGCATCGCTCTTGTCGAGCGAATGCGAGGTATTCGGAACGTAGCGCAGATACTTCTCGCCGCGAAGGTCCTCGAAATAGAACTGCGACGAATCCGGCAGGAAGAATTGATCGCCCGCCGCATTCAGCATCAGCTTGGGCATCGTCAGACGATCGCGGTATTCGTACGGTTCCTCGATCTTCATCAACGCGCGAAACTCCCGCGTGCCCATCCAATCCATGATCCCGTGCTCGACGTAGTCCTTGACCGCTTCGGACCACGCGCCGTACGCGCGCCAGTGATGGATGAACGAGGGCTCCACATTCAGCATGTCGATCACTGCTGGTGCGATGGCGATGACTCGCTTGTCAACCGCCGCCGTCGTCCAGGTCGTCCAGCCACGCTTCGACGCGCCAGAGACGACGAATCGGGAAACCTTCTGCCCGCCCCCGTCAGCTGACGCGGCAAAGGCGGTGATGGCATCCATCGCGCGCACCGCGCTCTTCGTCATCGGCAGCCGCGCGGGCCATTTTTCGTCGCCGGTGCGCAGGTATTTGTCCCATGTGTAGGCAATGAAGTCGTCTTCGGAGCGCGGCTTACGCGTCGGATCGTCTTTGAAGACGACCGGCTGGTTCGGGACGAGACGAAGTTCGGCGGTGACGGTTCCGGTGTCGCGGGCGATGTCGAGAAGCCATGCCGGCGGACGCGCGGGCGGCTGACGATCCAGACCGCCGCCGGTGATGAACAGCAGCGCGACGTCACTCTTGAGGACGGGCGGCCGCACGACCGTTATCCAATGCGTCCACAGTGGGCGCTCGACTTCTTGTTCCGTGAGCCAGCGTTGAGAGGTCATCTCCAGCAGCGTGGCGGTGGCCCCTTCGGCCTGAAGCTGGCGCGACACCTTCCAGGCAAAGCTCGAATCGGGGGTCGCCACGTACCGGTCCAGAGCGGTCTCTGAGGCACGCCTGAATGCCGGTGCTTGTGCGCGAAGCACAAACTGCGGCGCGGTAACAGTTGTCAAAGCGATCGCGAACACGAGGCCTCGCGACCAGATGCGAAGAATCGGGAGTGTCATGGGCAGGCCGATTATAGCCGCGAGCGCAAGGTCCCGTGGGTGTAGACTTTTGCGCCATGTTCCAGCGCGCGTTGAGATTGGTGCTGCTCTGCACCTCACTTTCGGCTGCGATATTCGTGACTGCGCTCAGCGGTCAAACCTCGTCCCGGGTCGACAACGTCCTGGTCGTCACCATGGACGGGATGAGGTGGCAGGAGGTCTTCGGGGGACTGGCATCCGAGCTGCTCACCAAGCAAGCAGGCGGCGTCAGCGACAGCGACGCGGCGCCTCTGCAGGCGAGATTCGGCGGCGAGACGGCCGACGTCCGTCGCGAAAAGCTGATGCCGTTTCTGTGGACGGTGGTCGCGAAGCGCGGGCAGATCTTTGGCGATCCGGCGCACGAGAGCGTTGCCCGCGTCACCAACGGTCTGCGCTTTTCGTATCCCGGGTACAACGAGCTGCTGTCCGGCGTGGCGGATCCACGGATCGACAGCAACGACAAAGTCGCCAATCCAAATGTGACGGTACTTGAATGGCTCAACCGTCAACCTTCGTACAAGGACAAGGTTGCCGCGTTCGCGTCCTGGGAATTGCTGCCGTGGATTTTGAACGAGGCGAGAAGCGGAATCCCGTCGAACGGTGAAGGGGCACCCGTGGCGAACCCCACGTCGGAGCGCGAGCACATGATCAATGTTTTCGCGGCCGACCTGCCCCCATACTGGGGCTCGACGCGTTTCGATGCCGCAACGGGTATGGGCGCGCTCGAATACCTCAAAAGGCATCGCCCGCGCGTGCTCTATGTGATGCTCGGGGAGACCGACGAGTGGGCCCACGGGCGGCGCTACGATCTGTATCTCGATGCCGCGTGGCGTAACGATCGATTCATCAAGCAACTGTGGGAAACCGCGCAGGGGTTGCCCGAGTATGCCAATCGCACCGCGTTGCTCATTTCGACGGATCATGGCCGAGGCAACGAGGCGAAAGACTGGACGAGTCACGGGCGCGAAGTGCCGGTGGCCGAACGGATCTGGATGGCGGTGCTTGGTCCGAACGTCCCCGCGCTCGGCGTCCGCAAGGGCGGAGAGGTGACCCAGGCACAGATTGCGGCAACGATCGCGGCGCTCCTGGGCGAAGACTTCGTCAAAGCGGAGCCAAAAGCGGCACCGCCGATTGCTTTGCAGCGACACTAGAAATATTGTGCCCGCTTCTTCTTGAGGAACTCGGCTGAGCGTCGAATCTCGTCGAGGCCGTTCATCCCGTCCTCGATCGAGATCCAGCCGCTGAATCCCACCTCCGCAAGGATGCGGAAGATCGCGTCGTAGTCGTTCATACCGGTACCCGTCTCACCGTGTTTGAGGACCGACGCGTAACCGGCGGAACCGTCCTGCGTTTTGAGTGCGTCGAGCGACACACCTGGTTCGAGGAAGCGATCCGACGCATGCACCGTGACGACCCGGTGCTTCACTTTTTCGAGAAAGCGAATGGCGTCGTAGCCACCGACGGTCGCATTCGATGGATCGTACTGGACTCCCAACGCCGGCGAATCAACTCGATCGAGGATCTCGAGAAAGACATCTTCCGGCTGCGCAAACTCCGGGTAGCGCCACGTGCCGTCCTTGTAATGGTTCTCGAGGCAGAGAATCACGCCGCGTTTTTCGGCGTATTCGAGCGATCGCTTGATCCCCTCGACCGTCCTCGCCACGCCATCCTCGCGGGTCAAGCCAGGGACCCGCTGCCCACTCAGCGTCCGGCAATGGCTGGCGCCAAGCCGAACCGTCAAATCGATGGCGTCCTTCTGTCGTTGAACCTGGCGCCCGCGTTCGGCTGGATCCGGATGCGTGAAGTCGGGCGAGAAGCACAGCATGGAGGTCACTTGCCCGGTTTCCTCCATCGCCCGAATGACTGGCGCGACGTCCGGTTCGGCATAGCTCCGGAAGAAGCCGTCGTAATGTTCGACCCCTTCTCCACCAAGTGTCGCCGCGTCGCGAATCCACTCCACGAACGACATCCGCCCGTCCGTGAGTTCGTCGAAATAACACTTCGGAAATACGCTGATTCGCGGCGGCATCACCCGGCCCGGCTGCGGTTGCGGTACGGCGTCTTCCGAATGTCGTCGGTAATCTTCTTGAGGATGTCGAACAGGTTTCCGTCGGCCGGCCGGAACGCGGCGCCGTCGATGACGAGCGGCGCGCCGACGACCACGAGCGGTGCGCCGCGCGACGGACATTCAATCGCCTGTTGGATCGACAATCCACCGACGGCCTGGACCGGAATGCTGACCGCACGCACGACCTCGTCCAGCTCGTCGAGCGGACTCAGTCCGCGAATCATGCCGCGCTCGTCGAACCCGATGTGATGGACGATGAAATCGACGCCGAGGCGTTCCATCCACGCCGCGCAGGCGACGCGGTCGTCCGCGGCGAGATTGTCCCCCATCACTTTGATACCGTAGTCACGCCCGGCATCAACGACGCGCCTGATTGTCGCCTCGTGCGCCCGCCCCATGACGACGACGAGGTCGGCGCCCGCTTTGGCCATCATCTCGGCTTCGAGGTATCCGCCATCCATGGTTTTCAGATCGGCCACGATGGGATGGTCGGGAAATCGTTCGCGCAGCTTCTCCACCGCGTGCAACCCCTCGGCGAGGAGGAGCGGCGTTCCCGCCTCGAGCCAGTCCACACCCGCTGCAACGGCTACTTCCGCCGTCTCGATCGCTTCGTCCATCGAGGTCAAGTCGAGGGACAACTGGACGATTGGAAACTTCAGGTGCTCGAGGCGCCGGGTCATGGCAAGGTGTTGTAGACGAGGCCGATGAACATCGGAGCCGGCATGAAGCCCTTGCCCCACGTCGGATCGAATTCCTTGGTCGGATTCTCCGCGACGACCTCTTCGAGTTTTTTGCCCGAGGTCTTCAGTTTCTGGACTCGATCGCGCACCGTCACGAGCATGTCGTGAAACTTCGTCAGCGCCGCTTTGTCGGCCAGCGGACCATGCCCCGGAACGATCTTCGTGCTGTTGTCAGCGAGCTTCAGGCCAGCCTCCGTCCCTCGAATCATGCCGTTGATGCTTCCACCGGTGCCCGCGTCGATGAAGGGGTAAATCCCGTTGAAGAACACGTCGCCCATGTGAAGGACGTTACCCTTTGCGAAGCGAATGTAAATGTCGGTGTCGGTGTGCGCCGGCTGGATGTAGCCAAGCGTCACCTGTTCCCCATTTGCGGTCAGCGAATGCGTCGTGGCGAAGGTCTCAGTGGGCAACGCGGCCGCGGGCATGGCCGGAAAACGCATGCCGAGCAGTTCGTGCGTTTCGCTGAGCCGTTTCTTGGTGTTCGCATGAGCAACGACCGAGGCACCCGCTTTGCGGAAACTCTCGTTGTTGTCGGAATGATCGAAGTGCCAATGCGTGTCGATGAGCGCCGCGATGCGACCAGTGCCGAGGCTGTCCAGTATCTGTTTGAGTCCGGACCATGCCGGCTGGACGAAGCAGTCGACGACAATTTTCCCGTCGCGGCCGTTCAGCACGACCACGTTCCCGCCGGGACCCGAGAGCATGGTCAACGAGTCGGTCAACTTCACGCGCTCGATTGGCGTCGCCCCGATATCCGCTCGCATCTTCGCCAGGGGATCGGCGGCTGCCGGTGCCTGCTGAAAGACGAACGGACGGCCCCACGCTGGAATCGCAGGCACCACCAGTGCGATGCCTGCGAGCTTCGCGCCTGCGTGGAGCATGTCTCTGCGTGTGATCTTCTGCGTCATGTAGTCGCTTCTTCCTTTGATGTCATTCTCAGAGCTGTGATTCCCCGCCAATGATCACTCCTGTGGCTTCCGTCCTCAGGCGGGAGCACAATATATCGCAATGCCCAGACTGATCGCGCAGCCCACCGTCGTCAGGAGCGCCGGAAACAAGCCGAAGCAGATCGAGGAGTACGCCGGACGCGTCAACTCCGGCCATCGAGCGATCAGCGTGGCTCGCATGCGATCGCCAGCCGGCTGGGAAGAGCCAGGGCAACGGCCCGAGTTCGAGGAGATCACGGTGGTGCTGACCGGCGCCTTGCGAGTCGAGTACGAGGGTGGCGAGCTGATGGTGAATGCCGGCCAGGCCGTGGTGGCATCGCCAGGTGAGTGGGTGCGTTACAGCACGCCGAACGGAGCCGAGTACGTCGCTGTGTGTCTGCCCGCCTTCGCGCCGGATACAGTTCACCGGGATTCCGACTGACGCTCGTCAGACGTGACCCTACTCCGCCGCCAGTGCGAGCACCGGATCGATCTTCGTCACCCGCCTCGCCGGCAGGAAACTCGCGATCACACTGGCGAGCGCCAACGTGGCAACAACCGCAGCAAACACCGCGCGATCCCGCGGATTGACGTGGTAGAGCACGGGCTGCAGCGCGCCAGATGCGAGGATCGCCAACCCCAAGCCGAGCAGCAGACCAATGGCAAGCTGGACGATGCTCTTCCGCATCACGAGAAGAATCAACTGCACGCCCTGGGCACCGAGCGCCGAGCGAACGCCCATTTCCCGAGTCCGCTGCGTGACTGAAAACGACATCACGCCGTAGAGACCTGCGGCCGCAAGCAGCAGCGCGCAGATACCGAACGCCATGAAAAACGTTCCGAACACCGTGTAGAACCACGTTTGCCTGTCGATCACCCGCCGCATGGTCTGAACCTCATAGATCGCGAGGTTCGAATCGAGCGAGGCCACGGCCGATCGCAGCAGCGATGTCACAGCCGCCGGATCACTGCGCGTGCGGACCGCCATCCTCACGGCGTTGCCGACGTCGCTCTGCGCGATGGGAATGTAGTAGCCGACCGGGCTGGCGTTGTTGTTGCCAATGCCCTCCATCAAGAGATCAGGGACAACGCCAACGATCGTGAGCCAGGGTTCGTTGGGGAGCGCCGTAATGACCCGTCGCATCTGGCGGCCGATGGGATCCAGTCCAGGAAAATGCGTCCGGGCAAACGACTCGTTGACGATCGCCACGGGCTGTGCCGTGGACGTATCGGACGGACGAAATTCGCGGCCGCCTGAAAGCGTCGTTTGAAATGTTTCGAAATAGCCCGCGGTCACGATGCCTTCGCGCGCCAGCGGATAGTCGCTCTCTTGCGGAAACGACTTCCCTTCAACCTGCACCCGGATCGCCCCGTTCCCCGCCGCTGGGAGTCCGTCAGAGAGCGTCGCCGCCTCGATGCCTGGAACATCGCGAAGCCTCGGCAACAACTGTTCGTAAAAGCGAATACTTGCCGACGGATCGCTGTAATCGCTGCGCGGCAAATCGACCCGGGCGGTGAGGATGTTCTCGATGGCAAATGGCATCGGCACGTTTTTCAGTTGCACGACGCTCTTGATCATCAATCCCGCGGCGATCAGCAGTCCGCACGACACGGCAAGCTCGGCAATCACGAGGCCACTGCTGAATCGCCCGAACCGCGCGCTCGTGGACGACCGACTGTCGTCTTTGAGCGCCGCTCCCGCATTGACGCGTGCCGCGTGCAAGGCTGGAAGCCCGCCGGCGAATACGCTCGCAGTCACGATGAGCGCGAGCACGAATAGCATGACTCGGTAATCGAGCTCGAAGGTGATCCAGAACGGCGGCGGGTTGACGGAGAGCGCCTGGGTGAACCAGCGCATCCCGAAAATGCTGAGGACGATCCCCAGCGCACCGCCAAACGTCGCGAGCACGAGGACCTCGGTCAGATGTTGCCTCACGACGCGATGTCGTCCGGCTCCGAGCGCCATGCGGACGGCCACTTCGCGTTGTCGCAGTGACGCACGCGCCACCAGCAGGTTCGAAACGTTGACGCACGCGATGAGCAGGACGCCGATGCCCGCGCCCAGCATCGTATAGAGCAGGTTGTAGATCTCCTGCCCCAGGATCGTCTTCGTGTACGGCATCACGTCCGCGCCCACCCCACGGTTGGTCGCCGGAAATTCGCTGGCCAGTTGCGCGGCGATCGTGTTGGCTTGCGCGACCGCCTGCGCCTGACTGACATCCGGCTTTAATCGCGCGATGACCAGGTAGTTCGGTCCTTTGCCGCGTGGCGTCGCAAGCGGATCGACGGTGAGGGGCGTCCACAGGGCTTCCCGGATCGGGAAGGCGAATTTCTCCGGCATCACCCCGATGACGGTGCGTTGGACGCCATTGGCTCGGATCGTCTGGCCGACAATCGACTCCGAACCGGCGTAGCGCTCGCGCCAGAGGTCGTAGCCGAGCAGCACCACGGGCTCAGCGCCTGCACGATCGTCCCCAGCCTGAAAACCTCGGCCGATCAACGGCCGGACCCCGAGCGCCTCGAATGCGGCCACGGTCAACTGACCACCGGAATGCCGCTCGGGCCGTTCCCCTTCCGTTGCCAGGTTCATCGGCGCAAACCAGTACGGTCCGAATTTTTCGAAAGAGGTCTGCCGTTCCTGCCAGATCGCCAAATCGTGCACGCTGATCGGCTGCCGCGGCTGGTTCTGCGACGGGTTCGTCCCGACCACTGCGACAATCCGATCGGCATCCGCGAATGGAAGACCCTTGAAGAGCCCCCCGTTGACGACGCAGAACACGGTGGTGCTGAGCCCGATGCCGAGGCCAAGGGTCAGGATGGCGACGAGCGACAGCGTCGGGTACTTCGCGAGCATCCGAAGGCCGGATCGGACGTCGGTGATGAGTTGATTCATTTCAATCAAAGACGAATACGCAATTCAGCAAGTTCAAGGAACCGCTGCCGACAAGGCAGAACGAAGGTCGCCGGGAACGAGACTTAACCGCGGTTGGAGCCAGAAGTCGCCATCAGGCGTACCTGATGCCGTGAGTGCCTTGCCGTAGCCAAGATCCTGCCACATATCGAGTTACGGGTGGAGTTCCACCGTAAACCAGTCGGAGGGGTCACGCGTAACGTCTGGCCAGTGCTGGCTCTCGTCTTGCCTGAACGTCGCACTGAACTGCAGCCAGCTGCGGTTCTACGTGTGGTTTCAGGCCGGAGTTCAACATGCGCACTGCGAAGGCCGCGTTGACTGGTGGGTCTCTTCTCGGCGTCCTGCTCCTTGCCATTGGTCTTGGCACATCCACGACGAAGACCGTCCTTGCGCAAGCCGGAAGCGCCGGCCAGTGGCGGACCCTGAGCAACCAGGTCCCGATCAATCCGGTCCATGTCGCCTTGATGCGCAACGGTCAGGTGCTCATCGTCGCGGGCTCGGGAAATGTTGCGACGGAGACGAACTTTCAGGCGGCGGTCTGGGATCCCGCGTCCGAAACGTTTGCGACACAGCCGCTCGGCTGGGACATGTTCTGCAACGGCATGGTGACGTTGCATGACGGCCGCGTGTTCATCAACGGTGGCAATCTCCGCTACGACCCGTTCTACGGCGAGCCGCGCAATGCCGTGTTCGATCCGATCACCGGAGTGTTTACCGATGTCGAGAACATGGCCCATGGACGCTGGTATCCCACCGTGACCACCCTGGGTGACGGCCGTGTGATGACGTTCTCAGGACTGCTCGAAACTGGTGGGACAAACACGACTGTCGAGATTTACACGGTTGGCTCGGGCTGGAGTCAGGAGTATCCGGCTGGCTGGACACCCCCTCTTTATCCGCGCATGCACCTGAGCACGGACGGTCGCGTCTTCTACGCAGGCTCGACGCGAAGCTCGCGATTGTTCAACCCGGCGAACGGGACGTGGTCGCCGATCGTCGCGACGACGAACTACAGCGGAACCCGGACGTATGGCACGTCGGTCATGCTGCCATTGACACCCGCAAACGGCTACGTGCCCCGCGTCATGATCTTCGGCGGAGGCAATCCCGCAACCGCAACGACGGAAATCATCGATCTCTCAGCGGCGACCCCGCAGTGGCAATTCGGACCATCGATGAGCCAACCGCGGATTCAGATGAATGCGACGCTTCTGCCGAATGGAAAAGTCCTCGCGACGGGAGGATCCAGGAACGACGAAGATGCGGTCACGGCAAGCCTGAACGCGGACCTCTACGATCCGGGCACGAACACCTTCGGCCCGGCCGGAGCCAACGTATTCCCGCGGCTCTATCATTCGAACGCTCTCCTGCTGGCTGATGCAACCGTGCTCCTCATCGGGGGCAATCCGCAGCGGGGAAACTACGAACGGCGACTGGAGATCTATTCGCCGGCATACCTCTTCAACGGGGACGGCAGCCCCGCTCCGCGTCCGACAATCAGTGGCGCGACACCGGAGACGGTGAATTACAACACGCCTTTCGAGGTGCAGACCCCAGAGGCGGCGGACATCGCGTCTGTCGTGCTCGTGCGTCCTGGTACGCCCACGCATGCGTTTGATATGGATCAAAGGCTCGTGGGGTTGTCGTTCAGTCAGGGGAACGGCGTTCTGAATGTCACATCGCCGCCGAACGGCAACATTGCACCGCCTGGGTATTACATGATGTTCGTCCTCGATAACGCCGGGGTGCCATCGGTCGCGAGGTTCGTCAGGCTTGCAGCGGCGGCTCCGAATCAAGCCCCCATCGCCGCGATCACGAGTCCCTCCGGCAACGTGACCGTCAATCCCGGAGGCACCGTGTCGTTCTCCGGGACTGGAACGGATGCCGACGGCAGCATCAGTGCATATTCGTGGACGTTCTCCGGCGGCAGTCCAAGTGCCAGTTCGGCGGCAAATCCTGGCCCGGTCAGCTACTCGACGCCGGGAACCTATGCGGCCTCATTCATCGTCACCGATGACAAGGGACTCGAGAGCCAGGCGGTTACTCGCACGATCACGGTATCGAACTTCTCCGTCTCGGCGACGCCCTCGTCACAGGCCGTCATGGCCGGGCAGAGCGCGACCTACACGGCCACCGTGACGCCCGCGTCCGGATTCACGGGCGCCGTCGACTTCAGCGTGACCGGTCTCCCGTCCGGAGCGACTGCGACGTTTACTCCGCCGTCGGTCAGCGGGTCAGGATCTTCGTCGCTGGTCGTGTCCACGAGCGGCTTGACTCCGTCGGGAACCTACCCGTTGACCGTTCGCGGAACCAGCGGACCCGTCACGCGTACGGCGAACGTCACGCTGGTCGTCAATGGTGATTTCGCGATCGCCGCGAGCCCAACGTCGAGGACGATCAGCCGCGGTAGTTCGACGACCTATAGCGTCACGGTCACGGCCGGCCAAGGATTCTCCGGACCTGTCGGCCTCACGGTCAGCGGATTGCCCTCGCGTGCGACAGGCACCTTCAATCCCGCGTCACTGACCGGTTCTGGCACGTCGGTGCTGACGGTGACCACAGCGCGAAACGTTCAGAAGGGCACGCGCACGGTAACGATCACGGGAAGCGGAGGTGGGCGCACCCACTCCGTGAACGTGACCTTGATCATTCGTTAGCTATGGCGGTCTCACGCAGAACGCTGCTCGGACGGTTTGGGGCTGGGGCGCTGGGCGCGCTCGCGGGCCGTCAGATTGCATTTGCCGAAAACGACGCATCTGATGCTCTCCCACCGAACGGGGTAATACGCCTCCATCGCAATGAGAACGCTCATGGCCCGTCGAGAAAAGCGCTCGCGGCGATCCGCGACGCCGCGACGCAGTCGGCCAGATACCCGGACGCCGCAGCAGCCTCGCTGCGGCGAAAAATCGCACAACTCCACGCCGTGACGGCTGACCGTGTCGTCCTGGGTTGCGGATCGACGGAAATCCTGCAGATGGCGATTCACGCCTTTGCGGGGCGCGGCCAGATGATGGTGACGGCCCGGCCGACCTTCGAAACCATCGCGCAACTCGCGCGGCGTACCGGCTCGCGGATCGTCGACGTGCCGCTCGGCAGGGACTACTCACACGATCTCGAGGCGATGCTCGAACGCGTGGACGCCCGGACGGGTCTCGTCTACATCTGCAACCCGCACAATCCGACCGGGAGCCTGACGAGACGGCAGGACATCGACGCATTTCTTCAGAAGCTCCCCGCCCGCGTGCACGTGATCGTTGACGAGGCGTATCACGATTTCGTGGGGCAGGCGGCGGACTACCGCACGTTAATCGACCGGGCAGACGACCCCCGCCTGATCGTGACCCGCAGTTTTTCGAAGATCCATGGATTGGCCGGGCTGCGCATCGGGTACGGCATCGCCGCCACTTCAACCGCAGCGACGCTGCGATCCCACGCCTCCTCAGACGACATCAACATCGTCGCCGCACGTGCCGCCGAGGCCGCACTCGACGATCCCGATCACCTGCGGACGTGCGTGAACCGGATTGCCGATGATCGTCAGGAGTTTTTGAACCAGGCGAACGCGCGAATGTTGCGGTCAGTTGATTCGTTGACCAACTTCGTGATGCTCAATACTGGCCGCGCGGCAGCCGAGGTGGTGGCCCACTTCGCAAAGCACCGCGTTCTCGTGGCCGAAGCCGGTGGTGGATACGACAAGTACATCCGTGTCTCGCTTGGAACCTCTGTCGAAATGCGGGAGTTCTGGCGCGTGTGGGACCTCATGCCCGGCGGTCACATGATGCACATGTAGGGGAGATTAGATCGGGAAGTCGGGAGGTCGGGAGGTCGGCCCGCCTTCGCTTGTCGCGTCCATACCAGGCGACAAGCTACGGCGAGGCCCGCCGGAGCCTTGGCGAAGGCGGGGAGATCGGGGTTGCACCAGGCGGGAAACGCGAAGAAGTAATCACCCGCATCCCGTCGGGCGTTGGTTGGGCAATCAAGCATGCCGCGTCGGGGTATGCGTCAATCAGGGCCATGCCACGCTCGACACCGAGTACGCTGACGGCTGTGTCCAGACCATCGGCGTCCATGCCGTTTCGCGCGATGACCGTGACCGCCAGGTCTCCGGTAACGCCCATCCTGGACGAAGGGTCGATGATGTGCGAGTACCGGTGACCATCCACATCCAGGTGCTGTTCGCTGCTGCCTGATGTTGAAACTGCGGCGTTTGTGAGTTCCAGCGTCCTCGGTGCGGTCAGTGCCGGACCGTCGCCTGTCTGAATACCAATTCTCCAGCCGCGTTGTCCTGGCGGCGCGCCGCTGAACGCCAGATCGCCGCTGAGAGCAACGAGGGCGCTGCGGACGCCCAATCGAGTCAGCGTCTCGAGCGCTTCGCTCGCGGCGTAGCCTTTGCCAATCGCGCCGACATCGAGAGCCATGCCGGGCATGTCGAGCGTTGCCGTGCGACGTTCTGCGTCGAGGTGCAGGTTTCGAAAGCCGGTCCGACTGGCGGCTTCCTTCAAGGCATCACGCTCGGGCAGGTGTCCGCGGCGTCGCGCTTCTCGCCAGAGACGGGTCACCGGGCCAAGTGTGACGTCGAATGCGCCGTTTGTCGCCTGCGCCAGTTTTTGCGACGCCTCGAGAACCGCAAACAAGTCGTCGCTGACGCGAGTCGGGCGATTGACGGCAACTTTCGTCAGTTGGTTCAGCTCGCTGTCTGGACGGTAATCAGAAAGGATCCGATCGAGCGAGCCGATCCGACCGAATGCCGCGCGGAAGGCTTCCGTCGCAGAATCTTCAGTCGCTGCGTAAACGGTGACACGAACCAGCGTGCCCATGTGCGGCTCAACGGCCTCGAACCGCCGCGGTGCCGGGCTCGCGTCATTGGTGACTGCGAGGATCGAGAGGCACAGCGCGCCCAGCCACTGCACGCGATCAGAACGGATCCATTTCGACGCCATTGTTCCACGCACGATACATCTCTTCGGCGGTTGGAAGCTTGGCGGGGCGAACGAGGCGGAATCCGAGCCACTGCGCATCCGTCATATACCAGAGGCTCTTGGGGAGCTGTGGATCCTGTTTCTTCCAGGAGGCATCAGAGGGCACGCGAGCCGTGCACGTCAAATGCGATTCAGCGTCATTCCACGAGCCGCCGCGGACGGCATGCGGGTAGGATTCGGTGGACTTGACCCAGGGGTTCTCGGCCTCGGCGGCTGAGTACGGCGCGTATTGATCGAGCGTCCACTCCATGACGTTGCCCAGCATGTCGTGCAGACCCCACGCGTTCGGTTTCTTCGTACCAACTTTGTGGTACGTCCCACCCGGGAATCCTGACGTCGCAGAGTTCTTTCGGAACCACGCGTAATCGGAAAGCTGAGCGGCGCTGGCGGGGCTCTTGCCTCCCGCTCGACACGCGTACTCCCATTCAGCTTCGGTCGGCACGCGATAGAACTCACCCGTCTTCGCGCTGAGCCACTGCGCGAACTTGTTGGCGGCGTGCTGCGTCATGCTGATCGCCGGGAAGCCGCCATGTCCGCGGCCGAAGCTCATTTCCACGTAGGGTGCCGTTGGCCGGCTGAGGCCGTCGACCAACGGATCTGCGTGATCGCTCTCCTTCGCCTGGTCCGCGAACATGAACATCAGATAGGCGTCCCATGTGACCTCATGCGCCTGCATCCAGAACGCATCCAGACGAACCTTGTGTTGCGGCAGCTCGTCCTTCTTCGCCTTCGCGCCGGCGGATCCCATGAGGAACTCGCCCGCCGCGATGGCTGCCATGCTGTAGCTGACGGTTGTGTTCGGAATGGTGACTTTGTAGGCGCCACTCGAAGCCGGCGTCTTTTTCGCGCGTTCTTCGATGCGCGCACGGATTTCCCGTACGGTCGCCATTTCCTTCGGATCGATTGCGCTGTCTGCCTGACGGAACAGGAGAGGAGCAGCCTCCGCCAGAGCGACGAGGCTGAGGGCGAAGACTGCCGAGAGACGCAGCGTCATTACCTAAGACTAAAACACCTTCGAGCGTCCGGGTTGTGCAAGGCCGGGCACCTCATGTTTACCGTTCCAATCGACCGGTTTCGGCACGAGGCTGACCTCCGAGTTCAGCGCCTGCTCCCACGTGACCTGCTGACCCGAATAGGCAGCATGCCTTCCCATGATCGCCAGCAGCGTACTCGTGGCGAGGTTCAAATCGTCGTTCTTGGGTTTGCCCGACCGAACGGCGGCAAACAACACGTCGTGCTCGCGCTGGTACATGTCGTATTCCTGCCCCTCGAACTGCCACTTGATCTTGCCGTCGGGCGACTCGATTCGCGGCTGCCCCTGACCGAGCAGCAGAATCCCGTCAGTTCCCATCACGTAGTCGTGCGTGGCGTTGTAACAGCCCGTCGACTGACGATTGGCGAGGAACACACGATAGCCGTTCGGGTAGACGTAATTGACGGCAAAGTGATCGAAGATATTGCCGCCGTTGGCGGGCACCGCACGTCCGCCTACGCCGACACAGCTCGCTGGCGGCTGGTCGTTCATGAGCCACATGATCTTGTCGGCGTTGTGCACGGCCTGCTCGACGAGACTGTCTCCGCCGAGCCACACGAAGTTGTACCAGTGCCGAATCTGCCACTCGATATCGCTCATGCCGGCCGGCCGCTCGCTCTCGGGCGGAATCGGCTTGACGGGATTGGTGTAGTAGGTCGAGTAGTGCGAGACGAGCCGCCCGATAGCGCCGTTCTTCACCTGCTGGACCGCTTCCTGGATCATGTTGTTGTAGCGCCAGCAGAACCCCGCGACGAGCGAAAGGTTTTTCGTCTGCGCGAGCTTCTGGGCGGCCATCACCTCGCGCACGCCGGGCGAGTCGGTCGCACAGGGCTTTTCGCAGAAGACGTGCTTGCCTGCGTTCACCGCTGCCGTCAGATGCTGCGGACGAAACCCGGGCGGTGTCGCGAGCAGCACGACGTCCACGCCGCTGCTGATCACCTTGTCGTAGGCATCGAGCCCGAAGAACGCATTGTCGATCTTGACTCGCGAGCCAAATTTCTCACTGCTGGTGAGCCGCTTGTTCGCGCGCTCGACGATGGCCTCGTCGATGTCGGCAACGGCGGTCAGCTCGTTGTTGGGATCGGCGTTGAGCGCCTGCGCTGCCGCACCCGTGCCGCGGCCCCCGCACCCCACCAACCCGACCTTCAACGAGTTCGTGACCGACTGGCCCGAAATGATGGCTGGGAACCCCGCGGCAAGGGCACCGGCCATGCCCGTCTTCTTCAGGAAGTCGCGGCGTTCGATCTTGGTCGCTTCGTGTTTGGGTGTGTTAGCCATAATCTTCTCTTCGATGTCAGTCGCTAGCCGCTCGTCGTTGGGCTAAGTTACGAGGGTCTGAGGCGCAGCCTCGCTGGAAATCCCAATCATATCCCGACGGTCGATTGGTGCCCACCGCTTGGTAGAATGGCGGGATGCCCCACCTGATCCCAGCGCTGGTGATGGTCGCGATATTCTCTGCCACCGGTCAGGACTCGAAAAAGCCCGATCCCGGCTGGGAATCGCTGTTCGACGGCAAGACGCTGACGAACTGGCAACCCACGAAATTCTTCGGCGAAGGGCCAGTCAGAGTCGAACAGGGTCAAATCATTCTGGAGGCAGGGTCGGACCTGACGGGGATCACCTGGACCGGTCGGGCATTGCCGACAACGAATTACGAACTGACGCTGCAGGCCATGCGCGTCGAGGGACGCGATTTCTTTGCCGGCGTGACGTTCCCCGTCGGCGATTCGTTCTGTTCGCTGATTCTCGGCGGGTGGGGCGGCCAGGTCGTCGGTTTGTCGAGCATCAACGGCATGGATGCATCGGAGAATGAGACCTCCCAATCCAGGGAGTTCGAATCCGGACGATGGTACGACATCCGAATCCGTGTGACGCCTGCCAAGATCGAGGCGTGGCTCGACAACCGCCAGATTATTGACGTGAATCTCAAAGGGAACGAGATCAGCACGCGTATTGAAATGGACCGATCGAAGCCGCTCGGCATCGCCTCCTGGCGCACGAAAGCGGCGTTGCGCGACATCCGTGTTCGGCGACTCGTGTAGCTCGGCGCTCCCGACCTCCCCGCCTTCGCCAAGGCTCCGGCGGGCGTCGCCGTAGCTTGTCGCCTGGTATGGATGCGACAAGCGAAGGCGGGCCGTCCTCCCCTGCGCAATTGACACGCGCGTCCCAGGAGCGCAGACTTCTGCCACCGAGGAGGTGTCCCGTGCGTACGCGTATCGGCCCGTGGCGATTGTGTCTCTGTCTTCTTCCCCTCATGCTGGCTGTGGGAGTCACCACCACGCGGCCAGCGGAGGCTCAGCTCCTGTACGGCAGCCTCGTAGGCAGTGTGGTCGATGCGCAAGGTGCCGTCGTTCCCGGCGCAACGGTCAAGATCATCAACACGGATACGAACCTGACGCGTGAAGGGGTCACAGATGCGCAGGGCGGGTTTACATTCGCGAACCTGCTCGCGGGGCCGTACGACGTTCGTGTCACGCTCACCGGCTTCCGCGAAGCGGTCCGATCGCGCGTCCCCGTCACACCGGGGCAGATCAGCCGAGTCGACTTGACGATGCAGGTTGGAGCCCTCAGTGAAGTGGTGACCGTTCAGTCGCAGGCCGAACTGCTGCAGACCGACAAGGCCGACGTCCATACCGAGATCAGGTCCACCGAGATCACAAACCTTCCGCTGAATCAGTACCGGAACTATCAGTCACTGGTCGTGCTCGTCCCTGGCTCGCTCCCACCCGCGTTCCAGAACGCGGAAACTGACACGCCGCAGCGGTCGCTGAACATGACCGTCAACGGGCAGGATGGCGCCGCGAACTCGACCCTCATGGACGGTTCGCGAAACCTCAATGTTGGACTGCCGCATCATACGGTCATCGTTCCCCCGGCTGAAACCATCGAAGCCGTCAACTTCACCACGGGCAGCATGGATGCCGAAGAGGGGATGGCGGCCGGAATCGCGATTACGGTCGTCACCAAGTCAGGCACCAATAACCTCAAAGGATCCGCGTTCGAGTTTTTCAACAACGAGAAGTTCAACGCGACACCGTACTACTTTGGCCGCGGTGCGGCGCCGACAAAACTTCCAATCGAACGGCAGACGTTTGGTGGCACGCTCGGGGGACCGATCCGGCGCAACCAAGTGTTCTTCTTTGGATCCTACGAGGGCTATCTGAGTCGCCTGAGCCAGTTTGCCTTCTTCACAGTCCCGGACGCCGCCTTGCGCAACGGCGACTTCAGCAACGCGCTGAACACCAACGGTACCTTGCAGCGCATTTACGATCCGTCGAGCGGTAATGTCGCGACCGGGCAGGGACGCTCGCAATTCGCCAACAACGTGATTCCGACCAGCCGCTTTCATCCGATTGCGCGGCAACTGCTGGCGCGCTACCCACTCCCGAACGTCGAGGGCACTGGCGCTGGCGGGTTCACCAACAACTATCGGACGACGAGACAGAGCAATACCGACCGGCACAATTACGACCTGAAGGTCAACTGGAATCGCGCCCCGACACACCAGCTCTGGGGGAAGTACAGCTACATGAATGCGCTCGTCGATGACCTGTTCACCTTCCCAATCGGTAGCGCCGACGGCGACGGCGGCGATACGAAGGTCCATATGATCACCGGTGGCCAGACCTGGTCCTTCGGAAAGGACCTGCTGCTGGACAGCTCGATCGGTGTTTCCCTGTTCGATCAGTTCAACAGCTCACCCGACTTCCAGCTCGGCATGATAGGACTGGAGCTGGGAATTCCGGGGACGAACGACCAGGGACGCAACGATTCACGATACGCCGGCATGCCGGAGTTCAGGACGGGATTCAGCAATCTCGGCAACTCGCCGACGTGGACTCCATCCTGGCGAAATGAGCGCACGGTCTCGTTCAGCACCAATGTTACGAAGGTAACCGGCGGCCACGATCTCAAAGCCGGCTATCGCGGCGACTTCCTGTATCTCGACAACTGGCAGCCGGAGCGCGCAAACCCGCGCGGTCGCTTCGACTTCGCGACGAACTCTACCCGCACGTTCGGCACCGGTTCGCAGACCGGGAACTTCTACAACCAGTACGCGGCGTTCCTCCTCGGCCTTGTGGGAACCGCGCGCAAGAGCTTCCAGTACGAACTATTCACGGGACGCGAGTGGCAGCACGCGATGTTTGCCCGGGATCGCTGGACGGTCAATCAGAAGCTGACACTGGATCTGGGGCTGCGCTGGGAGTACTACCCGGTAATGCGGCGGCGCGATCGAGGAATCGAGATACTGGATCTGAATACGCTGGATGTCTTGATTGGCGGCCGTGGCGGAAATCCCGACAACGTCGGGCTGAAGTCGCCCCTCGATGGCTTCACGCCGCGCGTGGGCGCGGTGTATCGGTTGAACGAGAAGACCGTCCTCCGTAGCGGCTATGGCGCCACACTCGACGCCAGACCGTGGGCGGCGCAGGAGTCGTTCCGCGGCGACTTCACGTATCCGCTCGTGCTGAACGCCGTCTACCAGCCCGTTGCGGGGACGTCAACGTTCGGCTGGTACGGCACGCTCGACCAGGGAATCCCCCCCCTCGAGGGTCCGGATCTGAGCAGCGGCCGCGTGCACCTGCCGAATGATTTCCTGATCCAGACGCCTGTGCCGGACTCGACCAAGCGCGGTCGAACGCATTCGTGGAACGTCGCAATCGAGCGGCGATTGCCGCTCGACTTTTCGGCTGACGTCGCCTACGTCGGAAACCGGCTGGTCGGCGGTTTACCACCGTCGGAAACGGCGACGATCAACATCAACGCTGTCCAGCACCTCGGCGGCGGCGATACGGATCGTCCCTTCTTCATCTCACACGGCCGGCAGCTCGACATCGAAATCTATTCGCCGTACCGCAAGACCGCGTATCACGCGCTGCAGGTCGGATTGACGAGGCCGTTCACGCACGGATTGCTGATCAAGGGTCACTACACGCTGAGCCGCTCGAAGGCGCTCCGGACCGATTACGAGTTGCCGACACCTGAAGCGCAGGATCGCAACTGGGCACTCGCCAACGGCGATCGGCCGCACACATTCTCGATGGCGTTCGTGTATCAACTCCCGTGGCGTTCGGAAGACACCTCGCGGAGCATCGCGCGGGCTGTCATAAATGATTGGCAGCTGAACGGCATCGTTACCGCGTTTAGTGGCTCACCCTTCACCGTCACAGCCGATGGGAACACGTTGAACACGCCCGGCAATCTCCAAACTGCGGATCTCGTCGGGGAGGTCAGAAAGATTGGCGAGATTGGCACGAACGGGACCTACTACGATCCGAGCGCGTGGGCGCAGCCCGAAGGGGTCCGCCTCGGAAATACCCGGCCAAACCAGTTTCGTGGTCCTGGCGGATGGAACCTGGACCTTTCCGTGTTCCGCTCGTTCCGGCTTACCGGTACACACCGTTTGGAGGCCCGTGTCGAAGCCTCCAATGTGACCAACACGACGAAGTTCGCGAACCCAAACGGCAGCTTCACAAGCGGCGACTTCATGCGCATCTTCGGTCTGTACAACTCGTACACCGAGCGCCAGGTTCGCCTGGGCCTTCGCTACAGCTTCTGACGAGCACGTCCCCAACGCTCCGCAGGCGCGACCGCCTGCGGAGCCGCTCCTCGTTCCTCCTCTAGCAGATTCGTAATCTCGCGCCGCTTTTGTGTCCGCGCGGCACGCGCTGACGGCAGTGGCCGCCGAGTGAATGCTGCGCTTTGGCGTTGGCAAAGTTGTTGCCGCCACCCGTGGCTTGCGACTACTGGTCGGAATCCTTGCCTGCTCGCTAGCGTCCATCCTTCCTCGAGGAAGTGGCGAGGCGCAGCAGCAATCATCGACGACATACACACCTCGCCATAAGGGACACATCGATCTCTCCACCGGGCTTTACGTTCGGGTTGATGAGGATCTGATCGTCCCCGGCGCACCGTCACTCGTCCTCCGGCGCACCTATCTCTCTGGCTATCGGTGGTCCACCCAGTTCGGGATTGGCACGACTCACGATGGCGAGTGGTACCTCACTGGAGACGGCCAGCGCTTCCAGTGGGCAGAGCTGATCCTGGCGACCGGGAGCCGGGTCCGGTTCGAGCGCGTATCGCCGGGGACGTCGATCCTCAACGCCAGGTACGAGCATCGCTCAGGCTCCGGTGAGTGGCGTGGAGCAACGCTGGCGTGGGCCTGGGTCGGATGGATCGTGAAACGCCAGGATGGAAGCACCATGATGTTCCGGTCTTGCGGTCGCAAGACCTCCGAGGTGTGTTCGATCGTCCAATCGATCGATCCCGACGGGCGCTCCGTCCATTACCGCCGCGATGCATCAGGCCGGCTGCTGAAGATGGAAGCCGATCCCGGCCGGTGGATCGCATTCGACTACGATCCGGAGAGTCGCATCACGCGGGCTTACGACCAGGCGGGGCGCGAAGTTCGCTATGCCTACGACACACGCGGCCGACTGACTCGCGTTGCGGGCCTCGAGGGGCGGGTGCATCTCTACAGCTATACCGAGCGCGATGAACTGGCGACTATCGTCGATCCCGGCACCACGATCGAAAACTCGTACGACCAGGATGGACGTTGCTTCAAACAAGTCAATCGCTACCCCGACGACCCCGATCCATTCGTTTTCCAGTTCATCTACCGCGCCCTGGGGAGCATGGTCCTTCAAACGGATACCAAACGATCCGATGGCACCTGGACGCGCTACACGTTTGGCAAGGCCAGGGCGACGACGTCCGAGGCATGGGGCTCGGGGGATCTCGAACGCGTTTCGATCGCCTACGACCGAGACCCCCTAACCAACGACGTCACCCACATGACCGTCACCTGCCTCGACAGAACCGGACGCCCCCTGCGTCACTCCAGCTTTGTCGCGCCGGGCAACGAGGAACGAATCAAGCGCGAGCTGCTCGAGACGCACTGTCACTGACCAAGCGGCCGACTATAATCGGCGCCGGTGCCAATTGCCCGCCCCTCGCATCGATCTCCCACCACCGCTCTGCTCTTTGGGCTCGTCCTGACTCTCGCGATGGTCGTCGCGTATTCCTGGTACATCTCCGGACAGATCTCCGGCCTGCGTCGGCTTCAGACGGAACTCACCGACCGTAGCCGTCGCGAGTCGCTTCAGTTGCTGCGCATTCAGAACGACTTGAATCAATTGGGCCTTGCCATGCGCGACATGCTGGACACCTCGGGTCCCTATCCTCTCCACGCCTGGTCGACGCAGTTCGAGCGGATCCGGGCCGACCTCGACGATGCGTTGGCGAAACAGCGGGAGATTGCGGTCGCGCGACGCGCGTTGAGCGGCGAGGGTGCGGCCGAGCAGAACGATTACCTCGCCAGCTCCGTGGCGCAATTCTGGGATGCGGTGAATCGAACGTTCGCACTGGCCCGTGCGGGCCGGGAGGACGAGGCCCGGACGCAGATCCGTCTCTCGCTCCAGGCGCGTCAGGCATCCCTGAGTACCGCGGTCGCGCGACTGCTCGTGCAAAACAACGAAAACGAGGCGGCTGTCGCGCAGCAGGTGCAGGAGATCTACAGCCGGGTGCAGCGCCAGGTGTACTGGTTTCTCGCGGCGATCCTGGTCGCGATTGCCGGCACGAGCCTGTACCTGATTCGCTCGAACCGGCGGCTGTTCGCAGAACTGGCCGCGCTCTCGAACGAACGCCGGGAAATCGCCCAGAAGCTCATGGCAACGCGCGAAGCGACCCTGCGTGAAATCGCGCGCGAACTCCATGACGAGTTCGGGCAACTCCTGACGGCAATGGGATCGATGCTCAGCCGGGCGAGCAAACAGCTGCCGGAAGGGTCGCCGATTCGGCAAGAGCTGCGAGAAGTCGCCGACATCGCGCAAAGCGCGCTCGACAACGTCCGCGGGTTGTCGCAAACCCTCCACCCGTCGATCCTCGAAGAACTGGGGCTGGAGAGCACGATCAACTGGTATCTCTCCACGTTCGAAAAGCAGTTCGGGATTGAAGTATCGTACCAACGCAACGGTGATCCGGTTGTCGTGGACGCGCAGACCGGCATTCACGTTTATCGCGTCCTTCAGGAGGCGCTCGGCAACGTGGCGCGCCATTCGGGCGCCAAGCGAGCATCCGTCCGCCTGCGCTCCTCAGGTGATACCCTCGAACTCGAGGTCGAGGATCACGGCGCTGGTTTTACCTCCGACCGCTCGCATCGCGGTCTCGGTCTCGTGGCCATGCGCGAACGTGCCGAGTTGCTCGGTGGGACGGTGGAATTCACACAGCCGCCACAAGGCGGTACGCTCGTCAGGCTTCGGGTGCCTTTGGCTAGAACGGCTGCTGTCATATGAGCGCTCCCATCACCGTCGTACTTGCAGACGACCACCATCTCGTGCGTCGAGGGTTCCGCCGCATGCTCGAAGACGACCCCGACATTCTCGTCATCGGCGAGGCGGCGAACGGAGACGAGGCGATCCGATTGGTCGCCGAACTCAAGCCGCGCGTCGTCGTCATGGACGCGGCCATGCCGGGCACTGGAGGACTGTCGGCGACGCGGACGATCCTCGCGTCGATGCCGGAGACGGCGATTCTGATGCTCAGCATGCATTCGGAAGAGACGCTGGTTCGCCAGGCCATGGACGCGGGCGCGCGCGGCTACATCCTGAAGAACGTCAGCGACCTCGACCTGCCATCGGCAGTCAAGCGCGTGGCGGCCGGTGAAACCGTTCTCGACCCCGCCATCGCGCAGCGACAGCCGCTCGCCGGAGAGCGAAACCGGCTGACGCCTCGAGAGCTCGAAGTGCTGCAACTCATCTGCGACGGGTTATCGAATCGCGACATCGCCGCGCGCCTGAATCTGAGCGTCAACACCGTGGCTGTTCACCGCGCCAACATCATGAACACGCTGGGCGTGCACAAGACGGCCGAACTCGTGGTCTACGCGATCCAGCACGGCCTCGTGAATTCCCTGTAATGCGTCGGCGCGACCTCCTGCGGTTCTGCTGCGGCCTTGGCCCTGCCCTGAGCTTGTCGAAGGGCCCTGCCCTGAGCTTGTCGAAGGGCCCTGCGGCGACGGGGACCGGCGCGTTTGGGCAGGCGGCTGCCTCGCCGGCCTTTCGACTGGTGGACGTGGCCGCGAGCGCTGGCATTCAGTTTCGCCACAACAGCGGCGCGTACGGGGGCAAGCTGCTCCCCGAAACGCTGGGCGCAGGTTGTGCGTTCCTCGATTACGACAACGACGGCTGGCCGGACATCCTGCTCGTCAACGGGACGGACTGGCCGGGTCACCGCCGAGAGCGATCCACGCTGCGCCTGTATCGCAACAACCGCAACGGCACCTTCACCGACGTCACGCGCGCGGCGGGTCTCGACGTCGAGTTGTACGGGATGGGCGTGTCCGCCGCTGACTTCGACAACGACGGCTTCGTTGACGTATTCGTGACGTGCGTCGGGCAGAACCGGCTGTTCCGCAACACCGGAAAGGGCACGTTTACCGACGTCACCGCCGCAAGCGGCCTGGGCAAACGGACGGCATTCAGCACGTCGGCAATGTGGTTCGACTTCGATCGGGACGGGTGGCTCGACTTGTTCGTCTGCAATTACGTCCGCTGGTCCGCCGAACACGATGTGTTCTGCAGCCTGGATGGAAAACAGAAGTCATATTGCACGCCGGAGGCGTATCAGGGAGAAACGTGCTGGCTCTTCCGAAACCGCGGCAACGGCACGTTCGAAGACGTCACCGCCACGTGCGGGATCTTCGACTCGAGTTCCAAGTCTTTAGGGGTCGCGCTCATCGACCACGATCAGGATGGCTGGCCCGATGTGCTCGTAGCCAATGACACACAGCCGAACAAGCTGTATCGGAACCAGCGCAATGGAACGTTCAAGGACATCGCACTTCCGTCGGGTATCGCGCTCAGTGAAGATGGGAAGGCCCGGGCAGGGATGGGCGTGGATGCCGCCGATTTCACCAACTCGGGCAAATCGGGCCTCGCGATCACGAACTTCGAAGGGGAAATGATCGGTCTCTACCGGCCCGACTCAGGAACCTATCGCGACGTGGCGACTCAGGCCGGTGTGGGTTTCCCTTCCCGGAATAGCCTGGGCTTTGGGTGCGTATTCGCCGATCTCGATCTCGACGGACACCTCGACCTCATCGTCGCGAACGGACACATCGACGATACCGTGAGGAATATTCGAGGCAACATCGGCCATGCGCAGCCTCCGCAGTTGTTTCTCAATCAGGGGAATGCCACGTTCCGGGACATTTCGTCGCTGGTCGGTCCGGGTTTTACCCAACCCAAAGTCGGGCGCGGTCTCGCTTACGCAGACTTCGATCGCGATGGCGATCTGGACCTGCTGATGACTACGAACAATGGTCCCGCGGTGTTGTTCCGTAACGACTTGGCGTCAGGGAATCGCAGCATCCGCATTCGGCTCGTTGGCACGAAGTCCAACCGTGACGCGATTGGTGCGACCGTTCGCATCTTCCACGGAGACAGTTCACAGTCTCGCGTGGTGCGGAGCGGATCGAGCTATCTGTCCCAATCCGAGCTTCCCCTGACGTTTGGTGTGGGCCGTCGCGACCGAGTGGATCGGATGGTGATTTCGTGGCCGAGCGGCCGGACCGAGGAGTTCAAAGAGGTGCCGAGCGGACGAACCTACGAGTACGTGGAAGGTAAGGGCCTGGTTCGCTGACTACCTCAACGCGTTTGCAACTGCCTCCTCGATTGCCGCTTCGTCACCTTCCCTGTACCCGGCATGCTTCCACAGCACGTTGCCACGCGCGTCTATCAGATAGTGCGTCGGTGTCATCGTCAATCGATAGTTTCGCTGAACAGACGATGACGCTGCGAGGATAGGCGCCGTTAATCCGTGGTGGGTCTGCCACTCCTTGAGCAACCGGTTTTCCTCTGGCAGCACATTGATCCAGACGACCGACAGACCGCGATCTTTGTACGAGTCGGTGATCGCCTGGATTTTCGGCAGCGCCGCAATGCAGTACTGGCAGGTCGGATGAAAGAAGACTACGAGCGTCGCGCGGTTGGTAAAGTCGGCGAGCGAGCGTTCGCTGCCATCGAGCGCTTTCAGCTTGAAGGATTTGAACGTTTCGGCAGCAAGTGGGCGCTGCGGTAGCACCGCCCACAACACGAGCACCGCCGCTGCGAGCATGCGGTAGTAGCCCAAGACGGCTTCCTTTCGCGGTCTATCGGCGGCAGGAACCCCGAGGGTCCGAATTCGCATAGCCGTTCGTCCAGTCCTGGTTGAAGTCCACGATAAGCCGCGGAGTCTAAGGAACGGCGCACCCAGGTTCAATAATGCGTACCTATTAGTGCATCGGGCAGCGATCTACAACGGACTGCCTGATAG
>JBAROV010000055.1:0-28688 GCA_049642465.1 Vicinamibacterales bacterium
GCTCCGCCCCTCGGACTCCCCTACACGCGCTCTCGCTCGCCGCTTCGTCGGCTCGCTTCCGCCTCCGCTGAAGCTACGGCGAGACCTCGCCGAAGCGCTTCGCGCGAAGGCGGGCCGATCGCGTGGCTCACTCGCTTGTCGCTCGTTCGCGGTGCCCTCGAGGGCATCGCGGTTCATGCGGATACGTTCGACCGTTCTGATTGTCAGGAGAGTGCCGTGGGTTCTGTGCTCAGACGTCTGCTGTTCTTCTTCCAGCGGAATCAGTTCAATCGGGATCTGGAAGACGAGCTGCGCTTTCACGAGGAGATGAAGGCGCACGCCCTCGCCGACGCGGATGGCATGAGCGGCCCGCCCAGTGACGAGGCCCGGGCGGCCGCGCGGCGCCGGATTGGCAATTCGCTGCGGCTGCGCGAACAGTCGCGCGAGGCATGGAGCTTCACGACGGTCGAAACGTTTGCGCAGGACGTACGTCACGCGCTGCGATTGGTGCGGCGCGATCCGGTGTTCACCCTCACCGCCCTCACCACGCTCGCGCTCGGCATCGGCCTCAACACCGCGATTTTCTCCGTCGCCTACGGCGTGCTTTGGCGTCCGCTGCCGTATCCCGATCCCGATCGCCTCGTCATCGTCTCGTCAGCGCAGCAGACCACGACGGGCGTCAAGACGTTCTCCACCTGGCCGCCCGTGACGTACGAGGGGCTGCACCTGCGCGTCACCACGCTCGATCATCTCGCGGCCTATACCTCCATCGACGCGCAGCTCACCGGACGCGGCGAGCCGCGGCAGGTGCCCGCGCTCGGCGTGAGTCCGAATTTCTTCGCCACGCTGGGCGTCAATCCGGCGCACGGCCGCGCGTTCCTCACCGTCGCCGCAGCGTCAGACGACGATCGCACCGCGATCGTCAGCGATCGGCTGTGGCGCACGTCGTTCCGGGCCGATCCGGCGATCGTCGGACAGTCCATCACCGTCGACGGCGTTTCCCGCACCGTCGTCGGCGTGCTGCGGCCGGACTTCACCTTCAGGCTGGTCATCCCGCGGCTCGGCGCGCTGCCGGATGCGGACGTCTTTCTGCCCAATCGCTGGGTCGGCGGTACCACCAGGAGCGCGTCTCTCGCGCTGCTGGGCCGCATGAAGCCAGGCGTCACGCGGGAACGCGTGGAAGCGGAATTGACGGCGCTGGTGAACGATCCGTCGATCGCGCCCACCGGCGCCCTCGCGAGCGCCGGCGTATTCGCGCCGAACGCACGCACGCTCGCACGCACGGTCGGCCTGCAAGAGCAGGGCACGCAGTCGGCGCGTCCGCTGCTGCTGATCCTGCTCGGGGCCGTCTCGTTCGTGCTCCTGATCGCCTGCGTCAACGTCGCCAACCTGCAGATGGCGCGCCTCACCGCGCGGCGGGGCGAGCTGTCCGTCCGCATGGCCCTCGGCGCAGGACGCCGGCGCATCGTGCGTCAGTTGCTGACGGAAGCGGTCGTGTTGTCGCTGTTGGGCGCGTCGCTCGGCGTGGTGCTCGCGTGGCTCGCGATCCACGCCACCCTGCCGCTCGTGCCGCAATCCCTGCTCCCCGGCCTTGGCGGCATCGTGATCGACGCGCGCGTGATGGTGTTCTGCCTCGGCTTGTCGCTCGTCTCGACGCTGCTGATTGGGCTCGTGCCTGCGCTGCGCGTCAGCGGCGCCGCGTTCGGCGAAGGCCTCGCGCTGCACGCCGGCGCAGCGCGCACGACGGGCGACCGTCAGAGCGAGCGGCTGCGGACGCTGCTGGTCGCGGGGCAGATCGCGATGACGCTCGTCCTCCTGATCGGCGCGGGCCTGCTGATTCACAGCTTCGTGCGTCTCACGTCGGTGTCGACCGGCTTCGAATCGAGCGGGCGCGGCGGCGTCGTGCAGACCGTGAGGGTGACGCTGCCCGAACGCCTCGCCGACGAGCCCGAACGCATCCATGCGTTCGCGCGCGGCGTGCTCGAGCGCATCCAGTCCCTGCCGGGTGTGACGTCCGCGAGCCTGATCAACTCGATGCCGTTCGGCCGGATGTTCATCCAGGGCGACTTCGACATCGAGGGGCAGCCGAAGCCGACGCTCTTTGCCGGCACGCCGAAGATCGCGCCGGGCTACTTCAAGACCATGGGAATCCCGCTGCTGGCAGGACGCGAGTTCACCGAACAGGACACGGCGCCCGCGCTGAAAGTGGCGATCGTCAGCGAGCGCATCGTGCGCGAATGCTTTCCCGGTGGTGCGGGTCAGGCGCTCGGCCGGCGCGTGCGCGTGAACGTGGTCGATCGTGGCGACTGGCTGACGGTGGTGGGCGTGGTCGCGGACATCCGTCAGATGAGCCTCGAGCGGGACGTGCAGCCCATGATCTACGTGCCGTTCCAGCAAGACCGTAGCGGCTTCCTGCGGTTCGTGGCGTTCGTCGCGCGCACGTCCACACCCGGCAGCGTGGTCGAAGGCATCCGCGGGGAAATTCGCCGCGCCGCGCCCGATTTGCCGATCCAGAGCACGGTGACGATGGACGAAGCGGTGGCGGCGTCGGTGGCGCAGCCGCGTTTCCGGACCGTGCTGCTGGCGCTGTTCGCAGCGGCCGCGACGCTGATCGCCACGTGCGGCCTCTACGGATTGATGGCCTACGCGGTGACGCAGCGCCGCCGCGAGATCGGCGTGCGCATGGCGCTCGGCGCCGGACGCCGCGACGTGCTCCGCCTCGTCCTCACGCGTGCGCTCCGGATCGTCGTCGCCGGCCTGATCGTCGGCCTTGCCGGGGCTGCCGGCGTGACTCGCGTGCTGCAGAGGTTCCTCTTCGGGGTGACGCCGACCGATCCGATCGCGTTCACGATCGTCACGCTGCTGCTGATGGCGGTGGGACTGATGGCGGCATGGCTGCCCGCGCGTCGCGCGACGAGGATCGACCCGTGCGCCGCGCTGCGCGCGGAATAGCCGTCGTATCTTCAGCTTATCCTTGGCTCATTGGCTGGGTGCTTCACATCAGAAGCCCCCGGCTTTGGCGGGAGTCCCTGGCTCCATGGACCCCATCGCTCGGAAAACTTTCCAGCTGCCGTCCGGGAGCTTCTTGAACACCGCCAGCACAGTGCCACGCGCGTGCTTCGCCTCGCCACCAGGCGAGTCGACATACGAAGCGGTGTAAGTACGCCACTCGACGGCGTAGCCACCATCCAGAAAAGTGAAGTCCCTGGTTTCCGGGACGTAGCTCAGCACCTTGAAACTCTTGTTGGCCGTCTGGCGTTCGTTGCTCGCTCGGATGGTCTGCTTGCCGATTTCCGGCGGCGCGCCCACGCCGAGACGAATGGCGTCATCGGTCCAAAAATCGGACAGCGCAACAGGATCCCGCGCCACCGTCGCGGCAATGTCCTGCTGGCGCAGCTTCTCGATGGCGGCAAGGTCCGCAGCGCGGTCTGGTTGGCTGCCAGCTGCCACGGCCGGTCCGTGAAGCACGTGCCCTCCCAACGCGGACAACGCGCAGACAACAACCGTATGTGCATGCAATCTCATGCTCCCTCCAACCCACAGCACAGGCCAGACTCGACTGGAAAGCTGCCAGTTCTGCATGTCCCAGAACGCCCGCATGCTAGCATGCGCCCCTCCAGCCTCGTTGCGTCAATCGGGCGCGTCCGCGACGTTTTAGGCTGACGTCCCAAGCCGAAGGCTCAAGGATCGATTCGTGGACGACATTGGAGTTCACTCAATGGAGGATTGATGGCGAAGGTCACAGGAATCGGCGGTGTCTTCTTCAAATCCACCAACGATCACAAGAAGCTCGCGCAGTGGTACAGCCAAAACCTGGGAATTCAGCTCGAGCCCTGGGGCGGCGCGATCCTCAAATGGCCCGACGACAAGTCCCAGGACCGCGGCCTCACCGTGTGGCATGTCGCCGAGAAGAACACCGAATGGTTCAGCCCCAGCCCCTCCAGCTTCATGATCAACTACCGAATCGACAACATGTCCGAAATGTTGGCGGAGCTGCAACGAAACGGCGTCGAAATCTTGAAGGGCCCTGAATCCCACGAGAACGGAAAATTCGCGTGGATCCTCGATCCCGACGGAAACAAAGTCGAACTGTGGGAGCCGATGCCGTGGGATGAGAAAAACAAGACGAAATGACTATCGGCGCACGCTTGACTTGAATCGCCGTCCTTGGTGGCTCACTGACTGAGATTGCCCCAGACGAGGGTGAGCGTCCCCGCGTCGAGGCTGGAGACTCGGTCAACGTGACAGCACGTCGGGAAGCTTCCGCATGAAGATGCGAACGTCGCCGATCTGGGCGGCTGTCGAGATGAAGTCGAACTCCGTCGGGCTGACGGTCGTGGTCCGACCTTCGAGAACGGCAGTCAGCGCCGCGGGCACGACGGGACATTCGTCCAGCAGGCCGAGCACGCTGATCCAGGCTGTCATGTCGAGCATCGCGAGGACCTCGGCCGCGTCACGCGCGCGCCACGGTGTGCCGGCGTCGCGCTGCTTCACGAGCGTGCGCCGCAGCGCGTTGAGCCCGCGCCGGATGTCGCGATCGACGCAGTCAATATCGGTCAGCGTCGCGATCAGTTGTTCCGCCACGAACAGGCTCACCTCCTGGTGCAACACCGACCAGCCCACTTCGAAGGCGGTCACGAGGTCGTGATCGATCAGCAACGAATCGGGCGGGAACGTGTCGGACGCACCCGGCGACGTCACGCTCGGCCAACGCGCGGGCCAGTACTCGAGCCCCAGATTACAGATCGCCGCGGCACCATCGGAGGCTTCCTGTGGCGTGAACGGTCGCGACTGTACTGAGCATCCCGCGAGGAGCGTGTTCGCGAGGAACGCGAGCTCACGACTGCGCGTGAAGTATGCGGTCTCGTGCGTGTCGCGGACGTACGCGATCAGCGGCCGCAAGTGCGCGAGCCTGGCGGCCCGCGGGTCGGCGTCCGCGACTTCGAGCAGCGCGCGCGGACGCTTCGGCATCACGCCTGCCTCGGTCAGGAGCTCCATAACCGCTTCGAGCGATTCCGGGACGTCGGTCGCGTGCGCGTGGACCTCGCTCGAGCGTGACGCTCCGGACGGCAACGACATCGACGGGGACGGCGATGTCGACGACGGCGGTTCCAGTTCGCGTTCCGGTGATCGCGCAGTCTCGTTCGACGATTCCGGTGCTTCGTCCGCCGCTCGAAAGTATGCCGTGACGATCGGATTAACGTTGATCGACCCCGTCAACCTTGTTATCGGTGCTCCTGAGCGCGTGTGTTTCGGCTGTCGCGCCATCTCGAGGAAGGCGCGCGCGTCGGCGGGAGTCGCGTAGCCTTGCTGCGATCGCCGGCGCTCCCGTTCGATCGTGACGTCGTGGAGGTGCTGCTCCGGTGCCAGTAGCAGATCGTCGAGGCCGTCGATCTCCGGCCTGGAGTTGGATAGGCTGCGGCATCCCTGCATCACCGCGTGAAGGTGGTGGTTGTGCTCGGTTCCGAGCGTGACGAGGAGCGTGACGATCGCATCCCACGCATCGGTTCTCCGCGCCCGCACCAGGTAGCCGCCCACTTCACACTCGAGCACGTCATCGCTCGAATCGTGCACCGGCGCGTCTCTATCTCCTTCACGCATCGCCTCGTGACGATCCGTCGGCTCGTCATCACTCTGGGCGGTTGGTTCGAAGATGCCCGGGTCGAACACCCGCACGTAGCGGGAAAGTCCGGCGACCACGACGTTTCGTTCGAGGGCGGCGACCGTTCGTGCGGCCACCGAGTGACCGGTGTCCACCAGCACTTCGATCCATTCGCCGAAGCGATCGACATCGAACTGCTCGTCGCGTCCAGGCCGCGCGGGATGCCACAGATCGAGGTCGAGCAGGGCGGTGAGCTGCGCGGGCGTCGCCGACGTGACGAGCTCGCTGCACGCATCGAGTCCGCAGGACCGAATGAGCTGATGCAGCGTCTCAGCCGGGAGGTGCGGAACGACACGGGCGAGGAATGGCGTATCCAGCAATCGCGCGAGCCGATGTTCGACCGAGTCCCCGTCGCGGGACGCCGTATCGCGGTTTGTGATTTTGGACATGGGCCGGTGATGATACCGGTCCTGGCGTCCAACAAACAGTCTTGAAGAATCAGGCGGTGTGAGGCGATACTATTAATGGGATCCACGTCCGCCGTCTCATCCTCGCGCTCCGACTCTCACCTTCCGGTTCGTTACCTTGACTCTCCTGCCTAGCCTGCGTCGCGATTGGGGGCCACTCACGCGCAGCGACGTCGTTCGCTACTGTTGGACCTGCGGTTGGTCGGCAATCGCCTCGAGGGCCGGTCACACGGAGGACAGTCTGGAATCGCGCGCCAACTTGGCGGTGACGATCTGGGCAGAGCTCTGGCCCCTCAGCGGAGGCGGCCCCAGGTCACCAGCGATGCAAGGTGATCGCTGCGCAGCCGACTGTCGCGCACCTTTGGCGGGCGTGATCACGATATTGCGGTAGTCCACGGGACCGTGATCGCCCTGGAGCAGCAGCGGCCCGGGGTCAGCTTCAGCGCTGTCGAGCGCGCCGCCAGTAATCCCCGGGATCTCCCGGTTGCAGATGACGGTCGTGCCGTTCAGCTCGTAGGTCAGCATCCGGCCCACGAGCGTGACCACGATCGATTGCCATTCGCCCGCCGCCCGGGCCACGTTCTCGCTCGGGGCAATGAAGCCGTAGACCCCGCCGAGATGATGTGACGATGGGTCGAGACCGGCGGCCTCGTCGATCTGCAGCTCGTAGCGGCCCCGCAGGTACACACCGCTGTTCGAGCCTTTGGGCACGCGGAACTCCAGCTGAAGTTTGAAGTCGTCGAATTTCTGGACCGTGATGAGGTTGGCGCCGCTGTTCGCGTTCTGCAGGATGCCATCGACCGCGCGCCACTGGTTGTCGCGACGTCCGACCGGCTGCCACCCGTCGAGTGATTTGCCGTTGAAAAGCCTGATGGGCTCGCCCCAGACCGGCCGGCCGGACCGCCGCAACGACGGCGCCCGCGTGCCGGACCACGTCACCTTCTGCCCGTCACCCATCGTCATCGACCCGGTGATGCGATCGCCGTCGAGCCGTCCCTCGAACGTGATGTCGCGAGGATTGCTTTCCCACTGTGGCGGGATGGCGAAGCGGAACGCGCCGTCGTTGAACTCGATCTTGGCGATCGGCCGCGCGCTGCCGCCGGATCCCACGAATTGTCCGACCAGGGTGGCCGTGCCGGACCGTTCCACCTCGAGCCACGATGGCGACGTCTGTGTGCCTCGCTGGACCACAAGATCCCATCGGCCCAGCAGCGCGTCGGATGCGGCGCGCGACTGTGCGAGAGTTCCCGAGTACGCGGCGGCCGCCAGCATCAACACGGCGCCGATTGCGACGCGAGCGATCATGATTCCTCCTCGAGTTCTATTGCTATCCGGGGACTTCGTCCGCCTCCGCGCGAAGCGCTACGGCGAGACCTCGCCGAAGCCCTGGCGGAGGGCACTCGCTGCGCTCACTCCGGCTTGTCGTGCCTCGCGTGCGCTCGCCCATGCGGCTCATTATCGCGGCGAAAAGTGGCGAGTCGCAAGGGCGTCCCGAGCCGACCGCGTGTACGCTTCAACGTGACGTGCGCCGGTCGGAGTGCCGCTCGACGTGTTCGAAAGCGCTGCGCCATTGCTGGACTGGCAGTCCGGCAACAATTACCATCTCATTTCCGTAAATTCCTCAATCGAATTCGAGTCTTCTACGATGACGTCATCGCACCAAGCCTCCGCGTCGCCTTCTGCCGGCATCTTGACCGGCTCCGTTACGGACCTTCGTCAGACCTTCCGTCTCTTGTGGAAGTCGAAACGGATTACCGCCACGACGCTCGTCACACTGGCGCTGTGCGTCGGCGCGACGACGGCGATTTTCTCCTCGGTCTATTCGCTGATGTTGAAGCCGCTGCCGTATCAGGAGCCGGAGCGGATTGTGGAGCTGTACACCTCCGCGGCGAAGGCTGGCCTGAACCGCATGCCGGCCAACGTCCCGTTCTACCTTGACTACTCGCGGAACGCGACCTCCTACGAGAGCCTTGCGCTGTGGACATTCTTTTACAGCCTGGTTGGAGACAAGGATTCTGTGGTCCGTACGCCCGGCGTACGGGCGACCGCCGAGATCTTCACCATCCTGCGCATACAACCGGTCCTGGGCACCTTCTTTACAAAGGAGCAGAACAAACCGGGCGCCGACAAGGTCATCGTGCTCACGCAGTCGTACTGGCAAACGCAGTATCAGGAGAGTCCAGAGGTCCTCGGCAAGGAGGTCCGAATCGACGATGAAGCGTACAAGGTGATCGGCGTGGCGCCGCGGGAGTTGGAAGCGTTCGATGCGCGTATGAAGCTCATCTCGCCGTTAAGCTGGCCCCCCGCCGCGGAGAATCCCCAGGGTCGCTACGGCGTGGGCATTCAGTTGTTCGGACGCCTCAAACCGGGCGTCACCGCAGGCCAGGCGGACGCCGAGGCCAAGGTCATGGAGAAGCGCTACGTCGATGCGGGACCCCCACAGTTGAAGGCATTTGCGGAGCGCTCCGGAATGACGATGAACGTCGGCGGTGTGCAGGAGCAGCGTGTCAAGCCGGTGCGACCAACGCTGCTGATGCTGCAGGGCGGAGTCGCGTTCGTGCTGCTCATCGGCTGCGTCAACGTCGCGAACCTCCTGCTTGTACGTTCCAACGCACGTCAGTCCGAGCTGGCCATTCGATCCGCGCTTGGAGCCCCGCGCGCGGCGATTGCCCGGCAGTTCCTCATGGAAAGTCTGTTGCTCACGTCGCTCGGCGCTCTGCTGGGGCTGGGCGTGGCCTGGGGCGCGCTGCGGATGACGAACTACTACCTCGCGAGGATGCTGCCCCAGTCGCTGCCGGCGTCGCTCGACTGGCGGGTGCTCGCATTCGCCATCGCGCTCACCGCCGCGGTCGGCGTGCTCATCGGACTGATCCCGGTGTTTCACATCCTGCGCACGAATCTGGCCGCGGTGATCCAGGCCAGCTCCCGGAGCGCCTCGTCGAGCCGCGGCGTCCGCGCGTTGAGCGGCGTCCTCGTCGTGGCCCAGGTCGCAGTGGCGTTGATGCTGCTCATCGGCGCCGGCCTGCTCATCCACAGCTTCGCCGAAGCCCTGAAAGTGGATACGGGCCTCGAGGCGAGGAACGTGGTCACCGCGCGCATCGCGCTGACGCGGCAGCACCGGGCCAGCGACGAGGCCGCCAACAAGATTCGCGAACGGCTGTTGCAGGCGATGCGAGAGATTCCTGGCGTGACGTCGGTGGCGCTGGCCTTTTCCACGCCCTTCCAGGGAGGGCTGCCGATCAACGCGTTCACCCTGGAGAACGACACGCTGCCGCCGGGTTCGCCGCAGCCGGGCGCGTACCGAGTGATCGTGACGCCAGGATACGCCCAGACGTTGGGGCTGAGATTGCTGGAAGGCCGCTTCTATGAAGAGGCGGATCTGGCTCCCGGCCGGCGTCTGTTCGTCGTCGATGAGAGCTTCGCGCGGAAGTTCTTCCCGAATGGCTCTGCCGTGGGTGGAAAGTTCGCCTTTGGCGGTCGCCCGGCAAAACCCGAAGACTGGCCCGTGATCGTCGGGGTCGTGAAAGACGTCCCGCACAATGGGGTCGAGGAGAAGAGCGGCAACCCGTTCATCTATCAAATCATGCAGGGGGGACGACCGGGCGGACTGACGCTGTTCCTACGGACGAACCGGCCGACGGGCGACGCGGTCGCGGCCTTGCGCAACAAGATCCGCGAGATCGATCCCGCGAGTCCACTGTTTGACGTCGGCGTCCTGCAGGAAGCCGTCGATTCGTCCTTCGACAACCGTCGCGCCGTGATGCTGTTGCTCGCAGCATTTGCCGGCCTGGCCGTGTTCTTGTCGGCCCTCGGCATCTATGGCGTGCTGGCCTACGACGTTTCACAGCGGACGCGTGAGATTGGCGTGCGCAGCGCAATCGGTGCGTCGCGGGGGCAGATTGCCGGTCTGATCCTGCGACAGGGGTTGTGGAAAGGGGGCATCGGCGTCGTGCTGGGTTTGTTTGGCGCCGCGCTCCTCAGCAGGTCCATGACGACCCTGCTCTTCAACGTCCGGCCGACGGATCCCGCCGTCTATGCAGCAGTGTCGGTCGTGCTGATCGGCGTGGCACTCCTCGCCAGCTATCTACCGGCCCGCCGCGCGTCCCGGATCGATCCCCTCGTTGCCCTGCGTGAGGAGTGAGGCTTCGCTTTCCCCGCGGGAGGGCTCACGCCAGTGACACGCGAAGAGTGTCCGTCATAGCGCGCGGCGTCAGCCCGCGAGTCGGCCCCGCGGGTCGAGCACGGCCACCCGGCGCATCCTGATACGCCAGCCAATCTGCACCACGGGCATGGCCATCAGCACCAGCGCCACCGCGAAGAGCGACCAGTTGAAGCGTTGCGGAAGCACCAGGCGGGTCGCGTCGAGACCGCGATGGACCAGGTGCAGCGAATCGGACATGAACACGTAGAGCGCGAGCACCGCTCCCAGCAGGCTCAAGACCCACGGCGCGGCGTTCGCTGGCGCGGCCACCGCTCGGTCGGCGAACTGCGTCGCCAGCGTTCCCCAGACGATCATCAACAGCGCGATGCTGACGGGGGCGAGGACTGGCCCCCACCACGGCAGCGGCAGGAGGAACAGGATGTCCCAGTCGAAGACGGACCGCGGCCATGCGGTCATCAGGCGAAGAAACAGATAGTAGAAGATGTCCCAGACGCCAAATGCGATGGCCGTGTACGCCAGCCGCTTCTGCCACGTCTGTCCCGCGATAGCGCCGAGCGTCAGCAGCATCACGAGCGTCGCCGCTTCGCGCACGAGCTCGACCGCGCCGATGGCGCCCCGGATCGGCAGCGGGTTCGGCTGATACGGGTCGATGCGGTCCACGAGCAGCCGAAGGTAGTACACGGTCGCGGACTCCACCCACGCCATCCCGATGGCAAAAGTCACGACGAGCAGCCACGTCTTGAGATCCCGGGACATCATCGGCCGCGCTCCATGACGAGAGTCGAATCGGTCTCGGAGCGAGCGGCTATGCTCCGAATGCGGCGTTCCACCGCGTCAATCACTTCGTCGGGGGTCGAGGTGCCGGCGGTGATGCCGACCACGTCAGCCGAAGTGAACCACTCCGGCCGCAAGTCGGCAGCCACCTGCACGTGGTGCACGCGCGCACAGTGCTCGCGGCAGGTGGTCACCAACTCGTGGGTGTTGTTGCTGTTGGACCCACCGATTACGATCACCACGTCGGCGCGCCGGGCCACGTCGACGGCCGCCGCCTGCCGCTGTTTGGTCGGCTTGCACACTGTATCGATGAAACGGACGTCGGAGTCGGGGAATCGGCGACGGATCAACGCCACCAGCCGCCGAACCCGCTCGAGCGGCTGGGTCGTCTGCGCGGCGACGCCGATACGCGGGTGGGCGGCGAGCGCGGCGACGTCGGCCTCATCGAGGACCACATCGAAGGCGTCGAGATCTTCGGTCAGGCCTCGCACTTCGACGTGCGCGCGCTGCCCGACGATCACCGGGTGATAGCCGGCGGCGACCAAAGCGGCGACGCCGCGGTGGGCGACGTGCACGAGCGGGCAGGTGGCTTCGACGACGGTGAACCCGTGCGCGCGAAGGGCTGACAGCCGGCGCTCGGAGGCGCCGTGCGCCGTCACCATGACGGTCTCGGTCCGGACCTGGCCGGGTTCTTCCGCGAACGCGATGCCCTTGTCCTCGAGCGTCCGGAGTACCGTGGCGTTGTGCACGAGACTGCCCAGGATGGTCAGCGGCGCGGCGGCGGCCCCTCCCTGGGCCAGGGCGATAGCGTCGCGCACGCCAAAGCACATGCCGAGATATTCTGCGCGGATGATGCTGATAGCCATAAGCTTTATTGTAACGTTAACTTTGCAATGACAAGTAGTTGAGCACACTTCGGGTGGGGGCGTCAATCGTCACCGGCCCTCGAGGCTGCTGCACGTTCCCGCCAGCCACTTGCCTACGCCTCGCAGGCGAACGTATCCTCTCCACGGCAGTTCGGTCATCAGACTGTCACTCGCGCCGCGCTGAGCGTCCAGGCAGGAGAATCGGTTTTGTTATCGCGCGACCGATTTTGTAAGGGAATGACGCCGTCATGACGTCCTTCGTCGATTAGGGTGGGATTGTCGCTCCGGCATTCTCCTCGCAGGTGCCGACGGGAGCCCCCAGGCAACCAGTATTTCAGCATGGGAATGATCAACACCCGACTCACGCCACCTTCGCGAACATTGGTTGAACACGTCTCAGCGCTCGTTGCGGCGGCGTGTCTCCTGGTTTCCGGTGCCTTCGTCCGATCCGCGTCGGTCCAGGCGCAGACCGCAGCCACACTCAAGGTGATGGACTGGAACATCCACCACGGCCTGGATACGAGCGGCGCGAATAACCTGGAACGCGTCGTGACCTGGATCGTCAACATCAATCCGCACGTCGTGTCGCTGAACGAAGTCGAAAACCAGAACGGCTACAACAATAACGCCGACGAATCTGCCGTCCTCGAATCGGAGTTGGAGTCGCGGACGGGGCTCGCCTGGTATCGGTGCTTCGCCCGGCGAGATGGCGCCGCGACCGGTCAGGGCAATCTCATCCTGAGTCGAATCCGCATCGAGTCGTGCGGCAGTAAAGTGCTCAGTGCATCGCGGTCAGTGGCTCGAGCAACGCTCTCCGTAGACAATGCTATCGTCACGGTCTTCTCGACCCACCTGGACGACGTTTCCGCTTCCACGCGGGCACTGCAGATCGCTGAGCTCACGACTTGGGCGGCGACCGCGCCGGCCGAGCGCATTCTCATGGGAGATTTCAACGCCAGCGACGGCGCCGCTGAGTTGGAGCCGCTGAGAACCGGCTGGGAGGATGCCTGGGCGGTGGCGGCAGCGAACGGTACCGCGGTCTCGTACCCGGCAAACACGGCTGGCAATACCAGGAACGGCCGGATCGATTACGTCTGGCGGTCGAAAGGCGCAGCAAAGCTTGTACTGCAGTCTGCGCAGGTGTACGACACCGGTACGGTCTCCGACCATCGGCCGGTCTCGGCCACTTATGCCGTCAACGCTGCTCTGACTACGCCGCTGGCGCCAGTAAATTTCCGCGTCGTCGCTCGGTAATCGTCAATCGACCGGGTGCCACAGCCATCGCCGGCCTAGATGTTGCCTCGCTTCATCTCCTGCATCAGGTGATCGCATCCGCGGACGGCGAGCGCCATGATCGTCAGCGTCGGGTTCTGGCACCCGCCCGAGACGAACGACGAGGCGTCCATCACGAACAGGTTATTGATATCGTGCGTCTGCAGGAACTGATTCAGCACCGACGTCTTGGGGTCGCTTCCCATCCGCGCCGTGCCCATCTCGTGGATGCCGTAGCCGGGAATGCGATTGAGCACGGTGAACGGCTGGATGCTTTTCGCGCCGGCAGCCTCCAGCATCTGCGTCGCCGTCACCGCCATATCCGGGATCATCGCCTTCTCGTTCTCGCCCCATGTCATCGTGATGCGCAGCACCGGGATGCCGAATTTGTCCACGACCTTGGGATCGAGCTCGACGAAGTTGTCGAACCGCGGCAGCACTTCGCCAAACCCCACCAGGTTGACCGAGGTCAGCGGATCGAGCACGCCCTTCTTGAAGGCTGCGCCGTAGCCGGGCGCGTTCATGCGGAAGCTGGTCGAACCGCCGCCCTGAAAGCCGAAGCCGCGCAGATACTTCTTCTCCCGCGGTCCGTTGATCGTGTTCTTCATCCGGATCGTATAGATCCCGTTCGGCCGCCGCGGCGCGCCGAGCGACGGCTTTGGCGCCGGGGTATCGGGAAACTCTCCGCTCGCGCCGCCGGCGACCCAGGTGTGATCCATCAGATAGTGCCCCAGCGCGCCACTCGAATTGGCGAGGCCGCCCTCGGCTGAATTCAAGAGGATGCGCGCGGTCTCGAGCGCCTGGGCGCAGAGCACCACCGCGCGCGCGCGAACTTCCCGGACCTCGCGCGTCACCCGATCGATGTACATCACGCCCGTTGCCCTCTTCGTCGAGGGATCGGTCAGCACGCGGTGGACCATCGCGTTGGTGATGAGCGTGGTGTTTCCCGACTCCAGCGCATCAGCCACGGTCGTAAACGCGGCGTTGAAATAGGAGTGCGTCACGCAGCCGTGCTCGCAAGGCCCACAGTAGTGGCACGGCCCGCGGCCGTTGATCGGCCGCGTGATGTTGGCGGCGCGTCCGATCGTCACGGTCCAGCCGAGCTTGTTCTTCACCCGCGTCCGCAGCTGCATCTCCGCGCAACTCATTGGCATGGCTGGATGGAAGCGGCTGTCCGGGAGTTCCGGTACGTTCTCCGCCTGGCCCGAGATGCCGACGTAGTCCTCGACGATCTCGTAGTAGGGCACGAGATCCTTGTACGAGATCGGCCAGTCGTCGCCGTAGCCGTCGAACGACTTCCCGTGGAGATCCTGATCGCTGAAGCGGTACGACTGCCGGCCCCAGACATTGGTGCGGCCGCCGACGACGCGCATGCGGCCCTGCCAACTGAACGGCTTGTCGTCAGGTGTCGTGTACGGCTCCTCGAGATCGTTGGCGAACCATTTGTAGTTCCACTCGCGGCACGCGTAGCAGTCGCGCTGCCGGGGCCGCGTGCGGCGTATCCACTCGCCAGCATGATCGCGATACTTCAGGTCGTACGCGGGCACGTGCTCTGTGAAATCGGCATTGCCCTGCGGCTTTCCGGCCTCGAGGAGCGCGACCTTGATGCCGGCTTCGGACAGACGCTTCGCCGCCCATCCCCCCGAGGCGCCCGAGCCCACCACGATCACGTCGAATCTCGTCGTCTGCATGATGCGATTGCAATCAGTCCAGGTGGCCGCCGGGATGGTCACAGCCGGGTAGTTCCGGATGAAATACGTTTCCGGTCCATCCGAGCTCGCGCATACCTGGCTCGGACGAATAGTAGGCGCCGGCGATCCACTGCTTCAGGTTGTCGAAATGGCCGCGCATGGCCGACGTCTTGAGGTCCGCTGTGGATGCCTCTCGCAGGATGGCATCCTGGTCTGCAGCGGCGATCGCGATCCATGCCTTACGGTGCTTCTGGATCGCGGCCATGTCGAACGCACCGAGTGCGCCGAGAAAGGCCCGCTGATTGGCAGCTGAGTCAACCGCCAGCAGCTGGTCAAGAAACGGCGCCACCTTGGCGGCTGTCGATCCGGGGACGATCGTCTCGGCAAAGGCTTGGAGCGTCTTCACCTGATGAGCGTCGAGGAACTCCGGCCTGTAGGCCGCGACCGCCGCCTTCTTCTGGGCGTTCTCGATTGCCCCGGAATTCGCCAGGTGCGCGTGCATCGGGTGCTGTCCCGACGCCGACGATGGCAGCGCGACGCCTGCGACGCCGCCAAGCAGAGTCTGGAGCGCGACCCGGCGCGGCATGCCGCCGGACGTCGCACCGGCGGCCGGTGCTATGGGAATGATCTTCGGTGGTTCGCTCATGGTGAGCCTCGCTGCGGCGCTGAACTCCGAGCGGTATTGTAGAAGAACCAGCGGCAGTCCGGCACAGTGAAAATGCCCCGCGCTCGGAAATCAGCGGCCTTGCGGGCGTCGGCTCAATGCGAGGCGGGGATTGGTGACGAGCAGCCGTTCAATCTCCTCATTCTGAAAGCCCGCAGATCGGAGAGCTGGCACGAATGCCGTGAAGAGCGAGTCGTAAGGCCGGAACTGACCGCCATCGGGCTCGCCCACGCGATACCATCCCGCATCCTGCGAGACGAGGACATGATCGAGCAGGCCGCGGTCCTTCATGTGGCCGACGAGCTCGAGGTGCCGAGCGACGCTCGTCCGAGACACGCCGTCGAATTCGACCCAGGCCCCACGGATTGCGGCCCGTGTGAGGAGGTCCATATCGCGCTCGTTGTGTGCATGGACCCAGATGAACGATGAGAGCGGAACACCCGCGCGTTCAAGCAAATCGAGCTGCTCCATCGCAGCGATTCCCGTGGAGGTATGCGATGCGATGGGCAGTCCCGTTTTCCGATGGGTGATCGCCGCAGCACGAACGAGTTTCGCGTCCACTTCCGACAGCGGCCCCTCGTCCACACCAATCTTCATGAACGCGGGCTTGATCGACGTATCCTCGATGCCGTGCTCGAACTCGCGAATCCAGCGCACCGCGAGTTGGTCGGCGGTCTCAATGAACGCATGACGAGGCAGATATCTGTCCTTGGCTGCGCCGTAATAGCCGGTGTTGGTCAGGATACCAATGCCTGACGCATCGGAGAGACGTTTCAACAACAGCGGATTTCGCCCGAGATACGCCGGCGTGCAGTCGACGAGCGTTTGGCATCCGAGCGCGCGGGCCTGCTGCAGGTGAGGGAGTACCGCCGTGAACGCGTGATTCGCATCGTAGCGGCTCGCATTCACCTGGTCGGCGCCTATGAAATCCACGAGCACGTGCTCGTGCATCAGCGTGAGCCCGAGCCTCCCCGCGGGGATTGCGCCGGTGACCGTCTGAATCCGCTGCGTTGCGCCGCTGCCCAGGGCATTGGTGCCAGCGCGGTGTGCACATCCGCCACCAGCGAGCGCCAACAGGAGGATCGAGCGTCGCGTCATGAGCACGTCGCGAATCTTCTTTCCCGCCTATCATCCCCCATACATCCCCCTGCTGGCAGGGCCGGTCGCAACGTTGGCTTGCTAGAGGTTGAACAGCTTTCGACGCACCGGCCACGGCTGGCTGGTGCTGGTTCTGTTCGCGGCGGCAGTTGCAAGTGACCCGCGGCTGATCTACCCTTGGGCTTGGCGTTTACAGGACGCCACCAGTCCGCGGGAAGGGCGGCGCCCACCTGTCACGCTAATCGTACGGTCGTTACCTCGACTTTCTTCAGCCCATGATGCGGACGCGGGCGCCTGTTGAAGGAGGTCGTCCGTGTCCACGCCCAACCCGTTCCCTGTCCCAGCCAACCTCGAACAGCAACGGAAGCTCGCGAAGGATCTGATCCGGGCAGCGCGTGACGGTGACGCGGCGGCCCTCGCGCGCATCCGTGCGGTCCAACCGGATGCTGCCGATCGCGCACGAACGCTCAAGCTTGCCGATGCGCAGCTCGCCGTGGCCCGTGAAGGAGGCTTTGAGTCGTGGCCGAAGCTCGTCGCCGACCTGCAGCAGCGAGACGTCAACGCCTTCTGCGCCGCGGTGCGTGGCGGCGACATTCCACGCACGGAACAGCTCCTCGCGTCAGGACACGTCCGGAAACGGATCAACGAACCAATGTTCGAATTCGGTCAGCGGGCCGCGCACATCGCGGCCAAGAACGCAACGATGCTGCGGACGCTGATCGCCGCCGGCGCGGATGTGAACCTGAAAAGCGACTGGCAGAAGGGTCCGTACACAGTCCTCGATAACACCAACGAGGACACGGCACGATTCCTTCTGGCGCACGGTGCGACATTGACACCGAACGTTGCGGCGCGCCTCGGTTGGCTCGACGAGCTGCGGGCACTCGTGAACGCCGATCCAGCGTTCGTTCACGCGCGGGGAGGCGACGGTCAGCAGCCGCTCCACGAGGCGAAGACCGTCGCGATTGCCGACTTCCTGCTGGCCCACGGCGCCAGCGTCGACGTGCGCTGTATCGATCACAAGTCCACGCCGGCACAGTACGCGTTGGTCGATCGTCCGGACGTCTGCCGGCATCTTCTCGAGCGCGGGGCCACGCCCGACATCTTCATGGCGGCCCGCCTCGGCGACATCGCTCTCGCAACCGGCCTGCTGGACGCCGATCCGGCCTGCGTAGCCGCTCGCATCAACGCCCCCGGGTATCTCCCAGTTCCGCCCTTCAACATCTACTGCTGGTCGATCGGTTTCGACCTGTCGCCGCACGAGGCCGCGTTGAAGTTCGATCATCGTGACGTTCACGATCTCCTCGTGGCCCGAAGCCCGGCAAAGATCCAATTCGTCAACGCCCTCTTGACCGCGGACGAGCGCAGTGCAAACGCAGTTCTCGCTGAGGATCCGTCGCTCCTCATTTCTCTGACACGCCACGATCATGCTCGTCTGGCGCACGCGATTTTCCACGAGCGCTTCGACGCGGCCGACCTCATGATCGACTTCGGGTTCGACCCGGCCGCCCCCGGTATCGACGGCGGGACCGCGCTGCATGCGGCCTGCTGGGTAGGGAGCCTGCGAATGGTTGAGCGCCTGCTTAGGCGCGGCGGCGTGCCGCTCGATGCCAGGGATCCGACGCATCAAAGCACGCCGCTCGGATGGGCGGCCTTCGGATCCGTGCATCGCCGTGCGCCAGGCGCGGATTACCCGGGCGTCGCGGACCGACTCGTGGCCGCCGGAGCGGACATCAACGCGGTCGGGAATGGCCCCGGCCACGCGCTCTTGGCGATGGCGCAGGGCAACCCGGCGATGCAGCAGGCGCTGCGCCGTCTCGGTGCCAGGTAGACCTTACGATTTGTGTCTTCGCCGCGAAAGACGATAATCCCCCTCATCACGTCGCGTCCTAGTGGACCGGAGGTCAGCAATGCCGTGTCGAAAGATGACGTTCGTCGCGTTCTGGGTGTTGGCGATATCCGCGGGGGTGTCAGGGCAAAACACAAGCTCCGTTGTCGCCGCGGCGTCGAAGGCGATGGGCGTGGACAACCTGAACTCAATCACCTACTCGGGAAGAGCTCGAAATGGCGCGTTCGGCCAGAGCAAGAGTATTGGGGAGCCGATGGGACCGGTAAACCTGACGCTCATTACTCAATACACCAGGACGATTAATTTCGGTCAGGCCTCCGACCCGGCGGCGCTGGTTTCCAGGGCGACCGGCCCGACACTGCCACCGGCAGTACCCGGAGCTCCAGCTCCTACACCGGGCGTGTTCAACCAGAACGTCACCGGTACGCAAGCCTCAACCAATTGGACGCAGGCGTTGAACATCTGGACGACGCCGTGGGGATTCTTGAAGGGAGCCGCGGCCAATAACGCGACTGCGCGTCAGCAGGGAGGACAGCAAATCGTCTCGTTTTCCCCGCCGAACTTCAAGTCCCCTTCAGGGCTGACATACAACGTGACCGGATACTTGAACAATCAGAACCTGGTCACCAAGGTTGAGACGCGCGTCGAGCATGCGGTTGCTGGAGATCTGCTGGTTGAATTCGAGTATGCGAACTATCAGAACATGAACGGCGTGCAAGTTCCGACCCGCATCGTCCAGCGACAGGCGGGTCTGCAGACATTCGAGGCGAACATTACGTCGGCTACGCCAAACCCGCAGAACCTCGCCGAGCTGCTGACGCCTCCTGCGCCAGCGGGCGGCGGAGGGCGAGGAGGCGGTGCGGCTCCCGCTGCTCCTCAGATCGCAAGCGGACCTCCACCGGTCGAGCGTATTGGCGAGGGTATTTTCAAGATTGGCGGTAACTATGTCTCGCTTGCGATCGACATGGGCGATCACATCCTGGTGGTGGAGAGCGGACAGAACGACGCGCGAGGCACGGTCGTGATGGCAGCGGCCAAGCAGGCCATTGCCGGCAAACCGATCCGGTTCGTGGTCAATTCGCATCCCCATTTTGATCACGCAGGCGGCCTCGCGGCGGCGGTGGCGGAAGGCGCCACCATCCTGACGCACCGCAACAATGAGGCCGTGCTCGAGCGTCTTCTTTCCGGTCCGCGCACGCTCATCGGCGACAGCCTCGCGAAAGCGTCGAATCGCCGCGCCAACGCCGTGCAGCCGGTCGCCGACCGGGATGTGCGAAAAGGCACGAACGGCAAAGTGGTCGAGCTGTATCGCCTGCCCAACGAGCACAGTGACGGCCTGCTGGCCGTCTACCTGCGAGGGGAGAAGGCGCTGTGGACGGCGGATATCTCAATCGTCAATCCCACGCCCGCGCAAGCGGCGGTCGTGAGGTCCGCCGTAGCGGCTTTGGATCGACTCAAACTCGATTACGAGACGTGGATTCCGGCGCATCCGCCCAATCCGGATCGGCCGCTGACGCGTGCCGATGTCATCGCCGCCGCGCGTTCCGGCAGCCATTGATATCGTCGAGGAGGACGAATGCTGCGCGCCCGTGCGCCAATCGCTGTGCCGGAGGTGAGTCGATGTCGACGCTGACGCGGCGCCGGTTCTGCCAATCGCTTGGCGCCAGCGGATGGCTGTTGTCCGCTTCGTTTCCCCTCACCGACGTCGGGGGGACGCAGACCCCCACCAAGGCGCCGGACAATCCACACATCGGCAACCTGTATCCATTTGTCCAGCAGCAGGCCGACCGGTCGCGTTTGGAACTGTCGTTCCTGCAGCCCCAATTCCGCGATCTCGCGTCCTGGCAGCGGACGGCCCGTGCTCGCGTGCTCGAACATCTCTTCTACTCGCCGGCGGCGGTATCGCCGGAGCCCGAGGTGATTCGGCGCAGCGACAGAGGAGACTACATCGAGGAGTACCTGACGTTTCGGACGACCCCCGACCTTCGGGTGCCGGCGTACCTGCTGATTCCCAAGGCCGCGACCCGTCCGGCACCGGGTGTCGTCCTGCTTCATTGCCACGGTGGCGCCTACGTCTGGGGCAAAGAAAAAGTGGTGGCGGTCGAGAACGAACATCCCGTGCTCTCGCAATTCAAACAGCAGCTCTACGAGGGAACGAGCATCGCCACCGAACTGGTGCGTCGCGGGTACGTGGTGATCACCATCGACATGTTCTATTGGGGCGAACGCCGCATGCTGCTCGAAGAAGATCCGGCGTCTTACCGGGAACGCGAGCGCATGTCGGCAGACGAAATCGCGGCGTTCAACCGGCGGTCGAGCCAGAGCGAGCAACTCGTCGCCCGGAGCCTGATGACTGCCGGCATCACGTGGCCAGGGGTGATGTTATGGGACGACCTGCGGACGCTCGATTATCTGGCCGGCCGTCCTGAAGTGGACCGTCAGCGCCTGGGGTGCGTCGGTCTTTCGGTCGGCGGCTACCGCAGTTTTCTCCTCGCCGCCCTCGACCAGCGGATCAAGGCGGCCGTAGATGTGGGCTGGATGACCTCGTTTGCCTCGAATATCCGCCGCCACGTCCTCAACACTGTCGGTCTCACGTTTCACATCCCGGGCCTGTACCGCTACCTGGATCTGCCCGATCTCGCCGCGCTCATCGCGCCACGGTCCGTCTTTGTGATCAACGGGTCGAAAGACGGCTTGTTTCCGCGCGACGGCGTGGACAAAGCGTTCCGAAAAATCGAGGCGTGTTTTCAAAAGGCCGGCGTTCCGGAACATCAGCGGTGTCGCCTCTACGAGGCGCCGCACCAATTCAACCGTGAGATGCAGGCGGAAGCGTGGGAATGGCTCGGCCGGCGGGTCTAGTGGCATGTCTGAGTGAAACTTGAACGGATGATGCATTCGTGTCGAAGGATTCGCGATGCCGGATAAGAGCGAAATGCCAACAGACCGCAGAAGCCGCGTTCGGAGGGGAGTCGATCTGCTTCACGACCCCGTCTTCAACAAAGGCACAGCCTTCACGCAGCAGGAGCGCGACGCCTTGAACCTTGGGGGGCTCTTGCCTCCGAGGATTCTGACTCAGGACGAACAAGCCGAAAAAGTTCTGGAGAGTTTCCGCGGGAAGACATCCGCGCTGGAAAAGTACATCTATCTCATCTCGTTGCAGGACCGGAACGAGCGCCTCTTCTATCGGGTCGTCATGGATCATCTCGAAGAGATGATGCCGATCATCTACACGCCCACCGTCGGACAGGCCTGTCAAGCGTACGGACACATTTGGCGCCGCTCGAGGGGGATGTTCGTGAGCGCTCGAGATCGCGGCCGGGTCGTTCAGATTCTGAGGAATTGGCCCGACGGCCCGGTCCGGGTCATCGTCGTCACCGACGGCGAGCGTATCCTGGGGCTCGGCGACCTGGGTGCCAACGGCATGGGCATCCCTGTCGGCAAGCTGTCGCTTTATACGGCGTGCGGGGGTATTCCCCCGGCCTGGTGTTTGCCGGTCACGCTCGATGCTGGCACGAACAACGAGGGATTGCTTACGGACCCTTTGTACATCGGGTTGGCGCAGCGGCGGCTGCCGAGAGACGAGTACGATGCGCTCGTGGACGAGTTCATGGAAGGCGTACGCACGGTGTTTCCAGCCGCGCTCGTCCAGTTCGAGGACTTCGGCAACACGAATGCGTTTCGGATCCTCCATAAGTACCGGGACCGCGCCTGCTGCTTCAATGACGATATCCAGGGGACGGCCAGTGTCACTCTCGCGGCGCTGTACTCCGCTCTGCGACTGACTCCCTCTTCGAAGATTCACGACCAGAGAATGCTCTTCCTTGGCGCCGGTGAAGCCGGCACCGGGATCGCGTCACTCATGGTTGGCGCCATGGCGGATGAAGGCGTGCCCGAGCAAGAGGCGAGACAGCGTTGCTGGTTCGTCGATTCGAAAGGCCTCGTGGTCAAGGGCAGGGCAGACCTCGCGGAGCACAAGCTTCCGTTCGCCCACGAGCACGCGCCGCTTTCCGATCTGCTCACTGCCGTGAATGCGCTCAGGCCGACGGTGCTCATCGGCGTATCGGGTCAGCCTCAAACATTCAACGAGCCGGTGGTCCGGGCGATGAGCGGGCTCAATGAGCGGCCGGTGATTTTTGCGCTCTCGAACCCGACATCGAAGGCGGAGTGCACGGCTGAACAGGCCTACGAGTGGAGCGCCGGCCAGGCGATCTTCGCCAGTGGCAGTCCGTTTCCTCCGCTCAACTACCGCGGCCGTCTGTTGGTGCCGGCACAGGCCAACAACGCCTACATCTTTCCCGGGGTGGGCCTCGGCGTCATCGCGTCGGGGGCGCAACGGGTTACCGACGAGATGTTCCTGACCGCGGCGCGGACACTCGCCGCGCGTGTCTCGGACGAGGATCTCGCGTCCGGGAGCCTCTTTCCACCGCTCCACCGGATCCGTGAGCTATCCGTTTCCATCGCCACCGCTGTCGCGCAACTCGCCTACGCGCGGCACTTGACGAGCGCGCCCGAGGTCCTGGACCTGCAGGGGTCCATCGAGGCGCTGCTTTATCGGCCAGCCTACAACTCGTACGTGTAACTCCCCCGCTCGAGAGCCGTAAGGCGCTCTTGTTCTCGGCGATTCATCTGTTATATAAATATGTGTCTATGACAGCTATAGGCACTTCGATGTTGCACCGCGAGCTCAAGAAGGGATCGGCGGAGCTGATGATCCTCTCGGTGCTCGAGTCGCGGCCGCGCCACGGCTACGAGATCGGCCGCCTCATCGAGACGCGGTCGGCCGGCCAGATGAAGTTCCACGCGGCATCGCTTTATCCGTTGCTGTATCGCCTCGAGGAACGGGGCTGGCTGCAGGGCAAGTGGGTGGAGAAGGCAGGGCAGCGGCGGCGGCGGTTCTATCGGTTGACCGCCGAAGGACGCCGTGTCCTCGCCCGGCAACGCGATACGTGGAAGGCGTTCGTCCACGCCATGCGTCTTATCACGGGAGTCGATCATGTCTAGGTGGAACTCACATCTTCGATCTCGCCTCGCATCCTTGCGACTGAGCCCGGCACGTGAGGCTGAAATTGTCGAAGAGGTGTCGCAGCACCTCGACGAGCGCTACGACGAGCTGCGCCGCGCCGGCGCCTCCGAGCACGAGGCCTATCAACGGGCGATCGAGGAACTGAGCGATCACGATACACTCGCGCGCCACATGCTGCCGCTCCGGCAGGCAAAGGTGCCTGCTCCCGTCAGTCATGGTGCTCCGGCACGCGCACTCACGAGCGACTTGCGGCAGGACCTTCGCTACGCGATGCGCATGCTCCGCAAGCAGCCCGGTTTCACCGCCGCCGTCGTGCTCACGCTCGCCCTCGGCATTGGCGCCAACACCGCCGTCTTCAGTCTCGTCAACGCCACGCTCTTTCAGCATCTGCCTGTTCCGAATCGCGAGCGGCTCGTCTATGTCAGCCGGGGAGGCGGCGTCTTCTCGTACCCGGGCTACGTTTGGCTGCGTGACGGCAATCAGGTGCTCGATGGCTTTGCGGCGTGGGGCGGGATCGTCGCCAGCCTCAACACCGGCTCGAATGCGGAGCTTGTCCCCGGTGTCATTGTCACCGGCAACTTTTTTGACGTGCTCGGCGTCCGCGCCGACCAGGGCCGTCTCATTACGACCGCTGACGATGTCAAGCCCGGTGGGCATCCGGTAGCCGTCATCAGCCACGAGTTCTGGCAGACGCGCTTCGCCGGCGCCGCCGACATTGCCGGACGGGAGGTGCGGTTGAACGGCCAGCCGTTCACGATTATCGGGGTCGCGCCCGCGGGATTTCCGGGTCCGCAGGTGGGGAGCACGGCGCACCTCTATGTCCCGATGATGATGCAGCCGATCATGCGGCCGCCACGCGCCGGCTATTCAGGCGAGAAGAACCCGGATCTTCTCAACCACCGGACGAACAGCTGGTTGACCGGGGTGGGGCGGCTGAAGCCTGGCGTGACCGTGGAGCAGGCGCGCGCGCAGCTCACCACGCTGGCGCAGACCTTCGCCCAGACCCTGCCGGTCACCGGACCGCCTCCTCGTCACACTGCAGCGGTGGTCCCGGTGGATGAAGGAAACGCGGCGCAGCGTCAACGGATGGTGGCGGTCGCGCTGTTGCTCGGCGGCGTCGTTGGCGCCGTGCTGCTGATCGGCTGCGCGAACGTCGCCAACCTGCTCCTGTCGAGGGCGGCGTCGCGCCGGCGTGAGATGGCCGTCCGGCTCGCAATTGGAGCCAGCCGCACGCGAATCGTGCGCCAACTGCTCGCCGAGAGCCTCCTCTTGTCGCTCGTCGGCGGAGCGGCTGGCGTGGGCCTCGCGTGGGCGATGCTGCGGGCCTTTCAGGCCGCCCTTCCACCTGACGGGGTGCTTCCGACACTTGATTTCGCCCTTGATCAGCGCGTGCTCTGGTTCTCGCTCGTGCTGTCGATGATCACCGGCGTCGTGTTCGGCCTGGTGCCGGCGCTGAAGTCTTCCAGGGCGAACGTCGTCCCGGCGCTCAGGGACGCCGCGGACACCGAAAACCGTGGACGACGGTTCGGTCTCAAGCACGGACTGGTTGTTGCGGAAGTGGCGCTGTCGTTGCTGCTGCTCATTGCCGCCGGCCTGTTCGTTCGAAGCCTGCAATCGGCGCAGCGCATCGACCCCGGATTTGACGCCGAGAAGCTGGTCTCGGCGCCGTTGAGCGTCAACCTCCTGCGCTACACGACCGTGCAGGGGCGTGAGTTCTATCGACAAATCGTCGAGCGTGTGGAGCGCCTGCCCGGCGTCGAGTCGGCCACCCTGGCCCGCGTCGCTGTTCTCACCGGAAGCTCGCGCGTCTTCAGCCTCCACGTCGAGGGGCGGGGGGACTCGCACGGCTTGAGCCGATCCGAAGGCGGCGGCGTCACCAGAGACCCCAGGGAAGTCAACGCCAATGTCGTCGGTCCGCGATTCTTCAAGACGCTCGGCATTCCGCTAGCGCTCGGACGAGACTTCAACGACCAGGACATCGTCGATCGGCCGCTCGTGACGATCGTCAACAGTGCGGTGGTCGCGTTGCACTTCGGCGGGGAGAACCCGCTGGGCAAGCGCGTCAGCTTCGACGGACCGAACGGTCCGTGGCGCGAGATTGTCGGCGTGGTCCAGGACAGCAAGTACGGCACGCTCTCCGAAGACGCCCTGCCGGTCGCCTACCTGCCGCTCGGTCAGAATCACGAAACAGGCATGACGCTGTATGCGCGCACTTCGGTACCTCCCGAAACCCTGATTGCTCCCGTGCGGCGTGAAATCCAGGCGCTCGAACCGAATTTGCCGGTCCCGAACCTTCAAACCGTCGCCGACACGATCGGCACGTCACTCTATGGACCGCGCATGGGTGCCTGGTTACTGAGCGGGTTCGGTGTATTGGGCGTGTTGCTCGCTGCAGTGGGGGTTTACGGCGTCCTTTCGTTTTCGACGGCCAGGCGTACCCACGAGATGGGCATTCGATTGGCGTTGGGAGCAACCACCCGGGACGTGTTCGCTCTGGTCATCCGCGACGGGATGCTGCTCGTCGGCGCCGGAATCGCGGTCGGCATTGCAGGCGGCCTCGCCGGCGCTCGTGCACTTGCAGGATTCCTGTACGGGGTGACCCCGTCAGATGTTCCGACGTTCATGCTGACGACGATCCTTTTGGTCCTGGTCGCGCTTGGGGCGTGCGCGATTCCAGCCCGGCGCGCGATGCGCGTGCATCCGATCGCTGCGCTGCGGCAGGAGTAATACAAAGTGCCAAGGTGCCAAGGTGCCAAGGTGCCAAGGTGCCAAGGTGCCAAGGTGCCAAGGTGCCAGGGTGCCAGGGTGCCAAGGTCAGGGTGCTGGCAGAGGTTGATCGTACGCTGGATTCAGCCTATCTTGGAGGAGCGAGAAGGGGAGTAGCTACGCGGCGGTCTCACCGCCGCGCGGTCGAATCGTCAACACTGCGCTGCAGGCGCACGGTTCGGTCCGGTTCTCATCGGAAAGGCGAGACCTTCGCACGAGGCGAACAGCCCGGCTGCGAGGGTCTCGCCTTTCGTTTTTCTGGAGGGAGCCGGATCGATGGATCAAGTGTGGTTATGGGTCGGATTCAACGTCTTTGTGCTGGCGATGCTCGCCGTGGATTTGTTCGTCTTCCACCGCGAGGCGCATGCGGTTCGAACCACGGAGGCGCTCGCCTGGAGCGTGGTCTGGGTAATCCTCGCGTTGCTCTTTGGCGTCGGAGTGTACGCGCTGATGGGACGCGAGGCCGGCCTCGAGTACTTTGCCGGTTACCTCATCGAACGCGCGCTCTCCATTGACAACATCTTCGTCTTCGTCCTGATCTTCAGCTTCTTCCACGTCCCCGCGCGCTATCAGCATCGGGTGCTCTTCTGGGGAATCCTCGGCGCGCTCCTGATGCGCGGCGCGATGATCGCGGCCGGGGCGTATCTCATCCACCAGTTTCACTGGGTCATTTACGTCTTCGGCGCGTTTCTCGTCTTTACTGGCGTCCGCATGGCGACGCACAGTGAGCAGGCGCTCGACCTGGAGCGGAATCCGATGATCCGGCTTGTACGCCGCTTACTTCCGGTGTCGGCCGGCTATCGCGGGGAGAAATTCTTCGTTCGCGAACACGTGGCGGGCGTCTCGAGAATCGTTGTGACGCCGCTATTCGTTGTCCTCGCGCTCATCGAGACGACGGATCTCATCTTCGCTATCGATTCGATTCCGGCGATCTTCGCGATCACAGAGGATCCGTTCATCGTGTACAGCTCGAACATCTTCGCCATTCTCGGCCTCCGAGCGATGTACTTCCTGCTCGCCGATGTGATCGACCGCTTTCACTACCTCAAAGTCGGACTGTCGGTGGTTCTCGTGTTCGTGGGCGTCAAGATGCTCGCGACCGACGTCTACAAGTTGCCGGTGAGCGTGTCGTTGATCGTGATAGTGCTCGTGCTTGGCGCAGCGATTGCGGCTTCGTGGTTCTGGCCGCGTGCATTGCGTGAGAATGAGACGGTTGTCGCGAATCAGGACGCTGCGGACCGCCAGGCGAGTTAGAGACACATCAGCGGATGCGCCATCCATTCACCGGTCCGGCATGGAAGAACGCTGCCGGCGTCATCACGCCGTCACGCTTGAAGACCTGCCCGTCTTTCATGACGAACTGCACCTGTTTCAGCGCTTCGAGATCCTCGAGCGGGTTTCCGGGCATCGCGATCAGGTCAGCCATGAATCCTGGCTTGATCGGGCCGCGCGTCTTCTCCGTTCCGCTCACCTTGTAGCCGTTGATCGTCATGGCACGAACGGTGTCGGCGTTGGGAATACCCGCGTCCCGCCATGTCTTGATGAACTCGAGGCACAGTTCGCCTCGAGTCTTGCCCTCGACCCAGTAGTCGGCGTCCGTTGAGAACGTCAGCGGGACTTTGTTGTCATAGGCGTTCTTCAATCCGGCCACAGTCCGCGCGTAGGCCTCGGCCGACACCGGGTGGCCAGCGAGGCCAGGGGGCGTCTCGGTGCCAGCGCGCCAGACACCCTTTTGCGCCATCATCTTGTGCATCTCGTCGGTGAGGGCACCCGAGTGTGCAATCGACCAGATCCCAGCCTCAATCGCATTGCGCGCTCCGTTGACCGTCTGCACGTGGCCTTCGACCTTGAGACCCGCCTTGGCTGCTTCGCGAATCACCAGTCGGATTTCGTCCGCGGTGTAGCCGTACGGCTTGCAGTCCACACAGATCTTGATCACTCTCGCGCCAAAGAGAATGTTCTGACGGACCGCTTTCACGATTTCGTCCGGCGTGTCGGCGTCCAGGTATTCCGGATAGACGATGTTGTGGTCCTTCGCCATTTCCGGTGTCGGGAAGAATTGACCGCCCATGCCGCCGATGATGATGCCGGAGTTGATAATCGTGGGCCCCGGGATCCAGCCTTGCTCGATCGCCTGACGAAGTGCCGTATCGGCGTAGTTGCCGTTGTTTCCCATGTCTCGAACGATCGTGAACCCCGATGCGAGCATCTGGATGCCGTTCGAGGCCGCCTGAATCGCGCGCAGTGGGGTCGAATCCTGCACGTAGGTGAAGTAGTACACGTTGTTCTCGGGGATTGGCTTATAGGTGAGCGCCAGGTGATTGTGTGCTTCCACTAATCCCGGCATCACGGTCATGCTGGAGAGATCGATGACTTGCGCGCCGGCTGGAATCGCGACTGATGATCCCACCTCGCGAATCCGCGTGCCCTCGATAAGGATGATTTGGTTAGAGAGAACGCGTCCGGCTTCGGGAT
>JBAROV010000056.1:0-4827 GCA_049642465.1 Vicinamibacterales bacterium
CTCCTCGACCGGCTCTTCTACGTCCTACTCTTTGGCATGCCCTGGTGGATCATCTGGTTCTTGCTCGGCGCAGCCGCGGACAGTGTCGCAACCATCCTCTTCTTTGGGAGCGTGCCTTGGCTGTTCCTCGTCTTGGACACGATCATCGACAGCTCGCATACCAACGGAGACCTACGCGGGCTCATGGCCGGTGATGATGTCGTCCTGGCAACGCGGGCCGAATACGTCGGCGGCCACCCAGAGCTGCCGCACGGTCGCTTCGCGTATCTGACCATTCGCGGAGACCGCGAGAACCCCATGCTAACGCTCACGTTCCCGGAGCAGAGCGGGCCTGGCCGCACCTTCGACGTGCCGCTACTGGACATCGGCAAGACCAAGCCAGAGGCGACCAAGGAGGAGGGTCTGGCAGACTCCATTCTCGCCAGCCTATCAGAAAAGCCGGGACGCCTCTTCCGAGAGCGCGTGACACTCGTCGTGGACTACCAGGGCCCAGGCGGACGGAAGCACAAGGTTGAGCTGACCAGCTTCTTCCGTGGGAACGACGAGATTCGCAACTGGCGCAACTACCTCGTCTGCGCCCAGGCCGAGGCAGACACCGGCGTCACGCCATACGGCCCGTGGAAGAGCCTTAGGCCGGTACCAGCAACAGAGGAGGCACCCGATGACGCTTCTCGGGACGGAAGTAAACTGCAACCAGCCCGTCGAGCTTTCGAGCGCCGGTAGGCGACAGGGCACCTACGTTCTCGGCATCAATGGCACGGGCAAGAGCACGCTCTTGCTCAACGTCGCTCTCGCCGACATCGCCGCCGGCGACGGGGTCTGTCTCCTCGACCCCCACGGCGACCTGGTCGAGGACGTGCTGGCGCGGATACCCGAGCAACGGGTCGATGACGTGATCCTCTTCGACCCGGCGGACATCGACCACCCGTTCGGCCTCAATCTCTTCGAGTGTCCCGACCCGAACGACCCGAAGCTCGTCGATCGCGTCTGCTCCGAGATCGTCCTCACCTTCAAGAAGCTCTTCCCCGACTTCTGGGGCCCGCGAATGGAAGACCTCATTCGCCATTCCGTTCTGACGCTCACCGCAACGCCCGACGCCACCATGCTCGATATGCTCCCGTTGCTCACGGACGCTGACGCCCGGGCACGGTACGTCTCCTGTACCGACGACCCGATCATTCGGCACTACTGGCAGCAGGCGTTCCCAGAGAACAAGCGCACGCAAGGCGAGTGGGTGAGCTCCAGCCTGAACAAGATAGGCCGTTTCCTTACCAATCCCGTTATCAGAAACATCGTCGCTCAGCCGAAGAGCTCCTTCGACTTCCGGCAGGTCATGGACGAGGGAAAGGTGCTCCTCGTCAACTTGTCGAAGGGGCAACTTGGCGAGGACAACAGCTCGCTACTCGGCTCGGTCCTCGTCGGCAAAATCCTCATCGCTGCTTTATCACGCGCCGAAGTCACGACCGAAAGGAGAAGGCCATTCCACCTCATCGTCGACGAGTATCATTCGTTCGCCACGGAGAGCTTCCCCACGCTCCAGAGCGAGGGTCGCAAGTTCGGCATCGACACGGTTGTCGCTCACCAGTACCGCGACCAGCTCGACCAGCTCAATCGAGGTTCCACGCTGAACGTCGGCAACTTCGTGCTCTTTCGCCTCACCGGGCGGGACGCCCGAGACATGGCGATGCAGTTCGACAACACGCCGCCTGAGGCGGAGCAGGCGCTTCGTTCCATCCCTTATCGCGCAGGCCGACCAAGCGTGTATCGAACGGCGGGAGACCAAGCCCTCGTGAAGGGCTCCAGCCGTTCATACGGCGACGTGTCCAACGAGACGGCGAACTACCTCACGAACGTTCCCAACTACAGGGCCTACTGCAAGCTCATCGAAGGAACGGAACTGGCGGAGTACTTCGTGCAGACCCAACGTTGCGAGCTTCCCATTGATGGCACGGTTTCGAACCGCATCAAGGAACTCTCTCGCCGTCTCGCCAGGCCCAGAGGCGAGGTTGAGACATTCGTCTCTCAGCGCTTCTCCAAAGTCCTGTCTGGAAACGGAGCGAGGCCAGGCGGCGTTCGCTACGAAGCATGAGACGCTAAATCGACCGAGGATAATTCGGATTACACTCCGTCCACTGGCTTCGATTTCGTAGTCTAGGGTGGCGGTTGATCCCGTAGTCCACAGAAATGCACCCTATGGGCCAGGCACTGACCTCATAGGGTGCGATTGCCTCTCACGCCCTGTCGATACGACTCAGCAGCCCCGGAACCGCACGTGCGAGTGGGGATAGGTCCGGCCGCAGAACTTCGGCGGCACCGAGTACCACTGCCCGTTGCTGGGGTTGTAGCGGTGGATCACCATGTGCAGGTGACATCCGGTCGCCAGTCCCTGGGCACCTGACAGACCGATGGGGTTGCCGGTCGTGCCCACGATCTGACCCACCCGGGCGTAGATCACGTTGAGATGCATGTACGTAATCCGATACGTCACGCCGTTGATGACCCTCTTCATTTCGATGAGGTCGTTGGTTCGGGCTGAGGGATGGGACTTGGCGATGCGCGACACGCGCATACTGTTCCAGATGGGCCAGAGCCTCTTGTTGCAGCCGTTCGCGAAATCGAGCGCGTAGTACTGGTTCAGGTGCGTCCCGGTCGCCGCCGCCGTGCACCGAAACGCCGAGAACGACGCCCAGTCGCAGTGAAGGTTCTCGCCGTACCAGTTCGTGAGCACCCAGCTCTCCGAGTAGTACCAGGGCGAGACGCCGTTTGGGGCCGGTGTCGAGATCTGGTGTGCCTCAACACCATTCTCGGTAGAGGGGAGCCAACTCTCGTGGGTCAGCCCGCCCAGGATCGCCGTCGCGAACAACAGTGCCGTGAGTGTGAGACGTCGGGCCAGTCCGTTCGCTGTTCCAATCACAGCTCTCCTCCTTCTCAAGCTAAGGATCCGTGGGGAGCGTTCGAGGACAGGACTGAAAGAGGCAACGCGGAAGAAGGGACAGTTGACGGAACGCCCTTTGGGAGGGAAACTGCGGATGGATACGCTGCGGGCCTGCCTGCAGTCTCTGTCCGGTATCGACCGCGTCGGGGAGCAAACTCGGCCGCGGTCGATACGCTTTAGGGACAGGTCATGGCATCACCCCCAGCATCGGCAGAGTGCGAACAATGTTTCTGGGGGTACTCTATCCTAAGTCGGAAGTAGTTGTCAACGCTTGTACTTGCGCGGATCCCGACTTCTCTTGAAGGCGTCCCTCGCGTAATCTGCGACGGCTGCTCGGGTCACCACCCAATACTGGCCAATCTTACGGCCCCGAATAATGTTGCTACTCAGCAGATACCTGAGATGGCGGGTCGTGAACCCGAACTCGGCCGCCGCCTCGGAGAGCGACAATAGCTCTTCGCGGTTCAACGGCCTCCAGGCCCAACAGGGCCAGACTCACTGTACAGGTCGCGTAACTGCACCTTCAACAGCCGACTTGCCAGACGGCTTATAATTGATATAGAACATAATCATTTCGTAGGGAGGTGAATTCTCTGAGAGAAACCGTAACTTCTGACATCAAGACAGCCCTCAAGCCTTTGACTCGCGCGGAAAGCGTTGAGCTTTTCCGGGCGTCAGTCTCTGCAGATGACTTACGCAAAGAGATGCTAAAGCGAAGAGGCGGCACACCTCTTCCCAGCTCTTCCGCGCTAATTAGGAGCGCGCGCGAGGAACGCTCTCGCCATGTATGAGCAACGCCGCCCTCATCGACGCAAGCGTCGCAGTGAAATGGGTCATCCCCGAGGAGCACTCGGAGCAGGCACGAGCTTTGCTGGACGACGCGCGTCGGCTTCGCCGGCCTCTCGTGGGTCCGCCAATCCTCGCAAGTGAGGTGACGAACGCTATTTTCCAGCGAATGCGACGAAGAGACATTTCGCAGGCAGAGGCGCAGCACGCCCTAACGGCCTACTTAGACTTCAGTGTGCGTCTGATTGAACTGCCGGCCCTGTATCGCTACGCATTCAAGTTCGCCCGAGACCACGACATGAAGAGCACCTACGACGGCCTGTATGTTGCCCTGGCAGCAGAGTTAGAGACCACCTTGTGGACGGACGATCAAGGACTCCTTGATTCCGTCGGCGAGACTTTCTTTGTGCGTTGGATCGGCGATTACAAGGCTGTCGGCGAAGCCAAGTAGCGTCGCCGATGCCGTCACGGCCTGCGGCGCTGATTGCTCCCGTGCCTGATGCGATCTAGCCCCGGCTCTAATTCGCCCCAATCAAGGTCACTCCATGCGCTCGCCAGAGCCAAGGCTTCCCGAGTGGCGCTTACCGGGATAGCTCGGTCGGCGTCTTCCTCGCTGGAGAAATAGCAGACGCTTTCGCGACCGCCCTCGAACCCGACGACGCCAATCAGCGGCTGCCCGTCGCCGGCCTCAAGACTGATTCCTTCATCATCACGTTCCATTTTGTTCATCACTATCTATCATACACCCACGTCCAACAATTCCGACGGCTCCTCCCCCTTACAAGACCCAACCACCCTATTCTCAAACCTAGCCTTACACATACGCAAACCCCATAGTCACGACGAAACCCGAAATAGCCTCGCCTTCGGCGGACGCGCGCGACCTATAACGGCGGTGGGGCGGTTTGCGGCACCGCGGGTGTCGGTTCGACCTTCGGGACTGCTCGCGTGGCGATGGGGTGTGGACTATGGGCTGGGGAAGGCGATTTTCGGCCCAGAACCAGGTCTGTCCGGATAGAGTCAGGTTCGGGACCGGTGTCTGGCGGCGGGTTTAGGTTCGAGGTGGAGAGTTACTTGAGAGGAGGATTTCTCACGGACTATGGGAT
>JBAROV010000064.1:0-9583 GCA_049642465.1 Vicinamibacterales bacterium
AACGCCAACTCGAATCTCCGCCCGTCGGTCGCGGCGGCGTGGGGACTTGACCCGTTCGAAAAGGTGGTGGATTTTCTCGTCGGCCAGCTGCAGCTGCGCTGAGGCTGTTCCACGGTAGAAACCACTCCAATTAGCGCAGTCGCGCCCCTGGGTTGCCGCGATCACGATTTGGCCACCACCTGCCGACGTGGTGACAGTACTCGTCATAATCGCCATCAAAGGTCCGCCGCAGTGTGGGCTCCTCATACAACACGACAAACACGTGGGTAATCAGAAGGAACAACGCGGCATATCCGAATAAGAGAATCGACTGATAAAACAACGCGGCGCCAGACAAAGCGAGGCCGGCGCCGAGATACATCGGATTCCGGACGAACCGATATGGACCCCGAACCACGAGCCGACGTGGCGGATCAAACGGCGCCGGGGTCCCGCTGCCGACGAACACGAACGTCAAGATGCACGTGACGGCGAGCGCTCCGCCCACCGCTGCCAGGATCATTCCAGCGACTTGCCACGCGCCAAGGGCCGGCGGTCGACTGATGCCTGTTGTGGACAGGATCCGGTTTGGCAGGAATATGAGAAGGAAGCCTATGAAAAGCGTCGCATACGTTACCGCGCGAATAAGGACGAACATCACCGACCCGAACTCACTCAACGCGCGTTCAACTCAAACGGCAGGACGGACAGGAGTAGCCGCACTCGCGGCAAGCGCAGGATAGGCCACGCGGTCACGCGGGTGCTACGCCAACTCATAACTCAGAGCGAAAGGATGCTCCATGCCGTGCCCAACCGCGGAGCTGCCCTCGCCCGCGAGGCCCTGCAGCTCTCCAGTTGCGGAGCCGGGAATAACCGAATAGGACTCCTTCGCTCGCCCGCTTTCGAATACGCCAGTGCGTTGGAGCACGAAGCTCCCGGCCTTCCCCCCGATTCGTCCAACGACACGCTCGAGCCCCACGAAGGTCGCCGAGCCGTCGCTGCGATACATCATGAGGTACTCGACATGCGCCTCCGCCTCGATGTCGCCAGTGTAATTTTTGGTGACGCTAGTGCGAGTGAGTTTTGGCTGGTCCTGGCCCTCACTATAGGGCGCTTCATCCCACTTCTTGATGGCGAACCGGGCGTTCGCGGTCTTCTTCATGTGCCCTTCTCCAAATGAGCCGCGACATCATGCCACAAGACGAACGGCGCGTCGGCTCCGGTTGGCGGTCATCCCTCTGATCGGTTGGTTCGCTATCCGCGAATGAGCGAGCCGGTCAGGATAGTCGCGTACGGCTCAAAGCCGGCTTTCTGCAGCGTTCGGCGGGAGGGAATGTTGTCGCGATTGCAGCGCGCCGCCGGTATGGCGCCGAGCTCGTACGCCACGCGTTTGAGCTCCTGCACCAGATACGAACCGAGACCTCGCCGCCGGAACGCTTCGTCGACAGCCATGTGAATGTCGGCGTACGGCCTGTTGTAGTGGAACATGAGGCCGCCTTTTGCTGCGGGCGTGTCATCCAGGTCGAGCCGCCACTCGGCGCCGCCGGCACGCTCTTCGATGCACAACCGGATTTCCTCGAGGGCCGTCAACGGATGCAGGGTGGCTCCATTACCCGCAAGGGATGTCGCCTCACAGTCTCGAAACACGATGCTTTCTGCGAACACTTCCCGACCGTACGTATGCAGCATCGTCGTCGCCAGGAAGTCGTTCGATTGAGTCTCCATTGCCTGCGCGCCGCTGATGGAGAGAAACTCCTCGAAGAAGTCGAAGGCGTGGGTCCGACTCTCGGACGTCAAGTAAAACTCGACGATCGTCGGCTTCTCCCGCCAGGGACCCGCAATCGCGACTGATCCGTATCCGACGGTCTGGCCGCCAGCCGAAAACACGTAGGTCACCGTCCAGCCGGGACGTGTGTGGATGGAATCGTGGACTATCTGGCAATTCATCTCCTGGCGATAGCGATCGCGCAGCGGAAACGTTCGGTCGATTGAAGACGGCTCAATGAGTACGGACACACCAGGTACCCTTCGATGCCTAAGTGTTTCTCGCGTTCATACCATCCATTCGTGCCATTCACCGTCCCTCGTCGGCCGTAGGCCCGTAAAGCTGCGGCAGCGCGATGTCATTCATGCGGAGATAGACGGTCAGTTGCGCACGATGGTGGACGAAGTGATTGATGGTGTTTCGCAGGACGGCTTTCCGTGGCGCGGTGTCGATCACCTCGGGGCCGTACATCAGCCTCCAGGGAATCGGGAAATCCTCATCTCTTGCCAACAGTAGGGCCTCGCGGAGCTCGCGCACGTGCTTGTCGAACTCGCCCAGAAGCACCTCTGTGGTCTCAAATGTATACCCTGGGCCATCCGCGAGGTTCAGGTCGATCCCTTTCACGATGTTCGTCATCACCCCTGGCAGCCTCACCACCAGCTGCGCCAGATGGCCGAGGGCGGAGGACTTGGGGTGAGGCTTCCACCGGCCCTTGTCGGCCGGCACACGCTCAATCAGCCTGCGCGTCGCCGGCATTTCGTAGTCCAACTCCGAGATGAAGTCCTGCGCGATGCTCATAATCATGGGTTTCCCGGGGCTCGAGGTCGTGTCGATCTCAAGGTCGTGTGCCCTCTGTTGAATCTCAACGGTCGACGACGAGGCGCACGGTCGCAACGTCACGCCCGCGGACGCGCACAGGAGTGCCGCCCGATGCGGCACGGCGCGCTTCGCGTCTGGCCTCGCGATAGGAGTCGAACGCGGAGTACGCGAATCCACGGACCAGATATTCGCCAGGGAGGGTCGCGAACGAGAACTCCCCTCTGGTATTCGCTTGGACCGCCTGCACCGTACTCACCCAATCCTGGCGCAGCTCTTCCTCGGCCGGAATAGCCAGGACCCACGCGGCGCGCACTGGTTTCCCGTCGCCGTCAGTGACCGTTCCCGCAATCCGGGCTGGATGCTGTGTGAACTCCACCTCGAGCACACTCTCGGCTTTGCTACTGAAATCAGTTGGCACGTCCGTTATGTCCACGCCGTCGAGCAGCACCCGTGACGGCCACCACGCAGCGCCCGGCGCCAGGGTATAGCCGGTACGCAGCACCCGTGGTCCGAACGCATTCCGCAACACGAATTTGGCACCCGACGCGCCTTCGGCGCCGACGCCGTCCAGCAGCGGCGAACCGCGCATCGCGAGAAAAGCGTTGACGACGATGTGGGGCGGCCAGGGAGCGGAGGGATTGTCGCTGATCATCCGGAACTTTCCAGTCAGCGCGGTATCCCGCCGCACCTCAATGACGACCCCGGTTACGTCCGCCTCGCGAACTTCCACGATCGTCAGCGCGACGTCCGTTGCAGCGTGCGTGGAGGAGTGGGGCGTCCTGACTACCTTCAGCACGTACTTTCCGGTAGCAAGTGGGTGCGTGACGAATGTCCCGTTTCGCTGCAACCTGATCGGCACATAACTGACGCTCTCACCCTGCTGTGCCCCCAGCATCAGCACCGCTTCGGCCGGCTGCAGGTTGTGAGGATCGCTCACCCGACCCGAGATCGTGTAACGCTTCGCGGAGGATTGCTGCTGGCCGTGAGCGGCGTGAATGACGAGAAGGCTCGCGACAAGCACGCCAAACCCTCTGCGATTCATGGCCGGCTGATGTCTGGGATCTGCATCAGACCTCCGTCACTCCGCGCCCCTCTATCGAGCCCGTGGAACCGGGCTGAGCCGCCGAACATATCGCATCATCAACCGGAGTGTTCCGCCCGTCGCCCCTCCCACTGCTGCCAACAGCCATGCGCGCTGGACCACGTACATCATCGCTCCCATCATCGGAAACATCAGGGCGGACTTGACGGTCTGATATTCGCGCGGGAAGTAGGCGCCTTCGAGGACGTATCCCAGACCTGCGAAGGTCCACGGCACGGCGATGCCGAGAGCCGCACCGAAGCCGACCCAATGGGCGAAGCCGTCGAGCCGCGTGACACGCGTGATCCAGCGGAGGAGGATGGCGGCGACGATCTGGATAGGGAACCCTGCGACGAGGGCGAGGGCATAGACATAGAAGAATCCGAAGACCCATCGCCCTTCTCGGCCCCAGCTCTGCGCCGAGTCAGCGAAATACACCGCGGCCACGAAGAAGGTGCCGACCAGCACTGAGGCGAAAATGTACACGAAGCTCACCGGCCGTGACCCGGTCCGGACCGACGACGTCCTTTATACTGCTTTTGACTCATGCTCGAATCCTGCGCGTCGCGGTCAGGATAGGGTTTCTCCCGGTGCCGCGCCGCACAGCACAGCTCCTCTTAGCTGCCGAGCGGTCCATCGGCATGGAAGTCGACGAACTGGACACCGAACTCAGCCCCGAGATCCTTAGAAATGTTGTTGACGATCTCTTCGCGGCGGCCGAGCCCACGCGGGTACGATGAAGTCCCAGCACTCAGCCGATGGGAGGGGCACTTGACAGGGCGGCCGATATTCGTTCGCGAGCGGCACATAACGGATGGGCAACATCGCAACCGAACCATCCGGCCGACGCTCCTCATACGCCCCACGACGCGTCATCCCGGCAGCGCACCCGATAACCCCGCAGGAAGAATTCCCAGGCCCGAACCGCGAAGGGGCGCCATGCGTTTTGCTTAAGTATCACCGCTCGTTCGACTGGAGCGGATTGGATCGTTCGCGTACGCAGTCGCGCCTGTTAAAGTCGATGAGCGGCTCCACGCCGTTTCGCTCCAATCGATCAACGAGCGCCATCGACCCGTCGCGTTTCGCTAGCGCCAGTTCCGATGCACCGATCGTCATCACCTGCAATACGAGACATGCGGTGACCGTGGCATGCTGAAGCGCCTCCAGGTCGACAAGTGGCGGTGCGATGAAAAAGAACGCCGACATCACTGACCCTTCCACCAGCGGCACACCCCACGTGATGGTCTCGAGCGGTGCGAATGAGACATTCGTGCGCCAGGGTGTGTGCGCGAGCGTGCTGACCGACCAAGCCACGAGATCACGGCCTTCGTCCAAGTGAACCTCGCGCGATAAGGCGCAGAGTTCGATCCGAGCCGCACGGTGCCGCTCCGTGGGATTAGACGGCATCTCGCGCTCGGACATACCCCCCGTGAGGTAAACGAACCAATTTCGCGCGGGCGCCCAAGGCCGCCATGTTGGCGAGAATCGATATATGTCCGTGTGGGGTGGTTCGTCATTGGTCTGATGGAACACCTCAAACGACCGATTCCAGAGCCGACGGTACCGGCGTTCGCGTTCCAGGCGTTGCGCCTCGATTGGGTTTCCGATCATCGGATGTTTTTCGACGGCGACTTTGTTGCCTCGGTGTAACAACAACTCGTTCCGGAACGAGTTCCATGTTGGCACAACATCGGTGCCAGCCGCCGCCTTGTCGACGCTCGGCCGTACGACCTTACAGTGAAATTGGTTTCTCGATGACGCCGCCGTGCCTAGCTGACACGTGCCAATACTACCGGCCCGCGTGAACGCTGGTCCGGCGGGAATTGCGCACGCGCGTGAGCACAACTGCGACGCCAACGAATGTCAACAGGTCGAGTACCGCGGCGAACAGCTTGCCAACAGCGGCAATCACGCCTGCAACACGACCGTCACCGATCGTCATGATGTCATCACTCCAGTCGTGGAGGGTCGGCGACGGACAAGCACAGATGCCAGAACGGCCGCCACAAAGACCGCTAGCGCGCAAGATGCCATCACACTCCGAAGAGCGTCGGGACACGCCAGATATACCCATCCATCACTTCGGCAAACGTCTACGTTCGCTCACGGACGTTGGTCGTGTCCCAGCCAGTCCTCTTTCTTCCCTACGATGACCCGACCGTCGAGCAGGACCGGTATCCGAAGCGTGCCGCGCGCTTCAAACTCCTGGCCCTCGAATCTGTATTGACGCTCGAAGGTCACGAGATAGATCCACTTCCGCTCGTCGGTCATGTAGTTCCCGATATGCAACCATTCGACCTGCTCGAGCCGGTACGCGCGAGGGATGGCGGTGTACTTCTCGACCTCGCGCCCGGCCAGTTCAATCGCCCGCGAAATCGGAAGCGATGGCTCCTGACCGGGAACCCAATCCGGAGAATTTTTCACATCATCAAACGAGACGTCCCATACCCACATCTCGCCGTCAGTGGTTGCGCCGTAGCGGTAGCTGTCCGGTCCCAGGGTCGCGACAGACGCCCGGTTGACCTCGAGGAAGACGTCACTCATGCCGCAGCCGGCAGTGATGACCGCGAGGACCATGGGGGCAAGCCTGTTACGGCGCAAGGCATCTGGAGCCATTTCCCTGTTAGACCCCGATCGCGTCGAGACGGCTGCGGGCTCTTGACGGGGCTCAGGCGCCCAGGCGCGTCGCCTGGGAGGCCACGATCTGCCAGCGTCCCCCGCGGCGGATGAACACGCGAAGCGTCACGCTCTCGGCGTTCGCGCCGCTTGTGGTCACGAGCGTGCGGCCTGTCGCGACAGCTGCGTTACCGAATACCCGCACGGTCAGTTCGTCGATGCTGAGCGTCTCGATTCGCACCTGTGGCTGGCGACACATCTGCAAGGCTTCGTCTTTCTTGATGACCGTGCCGGTAATGTGAATCACTGACCACTCGGGGGCGATGATGGCGCCCCAGCGGTCGCAATCCCCGTTTTTCCAGGACGAGGCGAGTTGCTGTTCCATTTGTTTCAGCTCGCGGGTGACGGCCGCATCATCCGTCGCCTGGCCGGCAAGGACGGTCAATGCAAGTATGAGGGAAATCATCGCAAACTCCTTCTGATCCGGTGGAACGTCATTCCGGCCACATTGGCGTCGCAAAATATACGGCGACTGCGATTACGCTGACTGCGGACAGGAGCAAAGCCGGAACGCGGCGACTCTCTCGCAACGACCCCAGGGCTGCGCGAATGACGACAGCGACACATATGGCCATGCTGATGAAGACGCACTCACTCAGGTTTGCGAGTGTTTTGGGCCGCCAATCACTGAACATCAAGGCGAGCCACAATCCAAAGGGGACAACGAACATCAACAGTTCCCATCGGTGCCAGGTTATCCGGCGGCGCGCGAGCCAGGCCGCCGGCGCCACCACCGGTATCGTGAGCAGCACGTGCACGAGCCAGAGCCAGCCAAAGAGAAGGGCATTCTGCATGACTAAAACCTGGTAACAGCAGGAGCATTCGAAGATCCATCATATGTCCTCGACGGCGGCTCAGCGGCGAGCAGTAATCAGCCGTAAGCGTCTAACGCCCGAGCGTTCAACGCTCAGCCGAACCTGCTGGACCTTACGTCGACCGTTGCGCCGTCGAACCACAAACAGTCGCGCCTCGAGCGCGCACACGTCGTAAACCAAATGTTTCCAACCTGTCGGCGTGCTTCGCCGATCTCTCGGTCCAAGAGTCGGCTTCGTCAGCGGATGCGAGTGAAATAATCCGACAGCGCGCAATCCTCGCACTTTGAGAGCTCGGCGGCACTCTACGATGTCGTCTTGCTGCAGCTCCCAGCGGCACGGCACAACGGCTCGGTTTCGAAGAAACACGAGGCGAAGAACACAGGGTTCGGCCGGATCGATCGCAAGTACCCCGACCACCTCGAATTGATTCCTTTGTTGTGCCTGTCGTGCACGTCGGCACAGTCGGCGAAATTCCCGATAAGGCAGATGAAAAGGGTGTGGCAATTTTGGATTGTGCGACTAACGCACATGTTACTCAGCCGGCCGACCGCCACAACGGATCCCACAACAACTCAGCTTCGTGACGTGGCACGTCGACTGCAGCAACCATGTAGACCGCCTAATTCTGCAAGAGCATCACTTCCGCGCGATACTGCTCGCAATCGATTCGCGGAAGGATTGCAGGAGACTGCTGTCCGGGAATGCCCGTTTGGGAATCATCAAGAAGATCGCATCCGAGAGGAACAGCAGGAACTGATCGTCGAGCTCGCGGGCTTTGTGGAAGTCGGTCCAGCGAGTTGTCGATTGCCCATCTTCGCCGCTGACGGTCAGACCCGTGTCGGTCCAGGTGATTTCGTGGGTCCGTCTCAGTCCGTGCTGCTGCCGAAATACTCGCTTGGCCTTCGGTGCGATTGAGAGCATCTGCCCGATTCCGGCACCGATCAAACCGAAAAACCACACGAACGCGGCGATCAGGGCCTCTCGCATGTACCCTGCCCGCCAACCGAGCAAGGCGCCGACGATCACGAGCGCCGACCCGATACCGAGGGCAATGAGGATGCGCCTACCCGGTCTCGCCGCCGCTCGAGCGGCACGCACATAATCCCGTTCTTCGAGCTGGACATGCACTGTAGGCATTCGTGTTCTATTGGCGGGCTGCCTCATTTGAGCCGAAAATCGCGAATCGCATCGGCGACCTGTCCATGGCCGGCGTTGCGTGCGATCTCTTCTGCCGTACCGACGAAACCGCCCGCGCCAGGTCCCCGATAACTCTTATCGGCTCCGGCTTCGAGAAGGAGACGAACGACGTCGAGATGCCCCTTCGTCGCCGCCAGGGTCAGCGCCGTCTGCCCCTCATCCTCGGGCGCATCGACTTTCGCGCCGGCTCGTAGAAGCAGCCGAACGACGTCGGTGTGCCCACCGACCGCGGCTTGATTGATAGGCCACGACGGTTCGACCCCGAATTGGTATTTCGATCGATGAAATGCTGCGTAATCCCGGACGCCGTTCGGATCGGCGCCGGCCTCCAGCAACATCCGGACCGATATGTCGTCGCCGTCCACGCACGCGCGATTCAATAGCCAATACAACTCGGCGTGGCCGATCCGACCGTGACGCGCGTGACAACTCGCGCCGCTGCTTACGATGGCAGCGAGGATGAGGAGGAGGAGCCGCTTCAAGCGAGACTCTCTACAACAACCCAGGCCTCATCGGAGCAGCCTCAGAATGATCAGAATCAGGATGACCACGAGCAGCACATGAACGGCATTCCCGGTTCGCGGCATCCGTGGAATTCGTGCCGGGCCGAAGTATCCCAGGAGCCACAGAACGATCAAGATGACGATGAGGAGTTCAAGCATGGGTCTGTCCTTTGTAGTTGGCTGTCACGCCGAACGACACCGAGGCTAGTCATCGCCGCTCAGAAGTGAACTCCACGAGCGTAACCCCGTTGCCACCCACCGCCTGCAACGTCACACGTTGCAAGCTTCTGGGAATCAGCTAGCGAGCCTGCGTTCATACGTTGTAGTTCTTCCGCCGCCGACAAATCCATCGATCCTTTCAGACGTTAATGAAGACTTCCGCGCGCGTAGGCGGATGAACATCCGTAGGGTCAGCTCCCACCTCAGCGGCGCCGGCCGCGCATCGGCTCTTCCGGGATAGCCAGGTCGTCTCGATCCTCGAGCGCCACCCGATCGTTCGTTTCGAGCGCGTGCAGAGCCCTTCCCTCTACGAGCAGCTTCACGTCGATATACGGCCGCGCGGCAGAGTGCGTGCCAAGGCGGAACGCAGCCGTCCCGGGCTGCGTTCCTCGAGGTCTCGTCACCTTCGTCTGCTCCGCTTGGAAAAGGTCTGGGCCCGTCGACCGGCTGCCGCAACCTGAAGCGCCCTCGCCCCACAACCACAGCCCCTTCTCATCCTGCAGATCCAAAGCGACACACAGCCGGATAC
>JBAROV010000065.1:0-6536 GCA_049642465.1 Vicinamibacterales bacterium
ACCGCCGCGCGATCGTCTCGCGAATGTGTTCGATCGCGCGGCGGCGAGAACCTAGAACAACGTGTAGATGAAGGGGGCGGCCGCGGTCCCTGACAGGAACACAAGCAGACCGAGCAGGAGCAGAACCATGACAATGGGCATGAGCCAGTACTTCCGCTGCTGGTGCATCAAGCCCCAGAGCTCTCCGATGAACGAACTGTCGCCAGCCCCGCGCGCGGCCCGTTCGAAGTCACTTTCAACCTTCATCATCGTCCTCCTGGTCCCTTATGTCGATTTTAGAATTGCCGCAGGTATTGCTTCTTGTCCGTGGCGCCGTGCTTGGTTTCCCAGTAGGTCGTCGCGTCGATCTGGCGCCTCAAACCGAGCTCGTCCCGGCGCATGAGCCTGAATACGAACGCGACCGGCGTGAATATCCCGTAGAACAGGGCGCCGAGTACGATCCGCGACACGAGCCAACCAACAGGATAGGTGAGGGCCATCCAGCCGACGAAGATCGGCCTGATCGCGCGGGGCCATACCAAGCCGATCGGACCGACGGTCACAGCAAGCGCGGACAGGATGATTCCGGCGATCGTGCGCTCGTGGTAGAGGCCGTGCCACGCCGCCAGCGCAGCAAAGAACACGATCCACAGCCCGGCGAACTGCCGCAGCATGCGGTCGGTCGGCCGAAGTATTTTGTCATGCATTGTGTTTAGGTCGGACCGGCTGGGGCGGTTTCAGTCCAGTTGGAACTGCGCGAGGTACTCGGATCGCGCCTTACCGTCGACGACCTGGCCGCCCAGCTCATCGCGCAGGACAATGAAGTTCTCCAAGACGAGTGCGTCCATCTCGGTCCCAACGAAACAGCGATAGGCGTCTTCCGGTGTGCACACGATAGGTTCGCCGCGAACGTTGAAGCTGGTATTCACCAGTACGGGACAGCCAGTGCGCCGCCGGAAAGTATCCATCAGGAGATAGAACTTCGGATTGCGGGCGCGGTCGACGGTCTGCACGCGGGCGCTGTAATCCACGTGGGTAATAGCCGGGACGGTCGAACGAACGACGTTCACGCGCTGCCGCAAGTCCGGATCGGCTGACATCTTTTCAAGATCCCCACCCGAGAGTGGCACCCGATGCTGCTCGAGCACGGGCGCGACCAGCAGCATGTACGGGCTCTCCTGTCCCTCGCACACGTCGAACCACTTGTGCGCGTGTTCCTGGAGCACGACCGGCGCGAACGGTCGGAAGCTCTCGCGGAACTTGATCTTCAGGTTCATAGTGGCTTGCATGGTCGGGGACCGCGGGTCGCCGATGATCGAGCGCGCGCCGAGTGCCCGTGGGCCGAATTCCATGCGGCCACTGAACCAGCCGATGATTTTGCCTTCAGCGAGCAGCTGGGCGACGTAGTCCGCATGCGCCTGCTCATCGTCTAATCGGCGGTACGGGATGCCCTTGTCATCGAGCATCCGCTTGATCTCGTCTGCGGCGAACGCAGGACCGAGGAAGCTGCCTTTCTGCACGTCACGCCCGTTTGTCTGTCGCGGCTTGTCCAAGAGCTGATGCCACGTGAACAGGGCGGCGCCGAGCGCCCCGCCGGCGTCGCCGGCCGCCGGCTGGATCCAGATATCGTCGAACGGGCCCTCGCGCAGAAGGCGACCGTTGGCGACGCAGTTCAGCGCAACGCCTCCAGCCAGCACCAGGTGCTTCATCCGGGTCTTCTGGTAGAGGTCCCGTCCCATGCGAAGGACGATGTCTTCGGTGACAGCCTGGATACTGGCGGCGAGATCCATGTGCCGCTGTTCGATGCTGGTCTCGGGATCCCTGACGGGCCCTCCGAACAGCTGGTTGAAGCGATCGTTAGTCATCGTCAACCCCTGGCAGTAGTTGAAGTAGTCCATGTTCAGCCAGAAGCTGCCGTCGGCCTTGAGATCGATCAGGTGCTGGTATATCGCTTTCGCGTAGAGCGGCTCGCCGTAGGGCGCGAGGCCCATCAGTTTGTATTCGCCGCTGTTAACTTTGAAGCCGCAGTAATACGTGAACGCGGAGTAAAGGAGGCCGAGCGAGTGCGGGAACCTGACGTGCTGTTTGAGCTCAATCTTGTTGCCGCGCCCGATGCCCCACGCCGAAGTCGTCCACTCGCCGACTCCGTCCAGCGTCAGAATGGCCGCCTCGTCATACGGGCATGGGAAGAAGGCGCTCGCAGCATGACTCTCGTGATGGTCCATGAACAACAGTGGAGTCGCGGTCTTCTCCGGCAGACCGCTGCGGATCATCCGGCGCATCATCAGCTTTTCGCGCAGCCAGACTGGCATGGCCATCATGAAGCTGCGGATGCCGCTCGGCGCAAATGCGAGCTGCGTTTCGAGCAGACGCTCGAATTTCAGCAGCGGCTTATCGTAAAAGGCGATGAAGTCGAGTCGATCGGGAGTGAGCTGTGCTTCCCGAAGGCAATACGCCACGGCATGCTCCGGGAACCCTGGATCGTGCTTCTTCCGCGTAAACCGCTCTTCTTGCGCTGCGGCTACGATCTCGCCGTCGATGACAAGCGCCGCGGCGCTGTCATGATAGAAGGCGGAGATTCCTAAAATATTCATGTTACCGGCTCATCGCTGGGCAACAACCGGGGTCGTGTCCGGCCTCTGAAATCCGGGCGCCGAGTTGAACCGCGAGATCGCGCATGACCTGATTGGTTGCCTGGGCGTTTAGGTGCGCATCCGTCGGTCCGACCCGCCAATCGCGTACTGTTACGGGGACGGTCACCGTGTCGAAGCCTTGATTGACGGCCGACCAGTTGCCGTAGTACTGGCGTCTGGACACGCGGTAATACTTGCCATTCAAGGCGTAGACATCCTCGCCCTGTGGGACCAACTCCTCGTTCTCGACCTGAAAGATGACGAGCTTGCCGCCTTGCGCATTGACCACTTCATTAATTCGACGTACGAGCGCGTGCGTCAGATCGATGCCGTACTGCATGCGCTTGCTTCGCGGGCTGAGCGCGACGGCCAAGTGGCTCTTTTCCGTGGCAAGATTCTCATCACGCATCCGGCCGGCGTTCGTCTTCCAGCGTTCCTGCCACTCCGTACGGACGGAACCGTCGTAGCTCGAAAGCGGTGTGTACGGTTCCGGAAGCGCGTTTTCCCAGCTCTTGTCTCGCCATGGCAGCCCGAACAACCGTTGCCACATGGATACGACTACGATGGGTGAGTTGGCGAGAGGCTGACCGAGTTGCTCGCTCGGACCGCATAGATTCTGCGACGCGTCGAGCCAGAACGTCGGCTTTGGGTTGCGGCTCGCCATATGCGTCTTGAACACGTTGTTCCAGATATCGTTCACAGGCGTCTGCCAGAGTATGACGAGGTCTGCCCGGTACTTGGTGAAATACTGTTGCAGCGCCAGTAGCTCTTGGTCCTGGCCGTACGCCCCCGCGCCCACGCTGAACACCCGCGCGCTTCGGCCGACCGACTTCAAGTGGGCCTCCAGGCGCTGCTCCGGCATCTCATCCAGTCGCACCGCAGTCGCTTCCACCTGCGAATCGCCAAGGAGGAGCACGACGTAATCTTCCGGAGTGTACGTGATGCGGCGTCCGCGGAACCCGAGCTCGTTCCACTCGTGCGAGGGGGCGAACGCCTTCCACCCGCTCGCCAGCGGCGGCGGGTTGTACCCCACCTGCAGCACCAGCGCGCCGAGAATTGCCGCGAACGCAGCCCCGAGCGCGGCGGCAGCCAGATGGATGACAGTGAGCCGCGGCCTTCGGAGCGCAAGATACAGTCCCCCCGCAATGGCGAGCCCGCGGACGATATTCAGGGCCAGCTCCCGCCGTGCTGTGCCAACGATCGTACCAGAGGGGAAGATCACCCACTCCAGGAGCGAGCCGCTGAACAGGATGCCGACTCCGATGAACAGGACGGCCAGGGGTGCCGCCAGACTGCGTCTACGCGTCATTGACGGTGGAGTACCCGGTTGAGAAGTGCATCCAGCGAGTCCGATACGGCCGCAGGTCCGTAGGCGCGCTGCGCGGCCGCCGCTGCGGTGCGTTCGTATTCGCGTGCGTCCACGACGCGGCGCAGCGTAGCGGCTATAGTCCGAGGTGTGTTGTCCGGCATATAGGTGATGCCGGCCTCTAGGTCGCTCTCGAGGGCGCCCATCGGTGTCGTGATTACGTGCGCGCCTGCAGCCAGATACTCCACAATCTTGAACGCAAAGACATTTCCGGGGGTCCTGCTGACGTAGTGGGGATTAATGCAGATCTTCGAGGAGGACAGCAGGGATACCAAACTCGTCCGACTTACCAGACCATGGAACGTAATGCTGCCGACGTGACTCGCCTGTTGCCGAAGTGCATCCGTCAACTGACCGTGCCCGGTAATGTGCAGCTCCCAGCCGCGAAGGCCTACTTCCCGCCAACCGTCAATCAACTCCGCGATTCCGTTCGACTCGATATGCGTTCCGGAGAACAGAACGATGTTCTTCTTTTCTCCGCGCCACCCGCCAGCGGCCGCAATTAGATCGTCGCCGACAACGCCCCGCAGCAGCAGCGATGGTATTCCGGACGGCACCTGAGCCAACAGGTATGGGGATACCGCGACGCATCCAGACAACTGTTCGAAGAGCAGCTTTGCCTGCCGTCTGCCGCGGCGGAGCGAGAAACTGTCAACCGTTTGCCCTTGAACGTTCACGAACTTGTCATCTTCGTATTCCAGCACCACCGGTAAGCCGAGCCTGCGAATCGCATAGTCCGCACACGAGATTTGCGCGCCTTTCAGGTTGTAGATAATCACGAGGTCGAACGGTCTTTCGCGGTGGCGCGTCTTGAACAATCCTAGTAAGCGGCGGTTCGACCACACTCCATTCAGCCGGCGCACCGGCAGCACGGACGCGTAGAACACGCGTATGTCCGGATGGAACAACTCCTGTTCGGTACTGGAGGCGTAGAACTTGAATCCCGTCTCGACGACTTCACCTTGCGAAATGAGCTCGACTTCGTGCGATCTGGTGGACAGCAGCGATGAGATGAGTTGTATTTTAAGCGTGGCCGACATGGACAGATTCCGTCGGATCGGGCGTTCACGAATCACGGTGGGCCCGTGATACGGAGCGATATAGGCAATCCTCATCTCGCCGCCACAGATATCGCAGCGATTATCTTCGGGTGTTCCTGGCGGTACCATTCAATCGTGCGGCTGAGTCCGTCGGTAAAGCTAGCGGACGCCTCGAAACCGAACAACTGCCGAGCCCGCGTCACATCTAGACACCGCCGGGGTTGACCGTTAGGTTTGCTGGCGTCCCACACGATACGGCCGCCGAATCCCGTCAACTTTGCAATCGTCTCGGCGAGGTCCTTGATGGTGATCTCGGAAGCGCTGCCGAGATTCACCGGTGCGCTGTCGTTGTATCGTTCTGCGGCGAGCAGAAGGCCTTCGGCGGCGTCCTCGACATAGAGAAATTCGCGAGTTGGCGAGCCATCGCCCCAGACCACGATTTCACTGTCCCCCCGCTCCTGAGCCTCGACGCACTTTCGGATCAGTGCGGGGATCACGTGGCTGCTGGCCGGGTCGAAATTGTCGCGTGGCCCATACAGGTTCACTGGCATGACGAAGATACTGTTGAACCCGTATTGCTCGCGGTAGGCCTGCGACTGCACAAGCAACATCTTTTTTGCCAGGCCATACGGGGCATTCGTCTCCTCGGGATAACCATCCCACACATCGGATTCATTGAACGGAACGGCCGTGTGTTTCGGGTAGCAGCAGATGGTTCCGAGTGCGACGAACTTCTCAACACCCGCGGCCCACGATTCGTGGAGCAGAGGCACGCCCATCATCAGGTTGTCGTAGAAGAATTCAGCCGGGTGCTCGCGGTTGGCGCCGATCCCTCCTACCCGGGCCGCCAGGTGAAGCACCATGGTTGGCTTTGCATCGCGCAGTGCCTGGCGGATATTGTCGAGGATACGGAGGTCGTGCGTGCGACGGGTCGGGACGAACACATCACTGGCGCCGCGGTTTTTGAGCTGTTCGACAACGTACGAGCCAAGAAACCCCGATCCTCCTGTCACCATGACGCGCTGGTTCTTCCAGAACTCGCGGCTCTCCGGCCATCTATTCGGCATGACGAATGCACTCCTTTACTACTGGACGATGAACTGAGCGTTTCGATACCTGCTATCGGTGGCGTCCTTAATCAACCCATGGCTTAAGGCGTCACGAACTTCAATGATTCCGTCCTCCACGGTCAGTTGCGGCTCAAACCTCAGCGTCTTTCTGATCTTGGCGAAGGACACGGTGATGTCGCGCATATCGCCACCGAAACTCAAGTCCTTGTGCGTAATTCGGACGCCGCCAACGTGCTTGGCTACGAGAGCGACAATCTGGTCCTTGGTATAGTTACCGCCGTCGGACCCGAGGTTGAACACTTGCCCGGTCACGAGATCCCGAGACGCCGACAGCGACTGCACGAGGCCATCGGCGACGTCGCGCACATGCACGAAGGAACGAGAGTAACCTCGTTGGTAAATGATCAACTCCCGACGCGTGATCGCTTCGAGGACGAATTGATTGAGC